>CAZLBP010000007.1:77385-132112 GCA_964557855.1 uncultured Ignavibacteriales bacterium | reverse complement strand
CCGGAAGGTTACGCTACTTTTTTATCAATTTCCACACCTTTTGAAATTAACTCTCTCCTTTCCGTGTCGAAAGAAGATAAATACTCAACAACACTTACGCAAGCGAAACATGGGACAGGACACTAGTAGTTTTTTTATCAAAGACTTATCGTATGCATCTAAAATCTCCAACCAAAGACTATCTTGAGTAAGATATGTTATAGCCAATTCTTCTATCCCATCATTGTCAAAGTCGAAAGGAACATGAGAAATAATGCGGTCAGTATTAACATTTGATTGGTGTAGAATATTAGCCCCTCGACTTTTGTCTAGAGAAAATATAATTGATGAATTGGCTAATTTAGTATGATTTCTATTTTGAATATAGTATATGCTAGTGTCCTGTCCCGCGAATAGCTTTACACAATGTTGGCTTTATACCTGCAATAGTCACAGTCAGCATTGCCGCAAGGTCATATGAGAGATTTGGTTAAAAAAGACAACCGGATAAAAGTGTTCGACGTATTATGAAAATCACTTCCGGGACAGGACACTAGACAGAGCTTCATTAGAGAGCTTTATCGAATAAGAAAAAGTATGCATAAAATCAACCTGAACAAATCGATATGGAAGAACTGATGGATCATCTTCAGTATCAATGTGGATAAAATTATTCTCATCGACTGGACGAAAACAAGAACTGATAATTAAGATGATTATTGTCAAAAATGTCATTATAGATCGTTTCAAAATCACAGAAACCAGCTTTCAAATTACATTTAGAGACCTTTATTTTTCTCGAATCCCATAAATACCACATTTTAATATAAGATAATTTTATTTTTTCGCAAAAATAATAGGCTTTCAGGAAAATATGGTGAGCTCCTTAGTGACTATCCCGCGTCAGCTATTGCTCCGGGGGTGGCGCAATCAATCGGAATCAGGTGGCGGAATGGCTCGGAATGTGCAGTCTGTGAGGAAATTCGCGGGGTACCTGGAACAACGGTACGTTTGTTCCGACTCGCCCAGTTGCGTAAAGCACGGGTCCCGAAATGTGCATACGGATCCATTCTGAGCACGCCACCTCCATTTTTCCCTTGTGAAAAAAGTAACTTGTTATATATTATCCCGCTTTGAAAAAACGCCGGAGAGTTGCACAAACGAGTTGGTTACATCGCTCCGGCAGTCGGCTGCACAAATGAGGTGAAAAAGCGATGGTTAAAGGATTCAATCCGTTTGAGATGGCGCAGCGGCAGTTTGATGCTGTCGCGGATACCCTGGGGCTGGAGCCGGCGGCCAGAGACCTGCTCAGAATGCCCCTGCGCGAGTATCAATTCAGTATTCCGGTGAAGATGGATGACGGAACAACCGCTGTTTTCAGAGGCTTCCGAGTTCAGCACAACGACGCACGCGGTCCCAGCAAAGGCGGCATCAGGTTTCACCCGATGGAGACCATAGACACTGTTCGCGCCCTGGCCATGTGGATGACGTGGAAGTGCGCCGTGGTTGACATCCCGTTAGGTGGCGGCAAAGGCGGAGTCGTCTGCGATCCGCACAATCTCAGTCTAAGAGAACAAGAGCAGATTTGCCGCGGCTGGGTGCGCCAGTTGGCCAAAAACGTCGGTCCGGTGACGGATGTCCCGGCGCCCGATGTCATGACCAGTGCTCAGCATATGTTGTGGATGCTCGACGAGTTCGAACACATTTACGGCGGCCACTATCCGGGATTCATCACTGGCAAGCCCGTGGGGATGGGCGGTTCTCTGGGTAGAACCGAAGCTACCGGCTTCGGCCTCGTGTTTACTCTGCGCGAAGCCCTCAAGGAAATGAATGTCCGGCCCGAGGACACGGTAGCCTCCTTACAGGGTTTCGGCAACGTAGCACAATATGCCATACAATTGTACGAGCAAATAGGCGGTACGGTCATTTGTGTCGCCTGCTGGGACCAGGTGGATCAGAAGGCGTATTCCTTTGTCAAAAAGGATGGAGTCGACCTGAAGGCGCTGCTGGAAATTACCGACCGCTTCGGCGGAATCGACAAGACCAAAGCCAAAGATCTGGGCTACGACGTACTGGATGGCGAAGCCTGGCTGGAACAGGATGCCGACATTCTTATCCCCTGCGCTCTGGAAACCCAGATCACGGAAGATAATATCGGCAAGATAGGACAACGGGTGAAGATCATCGCCGAGGGCGCCAACGGTCCCACCACACCGGAAGCGGATCAGGTGCTCAAGGAGCGAGGCATCTTCGTCATTCCGGATTTTCTGGCCAACGCCGGTGGGGTAACCTGCAGCTATTTTGAGCAGGTCCAAAGCAACATGAACTACTTCTGGGAAAAGGACGACGTTCTCGGTCGGCTCGATGTCAAAATGACCAACGCCTTCATCGCGGTCAGCAATCTGGCGAGAAAGCGGAAGTTGTTTATGCGCGATGCGGCTTATGTGATCGCCATCGAGCGAGTGGCTCATGCCTGCCGGGATCGTGGCTGGGTGTAGACGGAGCCTGGTTGATATGATGATACGAATCGCCGGTTTGGTAGTCTCCGGCCCGCTCCCGTAAGTGCTAACCAGCACCGCAGCCCGCAGTTCTTATTGTCAACATGCAGTCCGGCTGAACGGAATCGAACCGCGTGATCGTCACGTCCGCGAAGCGGCGTGTTGGAAAACTCCCAGTGGTGTTGTGTCGGATCCTGATCCCGTGCCAACGGGATTGTGACCCGACACGTAGCTCGGTGGCAAGCAGAAGCGGCAGATGAGGCTTCTTCAACACGCCCAAAGGCCGGGGGCCATCCTCTCTTCTCCTCGCTCCCGGGCTGTAATTGGGAACGGAGTGGATTCCTGCTTTCGCATGAATGACGGAATTTGAAATTCCTGTTTCACCTCGTTCCCGGGTTGTGCTGGGGAACGACCAAATACTGCTTTGTTTACCGATCTGAACATTTATCTTGTACAAAGAAGTGAAAAGGAAAACTATAGTCGATGTCTAACAAGGTTGCCATACCCTCTGCGGATCAGGTACCTCGATTTGACCGCCGGTTCTTCACGAGCGACAATATCGTCTCTCGGATCGGCAGTGGTGCGATCGGCGGCAAAGCCACGGGGCTGGCTTTCGCCCACCGAGTGCTGACTCAGTACTTACCGGAACGCGAGTTCCAGGGAATTGCCGTCTCGGTGCCCCGACTCGTCGTGATCGGCACCGATGTCTTTGACGTCTTTATGGAGCGCAATGACCTGTATGACCTAGCGTTTTCGAACGAATCCGACGACCGTATTGCCAATGCCTTTCAGCGAGCCGCGTTTCCTGCAGAGTTCGCCGGAGATTTACGTGGGCTGATTCTGTCCGTTTCCAGGCCCCTGGCGGTTAGGTCCTCGAGCTTGCTTGAGGATGCCATGTACGAACCGTTCGCCGGAGTATATGGAACAAAAATGATCCCCAACAACCAGCCGGACACCGACGCCCGTTATCGCAAGCTGATTGAAGCCGTCAAGTTCGTCTATGCTTCCGCGTTCTTTCATGAAGCCAAGGCCTACATCAAAATGACGGGGCACGCTGTTGGCGAAGAGAAAATGGCCGTGGTCATGCAGCAGATAGTCGGTACCGAACACTATGAGCGGTTTTATCCGGATGTATCGGGAGTGACCCGCTCGTACAATTTCTATCCCGTCGGACATGCCAAACCGGAGGACGGCGTTGTTGATCTGGCCCTCGGCCTGGGCAAAACGATAGTTGACGGCGGCCGATGCTGGACGTATAGCCCCACCTATCCCAATCTGGCGCCGCCCTACACCATGAGTGACATGCTCAAGAACACGCAAACCGACTTCTGGGCCGTCAATCTGGGCCGCCCGCCAAGCTTCGACCCCATTCGAGAAACCGAGTACCTGCTGAAAGGCACATTGAAAGAAGCCGAGTACGACAACACCCTGTCTTTGATTGCCTCCACCTATCAACCGCAGAACGACAGGTTGGTAATGGGAATCGGCAGTGACGGTCCGCGGGTGCTCGATTTCGCTCCGCTGATTCGTATGAACACCATTCCGTTGAACGATTTGATACGCAAACTGCTGAGCATTTGCAGTGAATCACTGGGCGCCCCGGTGGAAATCGAGTTTGCGCTCGCCCTTGACGGCCGGAAGAAGTCGCCCCCGAGATTCGGGTTCCTGCAGGTGCGCCCCATGGTCGTTTCCGACCAGGAGGTCGATATCGCCACTGACGAACTAACCGCCGCAGGCGTCGTGTTGGCTTCCGAGCACGTTCTCGGCAACGGCGTCATCGACAACCTCACCGATATCGTCTATGTTAAACCGGACAAGTTCGAAAAAGAAAAGACACGGCAGATAGCGGTCGAACTGGATACGATCAACAGGAAAGCCGTAGCCGACAACGTCCGCTACGTGCTCCTGGGCTTTGGTCGCTGGGGGAGTTCGGACCCCTGGCTGGGCATACCCGTGGACTGGGGCAATATATCCGGCGCCCGAATTATGGCGGAAATAACACTCCCCGCGATGAATGTCGAGTTGAGCCAGGGCTCGCACTTCTTCCACAACCTCACCAGTCTGCAGGTCAGCTATTTCAGCATTCCGCATACGGGCAAATACGAGGTAGACTGGGATTGGCTGGGCGCCCAACCGACTGTTAATGAAACAGAACATATTCGTCATGTTCGTGCCGACCGACCGCTTCAAATCAGGGTCGACGGTCGTTCCGGGAGAGGATTGATTAGACGATGACCGACAAGAAAAGAGAACCGACTCCTCACCACCAATCGGTAGACGGCATTCTGCTGCAGCTACAGGAACGAGCCAAAGAACTGGGCTGTCTCTACAAGATCGAAGAAGCTTTGAGCAGCCATGATGAATCTCTGGAAACTATTTGCCGCAAGATCATCGAGGCCATACCTCCGGGCTGGCAATACCCCAGCGTTTGCGTGGCGAAAATCAGGGTCGATGACAAGACGTTTACTTCCCCCAACTTCGTGGAAACCGCCTGGGTCCAGACCGCGGACATTACGATCGGCAACTCCAAGATCGGGTCCGTCCGGGTGTACTACACCGAAGAGTGCCCGCAATGGGACGACGGACCTTTTCTCAAGGAAGAGGCCCGGCTGATCAAGACGATTGCGGAACGACTCGGTCACTGGATCCTGCACCAGAAAATGCACAACGTCATCAAGCAGTGGGAAGACAGTCAGATCGATACCGAAACCTCGGGTAAGGGTGAATGGCGAATCGTCCTGCAAATGCTCAAACAAACCGATCCCAATTTGTACGATAGCGTGTCCCGCAAAATGCTGAACCATCTCTGCTGGAGCGGTGTCCCTGAAGCCGACGAACTGCTCCAGTCTTACATTCCCGACCCGAGGGAGACCCATGAAGAGTCGGCGGAAAACTGGAATCGACCGGATCGCCGTCAAGCGACCGGCTTTTCGTCTGAAATCAGTAAAGCCGTTTTCTCCGTTGCCAACAAAAACCTGCCGGACGAAGGAATCCTCCGACTTGTTGAAAAATGGATTCAAGAAGATAAATTATCGTTCCTCGCCCAGGTGGTGAACCGCAACCTTTCCTTGGCCGATGTAGCCGATGCCATCAGACGCTACCACCACATCGCCGAAAATCAGCCGGAAATTCAGTCGCCGAACAAGCGGGGTATCGAAGTTTCCCTGATCCGCCGCTTTCTCTCCGATCACCTGGAATATATCAACGTCGCCAAGAACTTTATCGAGCTGCGAGATTTCTATCAACTGTTGAACCACGTCATCTATTCCACCGAAAGCCACGGAAAACTAGGGGGCAAAAGCGCCGGCCTGTATATCGCCGCCCAAATACTGAAGAAGGAATCCGCAACGAACGACGTGCTCGGGGACGTCCGGATTCCCAAAACGTATCATATCACTTCCGACGTGCTGTTGCACTTCATGCATTATAACAACTTCGATGAAGTGGTTGAGCAGAAGTACAAACCGATCAACCAGGTGCGTTTCGAATACCCTCACATCGTCCAGACCTTCAAGAACGCGCGCTTCCCCGGTGATATTGAAAAAGGCCTGTCGGTGGCGCTCGATGAGTTCGGCGATAGACCGCTCATCGTGCGCAGCTCCAGCCTGCTCGAGGACCGTGTCGGCGCCGCCTTTTCCGGCAAGTACAAGAGCCTGTTTCTGGCCAATCAGGGCAGCAAGCAGCTGCGCCTCGAGGCACTTATGGATGCCATTGCCGAAGTGTATGCCTCGACCTTCAGCCCCGATCCGATCGAATACCGGGCCGAACGAGGCCTGCTCGATTTCGGCGAAGAAATGGGCATCATGATCCAGGAAGTGGTCGGTACCCGGGTCGGCAAGTACTTCCTGCCCTCATTCGCCGGAGTGGCGTTCAGTAACAACGAATTCCGCTGGTCACCGCGAATCCGCCGCGAGGACGGCCTCATCCGCCTCGTCCCCGGTCTCGGTACCCGCGCCGTGGATCGCTTAAGTGACGATTACCCGGTGCTCATCGCACCCGGACAACCCGGATTGCGCGTCAATACCAGCCCCGACGAGGTGGCCCGCTATTCACCCAAAATGATCGATGTCATTGACCTCGATACCAACGCCTTCGAAACGATCGAGTTAAGCAGCTTCCTCAAAGTGGCCGGCGATTCGGTACCGGGCATTGAACACATGGTATCCATCTATGAAGACGGCCACTTTCGCATCGGATCCGGGATGGGGGTAGATTTCGACCGCGACAACATAGTCGTCACGTTCGAAGGACTCATCTCCCGCATGCCTTTCGTGAAACAGATGAAAGCTATCCTGGATACCCTTGAGGATAAACTGGGGATGCCGGTGGACATTGAGTTCGCCTCGGACGGCCGACAGTTCTACCTGCTGCAATGCCGCGCCCAGAGCTACTCGCAAACCAGTGCGCCGGCGCCCATTCCGAAAGGCATCTCGCCCGACAAAATCGTGTTTACCGCCAATAAATACGTGTCCAACGGACGCGTGCCGGACATCACCCATATCGTCTATGTCGATCCGGAAAGCTACACCGATATCGAAGATCGGTCACGGATGCTTAAGGTCGGTCAGGCCGTCAGCAAACTGAACAAACTGCTTCCCAAACGCCAGTTCGTGTTGCTCGGACCCGGACGATGGGGGAGCCGGGGCGACATTAAGTTGGGCGTGAGCGTGACCTACTCCGATATCAACAACACGGCCGCGCTTATCGAAGTCGCCCGGCAGAAAGGTAACTATGTCCCCGACCTGTCATTCGGCACTCATTTCTTTCAGGATCTGGTCGAAGCCAATATCAGGTATCTGCCGCTCTATCCCGACGAACCGGGCATTCTGTTTAACGAAGGCTTTCTCAAAAACTCACCGAACATCCTGTCGGACCTCGTCCCCGAATACTCGTCATTGTCCGATGTAATTCGACTGGTCGACGTACCCAGGACTACCGGCGGCCAGGTGCTGAGAATACTCATGAATGCGGATCTGGAAGAAGCCATGGGAGTGCTGGCGCCGCCGACCGGTGAGGTCGAAGAAGTGGTGCAGAAACCCGTCGAAGAACGAGGCGCCGACGAACATTTCTGGCAGTGGCGCATGCAGATGGTGGAACGGATAGCCAGCGAATTGGATCCCGAACGTTTCGGCGTGGAAAACATGTATATCTTCGGCAGCACCAAGAACGCTACCGCCGGGCCCGGCAGTGATATAGATTTGCTTATTCATTTTCGCGGCACGACCCGACAGCGAGAGGTCCTCACCAGTTGGCTGGACGGCTGGAGTTTGTGCCTGGCTGAAATGAACTTCAACCTGACCGGTTATCGCACCGACGGGCTGCTCGATGCCCACATCATTACCGATGAGGACATCGAAAAAGGCTCGAGCTGGGCCGCCAAAATCAATGCTGTCACGGATCCCGCCCGCCCCCTTCCGTTGCGCAAGAAGACTGCCGCAAAAACACCGTAGTACACGTTTGTATCTGCCGGCCCGGAGTTGTCTCAATGGGCACCTCAGCGAACGATCAATGATTGACCCATAGAACATGTCGGTCGCTGCCCTTGTCCCCGCCGGTCGCGGGCGCCGGTCCGCCTTGCATCCCCATTCGCCACTACACGCGATTACTCATCACAGTAACTCCCGTTCGGCGCTCCCCGGATCAGCGGGCGAAAACTTCACCACGCTCAACTCGGGACCGTCATGAGCGGCGTTGAACATGTGCGTGCGCCCGATCCTATCCCGCCATGACCCGGTGAGCCGCGTGGATTCATGAATATGGCCATGCAACGTCACCAGCGGTTGATACTTCTCGATGAAGCGATCTATAGCAATAGACCCAACATGAATATCAAGCGGCACGTGGTCGATCATCCGGCCGTCCAGCGCCGCTCGATCTAGTTTGGACTTGTACGGAGGCGCATGAAAGAGGAAAATGCTGTTGGTTAGATTGTGTTCTGCAGCCAGTCGATCCAGGTCCGCTTTAATGGTCGAATACCTGATTGTATGAGGCTCAGGAGCGATTGAATGGCACCCTTCCTCCGGCGAAACCGAACCCGGATCCACATACCGAGACACATCATACCGTTCCCAGTCCTTCAGCAGGAAAGGTGTCGGTGGAATATACGAATACCCAAACACCCGATATTCTCCGAATTCGGCGGATCCAAAGTGCACGCATTCCCAGAGACCTTCCGCCGCCATCTCCTCGATCATGACTTCTTCAACGCGGGGATCATCGTTTCCCATTATCACGAATATCCGGGGGTATCGCAGCCCCAGTTTTCGTCGAAGTCGCCGTAGATTCCAACTCATGAAGTCCGTCAGGAAATCTCCGCGAGTCGAATTCTCCAATTGAATTGACAACAGTCCGGACGGCAACAGGTCTCCCCCCAGAAATACCGCCTTCGGTTTTTCCCGTAGTATCAGCTCGAATAGCTTATCGTAACGTGACATAACACCATGCAGGTCCGAGACGTGAACACAATATACCATAGCTAATGATACATACTCTCAAAACCTGTCGCAAATACTGTCAAATGGAAGATGTCGCAAGAGTGTACTGTACCTTCACATTACGCCGTTGAGAAATCTGACCTGCTTTACTAAATCTACACACTGGATTTCGCCGAGATTGTCTTCCGTCGGACAGGCCTCCTGAATGTGCTTTAACTTGTTGTTCCATAGCAGCTTATATTTTCACGGCAGTCCCGGCATGGTTTTTGTGAGTAATTGTTCGTCGGAGTACGAACGATTTGCAAAATCAAGACGTCTTTGCCTTTCTGATGACAAAAAATGCGTATTCGACATAGAAGCTTAGCGCATAGGACGTGAGACTTAAGGAGGTGATGAATCATGCGTAGTGACGAACATATTAAGAAGGACGTTGTAGATTCGATTTTCTGGGATAGCCGAATTGATGCATCCTCTGTCCAGGTAAAAGTTGAGGAAGGACAAGTCATATTGACAGGAGAGGTGCCGACTTATCTGGCGCGAGTGGCCGCTCAAAGTGACGCGGGGCTGATTGATGGTGTGCGTTCAATCACCAACGAGTTGAACGTGCGCTACGGCGAAAGAACCACGGTACCCACAGATCAGGAATTGGAGACCAACATACGCAAAAGCCTGGATTGGGATCCGAACCAGGATGTGACTGATCTCGGTGTGACCGTTCAGAACGGCTCGGTTACATTGGAAGGTTCGGTAGATACATACTGGAAAAAGAAACGAGCGGAGGAAATCGCCGGCAATATCGCCGGCGCGGTCGGTGTGTCGAACAAGCTGGCCGTGGTACCATCTGAGAGTATTCTTGACAAGGCAATAGCCGACGACATTATCTCGGCTCTGGATCGCAAGCCGGGTGTCGATCTCGAGACTATTGATGTAACCGTCGATAACGGCGTCGTCAATCTGTCCGGCTCGGTTCCCTCATTAGCCGGTGAACGCGCCGCCTGGGAAACCGCGATGTATACGACCGGGGTAGTTGATGTCAGGAACAACCTCATGATCGCACCCCCCTCGTAGCAGCATCGGAACTTCGATTTTCTTTGCGGGATCAGGTTAGATGGTGGTTTGAGGGGGAGAAAAACCGTCATTCGCCCTGTCCCGCGCAAAGAAGTGAGACCGTTAAGAGTACCAGGCATGTCGAACGACCGGTCTAGCCTGTACTTTGCTGTAGTCGGCCGACTGAGTTCGGTTTTTAGTAATTCACAAGCGAAAGGAGATAACCTGAAATGAGATTAAACATCAAAGCCTTTGCCGCCGCCTGCAGTGTGGTCTGGGGAGTCGCCATGTTTCTCTTGTCCTGGTGCTTGTATCTCTGGGGAAGCAAGAAAAAAGAGATTCCGTTGCTGAGCCAGATATACCGCGGATTCGATGCTACGCCCATCGGCAGTCTGTTCGGGATCCTTTGGGGACTGGCCGACGGGCTTCTCGGTGGAGCTTCGCTGGCCTGGCTGTACAACCGCCTGGCGGATAAAACGAAACAAAAAGTCGAAATTATGATGTAGAACTCGGCCGACAAAGCGACCGTCAGAACCGTTTAACTTCGTGATATCAAGATGATCTGCATATCCATCACGTTCGTGCCGGTGGGTCCGGTATGAATGAGGTCACCCAGCGTGCTGAAAAACGTATAGCTGTCATTGTTTTCGAGATACTTCCTGGCGTCCAGCCCGGCTTCTTTCCCGCGAGCGACTGTTGCGCCGTCGACAACGGCTCCCGCCACCTCCGTGGGTCCATCGGTGCCGTCAGTTCCGATTGATGCCAGCCGGATACCGGCCATGCCGTCCAGTTCGATAGCCGCCGCAAGTGCCAGTTCCTGGTTACGACCGCCTCTGCCGTTGCCTCTGATAGTCACCGTTGTCTCACCTCCTGACAACATAAGCAACGGTCGCGATTGCGGCGGCATTGCTCGAGCCGCCTCCTGCGCTTGTAAGATCAACAGTCGGGCCACTTCTCGAGCCTCGCCCATAACGCGCATGTTCGTAATGCGGGCATCATAACCGAGTTCGTGTGCGGTTTCTTTGGCAGTTTGGAGTGCAAGTTTGTTAGAAGCAATTATCGAAACAACATCTGAATTGAATTGCTTATCACGAACGGGAAAGGAGTTGTCTGGAGACTCGGTGGACTTATTATTGACAAAAGCCTCGACAGCGTCCGGTAATTGCGACGTCAAGTCGTACCTTTCGAAAATCGCCTTGACATCCGCAAAGGTCGTGTTGTCGACAACGGTCGGTCCCGATCCGATTGCACTCAAATCGTCCCCAATCACATCAGAAATAACCAGTGTCACTAATCGCGCCGGGTGTGCTTTTAGGGCCAATCGTCCACCTTTTATCGCCGATAAATGCTTGCGTACGGTGTTCATCTCGTGAATATCGGCCCCACACTTCAGAAGCACTTCGGTGGTTCTGAGCTTGTCTTCAAGAGCGAGAGGCGTCGCGGCCTGACACCAGAGTGCAGAAGCACCCCCCGAGAGGAGGCAGAATACGAGATCCTTTTGGGTCATGCCGTCAGCCAGCGCCAGTGTCTTGGCGGCCGCCCTGACGCTGTTTTCATCCGGAAGCGGATGCCCCGCTTCGATAATGTCACAGCAACCGAGCCCGACGCTATGACCGTACTTCGTGCTGATCAGCCCCCCATTTATGCGATTTCCCAGCATCTCCTCCAAGCCGTGCGCCATATGGGCCGATGCTTTCCCGGCACCGATCACATAGATGCTGTCATATTCGGTAAACGAGATGATCTCAACGTTGACCTCGAGTGTGTTGTCGCTATGCGTAATGCCGTTTTTTACCGCAATATCTCCTCGAACAGATCTAACGGCGGTCAGCATCACCTCATAAATGTCATCGATTGGCTCAGACATTGTGATAGTATGGTAACAAAGGGATACACGGCATGCAAAACATATTGTACTTTCCCTGTAGAACATGTGGCCGAAACCCAGAAGAGATAGAAAGTGATTGAAATAGTGATCAGTCTTTATAGATTCATGATTACGATCTTTGAAATGGAAACCACGGACGGTGTTAATCATGTGTGATTTGATAGTTGCTCTCGCCGATTCCACCAAAGAGAATAAACTCCTTTTCGGTAAGAACAGTGACCGACCGGCCGGCGAATGCCAGGTCTGGTACTACGGGGAGGCTCGTAAACCATCGCCCGGCAGAGAGATTCAGTGCTCCTATGTCTCTGTTCCCGACGAAGCAGAGACGCTGGCGACATTAGGTTGTCGTCCGTACTGGTGCTGGGGATATGAAACCGGTATAAATGAAGCGGGCGTGGTCGGCGGCAATGCCGCCATATTCACGAAATCCCTCCACATCGAAGAAAACCGAGATCAACTGGGACTGACCGGAATGGACCTTCTCCGGTTTGGCCTGGAGAGAGGCCGGACGGCCGAAGAGACTCTCGATGCGATTGTCATTCTTCTCGAGAAGTACGGTCAATGGGGTTCTGCCGTGAGGGGAACCGATCACAATGCCGGCAGCTACGATAATTCGTATTTGCTGGCCGATGCCAAGGAAGCCTGGGTGCTGGAAACAAGCGGCAAGCGATGGATTGCCGAGAATGTCAAGTCCGGAGTACGGTCCATCTCTAATCAGCCCACGATACGCAGCGGATATACCAAAGCCGGCGCCGACATTGAGAAGTTCGCTGTCAACAACGGCTGGTGGAGCAATGAAGGAGACTTCGATTTCGCTTTTGCCTACGGTGACCACCGTCACTACTCGCGGCAAGTGTCTCACATTCGTTGGCGAAGAACCAATCAGTTATTGCAGGAGAATAAAGGACGTCATGACCCGGCCTTTTTCAAGCGGATTCTGCGTGATCACTACGAAGGTACTTTTATCGAAGGTCCGCAGTTTCATCAGTATCTGCCCGACTTTCATACCCTGTGCATGCACGATTCCCCGAACAAGTTCACCTGGGGCAATACCGCCACGTCCGTGGTCGTGGAACTGGATCCCAAAGGTGAGGTCCCCCCGATGATTTGGTTTGCGTATGTTTCCCCGTGCAGCAGTGTATTTACCGCTATCCCGTTTACAGCCAACCTGCCGCAGTTGATTACCAATACCGGCACCGCCGAATTGGGAGTCCACAAACCGGACACTGCTCCCGTTGATACCTTCTCGCAATCATCTCTGTGGTGGCGATTGAATCGACTATTGGAGAAAACGGCAGAGCGACCCGCCGAGCGGTACCCGAAACTTCGACAGGAATTCGATGCTGCGGAGGAAGAATCCGACAAGCTGCTGAAAGACATGCCCCAAACAGACCCAGAGAATCGGCCAGAATGGTGGAACAATACCGTTCGGACACAGATTGATCATATAACGACCGCTCTTAACGCCCTTGAAAAAGAGTGGCGCTTAACATAGCCTGAATTGCACCAACTGGAGAGACAATGGCCAAAACAGTATATCTGACACCGCACACACACTATGACGTCGTATGGGCTTTCAATAAGGAAGACTACCTTTACATCTTTATTGCTATCCTGACCAAAGCGGTCAGGATGATTGAAGAGCGCGATTTTCGTTTCCTCATTGAGCAGACCTACCCCCTGGAGTTGATCGAACATCGTAATCCGGAACTCTTCTCCGACATAGAAAGATTCATTCGGGAAGGGAAAATCGAAATGGTCGACAGTCAGTATTTGATGCCCGATCCGATGATCCCCGGGGGCGAAGTACTGGTGCGCGAGATTCTGTACGGCAAACGGTACACCAAGGATCATTTTGGTGTCGATGTACCGGTGGCCTGGGCGGCCGACGGGTTTGGCCTGAACGCGCAACTGCCCCAAATTTATCGTAAGGCCGGCTACAAATGGCTGGCCTTTCGCCGAGGACTGCAGCGAGCAATCGGGAGCCGGGTAAGCGAGTTCCTCTGGGAGGGCCTCGACGGAACGACTATCCCCGCCCACTGGATGCCGCTGGGCTACCGGGCCGGGCTGGTCCTGCATAAATGGGAGGAAAGCTATCGGCATCTGCAGCGGCTGGCTACCACCGATCACATCCTCATGCCCTGCGGCAGCGGCGGCGCCATTCCCCAGGAAGACATTCCGGACAAAGTCCAGGAATGGAACAACGACCACAAGGACGTCAAAATACATATGGCCACCCCGAAGGAGTACTTCGAGCAGTTTGACAAAAACCACGAAGATCTGATAACTTTTTCCGGAGAGATGTACAGCGATGACCTGGAGAGCATTTTCCCCGATGTATCTTCCAGCCGCGTGCGCCTGCGGCTGGCCATCCGTGATTGCGAACTGAAACTTCTTATTGCCGAGAAGGCCGCCGCCCTGGCGCTGACACAAGGACGACAGTACCCGCTTATGTCCATGATGGATATGTGGAAGAAAAAGATGTTTCTGGCCATGCACGATGTCGTGCCGGGCTGCGGGATCGATGAAATCTATGATGAAGCCTGGGAGTACATTGAAGATATCAATGAGACCGTACCGTCCATCATGCGCGTCTCACTCGAGCAACTCATGCCGGGCAAATCGCGCGGTACCTGCCTGCTCGTTTTCAATCCGAACAACTGGGAAGTTGAGAACTGGGTCGAAGCCGACCTGGAGCTGGGCGAGGGCTGGTCCCGGGAACCCGGCATATCCGCCAACGGCAAGGAAGTTCCCAGTGAAGCCGTGGCCGTGCGACGCTGGGACGATGATTCCGTACGACAGGTTCGCATCGGCTTCATGGCCAAAGTGCCGGCACTCGGCTGCCGCGCCTACAAAGTCGTCAAGAGAAGCAAATCGTTTCGCAGTAAGAGCAACGCGCGCGGCAACGAAGTCGAAACGAAATTTTTCAACATAGCCGTCGACAAGAAAACGGGCATGGTCTCGGTCAATGACAAGGACGGTAATCCCCTTCTGACCGGCAATGAGGTTATCATTGATGAAGAAATCGGAGATCTTTATTTCCACAAGAGCCAGCTGGACAGGGCCATAGGCGCCGAGGGGGGCGGTGGCCTCCATTTCGGGGTCTTCAAGCCGCAGAAACTGCAGGTTCAACGTGGTCCCGTCCGGACGACGATCACCTTCAGGAATGCCTTTTACTGCCTGCGCTGGCCCTACTACCTGATTGACAAGTACGAACCGCTTCTCTACCGCCACAAGACTCTCGAGATCACCAAAAAGGTGATTATATACAACAGGTCGCCCCGAATCGACTTCCAAACACACCTGAATCTCCTCCAGTCACACGTCCGGGTACGACTGAAATTCGATACCGGCATGATTGCACCGCAGTACTCGAGGCAAACTCAATTCGGCGTGATCACCTATCCGGTTGAACGGACGCTTCAGAACGACATGAAGACGCCCTCACTGAGCTGGATCTGCGCCGAAGAAGGCGATCGAGGAGTGGCCTTTTTCACTCAAGGTGTACCGATCAACGAGATCACCGGCGGCAAGCTTTATTGTACACTCTTGCGCAGTGTTTCGGTGCTGTCAGCGGACGGGATCAGCGGTCCCCTGGTGCCGACTCCCCAAGCGCAGGAACTGGGACAGCATACCTACAACTACTCGGTCCTGTTCTACGCCGGCAAATGGCGCCAGGCCCAGGTTCACCGGCGCGGCTTTGAAACCAGTCAGCCGTTGTGGGCTCACCAAAGTAATCATGTCCCGGGCGAAACAGCCTTTCACAGCTTCAAACTGGAGCCCGACAACATCCTCTTGTCTGCCTTGAAGAAGGCCGAGGACGGTCATGCCCTTGTTTTGCGGCTGTTCGAATCGAAAGGTGAAGCCTGCAAGGCGACTATCAAGCTCCCGGACGAAATCAAAGCCGCCTCACTTGTAAATCTCCTGGAAGAGAACGAAGGAAAAGTAACGATCAAGAAGGGTGGCAAGATTCAGCTCGATGTGAGACCATTCGAAATTGTCACGCTGAGGCTGGAGTTGAACACGGAGAAATAGTCGGGGCATTCGCAAACAGCAGTTTAGTACCGCAGAACCACTTAGCTGGTTCTGCCTTCTAACATTGGCACAACCACTTTGGGTTGTGCCCTGCTACCCGCCTTCGGCGACTATCCCGGTGTACGATTGAGACATAGGTCGCCCACCGCTTGCGGTGGGATCCTCATATCATCGATGTTATGCTCCATTACCCCGGACGCGTCAGAAAGTAAAGACACGTCAAGCACGATCAAACACAAACCTGACTGAAAGATCTATGACTCCCCTGCGAATGAAAAATCAGCCTGCTATACTTTACTGTGACAAGATCTCCAGAATCGCTCGATTCCACCCTTCCGGACCTACACCATCAATACGCTCAATATTCTCAACCTCCAAATTCTCCCAGGCCCCGTCCGGCTTCTGAACCTGCATCGGCCGATCCATTACCGCCAGCATCGCCTCGTCGTTGTGGCTGTCGCCGATCCCCACTGTGTACAGCTGGGCGCCGTTCTGCCGACGGTAGAGTTCGATAAGATGCCGCGCCGCTTTGCCCTTGTCATTGGCCCCGACGACACCATGGAAACGCCCGCCATGGGTGAGCTTGAAACCTCTATCCGCCAGCGCCTTCTCCAGCGTGTTGATTTCATCATCGGAAAACGCCTTCACCAGTGTCTCCGCATACTCTCTCGATTTGGCTCGCTGCGCCGCGTCGCTATCCAGATCGGTTACTTGCGCCACCTCATCGACATTCATGTTGCCGAAGCCGCGAATCCGCATCCCCGTTTCCATGGCAACCTCAACCAGCGTCTGACGAATGACCCGATAGGGTACACCGAACTCGATGACCTTGTATTCAGCCTGAGTCTTATCATAATTGAACGGGAAGTCGAAGTACTTCTGACCGATAAAAACGGCGCCGCCATCCTCCACGATGAATGGATCTCGTATATCCAGTTCGCGGCGATAAACTTCCTGCTCCGCCCGCGTCTTAGCCGAACAGAATATGAGCGGCGTGCCCTTGTCTCTCAGTTTATCCAAAGCCGGTCGGGCGGCCTCGTACGAATACGTGTCCCGATCCAGCAAAGTCCCATCCAGATCCGTGAATATGAGCGTCCGGCGTGTAGTCATCATGTACGTCCGTCGCAACGACCGCTATAGAGATACGGCAATCTTGTTAGTCATGAGCAGCTTGCCGTACGATGTTTCGCCGATATCCTGCAGAAAAGCATCCATATCAATCGTCGATAGAGGCGGAAAGTACTGCGGCTTAGCCGGTTCCTCATTGGCCTTGATATACTTCTTCGATTGCGCCTCACGGAGAATCTGCTTCCTGAGCGGCTCCGGACAAATGGGCGAGTGATAAATGACCTGCATCGCCAGGTAACACATCTGATCGATATGTTCCTTGCCGCCCGCTTCGTGCAAATGGGGATTCCGTGATTCGATCTGGTAGATTTCCACTGCGTGCGCCATCACATCCGGCAGCGGGCTCTCCTCGATACCGCCGTAACGCTCCAGCATGTTGATGATATGGTACGGTTCGATCGAATAGCCGGCAGAATAATCGATATTCATCGCCAGATCCATGGACATGGCATGTTCACCGGCGTTGCCGGTTTTGATGATCTCCGTTTCGAATCCGGTATAGTGGCTCAGCAGGCCGTTCAACATGGCATTCGTACGTGTAGAGGTGCGGCCCCACTTGCGGAAAAACAGTTTCGATTCGACTATCTTTGGCTTGCTGTGCCAGGCAATCCGCACCATCGTGTACGGCGAACTGGTGATACTGAATCCGGCCGCATATTCGCGGCAATATTCCTCCACCGCTCCCGGAAAATAGTTATCTGAATCCACAAAACCGATGTACTTCTTGCCGGCCAGTTTGGCCAGTATGGTGGCCACCAGCATGCCTTCCGCTTTGCCGTCCCGGATCAGCCCCGACTCGTCCAGAATGCTCGTATAACCCGCATTCCGAAACGCCTGCGACAGGTACTCGTCTTTCTGGTGCGCGATCAGGGCATTCTTGCCGGTGAACATGCAGAATTCGCGCAGCGCGTCTTTCTCCATCGCAAACCGATCGACCGGCTGGCGCGGACTGTTGGAGACGATAATGATCATGCACTGATGCGGAATACCGCAGAGCACACCTTCCACCAGCTTCAGACGCTCGTTCATGACCGGTACCACGACCGCCATGTCCTTGAATATGTCGTTAAGCTGGTTATGCGGTACCTGTTGAATGGCGTGATTCTGGGTCGGCATTGCGCCGTTGCCGACTCCCGAATCCAGCTCGAACACCTTCTGGAGGTCGCCGAAACGGACGGCCCCAAAGCGCTCCACGTTTTTGGGTAACTCTATCCTCATGCCCGGCCTCCTTGTAAAACAAGTTTATCCTTGGCTTCAAGTTTCCCCTTGATACTTTCGAAATGAAATCTCGCCGTCGGCGACAGCAAACCCAGCTCGGCCGCCTGCGAGTCCAGGTAAAACTGAACGTGCGGCAACGGCTTCCACAGATCATGCTGACCGTACCGGTACCCGTACCGCGATGAACTGCCCAGTTTCTCCAGGATCATCTTGTCCTGGTCGTAACCGGCCTCACTCATTAACTGCTCCGAAAGGCCGTGACGTTCCGCGATTTCTTCGAACGTGTGATGAACGTTGGCCCCGTGCTGGGCCGCTTCCTTGATACGATACGCTATGTTCTCCGGTATACCCTGGGTGATACAGTATTCCCGATGAATCCGCTTCCCCTGGTCATCGTCCCCGGAATGAATCTTCAGCTCCGGCGCTATCTCAAACGCCACCCGGATCACTTCCGGATCCAGAAACGGCACGCGCAGCTCCAGGCTGTGCGCCATGGCGATCTTGTCTTCGCGCTCGAGGCACTCCTTGTACAGCAGAAACGCGTCCTCCCAGGAACGCTGCACGAAGTTGTAATATCCTTCTTTCTCCACGATTTTGGGATACCAGGAGTAACCGCCGAACAACTCGTCGGCCCCCTGACCGGTCAGAATGACCCGTTCACCGGCTTCCGCCGCCATTTGTACGGAAGCATAGATAGGGATGGCCACTTCGACCTGGTTGAGACTGTAGTCTTCGATATCGTGAATCAACTGCGGTATCAACGCCTGAATCGCATCCGTATCGAGCGTCCTGACCTTCAGAGGGAAATCGTGCTCCTCGGCCAGTCGCCTGGCCCATTCCAAGTCGGCCGCTCCCTCCGCCCGGCCCGCCGTGTAACAGGTAAACGGGACTCCGATCTGCTTCACGAGGTGAGCGATCAGAAAGCTGTCGATGCCGCCCGAGAATATGATACCCACGTGATCCCGGCCGGCGACACGCTTGCGCACTGCTTCTTTGATGGCGCGGTCGTACCGCTCCATCGCTTCCTTGCGACTATAAATCACCTTGTCGGACTGAAGATGTTCCGGCTTCCAGAACGGGATCATCTTGTAGTTGGCATGGTCCAGCAACATCATCTGTCCCGGCGGCAGCCGATGAATCTCGATGCCTTCACCGCCCAGCGCCAACAGCGGTTTTTTCTCCGACGCGAACGCGACGAAATCCCTGCCGATATAGAAGTACAACTGCCGAACTCCGATCCGGTCGCGGGCAATCACCGTCTGTCTCTGGTCTGTCACGGCCAGGGCATAAACGCCGTCCAGCTTGCGCAGGACGCGTTTCATGGCAGCCACCAGGTCCCCGGAATACTCTTCCTCGATCAGACCCATGAGCACCTCGCTGTCACTGCCGGTGCTGAACGAATGTTCGTGACTCAATTCCTCGGCCAGTTCCTTGAAATTGTAGATTTCGCCATTGTGCAGAAGACTCAGAGCCCGGTCTCGCGATTGAAACGGCTGTAGTCCCGTCGCGCTGCCCGTGATCGCCAGACGCACGTGCCCCAGCGCGACCAGACCTTTCTGTCCGGCCAGGTCCAAATCACTCAGTGTTTCCTTTCGCTGGCACGTATCACCGATGACGAAGCCCGCACCGTCCGGTCCGCGGTGATGCATGGCTCCCAGCATTTCCTCCAGCAAAGGTCCGAGTTCTCGGCGTTTAAAACTTGAAATGCCGGCTATTCCGCACATGTCGTATCCTTCCATTTAGTGTTGTGATCGACTGTCTGATTCCCATCCGTCGTCAAAGTGGACAGGGTTTCACATAATCGCATATGAGGCTTGCTTCTCATTGCTGCTTTCATCTTCTCGGTTGCGGGGACGTCCGAAGAGTACTCAACAAGATTACCATCATAGTCCCTGTTAATCGGAGCCGAAGGCTCGTATGGAGGTGAGTTATGAACCGTTTCGCGAGAAAGGTCCAGTCCCACCGTGTTCCGCTTTTCGAGGAATTGCTCCGTCCAGTGCACGGCCGCGAGTGTCAGATGATCGTGTTCCGGTCGGGCTACTCTTAAAACGTAGTAATGCAACTGCCAGTCCTCATCGTCTACGATCAGGTCATCGACAACGCCCAATCGGCCGTCCATCCCCTCCACGGTCGCACCTTGCAAAGCTTCCGCCGAGCAGAGAGGAAAACGCGGTTGACCATGATCGGACCAGCCCGGTTCATGGGCGCGGTGATTGAACCGGGGCAACGGCAATAGGGATGTCAGCTCCGAGCAATGTTTCAAGTCTTCTCGCGTCAGATTGACCGGAATGACATCCATGCGTCCCACCGGACGATTCAGGGCGGTCCATGGCACGAGGATCGAACGCTTATGCAGCCAGACACCGACTGTGAGCACCACGTATTGCACGCGCCAATCCGGGGCGGCAAAGAGAAAATCGGACACTTTGCTGGTGATTTTGTTATCCGCCAGAAGACGAAATCCAATCATGCCGTTTAACGGACGCAACAAAACTTGCCCTCCTTCTCCACAGTAGCTATCAGGAAACTACCGGACTCGGCGGCAATAGGCCGTGAACGCTGCGAAGCGTCGATTGTGAGACATCGCTTCTTGCCAAGATAAGCCACACCGGCCGACTCTGGTTCTGTGTATTCCTGATTCACTTGGACCTTGCCCTTGCTCAATCGAGATTATTGAGCCTGGGATTCCCTTCGTTCTCCCTGCTGACGATTGGGCTGATCGGTCTCAAGAATCGGAGCCGCCTCCAAATGACCCGCTTCCATCAAATCCACTATCCGCTGCAGCGACAGCGCAATTGTCGCCTGCTCCAGTTGCGGCAGTTCCTTGAGAGCTTCCTCCAGACTATCTTGAAGTGCCGACGGCGCACTCTCGACCAACTCACGCCCCGCCTGAGTAGCTTCCACATTGACGATGCGTCGGTCTTTTGTGTCCCGCCTTCTGGTAACCAGGCCCCGCGCTTCAAGCCTGTCGAGGATTCCTACAACCGTACTCGCACTCAAATACACCTCTTTGGCTACCCTGGTAGTAGTGGTTGCTCCGCTCTGTACGATCGAAGTGAGACAGATCAACTGCGGAGCCGTTAACTCCCACTCTGACTTAAGCTTACGCGAATAAATGTCGACCGCCCGTATGATGCGTCGTATAGCCTGAAGTATCTGCAAATCATACCTCGTTTCGGGTACAGCCGGTAAATCCGCATCATCAGCACCGCGCATTTTCTGACGCGATCTTGACGATACTACTCCCTCATCCTGGCTCTGGTTGGCCGTTGTGCTACTATCACCCTGAGTTTGGTTCATTCTCTTCTTAACCTATTTAATTAGAATAACATGCCAAAATAATTATAGTTCAAACTATTTTTATACTAATAGTTTCGGTAACAATAATAAATATTCAACACATTGTCAACCCCATAGGTTTGTCCCAATTGTCTGAATCATTGAGACGATCCGGCGATCTGTTTTCTTTGTATAATCAATTCATCGGCAATCACTTAAACGGATCGTACAGCTAATCTTGGGTCTCAGCCAATGGGGGAACGACAAAGTAGAACTGCAGATATTGTGAACGACTTGAAGATTCTTGTCCTGAGAGGTTGCGTATTCTCGGAAATCATGCTTTTTTAGAGTGCATGCTATTCTTGAGCACCATATTGAATGATCAATCCAGATAACGAGAAGTGGAGGGAGATTTGACCGTAACACAATTATTGGAGCACCTCAATCGTAAGGGCTGTGTCCTGCTGGACATACGACCCATTGCAGCTTATAACGGCTGGCCGTTACGCCACGAACCGCGTGGCGGTCATATACCTGGAGCCCGGACGTTTCCTCTGGAGTGGACTGAAGAGGAAGGCTGGCAAGGATTTCTGAAGGACAAAGACATCCACCCGGACAAGCATGTGGTCGTGTATAGCTATGATCCCGAAGATACCACCCGAATGATAGATTTGCTGAAAGGCAACGGATACGACAATGTTGAGGGGTTCAATGGCTTTCTGGAATGGGCAGAGAACCCCGAATTATCTCTGGAGCAGCTCCCGCGCTACCAACAGCTTGTTTACCCGGAGTGGGTCAATACACTGCTTCAGGGCGACCACCCCCCCACCTACGACGGCCGCGATTATGTAATCTGCCACGCCAGCTTCCGTTATCGCGATGATTATGAATCCGGACACATCCCCGGCGCCATTCACCTGGATACCGAGTTCCTGGAATCGTCCAGGACCTGGAACCGACGGTCTCCGGAAGAAGTGCAGCAGGCTCTGACCAAGCTGGGTATCAGCCGGGATACCATGGCTGTAGTGTATGGCCGTTTTCTCCATCCCAACAACGAGGACGAGTATCCCGGAAGGATGGCCGGACATCTGGCCGCCATGCGCTGTGCCCAAATTCTCATGTACGCCGGCGTCAAAGACGTACGCGTCCTTAACGGAGGTATGGTGGCCTGGCTTGGGGCCGGCTTCGGAACCAGCACGGAGGAAGCCGAGATTCGTCCGGTCTCTGATTTCGGAGGCGCCATACCCGAGCATCCGGAACTGATAATCGACACGCCTGAGGCCAAAGAGTTGTTAGCCTCCGATAAGGGCGAATTGGTGAGCATCCGCAGTTGGGACGAATTTATCGGCAATGTCAGCGGCTATCATTATATAGACAAAGTCGGGAGGATTCCCGGCGCCATCTTCGGTAATTGCGGCAGCGATGCCTACCATATGGAGAATTACCGCAATGTCGATCACACGATTCGCGAATACCACGAGATTGCCGAGATTTGGGCCGCGGACGGTATTGTACCCGAAAAGCATATCGCGTTCTACTGCGGTACCGGCTGGCGCGCCAGCGAGGCCTTCCTGAACGCCTACCTGATGGGTTGGCCGAGGATTTCGGTTTACGATGGCGGCTGGATGGAGTGGAGCAGCGATCCCGACAATCCGATCGAAACCGGGCTACCCGAAGAACAACGACCGGAGTGGGTTAAGTGAAGTTGTCGCCCACCTCCGCAACGAAAGACGTAAGGAACGGAATCTAACAGCCTTTCGCGACTTCCCAGACCGAATCCACGAAATACCGCCGGGCGTCATAGAGATGTGTAGTTACTTCGAACCCGGTCTCGGCGGCGAGATGCTCGATATCCGACTCGCGGTATTTGTATGAGTCTTCGGTGTGGATGGCTTCTCCCTCACGAAAATGGAAGTTGCACCCCAGGGCGTCGATGGCCACATGCTGATCCTCCAGACTGACCAGATAGCTCTTCACAACACGCGCCTTCGATTCGTATCGACCCTCGTATCGGAATTTCGACGTATCGAAGTCACCCTCCAAATCCCGGTTGATGCGCTCTAATATGTTCAGGTTGAAATCGGCCGTGACGTTTTCCGAGTCGTTATAGGCATTGTGAATCAGGTCCGCTTCTTTGTCGAGATCGAACCCGATTATCAGCCGGTCGTCACCGGTCAGATCTCGTTTCAGATTCAGCAGAAACGACCGTGCTTCGTCGGTTCGGAAATTACCGATGCTTGATCCCAGGAAGAGGACGAGGTTCTTCTGCCGACAGTGGTCGTTCAACCACTGCAGACTCGAAGCGTAATCGGCGAGCAGACAGTGTACCGGCAAATCCGGAAAACGTCTCTGGTAGTCGCCGTCCAATTCCTCGAGCGCGGCACGCGAAATATCAACCGCCACATAGCGAACATCGAGTCCCTGCTCATGAAAATAAGATATAAGAGTCCGGGTTTTGCTGCCGTCACCCGGGCCGAACTCAATGAGATTGGTGGCACTGCCGTCAAGCGTCGCGGCGATCTGCTCCTTATTGGACTCCAGCGCGTCAATTTCGCATCGGGTCAGATAGTACTCAGGGAGTTCCGTGATCTTGTTGAACAGCCGACTGCCCTCGGCATCATAGTGATAAGCAGCCGGGATATACTTCTGCTCAGCCGACAGTCCGGCTTTGACATCTCGAGCAAACGTCTCACGCCTCCTGGCGACCTGAGACGCGTCATCGGACGGCGCCGGACAAATAACTCGGGACATGGTTTCTCCTCTCTCAAGAAGAGGCTGATACCGGGCACTTGCAACACGATCTCCACTGCCTGACGACAGAAGCGTCGCAACGAGCTTCGCCCGTGTGCTGCTAATACGTGGATGAAAACCTGTACGTAAAACACTGACCTCTCCCCGGGGACTTCAATTGTCAAAGTTCTTCAGGAAACAAACCAATTTGACTGCGCCCATTTCCCTTGCCCATGCCCGACATCAGGCGAAGTCGAGCATTCGTACGTTTATTGTAGTAAAAATGTATCGCTTTGGCAAGTGGGCAAAGTCCATGGTTGTCCGTTTGCTTCTATCGTCTCCCGCCCAGCCGGCGATCAAGATTGTAAGCCGCACTGATCAGCGACAGGTGCGTAAACGCCTGCGGAAAATTGCCCAGCGCTTCCCCTTTCGGCCCGGTCTCTTCAGCGTACAGGCCGAGATGATTCGAATAGCCGAGCATCTTCTCGAACATTAACCGCGCCTGTTCCAACCGCTCCGGATACACGTCGCCTGCCCGAGTCAGCGCTTCTACAAGCCAGAACGTGCAAATGTTAAACGTCCCCTCTGCACCGGCCAGTCCATCCGGGGACTTCTCGACGTTGTATCGATATACCAGGCTGTCGGCTACCAATCCTCCGTGTTTCGGCGATTTCAGCGTTTCATCCAGAGTGCTCAGCATGCGCGGATCGGTCGGCGAGACAAAAAACACCAAGGGCATAATGAGATTGGCGGCGTCGAGTGTGTCATTGTCATACGCCTGTACGAACGAACGGCGCTCTTTATGCCATCCTTTGTCCATGATTTCTTCATATATCTCGTCGCGCACACGCAGCCATTTGTCCCGGTCGGCCGGAAAGGAACGCTTGTTCGCCAATCGCAGGGCCCGATCCAGCGCCACCCACGTCATCAGTTTGGAATACACGAAATGACGCCGGCCACCGCGCACTTCCCAGATGCCCTCGTCTTTCCTATGCCAGTTATCGATCAACCAGTTGATCATATCCCGCACGTGCCGCCACATATCGTACGAGATCGGGCTGCTGTACTTGTTGTACAGGTACACGCTGTCGAGCAGTTCACCGTAGATGTCGAGCTGCAACTGATTGTGGGCATCATTGCCGATTCTAACCGGCGCCGAGCCTCGGTAACCCTCCAGATGATCCAGCACATGTTCCGTTAGCTTGTGTTCGCCGTGAATAGTGTACATGATCGGCAGCGAACCGTCCGACCCCAGCTCTTTGATGCGCCCCTCGATCCACTCCATGAAATGCACGGCTTCTTCCGTGAATCCGATTCGCAGCAAACCGTACAGCGTAAACGCTGCATCCCGAATCCACGTATACCGATAGTCCCAGTTCCGCTCCCCGCCGATAGTCTCCGGCAGACTGGTCGTCGGCGACGCCACCATGGCGCCCGTCGGCTGGTGGGTCATGAGTTTCAGGGCCAGCGCCGATCGGCGGACCATCTCCTGCCAGCGACCGTGATACGTACACTGTCTCAACCAGCGCCGCCAATAGTGCACCGTGCGCTCGAAATGCTCCTCCGACTCCGATTCGGATATGTTGGCTCCGCATTGCTGACCCTCCTGAAGCTCATGCAGGATGAACGTCATACTCTTGCCTTGCTCCAAAGTGAACTCCGCAACCACACCCTTCTCTTGTTGAGACAGTGGAACTTGCGTCGCCAATCCGAGATTGAGTCTGCTGGAACGGAAACAGGCTCCCTGGCTGCCGACGTCGACTTCATGCGAATCACGGGCGTAATTGAAGGCCGGGAAACATTCCACGCGGTATTTCATGTCTCCCCGTGTCGTTGCCACCCGGCGTATGATCTGATGCCGCCCGTGCTCGCGGCGTGGATTGTGGATAGGCATATAATCGATAATCTCGCCGACACCATTAGCGCTTAAGAAACGGGTGACCAGCACATTCGTATCGGGCCAGTAGAACTGCTTCTCTGTGGCGTCATCGTCGGCTGTTGTGAGGCTGAAGTGTCCCCCTTTCTTATCATCTAGGATAGCCGCAAAAACACTCGGGGAATCAAAGTGCGGGAAACAGAGCCAGTCGATGGTACCGTTGGAACAGACCAGCGCCACCGTGTGCATGTCGCCGATGATGCCGTGGTTCTCGATAGGTTGATATGCCATGGGTTTACTCCTCCTGTTTATCCGCCTTCTTCGAAGGCCGGATACAAAGTCATCCCGCCGTCTACGTACAAGACCGCGCCCGTGATGTAGTCGGCTTCGTCCGAGGCCAGCCAGGCGGCCACGCGTCCGATGTCGTCGACTTCACCGATGCGATTGTACGGAATCAGTTTCATGAGCGAATTGTACGCCGCTTCTGTCTCCCAGGCCGGGCGGTTGATCTCGGTCCGAATGGCTCCCGGAGAGAGGCAGTTGACCCGAATCCGATGCGGCGCCACTTCTTGAGCGATACTTTGCATCAGAAGCTTCACGCCCCCCTTCGAGGCGGCGTAGTTGGCATGACCCGCCCAGGGAATAACGTCGTGCACGGAACTGATCGAGATGATTTTCCCCGCCGCACACGATACTTCCTCGACGACTCCGCGGCGCTTGAACTCTTTCACCGCCTCACGAGCGCACAGAAACTGACCGGTCAGGTTGACTTGTAGTACTTTCTCCCACTGCGCCAGTGTCATCTCATGCAGAGTCGCATCCTGCTGAATGCCGGCATTACACACGAGTATATCTATCGTCCCCATCTCCCGCATCATACGCTCGAACATCTCGATCACCTGTGTCTCGACGGATACGTCCGTCTGATGGGCGATCGCATGGGTGCCGTTGTCTCTTATTTCTGTTACTACTTGATCGGCCTGATCACGCCGGCCAACGAAATTGACTACCACATCGGCCCCGGCCTTGCCGAGTCCTACGGCGATGCCTCGGCCTATCCCGGAACTCCCCCCGGTCACGAGCGCTTTCTGCCCTTTAAGCCGCTTGACCGGGTCACATTGCGGCATAACGACCTCAGCGGTCTGGTCTTGTTTATCATCAGTCACAGATTACAGTCTCCTCCCGCTATAGAGCCACTCTTGATAATCACTTCGTACTATTCCTCTTGCCGATGGAACCGACCGATCCGACCATACTGCCGCTCGGCCGCAATGCCTTCGTCCGGTCCGTAGGGATGCCCACCGAACCCGTGACGCATCATCGCGATGGCGCGGGACCAGTACTTGTCTTCGTCCCGTGAGACAAACAATTGCATAACCGACAGTGCGATCACCGGTACCGGAACTTCCATGTGCATGGCGTCGTCGACCAGCCAGTTCACTTCACCGGTGTCCTCGACAAAAGGCGGGATATCGTCCATGCCCTTTTGTTCGCGCCACGCTTCCTCCATCAACTCAATCAGCCACGACCGAATCACCGAGCCGTGGTTCCAGCAGGTCAACACCCTGGCAATGTCCAGTCTCTCGTGATAATGCTGCAGCAAATCCATACCTTCCGCGATCGCCTGCAGCATGCCGAACTCGATGCCGTTGTGAACCAGTTTCACGAAATGCCCGGCGCCGGACGGTCCGGCATGCACGTAGCCGTCTTCCACTGCCAGTGCCTTGATAATCGGTTCGATCCGCTTGAAGGCCTCTTCTTGTCCCCCGGCCATGAAGCAGGCCCCGTGACGAGCGCCCGAAACCCCGCCGCTCGTACCCAGATCGATGAAGCGGATTCGGTGCTCCTCCAGGCGTTGCGCTCGGCGAATCGAGTCGCCCCAATAGGAGTTGCCGCCGTCGACGATGATGTCATCGGTTTCCAGTGTGTCTGATAAATCATCGATAACTGTATCCACTATCGGCCCGGCCGGAACATAGATAAACACGACGCGCGAGGGAGACAGCTTCTCCGCCATTGCTCTGAAATCATCAGCCATCTGAAGTCCTTTGCCGAGGAGTTCGCCGGACGGCTTCCGCTTATCCAAGCCGCAGACCGAAAAGCCTTTCTCCAGCGCCTGCATTGCCAGATTACCCCCCATTTTACCGAGACCGACAACTCCGAATCCCTGTTTGGGTTCAGCCATCTATACTCCTTCCTTTCCGCCCCTCACATCTTCTATTGGTCTTGCCAGTGCGCGGGCCGGAGCTCCATCGGCGCCCGCCAGTCTGAGCGGCAAACACAAGAGCTCACAAAGCCCAGGCTTGAGCTGCGACAGGTCCAGCCCCTCCAGAATCCAGACACCGGCGCCGAGTAACGCGTTATGCACCTCAGTCTCGTTCCGCTTAAAACCCGCGATGGAAAGATAATCGATACCGACCAGCCGTACCCGGCGCTCAGCCAGCCAGCCGGCTGCATCAGTCCCCAGGTGGACGAAATCCTCGTTGAATTCCTGTTCGTACCACCTCTCATTGGAATTGTTCGTCTTGATCAAGATTCTCTCTCCGCTCCTGATCTCATGTTGAATCAGGTGATCGGCAGTGATGACGTCCGAACCCGGAAAATGCAGTAGCCGGGCTGGCCCGATCATTGCCTCGCGCGGCATCCGGTCTATCGCGGCGCCATCCCGCATGAAGTGCAGCGGCGCGTCCAGATGAGTACCGGTATGGGCACTCATGCTCATATGCGTCAAGTTGGCGCCGTCACCGCGCTCCATGTCCGACATGCGCTCGATATTCACTTCGCCGTCTCCGGGCCAGCGCACCATCCCACTTGAAAGAGGGACTGATATGTCGATCCAATCATTCGTCATGCTGCTCCATATCAAGTGAAGTTCCCCGAGAAAATATGACTACTACCGCATATTCCTCCGCATGTGCTCCATGTGCTTATAGAACAAGGCCGGCCGGCAATCGTTCCGGGACCGTGGAGAGTCTATAATCGTTCTTCTCTTGGCTGCAATGATCTTGCCCTGCCGCCCCGAGAAAACCAGGAATCTCGATCCTTAACTACCGGTGGCGCTGTCTTCGACCCCGTCCCGCACTTCGCCGCCACAGCACGATCATCCCCGCCAAACTCAGCAGACTGATCGCACCTCCCGGATAGAAATACGGAGTCCGGTAACGCAATTTGACCTCCTGCACGCCCCTCTCGAAATCGAAGGCGATCAGCCCCGTTTCTTCGTAAAGCGTTCTCCCCGACTCCTCCGACCAGCCCTCGTCCATCCCCATGCTTATCACCATGCGCCCCGGCTCAATCCCTTCTATAACGTAGGTTATTTCATTGGGTTTATATTGTCGCTTGCGGACCGTCGCCTTACCGTACATAACATAGTCCATGTAAACGGTGCTGTCGGGCCCCACCAAAGCTCGGCTCGGCTGAGACGTGGCTTGCTGCGGGGATATGAGTGAACCCCGATTAGCCAGCAGATTCCGGTAGGCCATCTCCGAGTCATTGATCACGTGACGAAAATTGGGGTTCCAATGTATCTGCTGCGGCGGCCGCGTAAACGCCGAGGACATGATCGGCCAGGCGAAAACCATGTTCGTACCCACCACTAGTACAAGCACCCCCCCGGTTAATACCCGTTGCCACAGCTTCTTGTCCCGGAACCAGTCCTTGATGACAAGGTCCAATCCCAGTCCGCCCAGCACAGCGAAGGCAAGAATAGTGAATTGCCAGGCCCGCCCCGCTGCCCTAAAGTAACCATATCCGGGCAGATTGTGAAGCAGAGTCCACGGCGCCCATGATCCGAAATCCCCCAGCCCCAACACGAGAAAGAAAAGGCCGACAATCACCCAACTGAGCACTCTCATCCGCAGACGAGCTACCGCTGCAACTGCCGGTATCACGAGCAGAGGCGACACGTAGGCGCCGTATTCATGCCAGCCCCACACCACGCCGGTAACCGGCAGATTAAAGATCGAATGAGTCAGACCGAAAAAAGCGTGCGGGATCACCTTCAGCGGCGTGACCTCTTCGGTATATACGGACCACTCCGTCCGAGCCAGGTGAAGCACCGTCGGCAGGAACTTAACGGCGGATAAACAAATGCCTGCGCCCGTTGCTGCCAGGAGGTTACGGAATTCAACTACGGATCGGTCCTGAATGGCTCGTACCCCTAAATAGACAACGGCAAACAGAGCCGTATACGCCAGCGGCACTCCCATACCGTTACCCAGTATCATGAGCGCCAGAACGATCCCCGCCTTCCAGACCACCGTACGGTTCTGACCGGCTGCAGTCACATAATAGATAAACCACGGTGTAAAGCAAAAATGCGTGAACGAAATATGCCCCTCCGCAAGGTGCAAAGCGAAATAGACCGAACCAAAATACGCCACCGACCCCACGAACGCCGACCAACCGCTAAGCCCAATCTGTCGCAGCCAACGGTGGCTGCCGAGAAACCCGATGAAGTAGCAGATGAGCACTTGAATCTTCAGCCCGGCAGGTATACCAAAAAACAAGTAGAGCGGAAAGAATGGTGAGAGCACCGCCACTTCGGGGTGGTGAAATAGGATATTGCCGCCCGCAAAATACGGATTCCAGAACGGGAATTGACCGAACTTGGTGATGGCGAGCGCGGGGATCTCCGCCACGCACATGAACATGGTCCAGTCGCGAACACCCCACCAACTCCATCTCAGCAGGAACGGCAACGTATAGAATATCGCCAGAACGGCGTAAATTGAAGGGAAGAACCATTTGGCACGAGAGCCATCCACTATTCACCCGCAACTGTATTGGTCATGACACGTTAAAATACTCGCCCCCGCGTAAGCCTGTCAAGGCGTTTGCCGATTGTCCTACCTCTCCCGAAACCCGCGTTTTATTCCTTCACCAATCCCCGTAAGACTTTCAGATTCTCGATATCTTCCGCCAGGTCCTCGCCCTTCGGCGTCTCGATAATCATCGGGATATCCTTCAAACGCCGATCATTCACGATATTCCGGAAACCGTCCAGTCCAATAAACCCCTTACCGATATGCTCATGCCGGTCCTTCTTCGAGCCGAATTCCTTCTTGCTGTCGTTCATATGAATGATGCGCAGGTAATCCAGCCCAATCACGTCATCGAAAAGCCTGACAGTCTTTTTGTATTCCCTGGGTTCCACTATCGGGTAGCCGGCGGCAAAGATATGGCAGGTGTCCATGCACACCCCCATCTGCTCTTTATTGTTGACCAGGCCGATCATGTACGCGATTTGCTCGAACGAATACCCCAGGTTGGTGCCCTGACCGGCCGTCGTCTCAAGCAAAAGGGTGACCGCATTATCCGTAATCTCATCGAACAGACGGTTAATGTACTTCCCGATCTGATTCATGCCTGTCTCCTCACCGCTGCCGACGTGCGAGCCGGGATGCATGACCAGGTTGGGGACTTTGAGTAGATTGCACCGTTCGACCTCTTCCTTGAGAGACTTGTAAGACTTCTCGGCCAGACCCGTATCGGGGGACGCCACATTGATCAGGTAACTCGTATGCGATACGGAAACGGTGACTCCAGTTTCTTCGATAAGCTCGAAATACCGCCCCACGTCCTCATCCTTCAGTTTCGCCGCCCGCCACTGGCTGTTGGACTTGTTGAACATCTGGATAGTGTCGCAGGTCGCCTTTTGGCCGCGCTCTATAGCTTTGTCGACACCCCCGGCAATTGACTCATGTGCTCCAAACAGCATAGCTACCTGAAAGTCTCCTACCTGCCCGGCGTCACCTGTTTAAGCCGCGCAACTACGATGTCGGCGATTGACTCCAGCATCGCCCGGTCTTCCTTCGTGAAATAGGAAGGCTCATTCGAATCGATATCAATCTCACCCAGGCACTTCCCCTCGTCCATCAACGGTACTACAATCTCCGAACGGGTCGACAGGGAACAAGCCAGGAAACGAGGATCACTCGTGACGTCATCGACGACTATCGTCCTGGACTGCGTCGCCGCTGCCCCGCAAATCCCCTTGCCGAGCTCAATACGGGTGTGCGGCGTCTCCGGACCGACATACGGACCGACTTCCAGATGATTACCGCGCATCAAATAGAACCCCGTCCAGTTGTACCCTTCCGAAAAACCGTCGATCAACTCCGCTGCTGTCTTGAGCACCCCGGCCTCATCGTTTTCCTGCGCGACCGCGATCCGGATATTATCAATAAGCTGCCGGCGTTGTTTGCTGATCATAAGTTCTCCCGTATCGCCTGCAGGTTCTCCAAGGACACTTCCGGCGGTACCGAACAACCGGGGCCGATTATTAGTCGTTCCGGCTCATGCTCCGGCTTCATCTTCCGTATCTGCAAAATAATCTCCTCCGGACTGCTGTTGAGCAACCAGCCCCGCTGGTCGACTCCGCCGACCAGCAGCTTCCCGTGAAGGAGATCGTAGGCCTTATCGATCGGCAGGTTGGTCGGGTTCTGACTGTCCCAATTGTACAGATCGCAATGATAGTTGATAGCGGCCAGGTCTTTGAGATAATTGCTGCCGGCGCACACGTGAAACAGATTCAACGCTCCATTTTCAGTCGCCTTAACAACTTCCAGATCGTAAGGCACACCAAACGTCTCGTATTCCGACCAGGTAATCATATCACTCGAGGCCCACTGGGTGGTGGCGAGAAAAATGCCGTCCGCTCCGGCGTTACGCAGCTCCGACACGAATGCGACAAAGGTATCTGTTATGTTGCGCAGGGCTCGGTGTATTCGATCCGGATCGGTGCGCAAATGATCGACCAGATCCTTTTGATTCTCCATCAAGCGACCGGCTATTGCCAACGGCGTGAAGACCGTCATCAAAACGGGCACGTCCTTGCCGACACCCTTGCGCACAGCGGACACGACTTTCAAATGTTCCGCCAGGACTGGCGACGATGTCGGATTGACAGCAATCTTATCCCAGTCTTCCAGAGTCCGAACCGGGAAGTCGGTCTTGCGGTGCTTATTGAATTCATCGTGTGACCACTCCTGTTTCAGTCCCCAGTCTTCAACGTGATAATCCGCGCGTGGATTGATCTTGACGAAGTCCCACTCGAACTTCTTCTGAAACCCGATCATGGCTTCAGCGGTGCCCTGCGCATGATGTTCCATGTGGAAGAAGTGTCGCCAGAAGGAGGCCGCAAATCTGTCCGGCTTCTCGCCCGCCAGCATCATATCTAAACGCTCTCGATGTGAATACTTATCTCTTTTCATTCCCTACCTGATCTATCAGCCAATTCGTTTTGCCTCAATATATATCTTGTCCGATGTAACCACCCAAACCCAACCGGCGTTCCGACAATTCATTTCCCTTTCTCGGGCTCGTCCCATTCATCATGTAGCTTGTAGTAATGTTTAGGGAAGTGCGGTTCATATCGCAAATACGATGGAGTCGGATACCGAATACCGCCCTTATGCGTCCCGTCGAAACCTCCCATCATCTCCGTCTCGAACCCTGCCGGAATAGTAAATGCCATTTCATGATCCTGGGTCTGTCCGAACACCCGATCCCCGTAGCAAGGAAGGACTACTTGCGGCTGTTTGGTCTGAATCGTCTCAATACAAATATCAGCGCAATCCAGACGGCCCGAAAAGCGAGAATTGACGTAACCGCCCCGCTTCCACAGCCACGCCGTCAGCATCCTCATCACCTGAGCCGAGTTCCCATATACGAGATACAGATGCGGTTCAAAACCCGCCCGCGAAATTGGGGCGGTCAAGATGTACCGGTACTCCCTGAACGAGAACTTGGGTACCTCCGATTCCGTTCTGGCACCGACCTCGTTCGATGCGGTGAACATTCCGCCGCACATCTCGCCACAGCTAAAGCTCTCCGTCATCGGTTTGAAACCGAACGCCGTCAGGGCCAGCGGGCACCCGACATCCTCCTCACCGACGGCCAGCTGCCAACCGTACCGACGGGCTATGGAAAATGTTTGGCAAACAGCCACTGTATGTCCAAAATCCCGCCTGGGGCATTTGGTCCGGTCCGGCAGAGACTCGTCCCTTCGGACCATGCGCACAGCCAGAGGAAAGCACCCGGGCCGGACGTGCTTCTCCAGAGCGTCGGAAAACTGCTTGATGGCTGCTTTCGTCGGTTGTCTGACGGGCATAAGACTCCTTGAATTTGACGGTTATCCCGGGAACTATACTGCCGACTCGCGCCGGTGGAAAATCCAAATATAGCCGGTTTCCCAGCCCGCGTCAATTGCCTGTTGAATCTGTGAGCAATGTCTATCGGCAGTCTACAACGTACCGCCATTATGCCGAATATGGTAGGTGTGAGCACTATTGCAAATTGCAAAAAAGGCGGGACGATATGTCGACGAGAATATTGGTAATCGACGATGAAGAATCAATGTGCAAGTTCATGGAAATTATGCTGGCGAAGGAAGGCTATGCCGTCGATTCCGCCACGTCCGGTGCCGGAGGTATCGACCGGCTGAGAGACACGAACTATGATCTGGTCATCGCGGATCTGAACATGCCGGACATGTCCGGGATCGATGTCCTCCAGCAGGTCAAGACCTTCAAAAAAGAGCAGGACCTGATCGTCATGACCGCCTATGCCAGCGTCGACACCGCCATCGAAGCGATGAAACAAGGCGCCGTCGATTACATAACCAAACCGTTCAAACTCGACCAGATCAAAATCGCCATAGAAAAGAGCCTCTCCCGTAAGAAGCTCATGCAGGAAAACAGCAACCTGAAAAAGCAGCTGCGGGGAAGCAGCTCGTTCGACAGTTTCATCGGCGTCTCGCAGCCGGTCTGTCGGCTGAAAAAACTCGCCGAGCGGATCGCCACCTCGGATTCGACCGTGCTGATTCGGGGGGAATCAGGTACCGGGAAAGACCTGATAGCCAAAGCCATCCACCACCATTCGCCGCGCGCCAATGGCCCCTTTATGACCATCAATTGCGCGGCTTTACCGGAAAACCTGCTGGAATCGGAGCTGTTCGGCCACAAAAAGGGATCGTTCACCGGAGCTATAAAGGATAAAGACGGACTCTTTCGCGTGGCCGACGGCGGGACGTTCTTTCTCGACGAAGTGGGCAACACGTCTCTGGCCATTCAGGTGAAACTGCTGCGGGTATTGGAGGACAGAACGATTACCCCCGTCGGAGACACGAAGCCGCTCGAAGTGGATGTCCGCCTCATAGCCGCCACCAACGCCGACCTGGAGCAATTAGTCAAGGTCGAACGCTTTCGACCCGACCTGTTCTACCGGCTTAACGTGATTCCCCTTCATATACCACCGCTGCGGGAGCGCCTGGAGGATATCGAAATCCTGGCCACCCACTTCGTCCGGAAATGCTGTGAAAAGCTTAAAGCTCCCGGTAAAACTATATCCCCCGAAACTCTCAAATGGCTGCAAGACTACCATTGGCCGGGCAACGTCCGGGAACTCGAAAACACTATCGAACGTGCCGTCTTGCTGAGCAAATCCGACACGCTGGAAATCGCCGACTTCCCGGAGAGAATAAACAGCCACGGCCCGGTGGAAGTCGTCAAGGAGTCGCAACCCTCATCGCCAACTCTGGAATCCATCGAAAAAGCCTATATCCATTACGTCATGAGCGAAACCGGCGGCAAGAAGGCCGAAGCAGCCAGAATACTCGGAATCGATACGTCGACCTTGTATCGCAAAATAGACCGGTACCAATTGGATGAGTTTTCGGCCAGGCGCTCATCAAAAGCGACAGCAAAAAACGAAAAGGAATAATCATATTTTGCACAAAGGAGCGGAACGGAAATTGCAACCTCCAGCCCAGAGAAGTGGATAAGAAACAAAGTGAGGGACATATGATAGGCAGATACAAGAGTTCCAGAGGTTTCACGCTGATTGAATTGATGATAGTGGTTGTCATTATCGGAATTTTGGCCGCCTTGGCTATCCCCAGGTACATGATGGCTACTACCAAGACCAAACAGAACGAAGCCAAGGCTATCTTGAAACAAATCTATGTTAACCAGCGAACCTATCGGCAGCAGGCGCTCGGGAACAATTACTACCAACCGGGCGGACCGGCCAGCGCCGCCGATCCCCAGGCCTTCAAGGAAATCTGGATTGAATTGCAGCCCCACGCACGTTACACCTACACCATAAACGTCGTCGGACAGACGTTCACGGCCACAGCGACGGCGAATATCGACGATGATCCGACCATGGATATCTGGACAGTCAATGACTTGGGGACAATCGCCGTTACACCTGGTAACAATGACGTATATGATTGATATCAATCTGACTGGCGAATGTGACGAGAGGCCTGTATCCATGCAGGCCTTTCTTTTTTGGGTCCGTCACCGGATATCGATTTGGACACCGCCAGTCTCTTGCAGAATGCAATCCTCTTGGCAAATTGCATTGGCTGGAGATCGCGATCTCAACCGATCGGGTTCGAAAACCCTCTGTCGCGAGTTGCACCAACCGGCGAATCCCTCCAATGTAAAGGCTTTGGAGAAAACCGGCATTGTTCAAAAATAGTCAACCAGGAAGGTATGCACTTTGCCCTTATAAGTGCCGACAGGAAAAAGAGAGTTAACCACTAAGGTTCAGTTACAACTTGTAGGAGGTTACGATGTTTTCAAAGTTCCACAACCGCAAAGGCTTCACGCTGATCGAGTTGATGATCGTGGTCGTTATCATCGGCATCCTGGCCGCCCTGGCCATCCCGAGATTCATGCAGGCGACCGTCAAGTCGAAGCAGTCTGAAGTTAAGGGTATTTTGAAGCAGATTTACACCATGGAGCGCACCTATCGTCAGGAAAACGGCGTGTATCTGGCCTGTGCCGATAATGCTGCATGTGCGGCCATTGGCGTTGAAGTCCCGGTTGATGCCATTTATGCGTATAGCGTTGCCTTGGCCGGTACCGGATTCGTTGCGACGGGTACGGCCAACCTTGATGACGACGCGACCATGGATATTTGGACTATCAATGATGATGGGACGTTAGCCGTCACACCTGGTAACAACGACGTAGTCGACTAGTACGCGGGTTCATCTCCTTTCAAAACGCCCCCCGATCGGGGGGCGTTTTTTTTTGCACGGCCGGGTGCCCACCCCAAACTTGTTCGGCGTTTATGTGGCGTCAGGTGATCCGGGGCTGTCCCACAAGCCGTGAATCGGCCTTGAAGCGTGCCGTCCGCTCCATCCCCGCGTAGCGTGCGGCCTTGCGTCGCACCGACTTGCGAAGTCGGCGGGGACAAGCCCCGCCGCTACACGAATCAAAGATCGACTTGGTTTGATCGTTTGAGACAGCCCCACTCCGCCTGACGACTCGCTGCCCACTAACGAGCCATTGAAATGTTGCGGCAGGTCCAGATTGGCGCGCGACGACAACTGTGACCTGCCGCTCCTATTCCCCTTCAAGCGAGCAGGCCCGGGACCTTGTGCCTCCGACTCCTCGCGTGGTTGACCAATAATCCATGTCTGATGGACACAAAACCCTCACCCCGCCTTCAGCACCCCTCTCCTTATAATGGAGAGGGGAAGAGGGTGAGGTAGACATTTTCCTTACAAAACCGATGGTGAATCAGTCACCGCACCCATTAGTTAAATGCACTAACCAGAATCCGAAAGGTCTCCCCCCTGAACTGTGCGTCACTTCATGACAAAGAACCACGCCGAAAAAAACGACTATTTTCAAACGAACCCATTTCCCTTCCTTCTCGAATTACACTTGCGAACTCCCATGTCTGTGTAGGGACAGCTCGCGAGCTGTCCGCATGAGAATAAGTGTAGGGCAGGTCCGCTCCGGACCTGCCCTACACCTGGAATCTTCATTGAGTGGCCACCCCAGACTCTTCTGGAGTGGCAACATGTCGCAATTTGGTTCGACACCCTCCTCAGAAATTCGCTGACAGCGCACCGAATTCAGTTGCCTCAAGGAAACCCCGTATGTAGCTTTCGATGACTGAAGTGTGGATTTTCGGCCGCCTAAACCCGGCCCGTTGTGAGAGAGTACTTTAAGTACGGTAGTTGAAGTGACAGCCGCGAATAACTCCCAGGCAATAACGGCCGAATCTCTGCCGTTTAAAGAAGAACACTATCGCGAGTGGCGACGCCGCCAGATCATGAGGATGGCTGTCACCTATTTGGCACCGCTCGTCATCTTGATCGTCTACTTCCATTATCGCTACATTGGCCTCTAACAGGCCGGCCATCGCGTCCATCTCGGCGCCATCGCCGAACACCAGGCCAATACACTCGATCTGTTTCTGTCCGAACGCCGCGTCAACCTCGCCAATCTGATAGACCATCCCCGTTTTGCCATCCCGCCGTCTTCAGCCAAAATGGCCGAATATCTGGAGGACCTCCGGCGGGTCAGCGACGCCTTTATCGATTTGGGATTCTTCGATTCGTCCGGAGTCCAGGTTGCCTATGCCGGCCCGCATCCATCGTTGGAGTCGCGAGATTATCGCGAGGAGGACTGGTATGTAGCGCTCCGTTAAAGGGAAGATAACTTCGTTATTTCAGACATTTACATGGGCTTCCGTCGACAGCCACACTTCACTCTCGCAGTCAGCCGCTATCTCGACGATCAGTTCCTGGTCCTGCGGGCCACCCTCGACCCCGCCCGGATGTACGAATATATGGAGTCCCAGCAGGCGGCCGGTGATGTCACGACGTTCCTGATCAACGTCGACGGCATTTACCAACTCGTTGACTCCCGGATCGCGCAGCCGCTGGACACCTGTCCTATCTCCGTACCGCTCGAGAGGAAGTACGGCGAAAGTACGACGAAGATCAACGACCGCTCTCGACACTACGCCTTTCGCTGGCTGCGAAATGCGGAGTGGTGTCTCATTGTTCAGTCCACAGTCGGACACGCCGGCATCTTCGGTCGACTTCAGCCTCGGTCCATGGCCGTCTCGGCCGTCCTGCTCATACTCGCCGTCGTAGTGATCATCAACCGCTCCGGCAAACTGGTCGCCCAGCAAAAAGAAACGGATCAAACCCGCGCCCAACTGGAACACGCCGCCAAGCTGGCCTCGGTCGGCGAGCTGGCCTCCGGCATCGCCCATGAAATAAACAACCCGCTGGCCGTTATCACCGAGGAATCCGGGCTCCTGATGGATTACACCGATCCCCGGTTCAATCAGACGCTCGACCCCGAGGACCTCCGCCGCCGGCTCCAGACCATTCAAAAGTCCGCCTTCCGCTGCCGCGATATCACCCGCAAACTGCTGCGTTTCGTTCGACGTACCGATTTCGATCTCCGCGCCCATGACGTCCACGATTTGATCGACGGAGTAATTGTGGATCTCTTGGGCGCTGAAATCAGAGTCTCCAACGTCAAAGCAGAAACTAAATATGATCGTTCCCTGCCACCCTTGACCACCGACGGCAACCAGTTGCAGCAGGTTATTCTAAATATAGTCAATAACGCCGTCGATGCACTCCAGGGCAAACCCGGTGTCATTACCATCTCCACAGCCGAGCGCCGGGACAAGATCGAAATCGCGATCCGAGATACCGGCTGTGGTATGCCCCGGGAATATCTCGAACGACTGTTCATGCCCTTCTTCACGACCAAGGAGGTCGGCAAAGGTACCGGACTGGGGCTGTCGGTCAGTTACGGCATAGTCAAAGGGCTCGGAGGAAATATCGAAGTAGAGAGCGAGATCGGAAAAGGCAGCACCTTCAGAGTGTTACTGCCCATCAAGCCAAGAGGTTAGGAGTTTATGGATACGAAGACAGCCAAAGATCTGATGGTACCGCTGGATGAGTACCCGGCTGTGGACTCGAGTGCCACAGTCCTCGATGCCGTTATCAGACTGGATGAATCGCGTCGAGCCATGGAACCGGGCCGACAACCGTATCAGGCGGTGCTGGTGGCCGACAAGAAAGGCCGGATCGTGGGGAAGCTGGGACAGCTTGCCCTCCTGCGGGCTCTCGAACCCGGCAGCCAGGTGGTCAGGGATCAGTCGACCCTGGAGAAGGCGGGGGTAAGTGATGCCGTCATGCAAACCGCCCTCGACCACATGCGAGTATTGCAGCGGACGTTGTCCCGCATGTGTCTGGCCGGCGCCACGTTGCCCGTCACTACCGTCATGCACGCCTTCAAAGAACATATCGATATCGACACGCCCATCTGTGAAGTCATTCATCAGATGGTCAACTGGCAGACACTGTCTATTCTCGTCACCCGAGAGGACCGCCCGGTCGGGCTGGTCCGATTATCCGATGTGTGCGATGAAGTGATCCGGCAAATGCTCGAGGTTGCACCCGGAAGTGAGAAAGGGGAACGGTAACATGCCCAGAATTCTCCTTGTTGACGACGAAAACGAGTTCCGTTCCGACCTGGCTAAGCGCCTCAACTTGCGTGGACTGGAGACACTTGAAGCTGAAGACGGCACGAGCGCGATACAGATTGCCCGAAGCGATCTCGAAATTGATGTCGTCTTACTGGATTTGAAAATGCCGGGACTCACCGGAGAACAGACTCTGACTGAACTGAAAAAGTATCGGCCGGCGGTCCAGGTGATTATGTTGACCGGTCACGGTTCCTTGACTTCCGCCATGGAGACCGGCCGGCTGGAAGCCTTTGCCTATTTGGAGAAGCCGTGTGAGATGGAGGAGCTCCTCAGGACGATTGAAACGGCTCGCGAAGAACGCCCGCATGTTATGGCGCGATACGAAATCCCCGACGTCGAGAAGGGCTCGTTCAAAAAGTGGCTCATCGGATCACACAACTCGCGTCCCGGCATCATATTCCTGGGGATACTGATCTTCACCGTCTTGTTGCTGGCTCCGGCGCCGCAACGATTACTGGACATTCTCTCGGCGCCTAAAACGGGCCAGATGACGGATCCAAATCTGGGATACGCCGCCTACCGACAAATGAATCAAGGCGAGTCAATTGCCGACTACTACAGCCGCAAACATAAGATGTCAAGTACTGATACCAATGCGGACGGCAACGTAGTCAAGGTCCCGCAGAGCCCCGCTACTCTGGCCACGAAGGCCCGCGTCATGCTCGGTACGCTGCTGGTGGCCGCCCTCTTCTGGGCCACGGGCGCTGTTCCGGTCGGTATTACGGCATTACTGGTCGGGGTGCTGATGTATTTCACCGGGATTCTCCAACCGGATGAAATCGCTCAGGCCTACGCCAAGGACGCCGTCATCTTCATCTTCGGGGTACTGGCGCTGGCGGCGGCTATTTCCAAGACGGGACTCGACCGCCGAATCGGCCTGTTGCTGCTCGGTCCGGCCAAAACACTCCCGCGCTTGCTGTTCCTCTTCCTGCCGCTCTTGGCCATCTCTTGTTCATTCATTTCCGAGCACGCCCTGGTCGCTTTTATTATGCCTCTGTTTATGATGGTCTATGTTACGTCCGTGCAGGCCGCCGGTATCAAGAAAGACCGCGCCCTGGCAGTCATGTTTGCCCTCACTCTGTGCTACACCGCCAATTCGGGCGGACCCGGATCGCCGGCTGCGGGCGGGCGCAATGCTATCATGATGGGGATATTGCAGGACTACAATATAGCCCCCTCGTTCGGCGAATGGATGACCTACGGGATGCCGTTTGTGCCTGTTATGGCGCTGGTCATTGCCGGCTATTTCTATCTGCGCATGCGATCGCAACTCAAAGTCAAGTCCCTCAACGTCGCCTCCATCGTGCGCCAGGCCGCCAACCAGATCGGACCCATGAACAGAAATGAATACGTTACGGCCGCCGTCCTGATCACCGTCATTGTCCTCTGGATCGGAGCCAGTGACACATTCGGTATGGGCGGCCCGGTCATCCTCGGTTTGGTGGCACTCAACATATTCCGCGTCCTTAAGTGGCGAGACATCACCTCCATCCACTGGGAAGTGGTCGCCCTGTACGCCAGCGCCAGCGCGCTCGGCAAAGGGCTCGCCGAAACCGGAGCCGCGCTGTTTCTCGCGGACAGCTTCCTGAGTATCCTGCCCGAGTTCATGCGCGACGGATCCGGCCTGGCCATGGCCGCCAGTCTCTTCACCGGCATTACGACCAACTTCATGAGCGACGGCGCCACGGTCTCGGCGATTGGACCCATAACTGTCCCCATGGCCACTATCAGCGGCACGCACCCGTGGATGATCGGTTTTGCGACCGCGTTTGCCTCCTCCTTCGCCCATATGCTCATCATCGGTACGCCATCCAATGCTATTGCCTATGCCATGGCCAAAGACCCGGTCACCGGCGAGCAACTTCTCACTCTGGCGGATTTCATCAAACATGGCGCCGTAGTTCTGCTGCTTTCGTTTGCCGTGCTTTGGGGCTGGACGATATTCGGATATTGGCGATATTTCGGCTTCTAGATAGAGAAAGGACGGACAGATGTCAGATAAGATCAGATTGCTCATTGTCGACGACGAAGAGGAGTTTCTCGAATCGATTGCCAAGCGACTCGAGATGAGAGACTTCGAAGTCCGCACTGCCACCCGCGGCGAACGGGCAGTCGAACTGGCGCGGCAGGAAAAATACGACCTGGCCCTGCTTGACCTGAAAATGCCCGGCATGGACGGCAAGAAAGTACTGGAAATCCTCAAGAAAGAGCACAAGTACATCGAGGTCGTCATTTTAACGGGCCATGGTTCAGTCGATTCGGCTGTAGACTGCACCAAGCTCGGCGCCTTCGGCTACCTGCCCAAACCGTACGAACTCGAAAAGCTGCTGGACACGCTAAAACAGGCGTATCAGGCCCGCATGGAAAAGAAATTCCAGGCGGATGAGGTCCGGATGGACCGGATTTCCAGGCTCGCAACCGGATCAAGTGCTCTGGCTATCCTGCGTGAACTGAAAAAAATAGACAACGAGGAAAAGTAATCGACACGCCCGCGTGACCGATCCCGCGCACGTAATTACTATGTCGCCTCCTGCGATAGGTGGGTGGCAACCCCAAACTCCTTTGGGGTTGCGCTGTGTCGATCTTTAGATCGACGCATCGTTTCCCTGCAGGCGTTGGCCTATGTGCCGACCCGTCCTACTCTTCTTGGAACACTTCCTCATGTATCACCTCCGCCGCCAACCGATGTCCCCGCGCATTAAAATGGATCGCATCCACCAGGGGATCGTCAAATAACCCCGTATACTGATCGAACTCCCGCGCCAGGTCAACGAGTTCCGCATCTTGTTCCCCCGCCACCGCCCGAATGATGCCATTATACAGAGCATGAAATGAATGCAAACCCGACCTGTGCCCGGGCCGATAGTAGGTCTCCAGACTGGGTATGGGCGATGTCAGCAGAACCGGCTCCGCCCCGTCGGCTCGAATCTCTTCACACAGTTCGGTCAGGTTTCGATGAAAATCCTCCGGCCCGACCCGGTAGACAGGTGATTGCCGATCAAACAGCGAATCCGGATCCTCTTCCACCATCGACAGGACGAGCTTCTTAGTCAGTCGATACGTGTGCAAACGAGACAAGGTGTTCTGAACGTCCAGAATAAACTGCGGCGGCGGTAGTTGGTCTTCGTCTGTAATTCCCGATGCTGCTGCCCAGTGATCATTGAAAGCGAACAAGATCAAGACTACGTCCGGCTCCAACCGACCCAACTCCGCACGATAGAACCGCAATCCCTGCAGCGACGAATACCCCGGCACCGCCCCGTTGATCACCTCATAGTGCGCGCCCAGCAGCGCCTGCAACTGCCGTACATAGCCGTTTTCAGTGGCCACCCCCCATCCAAATGTGCACGAGTTACCCAGGGCCAGCACCCTCGGTTTGGTCTTGTCGGTGGCAATCTCCGGCCCATGTAGCCCCAGTGAATTGATATGGTACGTCCGTCCGATAAAGAACCGAGATGTAACTGACTGATCCGGCCGGAACCGCCAGAACAGATCGTGGTCTTTCCTGAAGATATCCGGGTAGTCCAGCGCCCGATTGAGCACGAAAAACCGGTTCTGGTAAAACGTATCGATCCCCGCCAATCGAACCGTGACCTCCACAATTGCCAGAAATAACAGTACCGACACTATCCCGACAGCCAGACGCACCGCAAGAGGCAGCTTCTTCTTATCCATAGGTGCCAATATATGATTGTTAATTGGTGCTGTCAGCCGGTTGTTGTGGGGACAACAACGGCACCAGGGTCTCGGCCACGGCCACAGCCGTCACCGCCTGGCCTTTGCCGTTGAAGTGAATGGGATCATCGTGCGGATCGGCAAACAGATCATTGTAGTCGTCGAATGCGGTCTGCAGATCGACCACTGCTACACTGTCTACTGTCCCCACACGCTTAACCTCGAACTGATACCGTTCATGCAGCTTATGCAGCGTCGACTTGATGTTACCGAAATAGCCCTCCAGCGAAGCAATGGGCGGCACCAGCAGCACCGGCAGAGCGTCTCGGGAACGAGCCATTTGCGCCATCGATTTAAGATTCATGAAGAACTCATCCGTCGTGACCCGGCGTCGCGTCGTGATCTCATCCAGCGGCACCTGCTTCTCGTCCTCAGACAGCGTCAACACGACCTTCCGCATCAACTGGTACATCTTTAAAGGGGAGACCAGATTGTGTACGGTCAGCACCCATTCCGACGGCATCTCCTGCTCGGCGTCGCCGATCCCCTCCCCGGCCGCCCAGTGATCGTTCCAGCCGAACATGATCAGGATCACGTCCGGATTCAGCTCCAGTAATTCCTGTTCGAGATAGACTTTGCCCTGATACGATGTGTACCCCGGCACGCCGGCATTGATGACTTCGGCATCCTCGATCGGCAGATTTAACTCCAGGAGTTCCTCCAGAAGATACGTCCACGCGTGATCGTGCGGAATGCCCCAGCCGAACGTGCAGGAATTGCCCAGCGCTAACACTCGCAGATCCGGTTTTTCTGCCAGCGTCTCCGGCCCGCGACGGCCTTCGGAATTGATACGATAGTGTATGTGGCTGAACCGTTCGGAGTCGATCACCAGATCCGTTCGAAACCGCCAGAACAGGTCCGGGTCCTTCTTGTAAACCTCGGTGAAATCGATGTCACGATTTATGGGGAAGAACTGATTCTTGTAGTACAGGTTGGCATCGACCGCTCGAAGGGCCAATTCGACGGCCAGGCAGAAGACTACGAGAGACACCACCGCCCCCGCCACCTTGGCATACAGCGGGACCGGTTGGCGCGCCGGCTTTTCTCCCTTTTTCGGCATTATTACTCCGTAAACTAAAACAGGGAGTAGATGAAGGGCGCCAGTGCCGATGATTCCGTGAAGAGTATCAGAAGCGACATGAGCAACAAAAAAACAAAAATAGGTCCCAACCACCATTTTTTTGATGTCTTAAGAAAATACCAGAGTTCCGAGAATATCCGCAACCGTCTGAACATATTCTATCCCCGCCTGATTCGTTCGGCATCTGCTAACCAATATGTACGTTCTGCTCTAGTCAGGAGCTTTTTCGAACCTGAACTTCTGCTGCAACTCCTCCGGGACCTCCTTCTTGTCTATAAGATACGGCCCCATGAGCAATAAGTCAATACCGCCGGAGCAAAAGGTCGCAAACGCATCTTCGGGCGTATTAACAATCGGATGTCCGCGCAGATTGAACGACGTATTGAGTACCACCGCAATGCCGGTGATTTTCCGGTACTCTTCTATCAGATCGTAAAACACGGGATTATCCGTGCGCGCCACCGTTTGAATGCGTGACGAATTATCGACATGGGTCACCGCCGGGATAAGCTGCCGCGTATCCTCATGAACGGTGAAATTGAACAGCATAAACGGCGCCTCGCCCCGGCACGAGAAATAGTCCGAGGCTCGTTCGACCAGCACCGCCGGCGCAAACGGCCGGAATGGTTCGCGATACTTGACGGCGGCATTGATCCGCTCTTTCATGTCGTTGCTGCGAGCATCGGCGACGATTGTCCGGAAACCCAGGGCCCGCGGCCCGAACTCCGCCGCTCCCTGATAAATGCCGACAATCCGACCCTCCGCGACCGCTTCAGCGACAGTCGCCAGATTCGACGACATAGCGCTGTCCCGATAAGGTATGCCGTGCAGTTCCAAAAGCCGCCGAATGTCATTATCGGTATACGAGGCTCCCAGGTCGAAAAACGGCTGAAGTCTCTTGTTCTCACCGGTCAACTTGTAATGCACGTACAGAGCAGCCCCAACCGATCCACCGGCATCACCTGAGGCCGGCTGAACGAAAACTTCGTCGAATATCTCCTCCTCGAGCAAGAATCCATTGGCGCGGCAGTTCAAGGCCACACCGCCCGATAGACACAGATTCGGCATACCGGTCTCTTGCCGCACATGCCGGCACATGCGCAGCACGATCTTTTCCGTGACTTTTTGTATCGATGCCGCCACGTCCTCGTGAAACGACTCCAATCCGGACTCGGGTGCGCGACGCGGCCGGCCGAACAGCCTTTCCATAGCCGCGCCGGTCATCGTCATGCCGTAGTGGAACGTGAAATACTTCATATTGAGGTGGATTGAACCGTCTTCATGGATCGTCACCAGCTCTTCTTCAATGAGGTCCGCGTATCGCGGCTCCCCATAAGGGGCCAGACCCATCACTTTGTACTCGGCCGAATTGACCTGAAATCCGAGATAATACGTCATGGCGGAGTACAGAAGCCCCACCGAATGCGGATAGTGCATCTCACGCATCAAACGCACCCGGTTGTTGTCTCCGGTGCCGTATGAGGCGTTGGCCCACTCTCCGACTCCGTCAATCGTAAGGATAGCCGCCCGGTCAAACGGGGACGTAAAAAAAGTTCCGGCGGCATGGGATAGATGATGAGGCACGTACAGCACCTCACCTTCGTAACCCAACTCCTTCTGGATGACATGATCGGTCCACAGCTTGCGCCTCAGCCAGATGGGCATGGCCTCAAGGAACGGCTTGTATGACCGAAACGGCTCCGACATATAACCGGTCAGTATTCGGTCGAATTTCGTGAAAGGCTTGTCGTAGAAGACCACGTAGTCGAGGTCGTTGATGTCGATGCCGGCCTTCTTTAGACAGAATGCGGCCGCGCCGCGAGGCAGCTCCGGGTCGTGTTTCCTGCGGCTGAAACGTTCCTCGCTGGAAGCCGCGACCAGCTGCCCGTCGATAACAAGCGATGCCGCAGCATCATGATAGAAGCACGAAATACCCAGTATCTTCATCGTCAACTTTGCCTTCGCAGTGATTCCAAATCAGGTTCCGGCTGTTTGACATCTTGCCAGTTGGTGCCTGCCTTCACCTTTGATTTTCTGACCCGGAGGGGATCCCAGCCGAACAACCTCATAATCAATCCGAATGGAGAGATGATCAGGAAATAGAAGATGGATATGATTACTTTGGTTTGAAAACGGCCTATGGCCAGCCCGATCGGTTTCCACCATTCCCAGATTCGTTTGAGAACACTCTTCATTTTTCGATCGTTATTGGTATGTAAATGCATTATACTGACAAAACATTCATTATACTGTAACCTTCAGTTACCTATTCGGCAATACGGAAAAAGAACGATAACCATGAATATCAGCAAAAGCAAGATCCTCGTAACCGGCGCCTCGGGTACGCTCGGGAAACAGCTTCTCTATGAACTAACCCGATCGGGTTGCCGACCCGTAGCGCATGTCAGACAAGACTCAAACACCACCTACATTGATTCCCTGGGACTGGAAAAGCGCGTAGCCGATCTTCGAAATTCCGACCAGATCGCCGAACTGGTGCAAGGTATCGACGGGATCATTCATACGGCGGCCTGGGTCAATTTCCGGAAGGACCGGCTGACTCAGTTCACCGGCATCAACACGTTCGCGGCCATCGAGCTCTTCAAGGCCGCCCGAAAGGCGGGAGTGCAGCGGTTTGTGCAAGTATCATCGATAGTAGCGGTGGCGGCCGTCAAGCGTGGCGAGGACGAAGCCAACGGTGGAAAAGACGCTCCCGAGAAAGTTACCGAAGACACTCCCTTCAATCTTGACCGACTCAAAATCCCATACATCATGACCAAGCGCGCTGCCGAAGAAGAGCTCCTCAAACTGTGCAACAGCGCCGACACCCCGGAACTCGTCATCGTCAATCCGTCCATGATCGTGGCGCCCTCAAGGACGGGCAAGGATCGCGAAAAAGCCCTCCGTAAATTCAGCCGCTTTATCGTACCGAATATTCCTAATAGGATAAACCTGGTCGATCTCCGCGATGTCGCCCCGGCAATTGTAAAGGCACTCGAAAAAGGACTTTCCAATGAACGCTATATCCTGGCCGGCGACAACATTACCGTCCGAGAGCTTGTCTTAACCCTCTCTTCTCTGCTGGGAAGAACGCCTCATCTGTTCCGGTTTCCCCGGCCGATCCTCGACGCCGCCGCGCGGCTGTCGCTCATTTGGGGACGCTTGAAGGGCAGAAGTAAGATCTCCTTCTACCCGGACATCGTGAAACTCCTGGACTACGATTGGGCATATTCCTCGATGAAAGCGCGTCGCGACCTGGACTTCAACAACCGTCCCGTCTACAGAACACTGGAAGACCTCCTGACCAATTCATTCCAGGGCACGTTCATGAAGCCGGCCTCTTGATTACGAAGGACTGGGGCAAACCGCCGGCCGGGGTCATTGCAAGGAGTCTGCCTTGGAGGACGACGAAGCAATCTCACTGACACTGCCGGTTGCGGCAGGCCTTGCCAATCCACGTCAGTGGAGTCGTGTGACTTGCCGCCTCTAGTGTAGTGCGTCATAAATGTCTTTACGTTGTTAAAATGACCTTGACTTAACATGGTCGCACAAAAGCACATGAAACGCCGCGTCTTAGCAACTGAGAACAATTTCTGGCAGCCCCCAAATGCCCAGTTGAAATGTAAAGAAGTGTTAGACGCAGGACACTAGCTTACTGTTGTGTCAGGTCTTGAGCCCGCGTCAGCGGGATTGTGACCTGACACCTAACCTGTTGAGAAGTAAGAGCGGCAGGTCACATCTCCCCAGGGCAGGACCGGACCTGCCGCATATGTAAAGCGGGCATCTTCTAACGCGGATAATTCATTTAGTCCTAAAAACAGCTGCCGGCCTGTCGCATTGTCCTTTTTCCTAACCCATCAACTCCACTGAGGGTGACACGGAATCGAGTGATCCAGAGCGGAGTCGAAGCATGAGGTTTTTTGATCTGGCTTGTTGTACAGGCTGTGATTCGATTCTTCCTGTTCATGAATAATCCGGGCTGAGGATCCCCCAAGACCCGGGGGAACCCCCACCCGCACCCATTTGCTTTTCGTCAATCCGTTCTGTATTTTGCCTCCAATTGAACGAGAATCGAAGAGAGGAGTCATCCATGGAATATCGTCGGGTCGGCAACAGTGGACTACAGATCTCAGAGATTGCCCTGGGAGCCTGGTTAACCTATGGCGGCACAGTTGCCGAAAAGGAAGCCGTGTCCATCATCCATGCCGCAGTCGATGCCGGCGTCAATTTCATCGATATCGCTGACATTTACGCCAGGGGTGAGGCGGAAAGAGTCGTCGGCAAGGCAATCAAAGATATGCAGAGATCGGATCTGGTCCTCTCCAGCAAACTCTACTGGCCCATGTCGGAGAACGTCAACGATCGCGGTCTGAGCCGAAAACACATCATGGAATCCATAGAGAAGACCCTGAAGAGAATCGGGACGGACTACCTCGATCTTTATTTCTGTCACCGCTTCGACAAACGCACCGAAGTTGAGGAGACAGTGCGCGCCATGGACGACCTCGTCCGACAGGGCAAAATCCTGTACTGGGGTACGTCCGTTTGGGAAGCTCACCAGATTGAAAGAGCAATCGGTGATGCCCGCGCATTCAATGCCTATAGTCCAGTAGTTGAACAACCCCGGTATAATATGCTGGATCGACATATCGAACCGAATATCATCCCGGCCTCCAGGCGAAACGGTATGGGACTGGTCGTCTGGTCGCCACTCGCCGGCGGGATACTTACCGGCAAGTACAACCAAGGTATTCCTGAGGAAAGCCGAGCCGCCGGTAGTGACTGGCTCAAGGAAGATTTGACTGAGAAGAATATCGAGAAGGTTAGGAAGTTGACGCAACTGGCAGAAGACAAAGGACATACGGTGGGTCAGTTGTCCCTGGCCTGGATTCTCCGAAAAAAAGAGATCAGTTGCGCTATTGTTGGAGCGACCAAACTGGAGCACGTCAAAGAAAATGTGATTGCTTCAGACCTTGAATTGTCTGAAGATACGATATCGAAGATTGATAGGATTCTGGACAATGATCCTGACGGGCGATAAAGCAGTAACCGGATAGTTCGGATCCTGTTCGAGAACGACAAGAATCGCAAGATCGGTGCCATCACGCTAGACAAAAAGGAACACCATGTACAACACAATTCAGGAATTCGTGCAGGCCTGGAAAAGCGAATCCAAAATGACCGAACGCGTCATGGACGCGCTCACCGATGAATCACTCTCCCAATCCATCCGCGACGGACATCGCACCCTCGGAAGAATCGCCTGGCACATAACGACGACTATCCCGGAGATGATGAGCTACACCGGCCTGACGCTCAAAGAGATGCTGAACCCCGAAGCTCCGGTACCGACCAAAGCGATTGAAATCGCCGGCGCCTATAAGAGCATCTCCGCCGCCATGGTTGAAAGAATCACGTCCGGCTGGAATGATGATTCGTTGCAGATCGTGGATGAAATGTACGGTGAAAAATGGGAGCGACGGTTTACCGTCACCGCCCTCATTCAGCACCAGATTCATCATCGCGGTCAAATGACGGTCCTGATGCGTCAGGCCGGCCTCAAGGTACCGTCCCTTTACGGCCCGGCCATGGAAGATTGGGAGCAATACGGTATGGAAATCCCGAAAGTGTGAGGTTGCGTGGGTAGTTGTCAGGATTGCCTTACAAGATGAGTCTCGACCGGTATTATCCCGCGTAGCGGCGGAACTTGACCCCGCCGATTTTCTTGATCGGCACAGTAATTGACCCCACCCCTACGGCGACCTCAGCACAAACCCGCCGTCACCTACCGCAACCGCAGCCTCACCGCTCCATATCACGCCGTTGAGAAAGGGCGCTTCGATAACGACAACATCACTCCAACTCAGACCATCTGTGGAAGTGAGTATCAGGCTAACACTTTCCAGGTCGGCACTACCGGTCACATTTCTTTCGCCGGACCCAACCGCCACCCACCGCGAACCAGTCCGCGTTATAGATCGTACGACGTTCCGGACATCCGTGTAGACTACCTCCCACGAGCCGCCCGGCTCCCAGCGAATCACGTCCCCGGTATTGCTGAATGCAAACAGTACGGTTTCGTGAACTCCGATACAGGTCAGGTCACCGGCCACGACCAAGGTCGTATCACTGACCCAATCGGACCCGTTTGTGGACGATACGATTGTCCCATTGTCGCCGACCGCGACAAAGAGCAACCCCGTCCACACGACATCGCGGAGGCGTGTACCAACCGGTGAACTCGCCTCATTCCAGTTTGTTCCATCCACGGAATAAACAATGCGCCCGGCATCACCCACGGCCGCAAAACCACTTCCGGAACTCGCTACCGCTTCCAGCTGTTCCACGACCCCGCTGGTTCGACTTCTCCAGTGCAGGCCATTCTCCGAAGTAACGATGCTGCCGCCCGTGCCGACCGCCACCAGAATATCCCCGTTGCCCGCCACTCCCAGGAGGTCTTCTGTGGTCGACGATGACCACCGTGTCCAGAGAATCCCGTCATCGGACAGGATGATTGTTCCGGTATCACCGACAGCGACGAACGTCGAATCAATGGCTGTTATGTCATTCAGGTCCTGGTTGGGTCCCGACGGTTGCGAGTCCCAGTTTTGACCATCCTGTTCAGCGGTCAGGATGGTCCCGTTGAAGCCCACTGTTATGTATTGAGCGCCGTCCCAGTAAACATCGCGCAGGTTGTCATTGTCATCCGTATGAACGATAGTCCAATTGATTACATCCGTTGAGGTTAGGATCTGTCCCAGTTCGCCGACAGCCGTGAAACCAAATCCTGACCAGGCCAAACCGAAAAGCGAGGTGCGTGCCTTGTTAATCCGGACCTCCCACTCTTCACCGTCGACTGAGGTCATGATCGTCCCCCTCTGGCCGGCAGCAACCAGAAAACTGTCAGAGGAGACAACGTCGTACAGCACGATATCCACAACTGTGATATCCGAAGTATCCACCTCCGCCGCGGTGTCTGCAAAGCTGAACGCTATTCCGGCCCCTACCACGACGAATTCGCCGGTTCTCCAGGTAACGCCGTACAGTGAATTGAACGTCTTGGAATCCAGGCTCTCCCAGGTGAGACCATCCGAGGATGCGAGCACGGTTCCGTTCTGCCCGACGGCTACGAACCGATCTCCCGACGACGTTATTCCATAAAGCCAGCCGCTCGTCAAAACAGTATCCACTTGCTCCCAGTTGTAGCCGTCCGTGGAAGTGAGAATAGTCCCCGCCTCGCCGACAGCAACAATACGGTTGTCGGATGCGGCCACGCCGTAGAGATCCTGACTGATCCCGCTCTCTTGTGTAGTCCAGGACGTACCGTCCGGAGAAGTTAGTATCGTCCCGTTACCGCCGACCGCCACACGCAAAGTGTCGGTATGGGTGACGGAGAAGAGAAACTCTACCGTTCCGGTCGAGGGCTGTCTCCAGGACTCGCCCGGGATAACCGGGTTGACGATAGCATCGTCGTCACCGCCGCATGAACTAATCAAAATCAAACAAAGTAACAGCAGAATGCCTGAAACGGCCGATCGTAATGCCAACAAAGCTGTCTCCTCGCTAGTCGTTCTACACTCGCAGCACACTTCATACTGCGCTGCACTCTTGATGTTCCTGTCAAACGCATTGAAATATAGACCCTGCCCATCGTACGCACAATGTAAAATCAGCCAAATTCGACTTACCGAGCCCTGCCGCCGGACTGCCTTACCGGGCTTTCAGCATTTCGTGAATCGCGCGGCACTAATACGAAACCAGTATCGTACCGTTGTCTCCCACCGCCACCCACAGAGCGCCGGACCAGACCAAATCATGAAGATCCTCCCTGCTCCGCACCTGTGCCGTTTCCCAGGTAGAGTAGTCGGAGGAATACAGGACACAGCCCTTTTCTCCTACTGCGATGACTTCGTCGTTTCCCCAGGCCACCGCACCCAAATGGTGCGAGGTTCCTGATGATTGAGCCTGCCAGACATGCCCTTCCTCAGATCTCAGTATGGTGCCGCCATAGCCGACCGCAAACAACAGTTCCCCCGCAACTTCCACATCAAGCAAGTGTTGTCTGCTCGATTGCGACACCGCCACCCAGTATGACGCCGTTCGGTTCGACGTGATAATGGTTCCCTGATAACCGACGGCAATAAACCCCGCACTGAAAGTAGTAATGCCGTACAACCACTGTCTTGTCGAAGATCGACTTACCACCCAGTCCTGCGCATCCGATGATATGAGAATCGTACCGTCGGCGCCCACAGCAACGAATTTGCCCGGAGTGTAATCTATATCCAGGAGATTCGATTTCATGTTTGTTTCCTGAACCGCCCAATTGAATCCTGAAGTCGACGTTAGAACCGTACCGCCGCTGCCGATAACCACGTACCTGGCGCCGGTCCAGATAATCTTCTCCAGCCGGCTCGCCACACCCAGGTCTTGCGCTTCCCACTCGAATCCGTCAAAAGACCACAGCAAGGTCCCATTGTCCCCCACAGCCATGAAATACTCGTCCGAGCGAACGACACTCAGGATTGAAGCATCGGTCCCGGATTCCCGCTCCGTCCAGACGCGACCGGCCTTGATAACGTAAAAAGCCGCAGGCGACGTGGATTGTCCGCCAGATGTCGAGACGGTAACCGGCCCGCTTCGAGACCCCACCGCAACCCGGACCGTCAGTCGATCGGTCTGTGCCGCCAGCACCTCCGCCGGTCGACCGCCGAAACTGACACTGTTGCCCCTGGCGTTCAAATCGAACCGGCTGCCCTCGATCACGATCTCATCGAGCGCCCGCCCGCTGTCCGGTACCAGGCGATAGATTACGGGTGGCTGACGACGTGTGACAAACGACCACGAAAAGTCCCGACTCACATAATCACCTTCAATATCTTTAATCCCGGTGGTGACGGTCACCGTGTAGCGGGTCGAGTGATACAATATCCTGGAACATCGCAGGATGAGTCTCTTGCCATCAACATAATAGTCCCCCTTTACTTCGGGAGAAACGCGCAATGTTGATTCCGACACCGTTTCCGGGTCAATCTTCTCCGAAAACAACACCACAATATCGGCTGTGACCGAAACGCGCTCTTCGTCGGAGCCCGGCGACATCGACACTATTCGAGGGGGGGAATCCGGACCGCTCAAATCGAGATCCTCCGTACATCCGGTTAACAACAGACATACCGAGGACCACGCTGCCAACGCAAGGACTTGTGACCTACGAATTGACACCACTCTTCCTCCAAATCAGGCCAAATTCTCCTACGGCGGGCGATCCTCTTTACGATAAGACGCGCTAACTCTCCTATTTGAGCAAAAGATTCTGCTCCGGCGTACTCGCGGATCCCGGCTATCACACTATATAAGGTACGAGTGCTCAGCATGCAAGAGCTTGTACCGCTCCGATGCAAATGGAAGCGCCGTATCACCTATCTATTCACACGCCGGGTCCGGGCCGCCTCTGAAGAGAAAGTCTACTAGATA
>CAZLBP010000007.1:0-77285 GCA_964557855.1 uncultured Ignavibacteriales bacterium | reverse complement strand
CTATCTATTCACACGCCGGGTCCGGGCCGCCTCTGAAGAGAAAGTCTACTAGATACGACAGATCAGCGACATCAACCGGGCCGCCCGGACCGGTAATATCGTCGATATTACCACAGATATAGAATACCTCGATACCCAGAGTCAACTGTCTCTCATCCACACTGCCTACTTCGTCCGTTGCGTCCGCCGTGAAACCGACCGTACCGCTGTCCAGCGGGGTACCGGTCAGGAGGCCATCGGCAGCCAGCGTCAGGCCGGTCCCGGCAAGATCATTGAACTTATCACTCCAGGCAAGTGTGCCGGTGCCGCCGGAAGCCTGAAGCTGATATGAGTAGGCCACTTCCGCCTGACCATCAGGCAGACTGTCGCTGGTAATCGACACCGCCGGATTGATAGTGAAGCTGACCTGCTTTTCATCGGTCCGGGTGCTGTCATCTGTGGCTACCCCGGTGAACGTAAGTGTAGCGGGAGACATGGGTGTGCCGACTACTATCCCGTCCGATGATAAAGCGAGCCCGCTCCCTGACAGATTGTCGTATTTGTCCGTCCACGTCAGCAAGCTGCAGCAGCTTCCGGCAATTAGAGATTCATTGTACGCGACCCCTGCGGTCCAATCAGGGAGAGTTTCCGTAAGGATGAGAGGAGCGCACGTGTAGACAGTGACTCTCACGTCGTCGACACCCGCTTCCATAGTAGAAAGTTCTCCATTGTCGGACGCATCAAACCGCAGCTGAATCGGGTTGTCCGGGTGAAATAGTTCATTGATCCAGAAGTCCTTCTCGTACCAGCCGCCGTCGGACTCTTCCACGGGGCCAACTATTTCCAAGAGGCTGAATGATGTACCCAGTTCGCGAATGTAGACCCGGAACGTGTCCGCATTGGGTTCTCCGGATGGGTACGAGTTGGAATACCAGCGCGCGTAATGGACAATGGTATGCTTGCCGGCCACGTCTGTTTCGGGCGACACCAATCGGGTAGTGCAATCATCTACATTGATGATGGACCGATTATCGGTGACGTAACAGTATCCTGATCCATCATAGTCGTACGGCGGAGCGCCCCAGAATCCAGCTGGTTCGGGAATGGCGCGCTCCCAGTTGCCCCGGACGAGACCGCCCATCACGGTCCACCCAAGATCGGTTTCGAAATTGTCGGCAAATGCTTCCTCGAACTCGGTGGCAAAGAAACGTTCGAAGGGGTGGCTTGTATCCGGATGATACCACACTCCAGTCGACGCATCCTCAGCGCTGAAATCTAGACTGATCGAAGATATGGTATAGACCGGCGGCATTTTAACGGTATGAAGTCCTCGTTCGGTGGCCGTCATATTGAGTGAATCCATCGGACCGCCGCCAATGGCAAAATGCATCCACACGCTGCCCGGAACAATACTGCCCGGACCATACACGTTTATCTGCAGTTCGATCGTGTTGGTGAGCCCGGCCATCAAAACGTCCGGTACGCCGCCGGGAACGGAAAACTGCAGGGGAGCGATTTCATGTACGTTGTCAGCCACATAGGCGGTGACCAGCGTGGCCTGCAACATACGCTTCATGTAATCGAAATCTATGTAGACCGCACTGTCGTGGGCGGTATGAATATTCGTCTGGAACTCGTATTCGTGAACGGTTAATGCCTCGTACCCCTGTTGCTCAAACGGTTCGGCGTCCCAACCGGCTCCCGGAACCAAACGGCCATTGATATTGATACCGGTCGGCGAGTCGGCCAACTCAGCCCATAGCGGTCCGTACGATCCGGGGTCGGTGTGATAAATGCACGCGTTCGTATCGTTCTCCATGAAACCGATCATATCCATATTAATCATCAAGGCTATGCTGTCCCCTCGCTGTGCTGCTTCGCCGGCGTAGTACTTCGCCCCCCACAACCCGGCTTCTTCGGCGTCGAAAGCGATAAACACCAGTGTAAGGCGGTTGTCGACGTCAGCTAATATACGCGCCAGCTCCAGAACGCCCCCCGTGCCACTGCCGTTGTCATCTGCCCCTGGAGATTCAAGAGGAGCACTGTCGCGATGTGCGCCGATCACAATGTGGTGCTCGGGATACAGGGAACCGACTTTTGTAGCAATGACATTATGGGCATCTACCGTATCTTCCTCGCAGAGCCATCCGCAGGGGGCAGGGAAAGTGTCGCTGTAAATGGAGTCATAACCGAATTCCTGGAACTTGGCGACCAGCCAGTCCATTGACGCCAGGTTCGAATCAGTACCGATCAGGCGGGTGCCGAATTCTTGAAGGCGTATCACATAGGAGTGACACGAATCGGCCCTGACTGAGCCGATCAATGAGTCGAGATCGAGCATGTCGCGCGCCCGGGCCAGATCGATTCGCGTGCGCTCGCGATATACAATCGGCAGGCTTTGCTTCGGTATCGGCGCCAGGCCGAGCCATGTGCCGGTTTCACTGTCCGGAACTTCGTCAACTTCAAGCAACCGCAGGGTTCCTTCTTCGAAGAGGACTCGGAACCGGCTCTTATTTAGGTCATCCCGGCGCATATCGATAGCCAGGTCATCTCTTGAGATGACGGATGCGATAAATTGCGGATGAAATCCGCCGGCCTTAAGACTCTGTTGCAGACCGGGATCAAGTAGTACCAGATACCCGTGGAAGACGCGTAAGACCGCGTCTACCTGAAGGTCTGTCAACCGTTCGGCGTCTTCCTGACTTCTAACCGAAACCCGATAGAGATCGGCGCTTTCCACAACCGCAGGTAGTCCCAGGCACAAAACCGCGATAGTCGCCCATGCACACGAAGACATGATTCTCTCACCCATACTTTGCTCCTTGGAGAGAGTTTACGGCAGCTTTTTTGACTGTTATTACTTCACAAGAAACCTATGAGATCCGGGACGGCATTTTGAGAATGCTGACCTGAATGAATCGGCATCATTTTAATTTGCAAACGATTCCCATTTTAGTCAACTCTGAGTTGTTGACAAAACAGTACGTGAATTGTCCCATTTAGCGTCGTGCGCACATTTGATCTCATTCTAGCCGCCGTTGTTCGTGTGAGACGGTGGCCGCAAGTGCGCGTGAAAATGATATGGCATCGATGAAGTTAACTCGGTATTTTGTCTGAGCGGACATTAGCTGAACCCAACAACCGTCCGAAAGAAAGGCGCGCTTCATGAACAAGCACAACTTCATTCCGTTGCCCGATTACAGAGAGTATCCTCAAGATGAAATGAAGAGACGAGCGGCTGAATTCTATGCTGAAATGAAGCGACGACGAACCGTCCGGGACTTCTCCGACCGCCCGGTTCCGCGCGAGATCATCGAGAACTGCATCAAAGCTGCCGGCACCGCCCCCAACGGAGCGAATATGCAGCCGTGGAAATTCGTGGTAGTCAGTGATCCGGAGATGAAGCAGAGCATCCGCCTGGCTGCCGAAGAAGTCGAAAGCGACTTCTATAAACGACGAGCGCCTGACTATTGGCTTGAAGCCCTCGCTCCGCTGGGCACGAATGAAGAAAAGCCCTATCTGGAAGAAGCGCCATATATCATAGTGATATTCTCCGTCCGGCATACGGTTCACTCCGACGGTACTATCTCCAAACACTACTACCTGCCCGAATCGGTTGGAATTGCTACCGGTATTCTGATTACAGCTGTCCACAATGCGGGCCTGGTCTGTTTGACCCACACCCCCAGCCCGATGGCCTTCTTGCGTGAAATTCTTAATCGTCCGAAACACGAGACCCCCTTTCTGATACTTACGGTGGGCTACCCGAAAGAGGAGACCAAAGTACCGGCCATAACCAAAAAGAGTCTCGATGAGATCGCCGTGTTTGTCTAAGGCATCCGTGCCCATTTCGGGTCAGGTATGTCTCATCCGCACATGACTGTCATCTTGACAAATCTCTCTCTTGTGTCTGGCAGTTAACGATCAAAATGGCATTCGGGAGAATGTCATTCAGGCAGTGCGACTGGCCGAATCCCCTTTTATGAAAAACATAATTCATTATAAGATATGGAATTAACAGAATTGGCACGCTCTTTGATTTGCAGTCTGTTAAAAAAGATGAACAAGTGGAATTGAAGGAGGTGATATTATGAAGAACATTCTCACCAAAAGAAAAAATGGCGATCGTAACTGGGAGTTGGATCCGTTCTTCAGTGACTTCTTCCGTTTTCGCAGTCCTTTCTGGGCCGGAACCGAGGATTGGCCGCCGGTCGACATAACGGAAACTGAAAACGACTATTACCTGTTCTTTGAGGTTCCCGGTATGGAAAAGAAGGACATTAAAGTGACCGTGACGAACAATGTCCTGACGATTTCCGGCAATCGTGAAATGAAGGAAGCGGAGAACGACGAAAGCTACATTCGCCGTGAAATCGTGAACGGCAGCTTTGAGCGTCGCTTCACGTTGCCCGAAACGATCAAATCCGACTCCGTCAAAGCGGACTACAAGAACGGAATCCTGAAAGTGCATCTGCAGAAAAAGGAGGAAACGAAACCGACAGAAATCGAAATCAGAGTTTCCTGAGGAATGATATTGATAAGCAGATCGCCATTCCCATTATTATCGGCCGGTCAATCTGACCGGCCGTTTTGCTGGAACTTGGAGATAAGCTCTCGTGTTGAAAGCGTTAAACTTACAAATACAGGAGATCAGGATGCACACACGAAATACACCTATTTACAGGGTTCTTTTAGTCTCTTTTCTCATCTTGGTCATAGCTCCATTAACCGGGTGTCAGAGCAACGCTCAGGATCAGACGCAGGCCAAACCGGCTAGAGACAGAACTATCACATCGCTTCGTGACCTCAATCAGGCCTTTGTCGACATAGCCACTGAAGTCAAACCGACCGTCGTGACTGTTTCAACCGAACGTATTCTGCGGGTGCAGCCGTTTAACCCGTTTTCCCCCTTCGGCAACGATCCCTTCTTCAATTACTTTTTCGGCCCCGAGCGACGACGTCAACCTGAAGAACGCGAGTATCGTCAACAGGGACTCGGTTCCGGAGTTATTGTCAGCGAAGACGGTTACATACTGACGAACAACCACGTGGTCGAGAGCGCCGACACTATTTTCGTACGGACGATTGACGGCGAACGCTATTCCGCAACTGTCGTCGGTACCGACCCACAAACGGATATCGCCGTCATTCAGATTGACGCCGACGGTTTACCCTATATCAGAACCGGCAACAGTGATAATCTCCAGGTCGGCGAAATCGTGCTCGCGATCGGCAGTCCCATGAGCGAAAATCTGGCCTACACGGTTACCCAGGGAATAGTCAGCGCCAAGGGCCGCTCCAATGTGGGGCTGGCGGATTACGAAGATTTCATTCAGACCGATGCCGCCATCAATCCCGGTAACTCCGGCGGACCGCTGGTGAACCTGGACGGTGAGCTGGTCGGTATCAACTCGGCCATTGCTTCACGTAGCGGCGGTTTTCAGGGAATCGGCTTTGCCGTGCCGGTCAATATGGCTCTGCGAGTCATGAACTCACTCATTACCGAGGGTAAAGTTGTCCGTGGCTGGCTCGGTGTTTCGATTCAGGATATTAACGAACAAATCGCTGATGTCATGAACCTTGAAAGCACGCGTGGCGCCCTGGTCGGCGACGTCGTCCCCGACAGCCCGGCCGAGGAGGCGGGTATGGAAGCCGGTGACGTGATCATCGCCCTGAATGGCGAGGATATCGAAGACGTCGCGGAGTTGCGCAATAGAGTCGCCGCGACGCCGCCCGGAACCAAAGTTGAAGTGACAGTTATTAGAAACGGCCAAGAACAAACGTTCACCGTTGATCTGGGTGAATTGCCGTCCGAAATCGCGGCGGCGCCGGCCGACACCGAAGTCGAGGAGGTGCTCGGCTTCTCGGTCCGTACCCTCAGCAGCGAACTGGCCGAACGGTATGACATTGACCAGCAGGCCTACGGCGTCGTGGTGACATCGATAGAGCCATCCAGTTCCGCTTACCAGGCGGGCCTGCGTGAAGGCGACCTCATCCGGTCAGTGAACAGGCGGAAAGTAAAATCCGAGGGTGATTTTACAGCGCTTATCGAAAACAAGAAGGAAGGCGATGCGATACTCCTGCGTATTCATCGGCAGGGGAACAGCTTCTTCGTAGCGTTTAATTTGTGATAGACGGTGTCAGATTCGAGGAATCACTCGGCAGGTCCCGTAATGGGCCTGCCGTTTGCATTTGTGACTCATTCCGGGCGACTTAATCCCCCTCCACCAGCGGAAAGGTCCGCACCGACACCCATTTGTTTCCGGTCAACGGCGTTATCAAATCGACGGCCTTGACCTCGAACTTTTCGTCGGACAGGTACGGCACTATCTTCTCTTTGACGAGCAGCACACGGTGATTGGAGATCTCGCGCGCGACGGTAACATGAGGCTGATAGTCCTTGTACGGAATCGGCATCCCGAGCCTGGCATAGAGTCGGTAATACAGGCTATTCAGTCGTTCGTTTGACTTGACCTTCCAGCAGATTATCGGAGCTTTGGGATAGAAGTCAATGATAGAGCTCAATTGAATTGCAATATATCTCTCTCGGTGCAGCTCGTTGTTGAGCAATCCGGCAAGTTCGTCCAGGCTGAGATCGGAATCAAAGGGGAACACGATCGTTATGTGAGAAGCCACCAGATTGTAGATCGGGTCGAATCGTTCCCGAAGCGGCGCGATAATTCTATCCAACTCATCCGGCAAATAGATCACCAGTGCGTATTTGGTATGCCTTCTATCGTCTATATTCTCCTGCGAATAATAATTGTGCAACACCTGCCATATACTCCCGGTTTACTTATAGAAGACTATTTCTATTCGACGGTTTCTGGCTCGTCCGTCGGACGTCTCGTTGCTGGCCACGAAGTTCGTCTCGCCTCGCCCGTACACTTCCATCCGATCCGCGTCGACGCCGAGCGAGAGCAGGAAGTCCCGCACCCGGTTGGCGCGCTTCTCGGAGAGCCGCTGATTGTCACGTGTCAAGCCAATATTGTCCGTATACCCGTTGATTTCAAGACGAATTTCTGGCGCCAGATTCAGGACACGGGCCAGGTCCCGCAGCCGATCCTTGCTTTTCCAGTCGACCTCGAATGAGCCGGGCGGATAATCGATATTCAACACCATCGGCTTTGCGAACATGGATAGATCAATGCACCCATGCCGATCGACCTCAACACCGTACAAAGTTCCGGGGCAATCATCGAGTCCGTCGGGGACACCGTCGGCGTCACCGTCAAGCGGACAACCCAGCTCATCGACTATGGCTCCGGTCATATTATGCGGGCAGTTATCGAGATAATCCGGCACACCGTCAAAGTCCGAATCCACCGGACAACCGTGAATATCGACCAGGGCTCGCGCCCGCACGTCCGTTTCGGGACAATCATCGTATTCGTCGCTGATCCCATCCTGGTCGCTGTCGACGGGGCAGCCCTTGTTATCCACCGCGACACCGTATGGCGTGTCATTGCAGGCATCATTTGCATCCGGAATACCATCCCCGTCAGAATCGCCGGCGGTTTGATTTCGCATACTCCGAACGCGGTGGGATGGCGGCTCATCGGACCAGGATTCCTCCGAAGGCCAGCTCGTTGGTGATTGTGTCCCTCCGAAACCGAAGGAGAGAGCCAACCCGGTGCCCAGCAGCCACCGCTCCCGCTCATCTGCAACGCTTGCGGCAAATTCGGTACCGGCCCCGGTCAGATAGTCAGCCTGCCCGGAAAGACCCACCGTCCACCGGTCGGACACCGGAATCTCGATGCCGAGTACTCCGGATAGAAAGATCTCGGTAGCTGAAAAATCTCTGGTCTCGTCTTTGGAGCCGGTTACCTCCAATACTGTCCCGTCCTCGGGATCAACTACCTTCCATATCAGCAATCCTCCGCCCAGACCACCTTTGAGATTTATGCTGTGTTCCGGTCCCCAGATGTATCTCTGCACCAATACGCCCAGTCGGTTGGCCTTGAAACGGCGGGTAGCATGGTTGGTGTCGCGGCCGAAGGAGAAGCTGGATGTTGCCGTGGAATCATCATACAGATCGACATAAGTGTAGCCCACCGATACCCCCCAGTAAGGCGAGAACTGATTGGCCAGGCTAACGCCGAAGGTCTCTCGGAGGTTATATTTATGCGAATCGCCGCCCGTCAACGCCGCCACGCCGCCTTGCCAGTTCACTGTGTATGCATACTGTTCGGCCGAAAGGCCGGCCGCAAAAAAGGTGCCGTTCACGGCCAGAGCAACCGTGAGCAAGAAAGCCCGGTCGAGTCCTTTCAACACTGCCTTCATCAATACAGCTTTTCTACTTGCACACCTTGATAATAGTGCTTCAGAATGGCGTCAAAGGTCCATCCGACTCGCGCCAATCCGATGGCGCCGCACTGACACATACCTACTCCATGGCCGTATCCGCTTCCGGAAAACGTAACGGAAGTTATAGTGCCGTCCCCCCCTCGTGCAATTAAAACATCGAAACGATCCGAGGGCAATATCAGGTCGGGATTGGAAGTACGCCCGATAACCCAACGAATCCGATCTTTGTTGAACCGGTAGATATCGGTATCGGTGCGAATAATAAGTCGGGCCACCCGGCCGCCGGGGGTGCGCTCGATGACCTGTACGTCACGGATCGGCCCGATCCGCATATCCCGACCCCGATCACTGGCCAAATACTGTTCTATTCTACCCCGAAGCTGCCGTTCGGTGAACACTTCCTGCCAGACAAAGTACTTCGACCATGAGCAGGCCTCATCATCCTGCACCGCTTTCAAGTAAGGAATCGATGGTCGGTCCCAGACGTGAGCAATGTCATCCGTCATGCCGCCGCAGGTCGAATGGTAATAGGCATTGATGAGCTTGTCCTGAAACGACACCACGTGTCCTTTCGTGGCATCGATAGCCTTGTTGATCAGCCGATTCTCCACCTGCACGCCTTCGTAGATCTGGTCATACACACTGGCTTTCAGATCGTACGGTTCCCCGACATACTGCTGCAAATGCGCCATGGCATACGTCCGGGCAGCCACTGCCTGGGCTTTGACCGCTTCCAGCTCGGCGTCGATCCGCTTGCCAATTTCAGGAGGCACTACTCCGCGCAGGTAGTCTTCCATATAGACAATATTAACCGCGCGTACGTTCTTCCCGTAGGGGAGGATCTGAATGATACCCCGGAACGCCTTGTCATTGAGAACGACCGTGTTGTGCGATCCGCGCGGAATGATATTGACCTCCTCAACATCCGCTTGAATCGTGGCGCCGGTTTGATTCTGAACCGTCAGTGTCTTGCCGTAGGAGAGGACTTGAACGGGCCGACTGGAATGATATACAGATTGTTCCCCATTGGCGATACATTCGATTGCGAACGATTTATCCGCCGACAGAGTCGCGGCCTCTTCCGTCTCGGACAGCAGGACACGAACGAACGGTACCCGGATGAACGAACCCGGTTCTTCGTCGCGTAAGCCGGGGACGGTGGCGCAACTCCACACCAGCGCCAGGAGACAAAACCCCGCACCCGCTCGAACCATCACGCGAAGTGCTCGATATAACGTCGACCGCAAACGGGAGACTCCCACTATCGACCCTCCAACGGCGGTTGCACGATGTGACCCAGTACCGGCCATCTTGATTGGCTTCCATGCGGGTCCGGGCTGCGGCTCATCGGCTCTGACCGCAAACAAGCTTCACCCATGACAGCATAGGAGGCCGCCTCGACGTAATCCCCGTGAATACCCAGTTCATCGACGAGTCGAATCGAGAAGTCGGGAAGATAGTTCGCCAGCCTTGTCTGAAAATACCGGTTGTTCCGACCGCCGCCTGATAAGTACACAGTATCGATAGAACGATCCTGCCTGGCAAGAGTTCGTAAGTGCACTGCTATACCTGCCACGGTCAGCTCGGCCGCGGTGGCCATCAAGTCTTCCCGAGACAGCCCTTCCTGTTCTCCAAGCTTCATGAGCTTCTCCGCCACGGCCGGCCCGAACTCTTCTCGACCGGTCGAAGCGGTGTGACTGGAAAAGAACGGTTCACCCAGCATTTCGTCGAGAATACGCGTATCGGCCATACCCCTGAGTGCTTTTTGTCCGTCCTTGTCGAATCTCCTGTTGTAGAGGGCTTTCGCTAAATAATCAACAATGCAGTTACCCGGACCGCAATCGCGGCCCGAAGCGAACCGGGATGACGATCGCGACGGCAGGTAGAAGTAATTCGCAATGCCGCCTATATTGACTATGACCGTAGATTTATCGGACGCGAACAGGCGCTGCATGGCTCCGATCGTTATAGGGGCGCCTTCTTGTCCGACCGCGATTTCCGCCTGGCGAAAATCTCCGATCACAAGTTTCCCCGTTCCGGCGGCGATTTGGTCGAGAGAGCCCAGTTGCAGGCTGCCGCGCACATGCTTCCCGTGACGGAATACGGAGCGCGGTGAGTGACGTACTGTCTGACCATGAGACGCTACACCATCGATCTGAATTCTGTACTTCTCCAAATTCGCCATGAACTTGGCAGCCTTCTGTCCCATCACCTGTCCCAAAACATTGTCAAGATATACGACTTCATCGAGATTGGACATCTTGCTGTCTGCCAGTCGAAGAATGGCGTCCTGCAGTTTCTTGCTGAATCCCTGCTTCGCGCCTTCCAGGAAAGTATACTCTGGCACAGCTCCGTTTCGCGACACCGAAACGACCGCCATGTCCAGTCCGTCGGCCGAAGTCCCACTGTTGATCCCCAGAACAGTCAGACGCTTATGTCCTGTGAACTTACCGATCGACATATTCAGAGGATGCTATCTCGGCATCGCTTTGTCGAGTTTGAATTTTATCCCGGATATGCGATCCAGCGACTCCTGTATTCGGTTTGCGGCAACGTCGCCCCGCTCAAATGCTCTGCAGAAATATCCGTACGCCTCCTGTGTTTTGTCGAAATCCATGCCGAACAACAACAGGTCATGGCCGGCATTGAACGCCGCCACCGTTCGCGGACCCATCTCCCCCAGTTCATCGGCGCCTTTCATCGTCAGGTCGTCGGTGATTACCGGTCCGTCAAACATCAGGTTCTCCCGCAGGATACTGGAAATGATCTCTCCTGAACCCGTTGCGATGGTCTCATCAAAAGCGGGCACGCGAAGATGTGTGGTCATGATCAATTCCGCTCCGGCATTGACACCGGCTTGGAAGGGCAGTCGTTCCCTTTGACCCCACACGACACGATCGTAGTCGGCCTCGGCTGTGAGCAGGTGCGGATCGATTTCGCAGTCACCCAACCCCGGGAAATGCTTCAGACAGGACAGCACACCGGCCGACTTCGCGGTCCGTACCGCAGCAGTCACATACCTGGAAACGACTTCCGCCGAAGTTCCGAAGCACCGTCCCGCCAGACATTTGTTGTTTTCGTTGACGAAAATGTCACAGACCGGCGCCAGATTCAAATTGATGCCTATAGACGCCATGAACACCGCCGAGCGGGAATACTCCTCCCGGAACTGCTCAATCCCGTCATCACCAAAATCGGCAGCCGCTCGAAACTCAGCCGGCGCCTTGCGCAGACGGCTTACCCGGCCACCTTCCTGATCGATGGCTACGAACGGTACGAAATCGCTGCAGACGGATCTGATACGCTCGATATTCTCTCGCGCCTGCTGGTGCGACCGGCAGTTAGCTTCGAACAGAATAACACCGCCGATCTTCTTGTCGGCTATGAACCGCAGCACCTGACCTGAGGGGACCTCGCCCGGAAAACTTATTACGAAAAGCTGGCCGATCAATTTCTTCATATCACTCATAACTCTATCCCTGCGTGGCTCGTACTCTTACGACATTATAGGCTCTATATCTATTGCACACAAACATGGTTTCTGCCTTCGTCTTTGGCTTTGTACAGAGCCCGATCGGCCACGGTCACCAGCTCTTCCTGAGAATGTCCGTTTTCCGGATAAGAACTGATACCGACCGATACGGTTATACGGAGCTTACCGGCCTTGCTGTTGAATATAACCGCTGTTTCCACCCGGCGCCGGATACGCTCGCCGATAACGGTCGCTTCCTGAGCCCTGGTCTGCGGCAGAATCACTACGAATTCCTCACCGCCGTAACGGGCAAAGATATCGACGTCCCTTATACAGCTCTGGATGATAGCCGCCAGTTTCTTCAGGACAACGTTTCCGATTTCGTGACCGTACGTATCATTGAATCTCTTGAACCAGTCAATATCAACCATTATCAGCGAGAGCGGCAGTTCATAACGACCCGCACGGCGCTTCTCTTCCTGCAGTTTCTGGATGAAATAGCGATAGTTATACGCGCCGGTCAAATCGTCGATGATTGTCATGTCTTCCGTACGCTTGTGCAACTCCGCGTTTTCCAGCGCCAGCGCCGCCGAACGGGCGACAATCGATACCATCTGCACGTCCCACTCCTTGAACCTGCTCACCTCTTTCGATTCGATCGTAATAACACCGTTCGTCCGTCCGTGTGAGTTCATCGGGACGATCACCAGGGATCGTGTGTTCTTGCTGAGGGGTGAATAGTCGTCCCGATCCTGGATATCTTCCAGCCTGATCGGCTCATCCATATCACAGACCCGCAACACCAGACCCATGCGAGAGTTGTCGATAGCCTTCAACTGGTAGTTGGTCCGACCCGCCACTGCTCGTGCGCGGTAGACAATTTGATCTTTGGCCCCCAGGAAGATAATGGCATAATGAGAATGACCCAAGACACTCCCGAGGATTCTCATAACCTCTTTGACAATTGCGTCAGGCTCCAGGATTGAGGCCAGGATGCGCGAGTTTTCATAGATCATCTCCACATACGCCTTGGATACTTCCAGCTCCGAAGTTCGCTTGTTGAGTGTATCAAATAGCTTCAGCAGACGCTTTTCGGATCGCCGCATGTAAATCGACACGTACGAAATGCACAAGAACGTTACCATCAGAAAGCCCAGCCGCAAAGAGATATCGAAAAGAAACTCGACACCGTAACTGTCGGATATGGCGATCACGTACGCCGCCATAACCAGAACTGTGATTACTGCCGCAGATCCAAAACGCAGCAGATAAGCGGCGCCGGTGATTGTCAGGAAGAAGAGGAGGTAAAACGAAGACTCCAATCCGTTGGAAAGCATTATCATAATGGGTACCACCAACAAGTCACCCAGAATGGTCGCCAGATAGGCCAGCTTGATGTCGAATTTCCCTTTGATGGAGATATAGAAGATGACAATCAGAGCGGCACATATGGCGATTATGGTAAAAATCAGCGTGGGGTCGACTTGATTCAACCGGACATAAAAGGCATACCAGATTATGCTGAACAGAGCGCCCACCCTGGCCAGCAAATAGATGGTGTCAAGACGCGGCAGCAGCGTCTTGTTTCGATCGAGAAATATCCTCATAAATGATACAATTCAGCCTCAGTCAAAGTATACCCAGAGTATCGGCTGAAACGGACGAATGTTTATGAGACTGAACGATTTAAGAGGACAAACGCGCACTCGGCTGAAGCCGCAAACGAGCGAATTCCCGCACCGACAAGACCAACACGCCCACAGCCAGAGCCAGCAGAAGAATGTCGGTCACGGCCAGCAGCGTATTGCCGGTGGGGATGTACTTCGTAACCAAATAGTAGCTCAATGAAGCGATCGTCGTACAGATCATCGCAGCCGCCGGCAGCAGCGTGAACCAAGAGGCCTTTCCGGCGCGATGCAGCCAGACCGTGGCCGCAATTAGTGTCAGCGCGGCCAGAAGTTGATTGGTGGAACCAAAGAGCGGCCAGACCAGCTTATAACTGTTGCTCATCGACAGAATCAACATCAGTATCACCGACAGCCCCGAATTGAACCAGAACTTCTGCATATACCAGGGTGGGCTGACCATAGTCGATTTCCACAACTCCTCAAAGAGATAGCGGTTCAACCGCACGGCCGAGTCCAGCGTCGTGATCAGAAAACCTTCCACCGTCAGAATACCGAACACCGTACCCAGAGCCACCGGTACACCGATAGCAGTATTCAGCAAATTGCCCATCCCCAGCGCGAACGCCAGTATCGGGTTACCGCCGCCCATTGCCGGCCAGGTGATATCAAGATACTCGCGGTAGCTCAGCGCCGAACCAATTGCAATCAACACCAGCACCGCCAGTAAACCCTCCAACAGCATCCCACCGTAACCGATCGTTCTGGCCTGACTCTCTTTGGAGAGTTGCTTCGATGACGTACCGCCCGAGACCAGTGCATGGAACCCGGATATCGCCCCACAAGCGATAGTGATAAACAGAAACGGCCACACCGGACCCATTTTCTCAGCACCCGCGGACAGATTCGTGACCGGGGCCGTCACGGCCAGCCCCTGAAACCCGGCGATTACCACCCCGGCAATCATGGCCGCCATACCGAAATAGAGAATCTGCACATTGACAAAATCCCTCGGCTGCAATATGAGCCAAACCGGCGCGCCGCAGGCGAACAACGTATAAATCGCAATGACCCACATCCAGACCGTCGGCGAAAGAGCCAGGGGCAAATGAAATCCGATATAGATCGAAACAGCCCCGACCCCGAATGCGAGTATATACGCTATCCAGGTCTTTATTTGACGTTTCAGAACCAGGAATCCCAGAAACGGCGCACAGAGCGTGATGACTATCACGGATGTCGAGGCTATCCCGCCTATGACTCCCATCTGCTGTCCGTCCACTTCAGTCGTGCGGAGTAACGTTTGATCGGGAGACAGCCCGAGCCTGTCCAGCGGCCAGAGCGATGTCAATGATATTGCCGTCAACGAGAGAAACGCCGAAGTTACCAGTACGATGAGGATGATCGTGAAAATGATAAACAGAAAAAAACCGGTCGGACCGAGCGCCTTCCCGGCGATTTCCGCCATCGATGATCCCTTTTCGCGTATCGATGCAAACAGCGCCACGAAATCATGAACCGCGCCAAAGAATATCGCACCCAGGACAACCCATACCACGCTGGACCGATTCCGTACAAGATCCCCAGCGCCGGCCCCACAATCGGACCCGCCCCTGCTATCGTCGAATAATGGTGAGCGAAAAGTACGGAAGGACGAGTAGGTACGAAATCCCGGCCGTCGTTGATTTCGACCGCGGGCGTCGGACGGTTCGGCTGCTCGCCGATCGACCGGGCGATGAAGCGTCCGTAGAACCGATACGCCAGCGCATAGCAAACAAGGGCTGTTATGAAATAGACGAGAACGTTCATGGCACAGTCATTACGTCAATCAACTCCCATGCGGCAAATCACCGCCGCCTCACCACATATATATACGATTCTAACCGAGATTTATGCAAGGAGTGATTTCCAGCGCAGCTCGTAGCGCTATTCCCGCCCCTTCTCTTGTCATTCCCGCCTCTTCTCTTGTCATTCCCGCGAAAGCGGGAATCCAGTCTCCCTTCATTCCCAAGTTGCACCTGGGAACGCAATAGACAAATGCAGTACATCAGGACCCCCCTTCCGCTTTCGACACTACCGACCCGACACCACCCTTGACCAAGCCCAATCCAAATTGTATCCTCCCCGGCAAACAGGGAGAAAACCGATATGCCCGACATCAAACACTACCTCGTCATCGACGCCCCGGCCGAAACCGTCTACAAAGCCGTAACCAACCAGGCAGGTCTGGCCGGATGGTGGACCGAGGAGACCATCGCCGAACCGACTGTCGGCTCGATCGCCGAATTCAAGTTCGGCGACCGGTATCACAACAAAATGAACGTGACCACGCTTGTCCCCAATGAGAGGGTCGAATGGGAATGTCTGCAGGGTGACAAGGAGTGGGTGGGTACGACTTTCGTCTTTGAGTTGAGTGAGGCCGACGGCAAGACGATCCTGAAGTTTTCACAGAACGGATGGCGCGAAGCGACCGATTTCTACGCCGGCTGCAATTATAATTGGGGCTGTTATATGACCAGTTTGAAGAAGTACTGTGAAACGGGTTTCGGCGAGCCTTTTAGACCGTAACGCGACACGAATTGTAGGGCCGGTCCACTTTAGGAAGTAGGTCGAAATCCCGCTTCGGGTTTCGACACCTCGCTCCTATGTTGTGGCGTGTCGATCTGCAGCCGTAGGGACAACTCGCGAGCTGTCCGCCGGAAGTCAAAACCGTGAAGGTCCTGACCTACGGCTTATCGCCAGAATTTCTTCCCGCTCCCTGCCCTTCAAATCACGAATCGCATACAGGGTAATCGTCGATGAGACGCCCATCCGCCGCAGCTTCTTGACGTACGCAATGACCTTTCGTTTGTCGCCGCGCATGATGTCTTTCAGACACCAGCCGACCGCTTTGCGAACGAGGTCACGCTTGTCCCAGATCACGTTGTCGCACAGCTCGAGGGCGATATCCGTGTACTTGCCGCTCTCACCGATCTTGCGAGTGAACGTGATGACGCTCAACCGCTGCTGCCACGTGTGGTCGCGCTTGTTCCATGTTCGGAGTTGCTTGATCATCGCTTCCGGGTGCCGTTCCAATAGCGGCTGTGTTATGGCGGCGAACCAGTCGGTGATGGCCCAGTTGCGGAGATAGGCTGACATGTCATCGATCGCTTTCAGATCCTTGACTGTCAGGTCATCGATACCGTGAACCAGCGCCGTAATGCCGAGCCCCTGCTCCTCGAAGTACTCGGACTTCATGCATGCTTTGGCCAGGCTGAGCCGCTCGTTCTTCGACAGCACAATGAGGTCCTTCTTGTACTGTTTGAAGATGGCATGGATATCGGGTGCATTAAGCCCGAACGACTTGAACAACTGACCGTCCTTGCGTGGCACGAATATGCTGTCATCGGTCGGCTTTCGCCCGAGCTCTTTCGCGCGGGTTTTGATGGCGGAGAGGATGGTGGTGTGGAGGGGCATGAGACTTGACTCGTAACCAACGGACTTGTATCGTGAGGGATTTCCGCCTTGCCTATTCCTAACGGTATAGGCGGTGGACAATAGGGACCGGCTTCAATGTCAATTCCCATCTTAGCATGAATAATCTGAGAAACAGCAGGAATAACCATCCACAGCCTATGAACCACGTTAGCCCACAGAGCTCATCTCTGCTACAAATGCCCATCCTGAAAACAAACAGGATGGATACTACCGCTACCACAAGCCAATATGCAATCCGGAGTACTCGGATTCCAGATTTATCTTTCTTGTTCCTCTTTTCTTGCCTAATCTGCTCTCTAGCGAGGCTTTCAGAGCAATTTGGCATAACTTTCTTTGCGATGTATAAATATCGGTGAAAGTGGCCGCATACAGTTGGGTAAAATGCCATTAGAAATGAGGATGCAACAAAGAATATTTCGAATGCCATGATCGTGCTTGCTAGGTAATCAATGAAGTACACGGAGCTTGCGCCAACTCCGAAGTTAATCAACACGAACCAATAAGGCGCATTGCCGTATCCAATCCCAACAAACACTTCTGAAGGCTTATTGTAGTCGCAAAACTCAAGTGTGTCTCTTCCCTGATCTTTCAGTTTATCCGTACAATACATCCTCAGAGCGGCGATATTCTTTTTTGAAATGATGATCCCCCTAAAGTTGTATCCGAGAAAAATAGTATAAGCCCAATTGCCCATAATGCAAAGCAGAACGAGCACTAGTCCGATTGAACCATACTTCGATTTGCTAATAGTGTCTACTCCGATCAAGTGTTCGAACCCAAACAGCGCGTACGTTAATAATGCGGAAAGTGAAAGTAGATACAATATAAGGTATCTGATCTGAAGCATTCGTCTATTTATAATGTCATTCCACGCGTAAGTCAATTCAGTCGAAAGATAGCCGGCTATAGCCCTTGTCTGCATAAATGATCCTCCGTCTTGCATATGTAGATAAATACTACAAACCTCAGTCCGTGGCGAGTATCTTGTTCCCCAAAATGTGTGTACGACAGAGCCTTATCGCTCACGATGTAGCACAGCATCATGGTCCTGCGCGAAAAGCACATCTTCACAAACCACCTACTAAGAATGTACCCAGCAGAGAGCAATGTCAATTACTTTCTGCCCCCTGCAAGTGACTTCGATAATCGCGTAACAAGCGCTTCAGGCATCGTCTATTCATCTTGTGGTACTTTCCGACACTGTCATATACGAAAATGCTACTCGGAGAATTGGAAATAGCATCGAAATTGTCATATATTTCCTGAACCGACTCCCCCTCGTTTAACATGCGAGGCAAATTCCTTGTGATGATGACGAAGTATTGTCGACCTCACCACCTGCTCTTTGTGGCAAGACCCTCGGCCTTTAACTGTCGATGTCCAACATTTGTAATTGTGAAGTGGAGATAGGTTCTGTCGCTGGGATCGGGTTTCATTTTAGCGATCATCCCTGTAATCCGTAACTTGCCTCTGTCCTTTCTCAACCGGACGAAATTCATGATTACCGCAATTGAGGACAATACTGCACCATAGAAGGCTATCCAGGTTGTAAACGAAATGTCAGCGAAACTATCCAAAATCCACACTTACACCACCAACCGCCCCATCAACTCCCGGCAAGATAATTTCTCGGCGCTGAAGATGCTATCACGAATTTCCTTCTGCCGTTGGTTATTTAGCAATTCGGCGGCCAGGCCGGCGAACTTGCTCTCGAGGTCGTCCATCGTCATCGGTTCGCGTGGGTCGCCTTTTGGGTATTCGAGGTACTCCGAATACTCCTTGCCGTCGCTGGTGCGCACCACCACTTTCGAGGGCTGCTTGGCCGGAAACATCTTCTCGAACTCCTCCGATGCTTCCCCCTTGATCTTGTCGATCACTTTCCAGATGCGTTCGTCCTTGAGCTTTTCTTCGGAGAAGGACTGGGTCGTCACCTGTCGATCGACAATCGCTGCAGCGATACAGTAGGGCAGAGAATGATCGGCCGTCTCGCGCGATTCCGGGCGGTACTTGTGCGGGTCGAACAGAATATCACAGGCGCGGGCGATAGTGGTGATGGTGACGGTTTCGATATCGTCACAGGCGATATTATTGTCCTTGATGGCTTTCAACGTGGCCGAGAGATGCGTATGAGTGAGCGCCTCGGTCGGGAAAGCTTTCATGCCACACTCGAGAATCTTGAACCTGTCGCCCAGTCCACCCAGCAGCTTGTCGTTGTCCCAGTCCGGTCCGAATACATCCATGAACCCTTCCTTCCCCTCGAACACAGCCGTCGTGCCGGAGTAGCCCTTCTGCGCCATGAGCGCCGCAAAGACCCCCGTCTGCACCGCCATCGGGTCGACCGTGTTCTTCATCATGGTCAGCGCGCCGGCAGTGGGGCAGCCGATCGTATGGTTGTGGGAGCCATTGATACCGATGGCGTTGGTCATCTGCTCGACATTCAGGCCGAGCAACTTACCGGCCACAATCGGCGACACGAATTGCGTAAGCGTGGCGTGGTGCCATTTGCGTTCTCTAACACCGGGCACGGCGAACTCACACAGCCGCTGCTCGAACTCGTAGGCCAGCACAATGGCGACTATGACATCTTTCATGGGAGCATCGACCAGCTCGCCGATCGACAACGCCGCCGGAATCAGGTCCGACGGATGCGAGGGATCTTCTTTCCAGTAGATGTCGTTGAAATCGAGCGCGCGGATCATGAGGGAATTGACCAGCGTGGCATTGACTGCGGGTATCTTGTCCCCAAAGCCGATAACGGTGGCTTCTTCTGCGCCGCCCATCTGTTTGTAGATATCACGGATGATATTCACATCTTTGGTATGGTAGCCGCCGTACGCACAGCCGGCTGAATCATACAGGAAGCGTTTGACTTCGTTGATAACGTCATCCGGCAGGTCTTCGTACTTCAGGCCCACCGCGAATTCCGAAATCTGTTGGGAGATAGTGTTGTCCATTTGTGGTTTCTCTTTTATTTGGTGGTGTTCGTGTTGTTCTTGCTTCCCGGTACCCCCTTATCTGTCACCCCCGCGAACCCGCGGGTCCGGTCTTTATGCATAATGCTGCCTACAATCACGATAGGCCACTCATGCATACAGGTTTCTGCAATGGAGGGTTTTCCGGATTCCTGCTTTCGCGGAAATGACAGATGGAAGAGCCCACCCGATGGGTTGGGTACCATTCTTTCTTTGACGTAGCGTGCGGACAGAAGCGGCACATGCCTATCATGTTTGCCACCTACAACCGCTCCTTGACCCAGTTCTCCAGCCCATCCGTCACCACCAGCTCCTGGGCGGCAACTCCGACCGGGGAGATATTGTATTCCTTGCCGGTGACTGTGATGGCAGCGTTAGTGAAGTCGATTGTAGCTTTCATGCCGGTGGCGACGGTCAGTTTCTCGACGCCGAACTTCTTCTTCAGATCATTCACCAGATCCGGAGCCTCGATTGCCAAAAACCCGTTGTTGATCGCGTTGCGCTTGTATGTCTGAGAAAAGGAGCCGGCCAGGACCAGTTGTATGCCGCGATACTTCAAGGACGTTGCCGCCTGCTCGCGCGACGAGCCGCTGCCGAAATTGAAGCCGCCAACGAGAATGTCGCCTTTGTTAACCAACTTAGAGAATTCCGCATCATAGTTCTCCATCACGACTCCGGCCTGCTGCTCGGGCGTGAAATCATCGATGTATGTATACTTGCCGGGATAGATGCCGTCGGTATTCAGGTTGTCCTGATGACAGAATATCAGGTCGCCTTCGATTTTCTTCGGGAAGCCGTCTATCACCGTGACTGACTTTTTCTTGTCACCGGTCGGCTTGGGATTCACAAAAACTTCGCCTACAGTCTCCAGAGTATTCACTTCTTCCGGGCCGGTGATGTAGCCGGCGATAGCCGAGGCCGCCACGACTGCCGGCGACCCGAGGTACGCTTCGGCCTCCCGCGATCCCATGCGCCCTTTGAAATTGCGATTTGTTGCCGAAATGCCGACCTCACCGTCCTGAAGCAGCCCTTTGCCGAGGCCGATACACGGTCCGCACCCGGCCGGCAGCGGTGTGGCGCCCGCTTCGAGCAGCGCCTGCCAGTCACCGCGCTTCTCGCTTTCCGCCTGCACTTCACTCGAGGCCGGGGCGATATAAAACTCGACACCTGCAGCTACTTTCTTGCCGCGCACGACCGCGGCCGCCGCCGCCAAATCCTCGACCCGGCTGTTGACACAGGAGACGAGGTATGCTTTCTGAATCTTGAGCTTCCGCTCCGTCATATCGTCGATTGCAGTCATGACTTTGACGTGGTTCGGTCCCGAAACGAATGGGCTTACTGTCGACAGATCCAGCGTGAGTTCTTTGGCGTAGAAAGCGTCGTCATCCGCCGCCGGCACGTTTTCCTTCAACACAGACAGGCGATGCCTGTTCAGGCGGGGGTGGGCGCCGTTGCCATCGGCGTCCGAAACGACTCCGGCGGGGCCTCGCTTCTCGATGAACTCGATCCGGTTGCAAATCCAGTCCGTTGTGACGTCATCAATCGGGAACAAGCCCACCAGCGCTCCCCATTCGGTGGTCATATTGGCGATTGTCAGGCGGTCATCGAGCGCCAAATCGGCGACACCGTCGCCGGTAAACTCGACCGCATGATTGAGAACTTCGTCATTGTTAAAATGGCCGCACAACGTCACTATGACGTCTTTACCCGTCACGCCTGGTCTCAGTTTGCCGGTCAAAGTGCACTTCGCGACCGGCGGCACTTGCCACCAGGTGCGCCCTGTCGCCCAAATAGCTGCTGCATCGGTTCTGACCACCGGCGTCCCCAGGCAGCCGATCCCACCGTACATGTTGGAGTGGCTGTCGGACGCTACCACCATCGTCCCCGGCCAGGCGTAGCCCTCCTCGACCATGATCTGATGTCCGATGCCGCGTCCGGCCGGATAGAAATCGACACCCATATCGGCGGCGAAAGCTTCGATCTTCTTGTACTTGGCGACATTGGCCTCACCCGTGTCCTGAACATTGTGATCCAGCGTATAGACCGGCTGCCGGGGGTTGAATATCTTGCCGGCGCCGATCGACCGAAATTTGGGGATCACCGCGCCGGTGTTGTCGTGGGTCATGACATGGGCCGGGCGGATAGACAGGAAGTCGCCGCTTTGAACAGTGTGCCCCCCGGACAGATCGACTGCATATTGCTGGGCTATTTTCTCGATGAGGTTTTGAGGCTGGGTGCTCATGTCTCTCCTAACGTTTGATACTGAAATCCTCGTTGTGCGCTTAGCGTCGGGGCTTGTAGAATGACCCCATATGCTGTTGTGTCAGGTCTTGATCCCGCGTCAAAGGGATCGTGACCTGACTCGTAAGTCATTGGGAAGTATGAACGGCAGGTCACGTCCCCGCCTACGGCGGAGACAAGACCTGCCGCAACTGGCAAATGTAATGTCTCATTGGCGGTCATGATTAGACTCTACTCACCGTGACGGACACTAACGCTACTTCACTAAATCAAAGTCAATGAAGTCACAATGATGGAATATGATGCTCTCCGGCAGACGTTTCTCGCCCGCGCCTTCTTTGGAGTGGGTAGCGATAACGTGCATGACTTCCGACGGCAGGTCATGTTTGAACGCCAGCCCCACGCCGCTGAATGGGTGGCGGATATGCTTGCCGTAGTCGGACTTGCGTGGTCTACCGTCGATGATCTCATACTCCAGCAGCTTGCCCACATCGGCCAGAAGCGCCCCGGCGATAAGGTAATCCCGGTTGACCGGAGTGCAGCTGACGCCGTGCACCTCGTTGAGAACGTCGTCACAAGCAATGCACATCCGACAGACGGCGCGTACGTGATCGATGAACGTGATTTTGCAGTTCTCGGCCAGCAGCGTGAACGGGATATTTCGCAGGAGTTCTTCGGTCCAGCCACGGAACTTGATGGCGTCGACCCAGCAGGCGATAGTCTTGGCGCGCAGGTCGGAATCCTTGATTTCATTGACTTCGGGCAGTAATTTCTCAACCAGATCTTGCATGTGTTTCCTCATTTATGATCAGCTCATAAGCCATCGGCGATGACTACTTGCAACTCTGTCTTCACATTTTGCGGAGTATAATACACTGGCCGGAAAAAGCCAAGGGTTTACGCCCTTCCCCGTCAAGCTGTTAGACTATAATGAGATAAACCACGATAAGGTTTGTGGGATTTTTCACAAAAATATCGTCTGCGGAGTACGATTTCACTTGACTTGACCAAACGGGAAATGTTAGTTAACACTAACTAACGGACTGCGCTATGGTAACCAAAGGCACCGGCAGAAAGACACAGATTGTCGACGAAGCTACTCGTCTGTTCTCAACCGAAGGTTACGAAGGTCTGACCATGAAATCGCTGGCACGCGCTTGCGGCGTGTCGGAACCGGCACTTTATCGCCATTTCAAGTCCAAAGAAGAGATCTATGAGGCCGTGCTGGAATCGATCGCCGACCGGCTCGACAACGAAGACCTGTTTCGGCAACTCGAGACCGAAGACAACCTGCAGACTCTTCTCTCCACCCTCGCTCACCATATAATCGGTTTCTATACGCGAAATGCGGATTTGTATCGGCTGCTGCTGTTCTCGGCGCTCAATGGTCATGCCAGGGCCAAACAGGTCTACAACATAATTCGCGGCAGCTATGTCAGGTTCTTGGTTGAGCAGCTGGACCGACTGCACCAGGCTGGTTTGATCATCGAAAAAAACAACGAAATTACCGCCCGCTGCTTCATCGGGATGGTGTTCGATTGCTCGTTGGCAACTACACTTTGGAAGGGGCTTCAGGGTAAGGTATACAAACCGACAGACGTGGTTGCCAACAACATACCTATCTATGCTAGAGGACTCCAGACTTAATCCGGGTCAGTAATTGTGAGATGTGAAATACACTACAAAAAAGACAATAAAAGTGAGTTATCAATAACTAATGTCAAGGAGAAACCATGAGAGAAAGGGATAAGGATACCTTGGAGAAGCACCCTTTTCCGATTCTGCTACTGCTCGTGGTCATGGGCGCCGGCTTCGGCGTGGCCGGCAATGCCGGCGCCGACGTACCCAACGACGTATGCGCCAATTGCCATGAGCAGACAGAAACCTTCCACCAGACGCTCCACGGCATCTATTTCAGTGAGGATTCCGATCTTATGGAATACGGCTGTGAGTCCTGTCACGGCTCGGCAGTGGAGCATATTGACGAGGGTGACCCGGAGAAGATCATCAACCCGGCCAATCGGGACCAGTTCGGCGGCGACTATCTCTGTTTGAACTGCCACCGGGACCACCAGTTCGATGAATGGTCGTTTTCGGCTCATAATGGCGCCAATGTCGGCTGCAGCGGATGTCATACGATTCACGTTCCCGCCGAGCAATCCGTGAAAAACGACGCGCCGGAACTTTGTTACGGCTGTCATACCAACGTACGGGCCGCGGCTTTTATGCCGTCACGGCATCCAATCGCGGAGAGCAAGATGTCGTGTATCGACTGCCACAACGTGCACGGCGGACAAACATCGTTTGCCCGGAACTTCACGAATCGAGAGCTCTGCTTCAGTTGCCACGCCGAAAAGGAAGGGCCCTTCGTATATGAGCACGCCCCGGTCAACGAGGACTGTATGATCTGCCACACGGCTCACGGCTCGGTGGCCAACAACTTGCTGAAGCAAGCCGAGCCGGCTCTTTGTCTGAACTGCCACCCGATGCATTTCCATGCTACCATTGTCGGGCTGGACGGAACATTTGTTCCTCCGGCCGATTCATCACTGACCGTCAATTCCACACCCGACGGTTGGAAGCGGTCTATGCTGACCAAATGCTCGCAGTGTCATTCCAGTGTTCACGGCGGCGACTTACCTTCACAATCCATTTCAACCGGCGGCAACGCCTTAACCAGGTAGGAGGAAGTCATGAAAAAACTGACATATGCGTTGACCGTCTGCCTGGCCGTTTGCTGTTTGAGCCACTCTTCAGGCTTCGCTGAAGAAGAAGAGAAATCATTCAATTATTCTCTTTGGTTGGGTGGACACTACACGGAGTTCAGCGACTACACCAAGAAGGTCGGAGAGTACCGGCTGAACAATGACGAGCTGTACCCGGAGACGAAGTTCAACGCGATGTTCAGGTCCGATGGGAAACTGATCATCCTCAACAGCCACTATTTCGACGACCAGAACATCAATGCCGACCTTAAGGCGGTGGCGGGAGAGCGATTGAATGTCGAACTGCGTTACCGTTCCCTGACCAAACAGTTGGGCCAGGACTTGCTGACCAACTTCGATGCCAAAGAAGCCACGGGAGGCAAGATAATCTCGCACGAGTTAAAGGATCCCGGTGCGGACTACAACTACAACCGACACGAGATTCTGACCAAAATGGATCTCCTGTTGTCCAGGCGTAACAATGTCCGGTTCATCGTTGCGCATCGGAGCATCCTCAAAAACGGCGAACAGCAGGCGCTCTCCAATAATCACTGCTGGGGCTGCCATGTTGTGTCGCAATCCGCTGATGTAGACATGCGAACCCATCAGGTGGAAGCCGGGCTGGAAGCCACGGTTAACAAGGTGGATGTGGGCTATCAGTTTGGATATCGCAAGTTCGAGTCGTTCGCGCCTGAGCCCACGCGTTACTATGACACGGCCTCTCACCCTATTACCTACACAAACACTGGCCAGCAGGCTGAGTTTGGCTCCCGCCTGATTTACGACGATACCACGATATCTCACAACAGGTTTCCCGAAACGGAGAAAATGACCCACAAAGTGCGCGTGAAAACCAGGGTCGGCGAAGGTCATTTCGCATCGGCACTGGCTTACACCACGACCGAAAACAAAGGGACGGAACTTACCAGCGACGCCTTAACTGGAGTCGCCAGCTATTCGACCCTCCTCTCTCGCCGGACTCGGTTAATTGCGCGTGTACGGGGAATTCGTATCAACAATGACGACTATTTCATAGATCTTTCCACCTACCGCGAAGGTCGCCCCGGCCCGGAATCGAGCCGGCCGAGTTTCGATTTCACCCGCTATTCCAGTTTGGATCGGCTTGAGGCTCAATCGACCGCCGAGATCATCACACGTCTGAACGACCGGTTTACACTGTCGGTCCTGGGCGGGTATACGCTTATTGACCGGGACGATTACTCGGTTGTGGATGAGGGCCTGACCACCAAGCGGTTAATCGGTCAGGCGAAGCTCCGGTATCGGAAGGGTCTGCAATACAGCGCCAGGGTGAACTATCGGTTCGAGAAGACGTCCGATCCGTTTGTCTCATCTAAAGGGCTGTTCGAAATGTCGGCAAGCGAAAACATCTCACGCGATTGGGCCGGGTTCGGCAGCACGTTCGCGTTCTTCTTCTACCACGAACGCGAAGCCTTACGGTACCAAACTATCACGACCGAGCCCACCGATCGACACGAGTTCGAGTGGACATCCACTTACCGCCCGGACCCCAAAGTGAATTTGAATCTTGGATTGCGGGGATTCTATGATAAAAATGGTGATCTGGACAGCCTTGATGTAGAGCATTTCTCGTTGCAGCCTAATTTGGCTGTAACTCTGACGCCAGAGCCGAAATGGAGTCTGACGGGCGGCTATACGTTCTACCACTACAAATCGCGAGGACCGGTGACGGTCGCGTTGTTTGACGGCTGAGCAGGTCATATGTTTACCGACACCGTGGGTGTCGCAGGTTCACCGGCAGACTCGGTCATCATTCCGAGACATTACGGTTCCGGATTCGCCATGAGCGATTACAAGTCCAATATTCATAATATCTACCTCTCGGCCGGCTTTCTGCCGACAAGCAGGCTGAGCATCACCGCCACGGCCACCCTTAACATAGCCGATGCCGCGTACGAGGAAGTGCTCTTCCCGGCTGGGACGATCGAGGCTCGACTGACCAACCCGACTCATCCGGGCGGAGACCTGGAACATCAGGATTTCACCTTTGACGAGATGGTCAGTTACTCGGATTTGGATTATCAACTGATTCGTGTCGGCGCCGGTCTGACTTATAGGTTAGCACCCCGGGTAACTCTGAGCGTTGACGGCGAGTTCGCGGATCTGACCGATGACGCCGGCGGATACGTGTACGGGGATGAATCCGGTCGATTTTTTATGATTCGGTCCGGAATAGGACTTGAATTTTAGGAGCATTTATGTGATATTATTCACATGATATGTCAAAGCCGGGCGGTTACGAGGCGCCCGGCTTTGTTTTCTGAAGGAGAATCGGACCTGGTACTAAGCATTGCATATCCTCATAACCGGGAGAGTAAGTGACCCGCCTTCTCCTTACAGTCGCGCTTCTCACGGGAGTCCTGCTTGGCAACGCTGTCGGACAGGATGACATCGAAACCTGTATGGCCTGTCATGCCGACGACGAACTGACCGGTCTCGATACAGCCGGCGACGAAATCTCTGTCTATGTCTCGCTGGAACAGTTCGTGCAATCCGTCCACGCCGGCATGGAGTGCGTGGACTGCCACCTCGACCTGAGCGGCGTTGAAGACTATCCGCATGATGACGATCTGGAGCCGGTTTACTGTGGTACGTGTCATGACGATGTGTCGAAAATTCATGACGAGAGCATACACGGCGACGTGGCGCAGTGCTGGGATTGTCATGGCTATCATACCATCGTCTCACCCGGCGATTCCGACGTCGGCGAGAAGGGAGTCAACTGCGGCAATTGTCATCAGGGGATTATTCAAGTCTATGACAAGTCGCTTCACGGCCAGATAGTCCACACCGGGGCGCCTTTGGCGCCGCGATGCTGGGATTGTCATGGAGCGCATGACGTCCTTGATGCGCAATCGCCGGATTCTCGTGTCGCTCGGTTCAACATCCCGTTCATGTGCGGTAGTTGTCACAAAGAAGGAACCGAAGTCTCACAGAAATACGACATTCCCGAGGACAGCATTCTCTTTCATTACTCACAGTCCATCCATGGATTTGGGCTGTTCAATCAGGGTCTGATCGTAACAGCCGTTTGTATCGACTGTCACACGGCACATAATGTCCGCGATCACGAAGATCCTCAGTCCAGTATTCACAGAAACAACATCGCCCAAACCTGTCAGCAATGCCACGGTCAGATAGAAAAGGTTCACCGGAAGGTTATTCGTGGAGAGCTCTGGCAAAAAGAACCTCACAAGGTGCCCGCCTGCGTAGACTGTCACTCGCCCCACCGGATACGAAACGTCTTCTACGAAGAGGGCATGGCCGACAAACAGTGCCTCAGCTGCCACAGCAAGCCTGATTTGACAATGGTGCGATCTGACGACACGATCTCGATCTATGTTGACTCGATAGAAATACGTAGCTCAACCCACGGCAGCGTTACCTGCGCCCAGTGTCACACCGGCGTCACTCCCGGTCATGACCGCCCTTGCGCCACGGTGATAAACAGAGTCGACTGTTCTATCTGTCACAGCGAAGTGGTGGCCACCTATGATTCCAGCATGCACGGCAGGTTAGCTGATCGCGGTGATCCGGATGCACCGATTTGTACCGATTGTCACGGCAAGCACAACATGCTCAATCATCGGGACCCCGAATCACGGACATATCCTCGTAACGTACCCTCTCTCTGTGCGGATTGTCACCGGAGCGGCGCAACGGCGGCGGAACGCATCAACGATGACCACGAGCGGGTAAACGAATATTTGATGAGTATTCATGGGAAGGGCCTCGTGGAAAGCGGGCTCGTGGTGACCGCTATGTGCACGGACTGTCACACGGCGCACCGGGTGCTGCCTCCAGAGAATCCGAATTCCAGCGTCCATCCCAAGAATATCGCCCGTACCTGCGCCGTGTGTCACAACGGGATTTACGAGCAGTTCAAAAACAGCATCCATTCTCCCGTCGCCTCCGATACCGATGAAAAACTCCCCACCTGCAACGACTGCCACTCATCACACGAGATCCAGCGGGCCGACCGGCTTGACTTTCGATTGAACATCATGCAGCAGTGCGGCGGCTGCCATGAAGCCGTGACCGAAAGCTATTTTGAGACCTTCCACGGCAAGGTGTCGAAATTAGGCTATGCGGCAGCGGCTCAGTGCTATGACTGCCACGGCTCTCACAACATTCTGCCGCCGGATAACCCGACTTCAACCCTGTCCCGGCAGAACATCGTCGAAACCTGCGGGCAGTGCCATAAAGGCTCTCATCGGCAGTTTGCCGGTTACCTGACCCACGCCACCCATCATGATCGCACCAAGTACCCTATTCTGTACTATACGTTCTGGTTCATGACCATTCTGCTCGTGGGGACGTTTGTCGTGGCCGGCACCCATACGTTACTCTGGTTGCCGCGCTCGTTTCAGGCCATGAGACAGCACAAGCAACTGCGACAGGCCTTACGAGGTCGCATGGAGTACCGCCGCTTCAAGCCCCTCCATAGTTGGCTGCATGTCATGGTCGTCGTGAGCTTTCTGGGCCTGGCGCTGACAGGAATGACGCTCAAGTTTTCGTATCTCAGCTGGGCGCAATGGTTGTCAGGCATGCTGGGCGGATTCGAATCGGCCGGGTACATCCACAGACTGTGTGCGATAATCACATTCGCTTACTTTGGGATACATCTGGTCGACCTCATCGTCAGCAAACGCCGCAGCAAGAAATCATGGAAAGAGATGCTGACCGGTCCCCATTCCCTGCTCCCGTCGAAAACCGATTGGCGCGAGTTGAAAGGCACGCTGAAGTGGTTCATCGGTCTCGGTCCCCGACCGCAGTACGGCCGCTGGACATATTGGGAGAAATTCGACTACTTCGCCGTCTTCTGGGGGGTAGCCGTAATCGGCACGACCGGCCTCATGTTATGGTTCCCCGAATTCTTTACCTTGTTCCTGCCCGGGTGGATAATAAACGTCGCGACGATTATTCACTCCGACGAAGCTCTGCTGGCGACCGGTTTCATTTTCACCGTCCATTTCTTCAACACCCACTTTCGACCCGACAAGTTCCCCATGGATACGGTCATCTTCACCGGCCGGGTCCCGCTGGAAGAACTGAAACAGGATCGTCCCCGAGAATACCAGGAACTTATGAAGTCGCGGCAAATCAAGCGTCATTTGGCGGAGCCGCTGCCGAAGCCGATCGTCAGAGCCATTCGGATTTTCGGTACGGTGGCCTTGGTAATCGGCTTGTCATTGATTCTTCTGATTATATATGCCGAGGTTTTCGGATATAGATAGAAAAGGAAGAAGTTTCAGGTTTGAACGTGAGAATTACAGCAAGGTAGACTATGAAAAGAACCTGTGGTCTTATGATATGGAGCCTGCTCGTCGTCCTTATCTCTCTGTCGTTGCCGACCGGTTTCTGTCTGGCTCAGGATGATGATGAGACCTGTCTCTCGTGCCACAGTGACCCGGAGTTGATCGGCCTTGACTCACTGGGCAACGAGATTTCAATGTACGTGTCACACGCCAGGATAGACTCCTCTATGCACGCCGGAATGGCGTGTGTCGATTGTCATTTGGATTTGGTCGGTTTCGAAGACTATCCCCATGACGACGAATTGGAGAAGGTCGAGTGCGGTCTGTGTCACGCGACCGAGGCCGAAGAATACGACATGCACGGTCGCGTACCGGTCGGGGAGGATCCCGATATCCCCACGTGCGCCGATTGCCACGGCAGCCATGACATCTTATCGTCATCCGATCGCGGCTCGCGTATCAGTCCGGAGAATTTGCCTACCACCTGCGGCGCCTGTCATGAAGATATCGATCTGACTACCAAACATGAGATTCTATATGGCGAGGCCGTAACGGTATATAAGAGCAGTGTTCACGGACAGGCTATTGCGGGGGGTGTTGATCTCTCGGCTTCATGTAATGACTGCCATTCGAGCAACGGCAACGCACACAAGATCTATGGTCCGGGGCATTCGCAGTCGACCATAAATCACTTCAACATCCCCAATACATGCGGCAAGTGTCATACGATCGTGGAACAGGAATTCTGGGAGGGCATTCACGGCAGACTGGTAGCGCGAGGCGAAGTCGACCCTCCGGTTTGCACGCACTGCCATGGTGAACATGGCATCATTTCGCCGTCGGATCCTCGCTCGCGAGTCAGCCCAACGCGGGTAGCCGAAGCCACCTGCGCTCCGTGTCATGAATCGGCCTTCCTGAATGAAAAGTATGGCGTTCCGACCGGACGCCTTCGTACCTGGTATGACAGCTATCATGGCCTCAAGAGCCGTGCCGGTGACCTGACGGTGGCTAACTGCGCCTCGTGTCACGAGGCGCATCTGATTCTGCCACAGAGTGATCCCGAATCTTCGGTACACCCGGATAACCTGCAACAAACCTGTGGCTCGTGTCATCCCGGGATTTCAGAAGCCATGGCCGCAACACCGATTCACGCGGACCCGGGAATCTCCGGTACACCGGCGGCAAATGTTGTCAAAGACATATATATTGTCGCTATATTTGTCATCATTGGTTTGATGGTGGTCCACTGGCTGATTGATCTGAGAAAGCAAATCAACGTCGTCAGGTCGCGACCCTCTATCAGGCGCATGACGCTGAATGAAGTCTGGCAGCACTGGGGGTTGATGATTACCTTTATTGCTCTGGTCATCAGTGGCTTCTCCTTACGGTATTCACAGTCCTGGTGGGTCAATCTCCTGTTCGGGTGGGAAGGCGGGTTTCCCGTCCGAGGCATTGTCCATCGCGTAGCCGGAGTGCTCTTCACCATAACTACTCTGTGGCATGTCATCTACCTGACCGGTCCCAGAGGACGGCAGTTCCTTCGCGATATGTGGCCCAACTCCCTCGATTTCCGGCAGTTCTTCCAGATGATCGGCTACAATCTGGGCGTCAAAGTCAAGCGACCGGTCTTCGGCCGTTTTGGCTATATAGAAAAAGCCGAGTACTGGGCCTTGGTTTGGGGAACCTTCATCATGATTATTACGGGGTACCTGCTCTGGTTCGATAACATTGCCGTTCAGTGGTTACCGAAAGGCGTGCTCGATGTCATGCTGGTTATCCATTATTATGAAGCCTGGCTGGCGACCCTCGCCATCTTAATCTGGCATTTGTATTCGACCGTTTTCAGCCCCAACGTTTATCCGATGAACCCGTCATGGATCGACGGCAAAATGCCCCGTGAAATGTACGAGCATGAGCACAAGGAACCACCGAGGTCGGCAGAAGAAACGACGGGGAAAAAAGAGCCTTCAGGGAAGTCTGAGGAGAAATAGTCGGCCGGCGCTAATACCCCGATTCCGGATCATGGCAGCCGGTGCATTTCATCTCTTTCCACAACTCGTCAATCTCCTCGGGATGAGTGAACTCCAGGCCCGCAATGCTACTTTCCAGGTTCTCACGGTTGTCTGTAGGACCTTGAGCAATGACCAGGTGACAGGAGTTACAATCGCGGGACAGCTGCTCGCCCCATTGACTCTCTTTGACGCCGTCATGGCACCGAAAACAGCCGTCGTTGACGAAGTGGCTGAGATTGTTTTCTCGAACCCGGTAGTCGGTCTCCATTTCCGGAAAAAAGTTGCGTTCGTAGATTGTCTGCAGATGTTTGCCGGCATCCTCAATATCCGCCATACGTTGCTCGAAGACCTCCGGGTATTCTTCCTGATAGTACCCGACCAGACCGTCACGAATCTCCGCCAGGGCTTGCTCGGTGGTCTCGTATTCGGTATTGAGGAGTTCCAGACCGACTTGTCGAATATAAGGCAGTGTTTTCGAGATGCGGCCCGTCGACAACGCCAGATTCATCGATTTGGCCGGCGGCTGGAAGGAGTGGCTGGGGCGATTGTGGCAGTCCATGCAGTCAAACAGGCGAACTTCGACTTCGGGGTCTTCGGGATCGGGAATCTCCTCCGGGTCCATATCCGGATCGGTATATACGTATACTTCGCCGGTAGAATCAGTCAGACGAATCCAGGGAATTTCTTGCCGTTTTTCATCGAGCGCAATGTATTCGATCGTGGGTCCCAGCATATGCCAGTGAATGCCCTCAAGTGCGCCGGTGCGCGGGTTACCGCCACCGATCTTAACCAGCAGATCGATTGTCCAGGGAGAATTCTCTTCGTCAGTACGATAATACGTATTCGTGATCAATTTCTGGCCGTAGAACTGTTGCGGCCAATGACAACCCTCGCACGTTTGCTGAGCCGGTCGGAGGTTGTGGACGGGTGTTTTGATGGGTTTCTCATACGTGTTGAACAGGGTTGCAACTACCTGCCGCATCCCGTCGATTTTCGACTGCACCCAGAACGAGGCGCCGGGTCCTATATGGCATTCGACACAAGGTACCCGGGCATGGGGCGAATTGTGATACGTCACGGCCTGCGGGCGCATCACTTGATGACAGGTTTGTCCGCAGAATTCTACCGAGTCGGTAACCTCATAGCCTCGGTAGCCGCTATACACCGATCCGACAATGAGAACGAACGAGAGAATAATAAAGAACCAGTAATTCCACCGTTTGCCGGGATCATGTGGAATTACGGCAAAATCGAACCGGATCGTCTCCCCTCTCTTGCGTGCCTGGCGTCTCTGCAGCCACATTGACAAGAGGAACAGAGCCAGACCCAGAAAAACTAGAAATGGAGTGCCGATGAATGTGACCAGCGAGCGATATGGGTTGGGATCACCCGAAGTAATATCTATGAAAAACAGAACAATGAACAACGCAATACCGGCGGCCACGGCGGCGCCGCCGACTGCCGCCAACGGATGACGAAAGTACGATCTTCTTCGGTCAGAGTCGCGGCGTTGCTGGTCGGGCACGTGGTCTCCTTATTCTCAGGCGTGAGCTTGTGTCTACTCCCGACAGTATAGGGCAACGAGGGCATGAAAACAACATTTACCGGATGGATTGTGTCGATATTGGACGTGAACCGTAGAGGTCCGGCGGCTATCAATTATTCTTCACGGTTTCTTCCGAAAGCACCGTATGATCTCGACTTCTTCAAAGCCGAGCGCCCGGTGTGCCCTGGCGCTCACATCGTTGCCCGGCAGCACGGAGCGCTAGCCCCTCCTCGTCTACTCAACCGCAGCCGATCTCAATCGGCCGGGATATGGCGACTATTTGAATCTGGCGGCGGCTGATCTCAGGTCTTCATCCAGTTCCTTCCAGGCACTCTCCAGACCGGACTTGACGTCTTCCCACGCGCCCTCACCCGCCTGGCGCAACGCTTCCATCTTCTGTTTCAACTCGTCCCGCCGGGAACGCAGTTTCTGAAGTTCCTTGTCATACTCGATTTTCGCGTCAGCTTCAGCCTGACTGGCCTTGGCAGTCAGTTTGTCGATTTCCGCATTCCATTCATCCATCTTTGCCTTGAGCTTCTGCTCATACGCTGCTTTTGCATCATTCATTGTTCTTATACTCCTTATTAGTGCTGTTTGTCCCGCCGATCTGCTTGCAAAGGTACTCAGCTGTATCGTTGTCTGATTCAACTGAGTTTGGCACGGTCAGCATCACTGAGCCGTATAACCGCCATCTATGACCAACTCACTGCCGGTTACGAACTTCGATTCATCCGAGGCCAGGTAGACGATTCCATGGGCGATATCGTCCGGCTCGCCGACGTGGCCGATGGGATGCAGGCTGTCCAGGTGCTTACGGAAGGCTTCTACGCCTTCCTTGGACTTACGGCCCAGATCTTCTACCAGGGGAGTCCATATGTAGCCCGGATGCACTGAATTCACCCGAATACCCTCGCCGGCGTACAAAAGAGCATCGGTCTTCGTCATCAATCGCACTGCCCCCTTGGAAGCATGATATGGCGGGATGTCCGGTGCACTGATAATGCCGTAGATAGACGATAGATTTATAATAGACCCTTTTTGCTGCTCTCTCATCTGAAGCAAGGCATGCTTGGTACAGAGGAACACCCCTTTCACGTTGATGTCGGTAACCTGATCCCACTCCTTCTCGGTCAACTCGTGGGTTGGCTTGTCGGCGCCGGCGATTCCGGCATTGTTTACCAGCACATCAATGTTACCGAATTTCTTCTGGATTCCTTCGAATGTCCCGGCTACTTCGTCCTCTTTGGACACGTCCAGGTGCCAGTATTCCGCTTCACCGCCGGCCTCGCGGATGTCCGACACAACCTGTCGACCGTCGTCGTCCGATATATCCGTAACGGCAACTTTGGCGCCTTCTCCGGCCAGCGCCAGGCACGTGGCGCGCCCGATACCCAGTCCCCCGCCCGTTACAACGGCGTTCTTTCCTTCGACTCGTCCCATTATGGACCTCCATTACTTTCTTAATGTTTCGTATCCGGAGCGTAAAGCCGGCTTTTGTTTCTAAATCGATGTCTCGGTTGCCGACTGACACATTGTCCGTTCATTATCTGTCGTTATACTCATGCAAGCGGTATGCCAACGCCTCTGTCGATACTGACAAGTTAATATGCCGGAAGCGATTATAGACTCCGTGAAGGGCTCATCTCGAGCCGGAAATCCTGCATTATAAACGGGCAGTGAACAAATAGTACACTGCGAAGCTAAATCGCAAATGCCCCCATATTTAGAGCAGGCAACAACTCGTGGCTGCGCGCCCGCGCTCTATTTATCCTCAACAGCTGCATTTTCCGCCGGGCGTGAACAGCAACGTAAGGTGTTGTAACGGACTACTTTTGCGCAACGGCAATCGTACCGCACGCCACCCGGGCACCGGCATTGCCGGTCGGTTGCGACTCAAGATCATCCGCCTGAGCATGGATTATTACGGCCCGTCCCAGAATTGAACGAGCACCGGAAAACGTGATGTCCGGATCAACCCACTCGAGTGTGGCTTCACCGTTTTCATCGGCCACGAGATTCCCCAGATCGCCGGTATGGCTGGCGGTATCGGTTGGCGCACCGTGCGGCTGGTCCGCCATGGCGAAGTGCGATCCCGCCGAACTGAAATCCGCCACGCTGCAGTCGCCGAATTCGTGAATATGAAAGCCGTGTTCCCCCGGTGTCAATCCGGAAACCTGAGCTACAACCTTAACACTGTCCCCCGTTTTTTCGAATGTCACGGTACCTCTAACATCGGTGTCAGGCGCCGATTGAAGGTGCGCGACTGCCCTAGTGACATTCGATTCCTGTTGGCGTGGGTTAATACCTTGAGCCTGCTCGGCCTGCTGACATTGCAACAGAAACAGTCCGCCTCCAACCGTCAGCATCACGGTCAAAATCGATAATTGTTGTCTCATTCTTTTTCCTCCGTTCCTTCCAAATTGGTCAAACTGCAAACAAATAAGAATGTCTGTCTGTAACAGTGACAGGCTCTCAAAGTTCATTTCCTCGTCGCCCGTTCCGGGAACAGGCTGCAAAGAATAGAGTTTTATATCTATTGATTATCTGGTATCATCTTTTATGGAGACCTGCGTGCTTTGTACTGAAATTTCACGACCATTCACACCTGTTGTGCCTGATCTTCACACACACATGCAGATAACAGCGGCTTCCTGCGGGCGCTCCTTGACTTGACAGGCACCGACGAACATAACGACTTATAACCCAGCGACTTAATGATATCACGCGCAAACCGGCACGCATGTTGTTAGACACATCTGATGCGGAGTTGTTAGGATGCTTCGACAGAGGGCAGCTTGAAATTGAAATCAAAACGGCGCCTGTCGCACACGACGGCGCAAAGGAGAATTATCATGCTGATTAAGGAAATCATGACACCGAGTGCAGAAATCGTTCATCCTCAGACGTCTGTCAAGGATGCCGCGGCGCGGATGAAGATTCTGGGGGTCGGGGTCATGCCGGTTGGTGACCAGGATCGCCTCGTCGGCATGCTGACCGACCGCGATATCACCATTCGCACAGTGGCTGAAGGCAAAGACCCCAACAAGACGGAAGTCGGACACGTGATGACTCCTGATATCACGTACTGCTTCGAGGATCAGGAACTCAATGAAGCCGCCGAGTTAATGAAAAAGGATAAAGTGCGTCGCCTGGTCGTCTTGAACCGAGATAAGCGTATGGTAGGCATGTGCTCCATCGGCGACCTGGCCGTTCACGGGGACCAGACGGCGGCGGCCGACATCCTGGCTCAGATTTCCAAACCCGCTGAACCCAAGCGATAGGTATGTCCATATAATCCACAGCCATGCCCCTGATGGTCCTATACATAACCCGGAGGCAGAGCACAACTCTGCCTCCGTACGTAACATGACCGGGGCAAGCCGGGATAATCGCATCACGACGGCCAAACCGTCAGTCAGAACAAAAATAGAAAGCTAGCCCATTGCCCGAATTACCGGATGTAGAAACATATAAACGCTATCTCGACGCCACCGCGCGCGGGAAGCAGGTAAGACAAGTCCACGTAGCGGACAGCCAGGTGCTCGTCGATTCCAATGAGCGCCAACTCAACCGCGAGCTCAAGCGTCGTAAGATAGGAGAGACCCGTCGTCGCGGCAAGTATCTGCTGGTCAAGGTCGGCGCTCAGCGGTGGTTAGCCGTCCATTTTGGCATGACGGGAGATCTGGCGTATTATAAGGACAACAGCGATGGCCCGGACCATGCACAAGTGGTATTCGATCTGAGTAATGACTATCATCTGGCTTACGCGGCGCCGCGCAAGCTGGGCAATATCCGTCTCGTACCGGACCTCGATGACTTTATCGAGCAGCAGCAGCTTGGTCCGGACGCACTGGATGAAGTTGATGCTGAGCGCTTTGCGAAGCTTCTTAACTATCGCCGTGGCGCTATCAAGTCGGCTTTGATGGACCAGAGTCTGCTGGCCGGTATCGGCAATGTCTATTCGGATGAAATCCTCTATCGGGCGCGACTGCATCCGGCAACCAAAGTCAAGGCGCTCACTGAAAACGATCTCAAAAAGCTGTGGGGCACCGTATCCTCGGTCCTGGAAAAGGCCATTGAGAAAAAAGCCCAACCACAGGACCTGCCCGATTCGTGGCTGTTGCGGCGACGCGAAGACGGCGCCCGGTGCGGCATCTGCGACGGTAAGATAGTGAAGAGGAAGTTTTCAGGGCGCGGCGCCTATCTCTGTGAGAAACACCAGAAGGAGAAAACGTGATGAACGCCGCTAACGCCAAATCCAAACCGGCCCCAGTCAACGACGCCAATAACCAGGCTGAACTTCACGAAACAGCCGTGGCGATGGCTTTCGGGTTGCTGTGGGGCTTCGGCGTCTTCTTTCTGGCCTGGTGGATGCGCTTGCTCGGAGGCGGCCGGGAAGCGCCGTTGGGCCTGGGCCGAGTTTATCCCGGCTATCGAGCCACCGTGATCGGCAGCCTGATCGGCGCCGTCTGGGCCGTCATCGACGGCTTCATCGCGGGATGGCTGTATGCCCGACTTTACAACACGCTGCGCCGTGCACTCAGTAACAGAAACGTACCCTATCAAGGAGGTGATTGAGTATGCAGGTTCCCCTGGAGACTGCGTTCAGGAACGTGCCCCGGACTCCTGACCTGGAAGAATTGATACTACAAAAAGTAGATAAACTTGAAGAGCTTACAGATGCTCTTACGAGTGGTGAAGTAGTAGTGGAACGCCCGCACGAAAGCAAGCAAACGGGTAACCCGTATCGGGTGCGGCTGACTTTTAACATGCCGCCCGGCCATCGACTTACCGTGGAACGAGAATCGATACCACAGGAAGACGAACAGCCCCTGGCAGCCGTCATTCGCGAAGCTTTCGAAGCACTGCATCGACAGCTCAAGGAGCTGGTTCAACGGCAACGAGGCGAAGTCAAATCGCATCCCGACCAAGAGGCCGGAGCAATTGTAGACGAACTGGTTAGAAACGAAGGATATGGATTCCTGCGTACGGTCGATGGCCGGCGCATTTACTTCCATGAAAACGCGGTCTTTCAAGACGAATTCGAGCGTTTGACGGTCGGTACCGGTGTCCGCTTTGTTGAAGAGTTAGGTGAGAAGGGACCACAGGCGACGGTCGTACAAATTGTCGACAAACCCGGTCGCCGTCCCAAAAGCGAACGGAACGAATAATAACCTATAACCAACCATCCCAGGAGGTAAACCGTGAAATGGCGATATGAAATGGCTCAGCGATTGGCCTTCATTAATTTGATCCTGTCGGTCGTAATGATGCTTCTGCTGCCCTGGCCGACGCGCGAAGTCGAGCCGGAGGAACCCGAATTGGACCTCGAAGAATAACCAAGAAGCGGCACTTACCATGCCGATACACAATGGCGATATAGCCGCCGTCCTCAACGAGATCGCGGATTTGTTGTCGCTGGACAACGCCAGTCGTTTTCGCATCCGCGCCTATCGCAATGCCGCTCGAACGGTCAAAGGGCTCTCCCGACCCGTCATTGACCTCATCGACGACGGCAAAGACCTGACGGACTATTCGGGTATCGGGGAAGATCTGGCCAAAAAGATCGAGCGGATTGCCAAGGACGGCACCCTGCCGCAGTTGAAGAAGCTGCGCCGTAAATTCCCCCAGGGGTTGGTGGAAATGCTCAGGCTGGAGCAACTCGGCCCCAGGACGGTCAAGACCCTGCATGATGAATTGGGCGTGAAAACGCTGAAACAACTTCAGGAGGCCGCTGAAAAAACCCGGGTGAAAGAGCTTGAAGGTTTCGGTAAGAAAACCCAGCGGGCAATCCTCAACGAGATCAAGCGGCACACGGAACGCGATACCGGTGGTCGAACGCGACTTGACATTGCGGAAGAAGTTGCCGAACCGCTCCGCGACTTCCTGCAAGACGTAAAAGGCGTTAAGGAAGTCACCATCGCCGGCAGCTATCGACGCCGAAAGGAAACGGTCGGTGATCTCGATATTCTGGCCACTGCGAAAAGCGACTCGGATGTCATAAATCGTTTCGTCAAGTATGATGACGTCACCGAAGTCGTTTCCCAGGGCAAGACCCGCTCGACGGTGATATTGCGTCAAGGACTCCAGGTGGATATCCGGGTAGTGCCGCAGGTGGCCTACGGCGCCGCCATGCAGTATTTCACCGGCAGCAAAGAACACTCGGTGGAGTTGCGCAAGATCGCCCAGAAGAAGAAACTCAAGCTCAATGAATACGGAGTCTTTGATAAGAAAGACAATCGGGTGGCCGGGCGTACGGAGAAGTCCGTCTATGAGAAACTGGGACTCAAATGGATTTCGCCCGAGATTCGCGAAAACCAAGGTGAAATCGAGACCTCCCGAAATGACGATCTGCCGGCCTTGGTCGAACTGGATGACATTCGCGGCGACCTGCAGTCCCATACCACGGCCAGTGACGGCAAGAGTTCTCTTCAGGAGATGGCTGAAGCTGCCAGGGACCGCGGCTACGACTACTTCGCTATTACCGACCATTCCAAACGTGTCACAGTCGCCAACGGTCTGGATGAGAAACGCCTTAAACAACTGATCGGACGCATCGACAAACTCAACGGCAAGATGAAAAACTTCCGAGTTCTCAAGTCTTGTGAGGTTGACGTTCTCAAGGACGGATCGCTGGATCTGAGCGACGATATCCTCAAGGAACTCGACCTCGTGCTGGTATCGACGCATTACTATCGCAATCTGAAACGCAAGAAGCAGACGCAGCGCATTCTCAAAGCACTGGACAACAAATACGTCAATATCCTGGCGCATCCCACCGGGCGGATGATCGAAGAGCGTGAACCGATCGACTTTGACCTGGAGGAGGTCGTGGATCACGCGAAGAGCGTCGGCTGTTTCCTGGAAATCAACGCGCAGCCGGACCGACTGGATCTGTCCGACAGTCACATCCGCATGGCCCGTGAAAAGAAGCTGAAGTTATCCATTTCGACCGATGCTCATTCGACGGCGGAACTCGGCTTCATGAAGTATGGTGTCGGACAGGCGCGACGCGGCTGGATGGAGAAGAAAGATATCTTGAATACGCGCACCTGGAAGCAGCTCAAGAAGCTGCTGTCACGATGAAGGTACATTGAGTTCATGGCTGAGAAAAACCCGTACAAGTCCGACCCCAGCACGAAATTCAAAAAGGCTGACAGCCTCGGCAAGAAAACGGCCCGGCAGCAGGTCGAACAGCTTCGCGAGGCGCTTGAGTATCACAACTATCGCTATTACGTGAAGAACGATCCGGCTATCTCGGATGCCGCATACGACAAACTCTTTGCCCGGCTGCAGGAATTGGAAGAGGAGTACCCGGATTTGCAGTCCGATGATTCTCCGACGAGACGCGTGGGTGCTGCACCGGCTGACAAACTGAAGAAAGTTAAACACCGGGAAGACATGCTAAGCCTGGATTCAACGCAGGAAAAGAGCGACATCAGTGATTTCTATCACCGCATCCGGAAGAAGATAGACAACGGCAGACCGTCTCTCGTTCTGGAACCCAAGTGGGACGGGTTGTCGGTGGAGATCGTTTACGAGAAGGGAAAGTTCAAGTACGGCGCGACCCGTGGCGACGGTCACACGGGAGAGGATATCTCGGACAATCTCAAGACTATCGGCGCCATACCATTGCGGCTCCAGGGAGGCGAGAAGCTGCCGAAGATGCTGGCAGTGCGAGGCGAAGTGCTCATGCCGCGGGATGGGTTCCAGAAGCTCAATAAGGAACGAGTTGAAACGGGGCAAGTGCCGTTCGCCAATCCTCGTAATGCCGCCGCCGGACTGGTGCATCAGCTCGATCCGAAAAAAGTGGCCGGCAAGCCGCTGAATGTCTTCTTCTACGATATCCTCGCGATTGATAACGGAGACATTGACGGGCACTGGCAGAGCCTGAAGCGAATGGAGCAATGGGGGCTGAAATCGAGCCCGCTCAATGAACGCGCCGATACGATCAAGCATGTCGAGATGTACCATCGAAAACTGGGAAAAAAGCGAGACGATCTCGATTTTGAAATAGACGGCGTGGTTGTCAAAGTAGACCAACTCGCATTGCGTGACGAACTTGGAGTAAGGGACCGCAATCCACGGTGGGCCGTCGCCTGGAAATTCGAGCCCAAACGGGAGATTACGAAACTCTCCGACATCGTCGTTCAGGTCGGCCGCACCGGCAAACTTACGCCGGTGGCGCTGATCGAGCCGGTCGACGGCGGCGGCGTGACCGTCAGCCGCGCCAGCCTGCATAACGAGGAGGAAGTGCACCGCAAAGACGTGCGTCCGGGCGACAAAGTCAAAGTAATGCGGGCCGGCGACGTTATCCCGGAAATCGAGAAGCGCATTAAGGTTCCGGGACAGAAGCGGGGTGACGAATTTCACATGCCACGTAAGTGTCCCTCGTGCGGTACGAAGATAATCCGAGAAGGAGCCTATCATGTGTGCCCTAATGGTCTCTCATGTCGGGCTCAGTTAGTCGGCAGCATTGCTCATTGGGCGTCCCGCCGGGCACTTGATATCGAAACGCTCGGCGAAGAGGCAGCCAAAGACCTGGTAGAAAAGGACATGGTTAAAGACGTAGCTAACCTGTATGCTCTCAAACAGTCCAATTTCGAAAAACTCGAAGGCTTTGCCCGGAAATCGGCGAAGACACTCTACCAGGCTATCCAGGATACAAAGAAACCGCGACTCGACCGCTTTCTCTATGCTCTGGGTATCAGTCAGGTTGGACGTCACATGGCTCGCCTGCTCGCTTCCGAGTTCGGTGATCTTGAAAAGTTGACGAAAGTAGATAAGAAGGAACTCAAACAACACAGGGAAATCGGCGACGAAACCGCCGCCGCCATAGCCGGCTTCTTCAAAAACAAACAGAACCGCGAGATTCTCAAACGGCTCAAGAAAGCGGGTGTCAAGCCCCGGCCCATGCCGCGGAATAAAGAGCAGCCACTCAATGGGAAGACCATTGTCTTCACGGGTGAACTGGAAAACTACACCCGGGAGGAAGCCAAAGACCTGGCCGAATCGCTGGGCGCTCGCGCCAGTTCGAGTGTAAGCGCCAAAACGGATTACGTGGTTGCCGGCGCCAACCCGGGGAGCAAACTGGACGAAGCGACAAAGCACGGTGACGTCAAGATCATCGATGAGAAAGAATTCGAGAAACTCCAGAGCTGAGCCGTGATGGGTTTCCCCGCCGACACTGTGCGGTAGACCTAAGATGTCGAATACTTCCAATGCGAAAGAACGACGCTCGCGGCGGAGAGCCGCCACCGGCAGTCTCTACGTCGGAACTTCAGGCTGGAACTACAAACACTGGCAGGGCCCTTTCTATGATGAGTCACTGCCCCGGAACAAGTGGCTTGAACATTATGCCCGCAGCTTCCGAACCGTGGAAATCAACAATTCGTTTTATCAACTTCCCGACAAAAAGACGGTGCGTCAGTGGCGCGACACGGTCAGCAGAGACTTCATCTTCGCCATCAAAGCCAGTCGCTATATCACCCATATGAAGAAACTCAAGGATCCCCGGGAATCGCTGCAGAAGTTTCTCGCCGTGGCCGATGAACTGGAGCACCGACTCGGTCCCATACTGTTTCAACTGCCGCCCAGGTGGAGATTGAACATCGATCGACTTCATGAGTTTCTCGGGGCCTTGCCGGACGGCCGCCGCTGTGCGTTTGAGTTTCGTGACAACTCCTGGTGGGCGGACGACGTCTACGAGTTGCTCCGGGACTTCGGAACGGCTTTCTGCATGTATGATCTTAAACGTCGTCTCACCCCCAAGGAGATAACAGCTGATTTCATCTACATTCGTCTCCACGGACCGTCGTCACAAGCCTACCGGGGCAGCTACGACCGGCGTCGCCTCTCGGGCTGGGCCGGCGCCATTTCGTCTTGGCGCAGCCATGGACTCGATGTATACTGTTATTTCGACAATGACCAGGACGGCTATGCCGCCGCTAACGCACTCCAACTGCAGAACATGCTGTAATACGGCGCAACCGGAAGGAGAACGATTTCACTTTGGAACGGATCACTATCCCGACAATGGACCGCGAGTGTTCTCGCATCGGACTGGGGACGTAGGCTATCGGGGGCTGGATGTGGGGCGGCACCGACGAAGCCGAGTCGATCAAAACCATCCACGCCGCTCTCGATAGCGGCATCAACCTGATCGACACCGCTCCGGTTTACGGCTTCGGTCGCTCCGAACGGATCGTAGGAGAAGCACTCCGGCAGTACGGATCCCGGGACCAGGTCATTTTGGTCACGAAGGTCGGCCTGGAATGGGATGACAACGAAAACACGCGCCGCAATTCCTCGCCGGAACGAATCAATTACGAAATCGAGCAGTCGCTTCGCCGCTTAGGAACCGACTACATCGATCTTTATCTGGTTCACTGGCCGGATGAATCGACGGCATTCGAAACAACAGCCGCTGCACTCGCGAAGTTGAAAAACGACGGTAAAGTCCGTCACGTCGGAGTCAGCAACTACCGTCCAAAACAGATGGATTCATTTCGTGGTGGCTGCCCGATCGACATGCTTCAGCCGCCATACAATATCTTCGAACGCTCCTTCGAAGACGAAATCCTGCCGTACTGCCGCCGGGAGGGAATTCCGGTCCTGGCCTATGGTGTCCTGTGCCGGGGTCTCCTGTCCGGCAAGATCAACAGAGATCGCGAGTATCCCGGTGATGACCTGCGCAATGATGATCCCAAATTCCAGCAGCCCAGACTCGACCAATACCTGGAAGCGGTTCGACGCCTGGACGATTTCGCGAAAGAGAATTATGGCCGCCGTGTCATTCACCTCGCCGCACGATGGGTGATCGATCAGGGTATCGAAGTGACGCTGTGGGGTGCTCGTCGACCGGCTCAACTCGATCCGGTCGACAAGGTCATGGGGTTCGAATTGGACGATGACGCGCGCTCAGAAATAGTCAGATTAGTGACCGACAGCATCGAAGAAGAGGTCGGCCCCGAATTCATGGCCCCGCCGGAGCCTCAGAAGACCAGGTAGGGAATTCTACCCCACCCGACATTCAGAACCGGTCGGTACCAAACGCTCGTCACGACCGGCCGACGAGGCAGGCACCTGATCAATCGGAAGATAGTGAATACTCGCACCCGTGATTCTAGTAATTGAGATGATCGATCAGGTTTATACTCAATGTGTTCGCTCCCGAAGTCAAATAAAGCCCATTAACCAACAGCGTATAGACTTGCCCATCATCGAGTTCAATATGAGATAGATTGGTTAGGACAACTCCCGTGTTGCTGTCTTTGATACGTGCAACATAGTCCCCTCCGACGACCTCGGCGAACTCGGTGCCGGTACCATAACGGACATATTCGAAATCGGCCAACGTTTCATTCTCGAGCGTGTCAATGATTTCAATGGCGCCGACATTCGGAGCGAGGTTAATGCACCGCACTTTGGCCCAATCACCCTGTTGCGGCAGCGAGATGTCGTCTGTCATCAGGAAGGCGTCCAGGTTGTCGAAACGGTTGCCTAACAACAGCGAATGTTCGATGTTAGCCAGGAGAAGAATAGTGTCCTCGAGTATGAACGGCGTGCCCGATTGAGCCTCGCGAACCTGGACAATGTGGGCGCCACTGGAAACCGTCAAGTAATTGGTCTTGTCCAGGTAGCCCAGTTCCTGTTCCTGGAGCGCGCCATCAATATGGACCTCCAGTACCGGAGCCTGGGGGCTGGCGGCAATGATCATCACGCGACTGTCCCCTGCGGGTTGACGATTTCCGCACTCGCTGTCATTACTTCTTTCACTTTCATGGCTTTTCTCCTGTTCCTTATCTGAACCGGCACGGCTGGACTATATCACCATGCACCGATTCGACTTTTCTCGTCTACATTTCATCAATTAGTATGACGTAACAGGATTCGTACCGCGTGTGCGAAACGGCAAACAATGAAGGGCGCGAGATGCAAAACGCCTCGCCTGTTGGAACCCGCCAGTCGGATTAATGCGCAAATTGGACACTCAAGTCAGCCGAGTGTGTACTGACGGTACAGAGGGAGCGACCTCATGACCACCCAAGTTCTACCGTTTTCTCGCAAGCAACCTTGAGAAGGCGTGTGTATGCGGCGCGCCATGGCTGTAATCCTTTTCTGCCTCTTCCTTATATGAAAGGATCTCGAAAGCGCCTCGGGCCATTTTACGCAGCTTCTGCCTGGGGAAATAGTACTTGATTGCCTCCTGCAATTCGCTGGCACCGCCGCCGGCTGTTCTCCCCGGATCGTCGACATTATGCACTTTGACAAACAGGATTCCACCCGGCCTGACGTACCCCGCTATGCGATCAAAGACAGGACCAACGTCTTCGGCGGGGAGATGATCGAGAACCGTCACGGCAACTACCAGATCGTAGGCAGCCGGCGCCAGCGCAACGGTGCGAATGTCACCTTGCAGCAGATGTACCTTGTTTTCCAGCTTAAATTTCCGAACGATTCCCCGAAGCTTGTCAAGACCCACAGTCGAGAGATCGACACCCGTAACACGGAAGCCGGACTTCGCCAGGTACAAGGTGATTCGTCCATCACCGCATCCAAGATCAAGAGCGGACTGCCGTTCGCGGCCGGTTCCGACTACCGAGACCAACTCCGGGGGCGGCTCGTCTCCGAAAGACATGCCCTCTTCATCGTAAAAGTCGTCGAAGCGCTTCTTCTGGCTCAATTGCTCATCTTTCATATGCTCACCGATTCTACTTTCGTCCGGCAATGCTGACCCAGGCCGACATTGTGCCAACCGGATCAGCAGTTCCATTTTACACGATGACATCAGCAACGCCTATGCCGGATGACAGGCAATGATGACATACCGGGACAGGCATGTCTTTATCACCATCACCAGGTCGACTGACAGAAGATGGACAGTGCTGCGTGACCGACAATTACTCGTTATCGCAGCCTCCCATCTGTGAAGAATCGGTACAATCTAACCCATCTGAGTAGGTCTCTCTGTTCGCTGTGGACATACCTTTTTACCTGTATGAAGACATCTTGAAAAGAACAGCCGCAGTATCGGCCCGGTGAAACACCTTGATCGGACGGCTAATACGGTTACGGCCAATGTGATGCGGCGCGTGAGTGAACCTCAACCGAAATTCCCGGCACGGCATTTGTATAGTAAGCTACTGCGAAAGAAGTTGTCTGCCCGAATCTGACACAAGGATAACAGAAGTCAGGCTCTTCAGGACAAACATCGATTAAGGAAGGAGTAGATTGGATATGTCGTCGGCAAATAGCAGAAAGCAACGCTTACTCAGCGCGACTTACCGGATAAGCAAAGTCCGGACGTTGGCGGTGCTGGTAACTCTGATTGTATTGCCCATATCGTTAACGGCCAACGAGCTCAATGACAAAGAAATAGCTCGGGCAGTATCAGACGCCTTGCTGCTCGACGCCGGAGTCACGGCCCCGCTCATCGATGTCGCGGTGACGGACGGCATTGTCACGCTCTCAGGCACTGTCGACAACCTGTTAGCGAAGGAACGCGGCGTGCGGCTGGCTGAGACGGTCAAAGGGGTACGCTCTATCGTGGACAAAATGAAAATTAAGGCGCCCGAACGAAGCGACCGTCAGATCTTTGAAGACGTGCAGGAGGTGCTGCTTCTGGACCCGGTGACGGAGTCTTTCCAGCTCGGTATTGGCGTTGAGGAAGGTGTGGTGCGTTTGACCGGACAGGTTGAGTCCTGGTATGAGCGCCAACTCGCCGGAACGGTGGCCAAGGGCGTGCGCGGAGTAGTCGGAGTGGTCAATAACGTTGAAGTCGAATATAAGCAAGCCAGAAGTGACGAAGAAATACAGGCGGAGATTGAATCGCTGCTTAAATGGGATGCCCTGGTGGATCATGCCTTAATCGACGTAGCTGTAGACAATGGCAAAGTGACCCTGACCGGCACCGTCGGCAGCGCCGCCGAAAAACGCCGGGCCGAACAGGACACCTGGGTGACCGGCGTTGAAGCGGTCAGTACCGAGGGATTGGTCGTTGCCTCGTGGGCGCGTGGGCAGCGCTTTCGCGCAAGCAAGTACGAATCAAAGCCGGATTCGGCTGTTATCGAGGCAGTTGAAGCGGCGCTGTCAATCGATCCCCGGGTGTCGGCCTTCGACATTGACGTGGAAGCGAACGACGGTTTGGTCACTCTGAGTGGTGAAGTAGACAACCTGAAAGCACAGCGGGCCGCGTCCATTGACGCCCGCAATACGATTGGCGTCTGGAGTGTGCGCAACCGCTTGAAAGTACGACCAGGAGACGCCCCCTCCGATGCCCGGATTCTGGAAAATGTCTACAAGGCCTTCAAGCGCGATCCGTATCTCAATCACAAGGATATCGAAATCGTTGTTCTCAACGGCAGAGTGGGACTTTCGGGGGAAGTCAACACCTATTTCCAGAAGGCGCATGCCGACGAAGAAGCCTCGGCTATCAATGGAGTTGTCGAGGTGAACAACAATATCGAGGTCAAGGACGACTACCCGGTCTTTACACATGATCCGTACGTAGACAATGACTGGCTGCTGGACGAATATGACTGGTACGCACCCTCTCGCGATCTCGGCTCGCGGTACACGGACTGGGAGGTTCAACGTAATATCGAAGATGAGATATGGTGGAGTCCCTACGTGAATTCAGACGAGGTTGCCGTCGAAGTGACCGAAGGCGTAGCCACGCTAACCGGAACGGTCGACACGTGGTTGGAACGGCAACGAGCATCCAAGAACGCCTACGAGGGCGGCGCGCTGCTGGTGCGCAACAAGCTCAAAGTGCGATACGGCCCGGAGTACTATCAGCCCTGATCCGGCCCGAAAACAAACCGGCGAAGTTCGGGCGCATGAGGCCGAAGGAGAGGTGAAACTGAAAGGACTGGGAATAATGAAAGAATACAAAGCTATCAAGAAAAGCGAGCTGCGGGAAGGCGAGTTGCAGACGGTGACTGTCGATGATCAGAAGATATTAATCATCAAAATAGATGACAACGTACATGCGTATAATGCCGTCTGCCCTCACTACGGAGCCAACCTGGGAGAAGGGGCGTGCGACGGCAAACGGCTCGTCTGTCCCTGGCATCATGCCACCTTCGAGCTGACAAGCGGGCAACTGCTCGAACCGCCGGCTATGGACGGCCTGGCTGCATACGAAGTCAGAGAGGACGGAGACGATATAATCATTTTGGTGCCGGACGAAATGCCGGTTGGGGAGAAGCCGCAAATGGCTCGATCCGATCCGGGGAAAGACAGCCGAAAATTCGTCATTCTGGGCGCCGGCGCGGCCGGGCAGATGGCAGCTCAGACGCTTCGCGAAGACGGCTTCGAGGGACAAATCCTCATGCTTACCAAGGACAACAAACTGCCTTATGATCGCCCCAATCTCAGCAAGCAGTATCTTCAGGGCGAAGCCAAAGACGAATGGATGCCGCTGCGTCCGGCCGAGTTCTACGATCAAGCCGATATCGAAGTGCGCACCGGCGTGCGGGTCACCGCCGTGGATACGGAACGAAAAAGCGTACGACTGGAAAATGGTGACGAGGTAGACTACGATGGACTGCTATTGGCGCTCGGCGGACGCCCGCGGACGCTCTCTGTCGACGGGGCCGACCTGGACGGCATACACACGTTACGTAGTTTTGAGGATGCTGACACCATTATTGCCGGCCTGGAATCGGCGCAAAAAGTACTGGTTGTCGGCGCCGGCTTCATCGGCATGGAAACGGCTTTCAGTGCGAAACAACGCGGACCTGAAGTGACCGTGGTGGCGCCCGAAAACGAGCCTCTGGCCGGAGCTTTCGGCGATGAAATAGGCTCCCTTTTCAAGAAGCGCCACGAGGAGGCGGGCATTCAATTCCGGCTGGGGCGCAACATAACTCGCTTGGAAGGTAACGATACCGTCCGGAACGCAATCCTGGATGACAACAGCCACGTTGACGCTGATCTCGTCCTGGTCGGTATTGGCGTTGAACCCGCCTCCGATGTCATTAAGGGCATCATGTTCGAACGCGACGGCAGTGTCCGCGTCGACAGATATCTCGAAGCGTATGGTGGTGTCCATGTCGCAGGCGACATCGCCTACTTCCCCGACTGGCGAACCGGGCGTCATACCCGCATAGAACACTGGCGCACCGCCCAGCAGCAGGGACGCGTCGCCGCACACAATATGCTCGGTCGCAAGGCGCCCTACGAAAGCGTCCCCTTCTTCTGGACCACCCAGGCCGGACTGCATTTTCGCTATGTGGGACATGCACCGGACTGGGATGAGATCATCGTCGACGGCGACGTTTCCGCAGCTGACTTCGTTGCGTACTTCGTGAAAGACGGGAAAGTGCTGGCGGTGGCGGGAAATAACCGTGACAAGGAACTGGCGGCGGCAGAGCTCCTCATGAGTCAAGATAACCTGCCGGCTCCGGATGAGCTGCGCTCGGGCAGGGTCCGGCTCGATGAACAAACCGTGCACTAAAAGGAAACCGATATGTTTGGAAAAGGCGTCAAGATTTTTAAACTGTTCGGCTTCGAAGTCAAGATTGACTTCACCTGGCTGTTCTTGGCCGTATTGATAACTTGGAGTCTGGCCCGAGGTGTATTTCCCAACTACTACGATGACCTGTCTATCAGCACTTACTGGCTGATGGGCATCGCCGGTACCGTCGGTCTGTTCTTGTCCGTAGTTTTTCACGAGCTCGCCCATTCATTGGTGGCCCGAGCCCACGGCATCCCCATGCGGGGTATCACCCTGTTCATATTCGGCGGCATCGCTGAAATGCACGAAGACGCCAAAGACCCAAAATCGGAACTCCTCATGGCCGTCGCCGGGCCCGCAGCAAGTGTCCTGATTGCGATTGTCTTCTGGGGGATACATTGGCTTGATGTGGGCCAAACGTGGCCTTCCCCGGTTCACGGTTTGCTGATTTACCTGAGCACTATCAACATCATTCTGGCCATTTTCAACATGCTGCCGGCCTTTCCGCTCGACGGCGGACGGGTACTGCGAGCCATACTCTGGTCATGGAAAGATAACCTGCGCTGGGCCACCAAAATCTCTTCTCGAATCGGCTCCGGATTCGGTGTTGCTTTGATCGCCATTGGTGTGGTCAGCTTCATTTCCGGTAATTTCATAAACGGTGTCTGGCTGGCGCTCATAGGATTCTTCCTGCGCTGGGTGGCGCAAAATGCCTACCAACAACTCATTATTCGTCGCCTTTTGGAAGGCGATCCGGTCAAACGCTTCATGAAGAAGGATCCGGTAACCGTACCATCCTCCACCCCGATCAACAACCTGGTGGAGAATTACATCTACCAGTATCACTTCAAGCTCTTCCCGGTGGTCGATGACTCGCGTTTGATCGGTTGTGTCAACCTCAAGCGCGTAAAGGAGGTCCCGCGCGAGGAATGGTCAAATCGCAAGGTGGCCGATATTGCCGAGGAGTGCTCCGAGGACAACACTATTGAAGCGGACACCGATGCCATTACTGCTCTGTCACAGATGAATCGGACGCAACAGAGTCGATTGATGGTGGTCGAAGACGGCAAACTACAAGGAGTCATCGCCGTGAAGGACTTAATGTCCTTCCTTTCACACAAAATGGCTCTTGAAGAAACCGGTTAGGCCTGACAAACCGTCCGGATTCCGAGACCCCTACATCCGAATCTGCTGTGAAGAAGTCACACACCGATACAAGCCGATCACCGTTGCTGTAACCTATTCTTCACACTCGAAACTCGTCATAACTTCAGACAATCGCTATATGGTGACTCGGCCGGTCCCGGTTTCGAGTAACCACCCGTAACCCATTGTGAGGCAATCTCATGCGAATCCAACAGACGATCGGCATGAGAATTGCACAATAGGTTGGTAAGCAGTTCTTATATCCCCGCAAATTGTGGTAAGAAGAACTGTTACAATTGAGATTTGATCGAAAACTAAGCCTTAGGATATGTTGACATGTTACGTAGTCTAAAAGATCTGACCGGAGCCAAAATCGGGGCAACCGACGGAGAACTGGGAAAACTAACTGATTTGTATTTTGACGACAACGCGTGGATCCTGCGCTATGCCTTGGTTGATATCAATTCCTGGCTGCCGGGCGGCAAAGTGCTCATTCGGCTGGATTCGTTCGGCAAGCCCAGCCGGAATGGCGATGTCTTTGGACTCAAACTCAGCCAGCAGCAAATAAAGGAAGCACCGTCGTTGGACGCTGATCACCCGGTATCGAAGCAGCAGCAGGCCAAGATGCTCAAACATCTCAATGTGCCCCCGTTCTGGCAGGAGGGCGACTTCTTGCCGGACGACAAGACGGCGCGGCACCACGCCGGTACCGGCGCTATCCAGGGTTCCGCAGGAACCCCGGACGGGGAGGTGAAGTACGATCCTCATTTACGGAGTCTCAAGGAGATCAGGGGATATCAAATTCGGACCGACGATGAGCAGGTTGGTGACGTGCATGATCTGATCGCCAATGACGACGGATGGACAATCGAACACCTGATTGCCGATACCGGTACCTGGCTTTCCGGACGCAAAGTCGTGCTGGAAACGTCGGGTGTCAAAGATGTCAACTGGGAGGACGAGGAGATAATACTCGAATTCAACAGGAAGAGAATCGAAGAGCTGCCTGAGTATCAAGGCGTCGGGTCGCTGCCGGAACCACGGAGGAAGGAGTAGCCCGGGGCTGAAACAACCGGCGTTCTGATAAAGATCATGGAGTAATACATTTCGCGAACAGGGAGAAAGGAAACGGTAGATATGAATAAGTTGGAAGACACTACAAGGGGACACCGACCTTCAACCAATGGGGCCGGCGATAAACTGGACAAGCTGATTGAAGTCCATGGCAGGGATCTGTTTCACACGGCAACATATCTGACGGGATCGCAACAAGGTGCTCAGGATTTGACCGTTGCTGCCTTTACGCGAGCATATGTCGCCACCAAAAGTCAATCCGTCTCTGAACTGAATAAGATGGACTTGCTTGAAGCACTGGCAGAACAATACCGGGCGGGATCCGGAACGACCGAGCAGAACCTAGACCACGGAGGGCGACATCGTTTCCGATCGGAATCCGAGTTCCAGGGGAACTGGTGGGACAGTGCCGACGGAGATTTGGACATGATCTACGACATACGAGAACTGATCGACCGCGATGACCTCCTGCGCATCCTGCGGGAGCTTCCGCCTCAGGAACGTCTGGCCTACAGCTTGAAGTGCACGCAACACCTGAGTAAGTTGGAGATTGCGGAAGTGATGGACGCCACACCGGCGCTGGTTCGCCGATATCTGGCTGCCGCCCGCCGACATCTGGCCCGGAGGCTCCATAAGCTCGCAACCAAACGCCTGGCCGTAGTCTGACCGGTTCCCGACCGGTCCATGACAGGCCGGCAGGCCGGCCTCCCTTGAACCCACAATCTTAGACGATTTGGAAAGGAAGTTTGAGTATGAGACTTGGAGAGAAGAAAATCGCCGTTTTTGTGGCGCCCTTGTATGAAGATCTCGAGTTTTGGTATCCATACTTACGAATGCAGGAAGAGGGCGCCGAAGTAGTCAGCATCGGACCCGAGAATACGAGCTACCAGGGCAAACATGGTATTTCGGTTACACCTGATGAATCCATCGACAAGGTACGCGCGATAGAATTCGATGCCTTGATCATTCCGGGCGGATATTCACCGGACCACATGCGTCGCTCACCCGCCATGGTGGAGTTCGTGAAAGAAATGGACAAACAGCGCAAGCCGATCGCCGCCATCTGCCACGGGGGCTGGATGCTGGCTTCCGCCGACGTCGTACGCGGCAAAAACGTCACCAGCTTCTACTCCATCAAAGATGATATGGTGAACGCCGGTGCGAATTGGGAGGACATCAAAGTCGTCAAATACGAGAACCTGATAACCTCTCGCACGCCGGCGGATCTTCCCGCATTTTGCACTGCCATTATAGAAGTCCTGGCCAGTGTTGAACAACCCGCCTGACGCCAAGCTGTTGTTATGCGCAGGATAGGGGCCTCCTGGCTACAGTCGGCCAGACGTCGTCTCGAGGACGCCTGGCACACGGCCCGATATTACGCCGGAGGCGTGTACGAAAGATCCGGCGAGGACCAGCTGTTCCTCAAGTCCGGTGGCATAGCTTACGCTTTCGTCTTGTGCTTCGTGCCACTGGCGCTGGTGCTCTTTGCGATACTGGGCATAATACTCGAAAAATCGTCCATACGCGACGCACTCTATGCCTACGTAGATAAGATCATCCCCTATTCCGGTTTCGCCGCTCAGGCGAAGGAGTTCATTTCCCGACGTGTGGATGAATTCCGCGTGCACCGCACCGTGGCCGGCGTGGCGGGCATAGTTGGACTCCTGCTTGCCTCCAGCGGCTTGTTCGGCGCCATTCGGACCACGCTCAATGCCGTCTACCGGTTACCGGCTTCTCTATCCATAGTCAAGGGCAAACTGCGTGATGTCCGCCTCGTTCTGCAGGCCCTCCTGCTCTTCCTGGTTTCGATAATCGTCTTGCCGTTAGTCGACATAGGACTCCGATATGTTGTGCAATTGCCGGAAGCGGTGGGTCTTGAGTTCGGTCTGCTCGAACGGTTATTCGTCAATACCGGCTCGTTCCTCCTGGTCGCTCTCGTGTACGGCCTGGTGTACTACTCCGTGCCCAGGAAGAAACCGCCTCGACGCGCCATACTGGTGAGCGCCTTATCGGCAGCCGTGCTGCTGGAAATCGCCAAAATAGCTTTCGGAATATACGTTGATAGAGCCGTGCTCATCCAGAAGATCTACGGGGCGTACCTCTTTGTCGCCGCCATTGCGCTCTGGGTGTATTACTCGTCGCTCGTTTTTGTTCTCAGCGCACAAATCGGGCGTCTGGCATGGGAGCGCCAAGAGGCTGATTCATGAAGCTGGGTACCATCGCATCTCGGCGCCTCTACATTGGGCCGCTCCGTACCTCATGGGGCGTACGTACCGTATGTTCACACTGGTTTACCGGCCCGCGTCTTCTCATCTCAAAGGACAACAAGACAAATAGGAACAGGTAACGTAACACGCTGCCGCCCAATGGCTCACACGCTCGAGTGTCTTTCCGGCACGATTCTTGATTCAATACTGAATGGACGAAGAAGGAAGGAGATAGGACATGTTTATTGGTCAACTCATAGCAGCCGTGGTGGTGGCGTTGATTTTCAGCTTCATCCTGGTCGGCATACTGGGCTGGCAACGCCCCGGACGCGAAGGCGCCGCACCGGCGCTGCTGTTCGTGTTCCTGTTTTTGCTGGCCATAGTCTGGGCCGGCGGCATCTGGCTGCAACCGGTCGGGCCATACTTTTGGGGCGTCGGTTGGATACCGTTTCTTTTGATCGGTCTTTTTGCCGCCCTCGTAATCCTGGCCCTCGTACCACCGCATCGACCGCGCAACAGGCGAGAGGCCTTACAGCAAGCGGAAACCCGCGCCGAGGCGCAAACGGGCGCCGAGGCCGCACTGTCAGTCTTTTTCTGGCTGCTCGTCATGCTTCTTATAGCAGCTATAATAATCCGCTATGTCTGATCGAGCGGCTATTGTAACGATGAATACCTGAGAGTACAACTACGAGGAGTAGAGCAAAATGTTGAGAAGCCTGAAGAGTCTCCTGAAGTACAACGTTGTTGCCACCGACGGTGAGGTCGGCAAAAGCAGTGACTTTGTGATCGACAATGAAACGTGGTCCGTCCGCTACCTGGCAGTCGATACCGAGCTCGTTTCCGACGAACATCTGGTTTTGCTGCCGGCAACGGCTCTCCTTCACCCGGACTGGCCGGCCCATCTGTTCCCGGTCAACGTCACCGTCCAGCAGATAAAATCTGCCCCGGTTATCAAGAAGGACAATGCGGTCAGCCGTGAACAAGAGGAGCAGCTGGCGGCGCACTATGATTCGGAACCGTACTGGGTGCGCGGCCCCACCGAAGGTTTACCGCCTCGAGAACCGAAGTCGGGTCAACGCCCCGATTCATCCGAGGAAGCCGCCGCCGTCGCCCGAACGCACCTGGACGGTTTCTTCGTACTCCGCGCGAGCGATATGTTCGATTTCGCAGTCGACAGCAAGGAAGGCGAAGCCGGTCGGGTGAACGACCTGGTCGTCAGTGATGACACGTGGCGGCTCCATTACGTCGCAGCACAGGTCGGACTTTGGCTGGGAGAACAGAAGATACTTCTGGCAATCGATTGGCTCTCGGCCGTTGATCAGGATAAACGCAAACTGATATTCGACGTTGGGCGCAAGGAGATTAACAGCAGTCCCGAGTATGATCCCGAGCAGCCGGTCAACCGGAAATACGAAGAAATCTTGTATGATGCGTACGGCCGGCCGCGATACTGGGAGCAATCCGTCGAATAGGTGCGACAAAAAGCGGAAGGAGAGGATTTAACATGTCAGTACGCATAGGCAGATTCGATTTCAAAGGACCGTATGAAACCACCGAGGAACTCCATGACAACCCGGGTGTGTGGACGATCATCTCGCAGTTTCACGGACGCACGTCGATCCTGGACGTGGGTTATACGTCGGACGTGAAGGCGGCCGCCGAAGCCGCCCGACGGAAACTGGTTGACGAAGTAGAAAACAACGGGGGCGGGAAACTGGTCTATGCTGCCTACTATACGTCGCCTTCAATGCGGGAGATGGGTCATCAGGTCGAAGAAGAGATCCGCACGCAATTCCAGGTCACGGGCGCACGCTGAACGAGCTGGATAGACGCGCGCCGTGGGAGCCGACAACCGTCACGAGACGGGGTCAATGCCTCCCCATGATCTTCACGTCATCGTGCAGGACGTCCTGCACATATACCATCTGTATGATGACGATGACGACGAGCGCCAGCGGCGTCGCCAGCAGAGTCCCCATGATTCCAAACAGAACACTCATCAGAATCTGAACCGTTATGAGTAACGCCGGAGGGATAAACACGGCCTGTTTCTGAATCATGGGTGTGATAAAATAACTTTCCAGGGTTTGCACCGCCAGATAGACCACCAGGGCCCAGATAACCAGCACGGGATCCTCGGCGAGTGCCACCAGGATCATAGGCACGGCGCTCAGCACCGGTCCGATGAACGGAATAAACGAGAGAAAGGCTGCAATTAGACCCAGCGTCAATGCCAGCGGAATCCCCACGATCCAAAGCCCCACCGCAACCAGAACCCCGATGACGAACATGGAAGCAATCCGTCCGGCCAACCACCAGCACAATGCTTCACCCACTGCCACCAGGACTTTATCGACGCGCTGCCGTCGTTCTTTGGGAAACAGACGGACGAGGTTATCACGGTACTGCCGCGGGCTGGCTGCGAGATAGATTCCGACGAAGAAAACGATCACGATACTCGTCACAAACCCCAGCGCCGTTGAGAACGCGCCGGTGACGCGCCCCAGCAAATCGGAACCGACCGGCAAAAAGTCCCCCGGTGAGGGAGCGTCTTCCAGCAGTTTCCGTCCCCAATCCGAGCCGGCAATTGACTCTTGCACACTCTGCAGCGCTTCGGGAATACTCTCCGTTAGTTTGGCGAACTGTTCCGCGATACGAGGTCCGACAATCCAACTGGCGGCCGCCAGAAACAGCAACAAGGAAAACACGACCAGCGGCAAAGCGACACCCAGGGGCAGGCGCAAATGCCGCCCAAGCCAGCTCGAAACCCCGTTTAGCAGCACGGCAAATAGGATACTCGCAAAAATAACCAGCAGCATCTGGGACAAATGCCAGACGAGAAAGATGATTACTATCCCAGCCACCGCAAACATCGTTATGGCAAATGCCTGCTTGCCCCACGGTTGCCGCCCATCGGACTGAGAACGCATGTTTCTGCTATAACCTCCTTCAGGCCTTCACAACACCCATACTCTTCAATAACTGACCAATTATGACCGGTGTCAATGATGCTCCCCAAGCCAGCAGCCAGCCGGACACGCTTGGTGATCTGAGGCTAAGCACCTGGGCCAGCACCGGAATCTGGGTGGCAGCTACTATCAGAACGAGACAAACGCTCAAAGCAAGCCAGACAAAAGGATTGCGCGTAATTTCATTCTTAAATACAGCCGCATTTCGATCCCTCATATTGAATACGTGCCACATGCGAGCGAACGACAGTGTCAGGAAACTCACGGTAACGGCTTGCTCCGGCTCCATCTGCAGATGCTCGATAGCCAATAACAGTGCCGCAAGCACAGCGGCCGCGATTACTACTCCGTAGACCGTAATGGCCTGCCAATGCGACGAGGGCAGCACCGGCTCGTGACTTGGTCTCGGGGGCTGCTGCATGATGTGCGGATCCCCTCGCCCCAGTCCCAACGCCAGAGCCGGAAATACGTCCAGGACAAGGTTCAAGAACAGGATCTGCAGCGGCAGGAGCGGCAGCGGGATGTGCGCCACCGATGCGGCGGCAACGGCTATAATCTCCGCCACATTTCCGGACAGCAGGTAGACCACGAATTTGCGGATGTTCTCGAATATGACTCGTCCCTGACGTATGGCTATCACAATGGTCGGGAAGGCGTCGTCGCGAAGAATCATGTCGGCTGCCTCCCTGGCCACCTGCGTGCCCCGTTTGCCCATGGCGACGCCAATGTCCGCTTTCTTGAGCGCCGGAGCGTCATTCACGCCGTCGCCGGTCATGGCCACGACGGATCCGGCTTCGCGATGCTTGTCGATGATCGTCAGTTTCTGACGCGGCGTAACACGGGCGAAAATCGACGTCTCCAATATCCTCCCCCGTTTCGCATTACTGATTTCCTCATCGTCGTCGCCAAGATCCGTCCCCAGTACGACCTCGGCGCTCGGATCATCAACCAGGCCGATGTCAGCGGCTATCTTCCGTGCCGTACCGGGCTGATCACCGGTCATCATAATAACCCGCACTCCAGCATTGCGGCATTCCGCAATGGCTTCCGGCACATCCTCGCGTGCCGGATCCAGAAGTCCAACCAACCCAATCAGCGTCAAGGCTTCATACGGCTCCACGTCTCTGCTCTCTGACTTTTTGTTAGCTACAGCCAGTACCCGGAACCCGTCGTTGGCCAGGTCTTCATTATGCTTGCTCCAATTCTCGCGATCGTCATCGGTAAAATCCCGATCACCGTCTTCGCCTGCTATCCGAGAGCATTTTTCGATAACGGCATTGGGCGCACCTTTGACGGCCACCAGGTAACCGGCGTCTGTTTCGTGGATCGTGGCCATCATTTTGGTGTCGGGGTCAAAAGCCTCCTCCCTGACCTCGGGCCACTCGTCGAGCAACCCCTTTCGCGTGATATCCGCCGCCTGACCCGCGGCCAGAAGGGCTATTTCCATGGGATCCCCGCTGCCACCATCTTCCTCATCATCGTTCGAAAGTGATGCGTTGTTGCATAAGACTCCCGTCCTCAGAGCTTCTTTCAACAGCCGATCATCTGCATTGGTGGCTTCACTACCGTCCGATTTTGCAGTCTCCTTATCATGGTCTTGCTTCCACTGGAGCCTGCGGGCTCCGGCGCCGAGAATGAGGCTGCGCACTGTCATGCGATTCTCGGTCAGTGTTCCGGTCTTATCCGCCCCAATGATACTCGTGGCGCCCAGTGTCTCGACTGACGCGAGTTTGTTGACCAGCGCATTTCTCCGCGCCATGTCAAGCATGCCTCGAGCCAATGCAACTGTCGCCACAATCGGCAGACCTTCGGGAATCGCAGCCACGGCCAGGGCTACGGCACTCTTGATCATAAGCGTTAGGTCCCGGCCGCTCAATGTCCCCACTACTGCCAACACGGCCGTTAGTCCCAGCGTGACCCAGATCAGACGATGCGCCAACCGGTTGAGTCGCTTTTCCAATGGCGTGGTCTCTTCTTCCGCCTCTTCCAACATCGTTTGAATCTGACCTATTTCGGTTTGGCGACCGACTGCGACTACCACACCTTCCCCGGAGCCGCGTGTTATGGACGTTCCTTTATAGACCATACAGGTTCTTTCTGCCAGAGGCGCATCGGCTGCTTTCGGCTCCGTATCTTTGGTAACCGGTTCGGATTCCCCGGTCAGGGCGGATTCGTTGACTTGCAGTTTATTGGCCTCCAGCAATCGCAGATCGGCCGGAATGAGATCACCGGCCTCAAGAGGGACAATGTCACCCACTACCAGGTTAATTGCGGAGACGTCAGCAATATCGCTATCACGGCGCACTCGTGCTTCCACTTGACTCAGTTTTCGCAGGGCGTCCATGGACCGTACCGCCTTGAGTTCGGTTACAAACCCTATAACGGTGTTTATCAGGATCGCCGCCAGCACCGCAATGGCTTCCACGTGGTGGCCGAGGAGTAGCGAGACCACAGCCGCCGCCAGCAGCAGGGCAATGACGAAGCTCTTGAACTGATCAGTCAGAATGGAGAGTACAGAACGGCTTTTTTGCCGGCGGAAAACGTTGCGACCGTATTTCTGTTGCCGCCCCCTGATATCACCGGCGGACAAACCCGCATCACGGCTTACGCCGAGTCGGTCAAGAACGGCCTCGGCTTCTTCCTGCCAGGTCTTTCCAATCTGTTCGTGCATCATATTCGGGCGGTGGCTCTTCCGTGTGTTCTTGCACGGTTAACGACAACTCCGGAGGCGCCTCTATTCATGCGACTCGCTTTCAGGTACGCGCATGATCCGGGCATTGATGGCAACAACGACTGTGCTGAGCGACATCAGCAGCGCACCGACCGCCGGATTCAGCAGAATACCCCAGTGAAACAGAACGCCGGCCGCCAGCGGTAAGGCGACTGCGTTGTAGCCGGTGGCCCAGATGAGGTTTTGGATCGTCTTCCTGTGTGTGGCGTCGGAGAAATCCAGTAACCGCACGACATCACGCGGGTCGCTGTTCACCAAGACAACGTCGGCCGTTTCGGCGGCTACGTCCGTCCCGGCGCCGATAGCCACCCCCACATCCGCCTGCGCCAGAGTCGGAGCATCATTGACACCATCACCTACCATAGCCACTCGTTTTCCGTCGGATTGAACCTCTTTGATCTTCTTGGCTTTCTCATCGGGCAGTACTTCCGCATAATACCCATCAATGTCGAGTTCCTCAGCCACATGCCGAGCCACTTCTTCCGAATCTCCGGTAATGAGCGAAACATCGACATTGCGCCGCCGAAGAGCGGCGACCGCTTCTTTGGATTCGGGACGGATCACGTCGCGAAGCGCAATCGCCCCCATCACCGAGTCCTCGTGCAACACATACACGACCGTATCTCCATTCTCGCGGCTCGCTGTGGTCCGGCTGTCATCATATTGAATGCCGTTCTCCTGCAAATATCCGGGACTGACGACTTTGATGTCCTTTCCGTCCACCTGCGCCCGTGCTCCTTTACCCGGAATGGCCTCGAATCCCTCTACCTTCTGAGAGTCGGGCCCCGCCTCGGCGATGGCGCGAGCAATGGTGTGTTCCGAATTGGACTCCACAGCTGCCGCTAATGTCAGGATACGTTCTTTTTCTGCGTTCTCAGCCAGTGGGATCACGTCGGACACTTCGAATTCCCCCTCGGTCAGCGTTCCGGTCTTGTCGAACACAATCGCGTCAACGGTCCGGGCCTGTTCGAAAGGGCTCCTTTGCCGTATCAACAAACCGCTTCTGGCTGCCAGCGATGTCGACACCGCCACCACCAACGGAATCGCCAGGCCCAGGGCATGCGGACAGGTGATGACCATGACGGTCACCGTGCGCTCCAAAGCGAACACGAACTCCCTGCTGCTCAGGATCAGCCACAGAGTCAGCGTCAGAATGCCACTGACCACGGCGATCACGGTTAGCCAGAGCGCCGCCCGGTCCGCCGTCCGTTCGGACTTCGATTTGCCGCTCTGCGCCTCCTCAACCATTTTTATAACCCGAGAGAGGTACGATTCCTCACCTGCCCTGGCCACCTCAACCGTAAGTGACCCGTTTCCGTTAATCGAGCCGCCGATCACTTCATCACCCGGCTCCTTGGTAACCGGCCGTGATTCCCCTGTGACCATCGCCTCGTTAACAGAACTTGAGCCCTTCTTGACAACGCCGTCAACCGGTATTTTCTCTCCCGGTTTGACCAGCACCCGATCCTCCTGCTGAAGTTCCGACACCGCCACCTCCTCTGTCTGACCGTCATCGTCGATCAAACGGTGTGCCTCGGACGGCATCATTTTGGACAGCTCTTCCAGCGCTTTGGAGGCACCCAGCACCGACCGCATTTCTATCCAGTGGCCCAGTAACATGACAACGATCAGTGTGGCTGATTCCCAGAAGAACGTTTTTCCCGGTAAGCCGAACACGACCGCCGAACTGTAGACAAAAGCCACGAGAATCGCCAAACCGATCAGTGTCATCATGCCGGGTGATTTCGAACGCAGTTCGTCGACCAGCCCCTTCAGAAATGGCCAGCCACCGTAAGCGAAGACAATGGCCGAGAGTGCAAAAAGGACGTAGTGGTCACCGCTGAAAGCCAGACTCCGCTGCCAACCCAAGAAATCCTGAATCAGCGGCGCGAGCAGCAGAATCGGCAGGGTCACGATCAGCGAAATCCAGAACCGCCGCTTGAAGTCCTGCGCCATTTGTTTATGGTGCTCGCGATGGTCATGACCTTCGTGATCGTGCCCCCCATGGCCGGACCGCCGATCGGCATTGTTCTCCCGGCTACTCACGGCTACTTGCCCTTTTTTATGTTGAAGCACGCCTCAAACGAATTGAACAGGTCAAGGTATTCCTCCAGATAACGAGTCAGCAATAATCGATCGCGAACCGTGTTCCTGGCTTTCTTGCCCATCCGCTGACGCAGAGATTCATCTTTGAGCAGCTGTACGATTCTCTCTGCCGTGTCGTCGACGTTTGAAACCAGGAAACCGTTGTCGCCGTCCTTGATCTGATAGCAGATGCCACCGACATTGGCGCCGACTACCGGCGCCCCTTTCCACATGGCTTCGGTTACGGTTAGACCGAAGCCCTCACGGAGAGACTTCTGCACGACCACGGCCGCCTTGCGCTGCAACGCGTTGACCAGCGCCGTATCCTGTTGACTCAGCAGGATAATGCGCTCTTCGCGCTGGTCCAGCAGCGACTGGTATACCGCTTCTCCTTCCGGGTCGTCAGTCGCTACGTTACCCAGCAGCACTAACGTGGCATCTACTTCCTTCCGGGCCTTCTTGAAGGCCTTGATGACACCGGCCGGGTCCTTCCATTTATCGAAACGCGAGATCTGTGTTACGATCGGCAGATCGGTGGGAATGTCATAATGGTCCAGCCGTTCGTCGATCTCCTCGTCACTCAAATCACGATTCGTCAGAGAGAACGGATTGATGGCTGGCTCGATGAACCGCTGCGGAGTGCGCCAGTCCTGTTGGTAATCCTTCAGAGTTAGCACGATGGCATCATACTGCTCTATGAACTGCGTCAGATATTCGTAACAGCCCCGATGGGGATCGGTCAAATCCACGTGACAACGCCAAATCCACGGACCTCGTTTGCGGTAATGCGCAATCATGGGCAGTGGTTGCGGATCATGGACAACCACGATATCATGTGTCAGGTGGTTGCGAATGGCATTCTCTGCAATGACCGATTCATATATCTCCTTTTTCTGATCGGTGAGATTGATGTCGTGACCCTGCAGCGCGTTGTGAAACTTCTTCGTCACACTGAAGAAGTCCGGTGACCCCTGAATGACCCGCCAACCGGTCTGTATACCCACACTGTTCATCAGCAGCGAAACCGACTCCAGCAACGAAGCCACCCCGCCGCCATAATAGGTGGCGTTAATATGAGCCACGTGGCAATCGTGCAAGGGCTCGGCCTTTTTGTGGATTCTCTCAACCGTTTCAGCTCCGATGAACGGCTCATAATCTTCTACGGTTATGTTTTTGTATTCTCCAGGTTGCATAATGGATTCTCCGGTTTAATCTCCTGTTGTGGACGTCTGTAGTGCCCCCATCAGTTCTTCGGTTGTTTCTCGTCGACAGAGCTCTGTGCCGGGAGTCATGACAGCCGAAGCACCGGCCGCCACACCATATCGGGTTGCTTCGACGACGTCGTCGTGTCGCGTCAAACTGAGCACGATGCCACCCACCATGCTGTCACCGGCGCCGACCTTGCTCCTGATGGGTACAGTCGGGGACCGAAAATGCTCCGAGCCGTCTTTGCTGACGAGTATCGCCCCACCTGCTCCGAGTGATACCACGATGTGTTCACAGGTACACTCCTTGAGCATCTTTCGGGCCGCCTCTTCTATCTCCGTTTCGTGTTCGCCTTCGATGTCCATGAGCTCGGTGATTTCTCGCACGTTCGGTTTAATCAGAAAAACCGGTTTGTCGATCACGCTTCGCAGAGCCGGGCCGGACGTGTCGACAATCATACGAATATTCCGGTCAGCCATGGCGTCCGCTAGTCGCGCATGGAAATCGGCCGGAGCACCCGGGGGCAGGCTCCCGCTGGCCACCACATATCGAGGCTCATTATCCAGCTTGTCTATGACATCCAAACATGCCTGCCACTCCGATTCATGCAAAGTGGGGCCGGGCATAACGAACCGGTACTGCTGCTCGTCGGCCTCTTCTCCCACCGTCACGTTTTGACGAGTCATGCCGTCGATGTCAATGCGGAAGGTACTAACACGTTCTTCATCAAGAAGCTGCTGGAGATGGTCACCGTTGGTGCCGCCGGCCGGAAAACAGGCCAGCGCTTCACCGCCCAATTTGTAGATGGCGCGCGCCACGTTTATCCCACCGCCACCGGGTTCGTAGACCGGTTCCCGGCAGCGCAGCTTCCTCTCCGGGAGCAATCGCTCCGCCATGGTAATCATGTCAATACTGGGGTTCAATGTTACTGTGACTATCTGCATGGTTATCCTCCGCTTGCGTATGGTACTCGGCCGGTCAGCCTGTTCCTTGCTCCAGTGCTTCATACCCGGAGGCGATATCGAGCAGTTCTGAGGTGATGGAATCTTGCCGAAGATGGTTGTGCACTGACTCGAGGTCCTCGAGGTGTTTTTCAATGTGCGACTCTGCAGCCTGCATGGCTGCCAGTCGGCTGGCATTCTCCGCAGCCAGTGACTCCGCAAAAGCCTGATACAGGGTCACAAACAAATACTGACGAATCAGTCCGGCCAGGAGCGGCTCGTAGGCCATGCGAAACGCGGGGATTGATCGCGAAGGCCAGTCGCGGCTGCTGATATCCGCCAGCCATTGCTCATCGAGGGGAATTAGAGTCGACTGCCTCGGCCGATACGAGGCCCCCGACCGTTTGCGGTTATGATACAACGTCACCCGTACGGAACGGTCTGAAGTGATATATCTATCCAGTATACTCAGGATCATCTGCACACCGTAAGTGATACCTCGGACCGATGAGGGCATAGTTGATTCCTCGATCGGCGCTGTCAGTTCATCCGTCAGCGCCGGAATCACCCGGTCACCGACTGCGACAATCCTGATTTCTTCAGTGCCGCGCAGTCGCTCATTGAAGTTACGCGCGGCAAAAGAAACGATGTCTTCGTTGAACTGACCACACATCCCTTGTGAGGAACCGAACACGAAGACAAAATGAGGCTGCATCGCTGAAACCCGGGCCGGGCGGAACTGCGGGCGCCGGTTAAGAACAATGACCTGCAGACCCTTTTCCACCGTCTGTCGGTATTCGGTCACCGCTTCTGCGCCCTGCTCGAACTGACGCACGCCGGCGGCCGCAATACTTTTCATGGTCTTGACTACGCTTTGAAGTTGCTGCGCGCTGTTGAGACGACGTTTTAATGATTCAAGAGTTGGCATTCTCGACCTCGTCTTCCTGCCCGCTCTCATTGTCGGCCCCGGACGTCTCTTTTTCGATCAGTTCTCGAAGCCGCTTGATCATCCGTTCGCGCTGCTCGTCATTGAGCTCGTTACCGTCCCGAATAGCGCGGGTAATTTCCTCGAATTCATCCCTGGCCAACAACCGTATCTTGCCCTCGATCTCGATCAATTGTGAAACCTCCAGGTCATCAAATAGTCCCTCCGTGACGGCCAGCAAGGCGGCCAGCTGTTCTGTGACCGTCATAGGCTGATACTGCGGTTGTTTCAACACCTCCCGCACTCGACGGCCGCGTTCCAGGGTACGGCGTGTCTCTTCATCAAGGCGGGTGCTGAACCGTGAGAATGACTCCAGTTCCTCAAATTGTGAATACGACAGCTTCAGATCGCCGGCCACGTCACGGTACGCGGGCAGCTGCGTTTTACCGCCCACGCGCGAGACCGAAGTACCGACGTCGACAGCGGGCAGGAATCCCTTGCGATACAACCGCGGCGAGACATAGATCTGTCCGTCAGTAATTGAAATGAGATTAGTGGGGATGTAAGCCGACAGATTCTGCGCCTGAGTCTCGACGATGGGCAACGTTGTCATTGAACCACCGCCCTTTTCCTCGCTCAAATGCGTGGCTCGCTCGAGAAGCCGGGAGTGTATGTAGAATATGTCACCCGGGTACGCCTCGCGGCCCGGTGGTCTTCGCAGCAAGAGCGACAGTTGGCGATACGCCCGAGCATGCTGTGTGAGGTCATCATAGACAACGAGGGCATCTCTGCCCTGATCCATAAAGTACTCCGCTATGGCCGTTGCCGCGTACGGAGCGGTGAACAGCAGACCGGGCGGATCGTCGCCGCTGGCCACAACAACGATAGTGTAGTCGGCAGCGCCGTGTCGCTCCAGGTCCGCCACGAACCTGGCTACCGCCGAATTCTTCTGCCCGATAGCGCAGTATACGCAAATGATATCGTTGTCTCGCTGATTGATAATCGTATCCAGAGCGATCGCGGTCTTGCCGGTTTGTCGATCGCCCAGAATCAGTTCGCGCTGGCCCCGGCCGATAGGGATGAGTGCATCAATGACTTTTATTCCCGTTTGCAGCGGCTTCTCAACCGGCAGCCGGTCCATCATCGCCGGAGCCTCGCGTTCCACGGCGCATCGTTCGGAGGCGTCCAACGATCCTTTGTTATCACGGGGACGCCCGAGCGGATCTATAGTCCGTCCCAGCAAACTTTCGCCGACCGGCACATTCAACACGCGGCCGGTACCGGTCACGCGGCTGCCGAATGTGAGGTCTTCGGCTTTGTCTAACAGGATGATACCGATCTCATCCGGGCGAAGATCGAACGCCAGACCGCGGATCCCGCCTTTCATCAAGACCAGTTCTTCTGACTTCACATCCGGCAAGCCGCTAACACGAGCGATTCCTTCTCCGACAAATTCAACCTGACCCACCTGTCTCGCGACCAACCGAGGCCGGTATTCTTCAAGCACATTCTCGAACGTGCTCACAGCATCCGAAAGGATCGACTGTAACCCGGTGTTATTCATTTTGTTGCTTTCCCTCAGGGCTGTTCGTCTCGGATTCGTTTTCTGGATCCCTATCTGGTGACGCGGCGGTGAGCTTCTCCCCGAAGCGTTCTTTCAGTTCATCCAGATAGCCCTCAATGCTCCAGCGCAACAGGTGTCCGCCGGTTCGCATCTCAATGCCGCAAATCAGTTCACCGTCGGTTCGGAACTGCACGTTGGAGTTTGCGAGTGCTTTCTTTATCTTTTTCTCCAGCTGTTGTTTTTGCTCCTTTGCTATACCAAATGCCGTTACAATCACGACTTTCTGATCTGTTTTTTCCGAATCCGACTTGATCTTTCCCAGCTCCTCATCGTCCATGTCCGAAAAACGCTGTAGAAACGTATCCACAATCCGCCTTTCCATCTCCTCATTCGCTAACTCAGCCAAAACTGCCTTGCTCGTGTCGCATACCTCTTGCCCGACCTCACCCCGTAACCGGCTCAGGAATTCCTCCTTGTCGCGCTGCAGCGCTTCTTCCCACTGCTCCCGCAGCTTCCGCGCTTCCTCCTTTGCTTCGCGCACCGCCTGCTGCTTGATTTCCTTCGCTTCCTCTTCGGCGGCCAGGATTTCATCGTCGCGCCGCTTCTTGAAATCCTCCTGCTTCTGCCGATACCGTTCGGCTTCCTCTTCGGCTTCCCGTTCTTTCTGTTCGGCTCTTTCAATGCGCTCAGCGATGTTCTGCTCTCGCTTCTGCATAATGCCCATGACCGGCTTGAACAGGAAGCGGTTCAGCAGAAACAGCAGAATCAGGAAGTTGATTATCTGTGCGGTCAGGGTAAACCAGTCGATCTGCACAGTTTAGCCTCCCGCCGTTACGTGGTTCCAGAAGGGATTGGCAAATATGATGATCATGGCGATCACGAAGGCATAGATGGCAAATGACTCTATCATAGCCAGCCCCACGTACAGCGTACGCGTGATCGCACTCGATTCGTCCGGCTGCTGGGCCACCGCCTTAAGCGCTTCGCTAACCGCCCGGCCCTGAGCCAGAGCGGGACCGATAACGCCGATGGCGATCGTCAGACCCGCCACCAGAATAGAGGTCACGCCGATTATCGTAGTACTATCCATCTGTTATTCTCCTTTCCGTTGTCACGATACGGTCATACTTGCTCTCTCTGCCCCTGGTTCTCTACCGATTCACTATGAGCCCGGACACCGGATGCTACGTAGACTGTCGAGAGTACGGCAAAGATGTAGGCCTGCACCTGGCCGATCAGTAATTCCAACGCCCGCATGGCCACCGGTGCGAAAAGCGGTACCACGAGCAGCAGGATAGCACCTGCCATGGTACCACTCATGATGTTTCCGAACAGCCGGATGGCCAGTGCGATCGTGCGTGAGATCTCGGACAGAACTTCAAAGGGCAGCATAAACCAGGTCGGAGTCACGTAGTGCTTCAGGTAACCGATGAATCCGGAGTAAGTGATCCCGTATGTCGGTACCGCAACAAAAACACACAGCGCCAGACCGGCCGTCGTTGACAGTGAACCGGTGGGGGGATGATAGTGGGGTACGAATGCGAGGAAATTGGAGAGCGAGATGAAAAGAAACAGCGTGCCCACAAACGGCAGATACCGATCAGCCTTCTGGTTCGTGATGTCTTCGATTTGATTCCGGATAAAGCTGACGACCGACTCCAGCGCCGTTTGCCACCTGGAGATCTCCGGCCCCACCGTTAATCTCCGCGCAACCAGCCAGGAGAGTAAAACCAAAATAGCCATAACCAGCCACGAGAACACAATGGTGGCATTCAGTTTTAAGACGCCGTGCTGCCAGAAAACCATGTTGTCAGGACTTAGTTCCACTTGGAACTCCGTCGCTTCGGGCAATGACCCGCGATTTGCGATGCGGCTTGATATACGCATCAAAAATGAACCGGCCGCCGATAAAGCCTAACAGCGCTGCTACCACATTGTACCATTGACCCTGCATCAATACGTAGAATGCGCCGACCACGACGGCAGCACGACCAATGAAACTGAGAAGCAACACGGCTGGCGGTCTTGTGAACCTAGACAGGCGACTTACCGTCAACCACAGGGTGCCGTAGTAGAAAATGCCCAGAAGAACCCCGACAATAAAGGCTACGGCTACATACAGGTCACCGGTCATCTTTTCCCTCCCGATTAATCCAGTACCAGGCATTTGCGCAGCCCAGGGCGGCACCGACCAGGATACCCGTCAGGGTCCAGGATATGCCACCCTCCCCTCGACTATCGAGCCAGATACCGACCGCGGTCAGGATGAGGGTCGGCACTACAATCGACCAACCAATCAGACCAAACATACTCAACCCCCGCCAGAAGTCACTGCGTCCCAAAGAGCGGCGGGCGCGTATTTTCCGTTGCTGTTTGACACTGATCTTTTCACAGAAGTCACGATCCGGTTCTCGCTCATCACGTCTCATCTTACTACGCCTGTTCCGTCATCGTTTGCTCGTGAAGGCGCTTGACAATGCCACCCTCCAGCATAGCCAGGACCGAACGGGATTGGCGCTCACGTTCGTCGAGATCTCGGAGCTCCCCTTCCAATAACTGGTGCAAATCTTCCAAACTACGACTTCTGACTCCCTTTCTTGCAGCCACGGTAACTCGGTCACCCTGCTTGACCAGGACACCTTCGTCAACTGCCACATACCACTCCGTTCCGTCCGTCTCCCGATATGACAGGATACCGGCCGGCATGACGCTGGTGTAGTCTATATGTCGGGGCAACAGGCCAAATGATCCTTCCCCGCCCTCGGCCACCACTCGCCGGACCTCGGCATCAACCAGTACACGTGTGGGCAGGATGATCTTAAGCGTCACCGGCGCCTCCATTCGCATGTGGCTCGTTCTTTCCGGTACCGTTGGTTTCCTCTGGCGCCTTTTTCTGATCCCTGTCTGTCCGGGCCTTCACTTCATCGATCCCACCGATCATATAGAAAGCACCTTCTTTGAGGTCTTCGAAGTCACCGCGCAGAATACGGTCACACCCGTCAAGCGCATCCTCGAGATCGACGCGCTTACCTTTCTGGTTCGTGAAGGCTTCGGTTACGACAAAAGGTTGCGTCAGGAACCGCTCCAGCTTGCGAGCTTTGTGGACCGTACGACGGTCTTCATGTGACAGCTCTTCCAAACCCAACATGGCAATAATGTCCTTCAGCTCTTCATATTCAGCCAGCGTACTTCGCACGTCCCGGGCAATGCCGTAGTGTCGCTCTCCGACGAGGTGGGGTGTGAGCATTTTGGACACTGACTTGAGAGGATCGATAGCCGGGTAGAGACCCTGGCTGGCGCGTTTGCGCGCCAGGACAATCGAGGCCGAGAGATGGGTGAAGATGTGCACCGCCGCCGGATCTGTGAAATCGTCGGCCGGCACGTACACCGCCTGAATGGAAGAGATGGCGGCGGCGTCTGTGCTGCAGATTCGCTCTTCCAGCTCGGCCAGCTCCGTGGCCAGTGTGGGCTGATAGCCGACGCGCGAGGGCAACCGACCCAGAAGACCGGATATTTCGGCGCCCGCCTGCACGAAACGAAACGTGTTGTCGATGAGCAGTAAGACATCCGTGTGATCCACATCGCGAAAATGTTCGGCCATCGTCAGCGCCGTGTGCCCGACTCGAAAACGTGCGCCCGGCTGTTCGTTCATCTGGCCATAAACCAGAATTGTATTATCCAGCACTCCCACCTCCCGTATCTCGCGGTACAGCTCTTCGGCTTCTCGCATGCGCTCCCCGATCCCGCAGAAAATACTGACCCCTTCGTACTCCTTGACCATGTTGCCGATCATTTCCATAATAAGAACCGTCTTACCCACTCCGGCGCCACCGAACAGGCCGGCTTTACCCCCCTTTTCGAGCGGCGCCAGAACGTCAACCGCCTTGATTCCGGTCCGGAAGATCTCGGTCGACGTTCGCCGGCGGGCCAACGGTGCGGGACGCTGGTGGATCGAACGGCGGGAGTCAACATCGAGTCGCTCTTTCCGATCGATCGTTTCACCAAACACGTCAAAGACCCGCCCTCTCAGAATGTCACCCACCGGAACATGGAGCGGCCGCCCGGTGTCTTCTACGGCGGTGCCCCGCGCCAGCCCACTGGTAGGGGTGAGTGCCACTCCGCGCACGGTCCGGGAGTCCAGAAGTGATACCACTTCGATTACTGTTTCATGTTCTTCTCCCGTTCGCAGAATGTGATAGAGCTCCGGTAACCGATCTTGAAAGACGGCATCCACAATACTCCCACGTACCGCCGATACCCGCCCTTGGTTCTCGGTCCCGGCGACGGTCGGTCGTGTTTGCCGATGTTCCAGTGTTGACATCCGGGTAGCGCCGTCTGCTTATGATTCGTCTTTGAGATGGGGGTCGATGAGCCGACGCTCGATACTCTCGTGGAACGCGCCCAGTGTACCGTCATTATTGACCGTTACATCCGCCATCTTGATGGCCTGTTCCAAATCGAAGAGTTCGTTTTCTTGTTTGTCCTGCGACAACAGTTCGTCCATCGAGTCCGGATCGCGCGGCTCATTGCGCTCCTGAAGCCTCTCGAAACGCGCCATTGGATGAGTAACGTCGACATGCACCAGTTTGAAATCGTCTCCGAACTTCTTTCGCAACGTCTCCACGTCGGCGGGCGTCCGCAGCCCGGACAATACGTAGATATCATCCGGCTGTTCGGCCATCCGGTTTATAGCCTCGCGGGCAAAAAAGTCGTCACCTTGTTCGGTGAGGTACTCTTTGGCCACGCGCTGTAAACCGTCACGTGACTTGGGCACGTTCTCTCGTTCCGCCTTTTCGCGAACCAGGTCTCCGGTCGCGATTGCGCGCGCGTTGAAATGCTCTCGCAGGTAATGTACCAGTTCGTCTTTACCGGCGCCCACCTGTCCTATTACGCCTATTACCATTGTTTAACTCCCACTTTTTTTGCGAGCTTCGATTTCTGCTACATACCGTATCGTGTCAATCACGCTGTCGGGGTTCAACGATATCGAGTCGATCCCGCATTTCACCAGAAATTCCGTAAACTCCGGATAGTCACTCGGCGCCTGGCCGCAAATACTGACGCCGGCGCCTGCGGCATGGGCCCGTTCGATCAGGTCGGCGATGGCTTTCTTGACCGCCTCATCCCGTTCATCAAACAAATCCGAAAGCTCCGCCGAATCGCGGTCCACCCCGAGAATAAGCTGGGTCAGGTCATTGGATCCGACAGAAAACCCGTCAAACCGAGAGGCGAACTCCTCAGCCAGAATGACATTGGATGGGATCTCACACATCACCCAGACCTGTAAACCGTTCTCCCCCCGCACCAGGCCGCTCTCGGCCATGACCCGAAGAACATTGTCCGCTTCCGCCACCGTACGGCAAAACGGAATCATTACCGCTATATTGTCCAGCCCGATTTCCTCCCGCGCCCTCTTCACGGCCTGACATTCGAGACCAAACGCATCCCGATACCGCTCGCTATGGTACCGCGACGCTCCCCGATAACCCAACATCGGGTTCTCTTCTTCAATTTCGAACTGCCGACCGCCGATCAAGTCCGCATACTCGTTTGTCTTGAAATCGCTCATACGGACTAATACCGGCCGGGGGTACTGACTGGCGGCGATGCGCCCAATACCGCGACTCAAGTGATCCACGAAAAACTCACTCCGGTCTTCGTAACCCGCCGTCAGCTCCCGTATCCTGGCACGGGCGCCTTTATCCTCCAGGTCATCGTAGCGCAGCAGCGCCAACGGGTGGATTTTGATAACATTATTGACAATAAACTCCATTCGAGCCAGGCCGATGCCGTCACAGGGCAGCCGCCACCAGCGAAACGCGGCCATGGGACTGGCGATGTTCATGCGTATACCGGTCTTGACTTCGGGCACATCACCGAGATCGATCTCCACCCGCTCGAATTGGAGCTTCCCTTTGTATACTCTGCCCTTATCTCCTTCCGCACACGAAACGGTGATATCCTCCGAGTCTCTCAGCTTCTCCGTACCATCGCCGGTACCCACAATCGCCGGTATGCCCAGTTCTCGACTCACGATGGCGGCGTGCGAGGTGCGACCGCCGTGGTCAGTAACGATGCCTGATGCACGCTTCATGATCGGCACCCAGTCCGGGTCGGTCATGCCCGTTACCAGTATGGAATCATCATCGAAACGATCCATATCCTTGGTGCTGAGGATTCTCTGAGCCCGGCCTGACGCGACAGCTTCACCGATCGCCAATCCGCTCACCACACTCTCTCCCTTCTCCTGCAAGTGATACGTGTGCAGACTGCCGGCCGCCTTCTGAGACTGTACCGTCTCAGGCCGCGCCTGGACAATGTATATGTCCCCGGAGTCGCCGTCCTTGGCCCATTCCATGTCCATCGGTTGGTCATAGTGCTTCTCTATGGCGATCGCCCAATGCGCAAGTTGGATTATCTCCTCATGATTAAGTACGGCCTCTTTCTGCTTCTTCCTGGTGGTATTGACGTTCTTGGTCGTCTCGGAACCACCCCTGGAGTAGACCATCTTCTTTTTCTTGGCGCCGATATCGATATCGATAATCGGTCGATGCTGATTTCCGTCAAGCAGCGGCTTAAACACGACATACTCATCCGGGTTGACGGTCCCTTGAACCACGTTTTCCCCGAGTCCCCACGCCGCGTTGATCACGACCACGTCTCGAAATCCCATTTCCGGATCAATCGAAAACATCACGCCCGAACCGGCCCGGTCCGCACGGACCATCTTCTGCACTCCCGCCGAGAGAGCAATCTTGGTATGGTCAAACCCCTTTTCTTCGCGATAGCTGATGGCCCGGTCGGTAAACAACGACGCAAAACAGCGTTGACAGGCCTGGAGCACCGCCGTCACACCCCTGATATTCAGGAACGTCTCCTGTTGACCGGCAAAGCTGGCCTCCGGCAAGTCCTCAGCCGTCGCGCTGCTGCGTACGGCTACACTCAATTGCTTGTCCCCGTATCGATTGGACAGACGCCCATAGGCCTCGGCAATCGCAGTACGCACGTCGCCCGGGAATGAGCCGCGTTCGATCGCGCTGCGGATTTTCTTGCCGATTTTGTCCAGGTTGCTGCGGTCGAAATTGAGTTCCCCCAGGTAATCGGCGATTTTGCCGCGCAGCTCGTTTTCGTCCAGATAAGCCCAGTAAGCATCGGCGGTAGTTGCAAATCCGGCCGGGACGCGTACACCCTGGGCTTTAAGCGATCGCAACATCTCACCCAATGAGGCGTTCTTTCCTCCCACCAGCTTACTGTCTTCCGAATCCAAATCCGAAAGCCACTTGATATATCGGCCACTGTCTTGCATAGTACTCCTTCTCACTCGAGCTGAACTGCCTTGTCATCCAACGTCAAGACGGTAAACGGCGACATGTTCACCCGGGTAATCGCGATGGGAAGACCCACTTGCGCGCCTCATTCGTCTTGGCGTTCGGGAAAACCCGAAATTCGGCTTCGGCGAACTTGTCGAATATGCCGGTCATGAACGCCTCGAAACGGCTGTCTGTGACTACGGCCACCCGTTCCAGATGGTTTTTGTATTTCTTATAAAAGTCATATTCCTCCATTATAATCTTGAATTCGGCGCTTTCCAGTCCGCCGGCATCCAGCATGACCTTGATCTTCGGGTGGGCCGTACACATCGACTCCAGTTGATGAATGACTTGCTTGAATTCATCCACGGTCAGGTCGTCCCAAACGATAATCTCGATGCTTTCACCTTCCTGCCATACTACTTCTTGCATGTTTCCATTCCTTTCATCAGGCTGTGTCTCCGGTCGGCTCCGCCAACGTGTCTCATCCTCCGTCCGGCTCCCCCTTAACGCTTAGACTCAGCCAGGGTACGTCTCACTTGAGGCTGGAAGTCATCATCTCTCGTGGATACGAAATAGACCTCGGGCGTCTCGCGCAGCACCCGTGCCATGCCGTCTTCTATCGATGGCTTTACGATTATTATGGGGAGATACTCATCGATTTCACGCACGTTCAGTACGAACTCCAGTGCGTCAACCGTATCATCACCGTCGACCACAGCTGCGGAAGGAGCCACGTCGCCGATCCGATTCAGCGCCTTCAGTTGATTGTCGACGACAATGATCGAGTACCCCCACCGCGATAACGACCGGGCAATGTTGCGAGGCGAATCACCCTCAAGCACAATAACTACACTCGCGTTAGACATTGACAACTCATTTCGACTGTCACCTTTCCTGGCGAATATTCCAAGTTTCACATCTCCTGACAGCGGTAGTTGCAACTTGTATGCCGACAGGCACGTACCCCGCTTAAGCCGTTAATTGATAATCAGTTATTTGATGCGGGGGTCAGCCTGTGCAGGCCGCGGAACAAGCTTCTATAGTGTAATGTGAATAAACGGTACGCCAACCGGATTTGTGTGAAAACCCGTCGAAAAGACAGCACACAATCAATCCCGGACCTGCCCCTCAAGCCTCGTTGCGGTTCTATTAGTCAGTCGATATTGTGTTTCTTAAGCTTGTTATAGATTACGCGGCGACTTATACCCAGCAGTTTGGCCGCCTCTTTGCGGTTGTTGTCGGTTGCCTCCAGGGCCCGCTGCACCATTGTCCGCTCAACTTCTTCCAAAGGTGTTCCGATTTCGAAAGACACTTTCGTGGGACTGGCGTCCACACTGCGGAATCGACTGGGCAAATGGTTCGGTCTCAATTCCCGTCCATCGCACATCAGGACGGCTCGGTGGATGATGCTCTTAAGTTCACGAATGTTCCCCGGCCAGTTATAGGCCTGGATGATCTCCATGAACTCTCGAGAAACGCGCAGAGGTTCACGTTTGTGAGTGCGACCGTACAATGCCGTGAAGTCACTCACCAGAAGCGGGATGTCTTCGGGTCGCCGCCGCAAGGGAGGCATAGTGATGCGAAAGACGTCCAGACGATAGAAAAGATCTTCTCGAAACTCGCCTCTTTCTACCATGGATTCCAGATCGGCATTGGTGGCGGCAATCAGACGTACGTTGGTCTCAATCAGGTCGGCTCCTCCCAGCCGTCGAAAAGACTTCTGGTCGAGCAGACGAAGCAGACTTACCCGAACTTTTTCATCGATACAGTCAATTTCATCCAGAAATACCGTTCCGTCCTGAGCACGTTCGAAAACCCCCTGGTGTTGCTTGATGGCTCCGGAAAACGAACCTTTCTCATGTCCGAACAGTTCACTCGCCACCAGGTCGGTCGGCAGCGATCCGAGATTGATTGATATGAACGGCTTTTTGGCGCGGTCACATCGGCGATGAATGATCTGAGCCGCCAGGTCCTTGCCGGTCCCGGTTTCTCCCAGAATCAGGACCGGAATCTCGGAAACGGCCGCCCGTTTGATCTGCCGATAGACACGCTGCATGGAAGGCGCCCGGCCAATCATGTTGTCCAGTCGGTCTTCCCGGTCGCCTTCTTCAAGCTGATCAACGACTGAACCACGGTCACGCAGGGCTGTCTCGATCAACATCTTCAGCTCCTCGTCAGGCACCGGCAGCTTTGTGTACTGATACGTCCCGGACTCCAGCGTGGAAATGACATTTTCAATGTTCTCAGGCTGAGCCAGAAAGAGTATTTGCGATCGAGGACTCGCCGTTAAGATGGATGCCACTAACTCATCATTGGCAGGTTGATTATCTCCGCGAGTAGCATTGTCCGTCAGAATTACCAAGTCGTACTTCTCCTTGCGAACCAGCGACACGATACGCCTCGAGTTCTTCTGCCACGAAACCACAGGTTTGTTGTCACTTAGAAGCCCTTCAACACGATCAGCCAGATCTCGGCTCTCAGAGACAACTACTATACACGGTGATTGGTTCGACATCGACAATACTCCTCAGGTCGCCGTTTGCGTTCAGAAGCTGGCGTTTTGCTCGGCAATCCAAACGGCCGACCCAAAAACTCACCGTCGACGTCCCACAGACGGCCCGAACGAGGACGGTATATCGGTTGAAAACTTCTTCCGTTTCCTGTACCTTTAATGTCCAGCATCAATATACGCTATTACGCTTTTACAGGCAAGGCAGATGAATTGTTGTTGGTATCTGGTGTAATTTAAGGAAAAGTGTGCAAACAGGTAATGGCCCACCGCTCTTCAGGCTGTCTCATAACTAGTGGATTGGCGTTGAAACTTACCGTTCGATCCATCTTCACGCAGGGTGCGGCTTTGTGCCGCACCGACTTACCGGATTGGCGGGGACAAGTCCCGCCGCTACGCGAATCAAAGATCGACTTGATTTAACCTTTTGAGACAGCTCCTAGTGTCCTGTCCCGCGAATAGCTTTACGGGAGATTAGCAGGGAGGATCCGTTCTAACAGCCTTCGCTATCCTGCGATTATCA
>CAZLBP010000006.1:94139-137875 GCA_964557855.1 uncultured Ignavibacteriales bacterium | reverse complement strand
GCGCACGCCGGTTTTAAAGTGACCCCTAGTGGCCGGTTTTGCCTGACCGGTGACACCTGTCGAGGATCTGAGGCACCAATGTACTAGTGTGGGCAGAGATACTTCAATGTCAATAGATAGAAATAATCTCAAAGAGGTTTAAGGGCAAAGTCAAAGGCGTCTGTAGCGCTGAAAACGGGCGGACCATACCTCCCCCCCCACAAAAAAAGGAAGATCGCCCGGAGGGGTGGGCAATCTTCCATGGGAATGGGAGGTACAAAACACGGAGATGCTAGTTTCTGGCCACCTCCGTGTATTCTTCAAGAAACTCTCGTATGGTTCGCGTCCCGGCCGCGTCGGGAAACGACGCAATTTCCATCGGTATGATTTTCCCCGATAAACTGCCGTTCTGGTCTGCCAGAGCGTCACGGATCATCTCATTGAGACGACGCATCGCTATTTCAGCTCCCTGGCGCGAAGTCTCGGGAAAAAGAAAGCCGATCTTGACGTTGTCAATGATCGCTATATAGTCAACCACACGCACATTCGATTTCAGTAAGTCATAGATTCTCTGGACCACCCCGGAGCTGTTGGGGCCAAAATGCTGCCGGAGGAATGACAGATCCAGCAGGATAATCGACATGAACACCGAATAGCGCTCCGCCCTCTGTAATTCGAGTTGAATCTGATCAACAAATGAGGCGTTCTTGATTTCCACAGCGCCACCTACTACATATAATTATCCACTTCGACCTGTTCAAGAGTTACACAGCAATTACTGTTCCATAATTACACACTAACAAAAAAGCGGATTTTGGACTGATCCCAACATCTGATGATTGCTATCCCCTTTTGTTATATTATTTCGATTCAGTAACTTATAGTGAGGTCCCAGCCCGTACGCCGACTGTAGTTGTGACTGTAGTTATAAGCGATGTCAGATATCAGACGCGAAAGAACATGCAAATACACCGCAGCCAATTGCACATACAGTAGAGTCCGTGGTGTCTACTTCGTTGTGTTTAACCGATAGTCTTTGATCTTATAGAGGAGGGATCGATAGCTGATTTCCAGCAGATCGGCGGCTTTGCGCCGATTCCAATTGGTTTTGTTGAGGACTTCGGCAATCAGCTTCTTCTCTTCTTCGGCCACTGTCTTGCCGATTCGCGCTTTCAGTGAATAGGTATCGGATTCAATGGAATGCCCGCTCGAATTGACTGACGTTGTCTGGGGGTTGTAGGCCGGCATCATTTGAGGACGAACGCCCCCGGCCGTAGCCGAGGAAAGTAGGTCGAGGATTATGGAGTCATCTCCACGAACGACCACTTGTTTAATCATGTTTTCCAGTTGTCGCACGTTTCCCGGCCATGAGAAAGACCTCAACTTGTCGATGACCTCTGGCGACAGGCTGTCGAAGTTCTTGTTGTACAGCTTATTGTATTTTGCAATGAAGTGGTCCACCAGCAACGGCAGGTCCTCGAGTTTGTCGCGCAGAGGGGGTATAAAAAGTGTGATCTCATTCAGGCGATAGAATAGATCATCACGGAAACCGTGTTCCTGAATGGCCTGCTCCAGGTTACGGTTGGTGGCGCAAATTATCCTGACGTCGACATGGATGGTCTGGATACCGCCGACACGGATGAATTCCTGCTGTTCGAGCACCTGGAGGAGCTTGGACTGGAGCTCCATGGGCATATCACCAATCTCATCCAGGAATATGGTACCCTGGTGGGCCAACTCGAATCGTCCCTGCTTATTCTTGTGAGCACCGGTGAAGGCGCCTTTCTCGTAACCGAACAGTTCCGCCTCGAGAAGGTCACGGGGAATTGCGGCGCAGTTGACCTTGAGAAACGGTTTGTTTTTGCGGCCGGAGAGTTGATGCAGAGAGCGGGCGGCGATCTCCTTGCCGGTGCCCGACTCACCTCGGATCAAGACGCTGAGTTCGGAGTCGGCGACCTGTTCAATGATGTCTTTGAGATCATGCATGGCTTTGGAATCGCCGATGAAATTGGCCCAGTCGTTCTTGACTTCGAGTTCCGACTTGAGCTTCTTGACTTCCTTCTTCAGGTCCGAGCGTTCCAGCACGCCATTAATGTGAATCTCAATTTCTTGAACATCGAAGGGCTTGTTGATAAACTCGGCGGCGCCCATCTTGATGGATTCGACAACGTAGTTGGTATCGCCGTGGCCGGATACCATGATCACATCGGGCCGGCGCTCCAGCTTGTTCAAGCGCTCCAGGACCTCAATGCCGCTCATGCCGGGCATCTTGATATCGAGCAGGACAAGATCGGGCTGCTCGGAGGCGACCATCTGCAACCCCTCCACGCCATCGCGAGCCGAGACAAACTCGAACTTGTTGGCTAACCCTTCGGTCAGGATCCAGGAGACTTTCGGGTCATCATCTATTACAAGAATTTTGGTTCTGGGCTTTGCCATAATAATGCCTTCTATTGCATAGTTTATCGGCAGAATCTACCGCAAAATCAACCCCGGATTATAAGTGTTTTGCGGAATTATCGCAACAAAATGCAGAGGCGTCGCTAATTATACGGCAGATAGATCGTAAAACAGCTTCCCTTATCCTCTTCGGAAGCCACGCTGATAGTCCCCTGATGTGCTGACAGAATGCGTTCAACCACGGCCAGTCCAAGTCCGGTACCGGCATCTTTGGTGGTGTAATATCTGTCGAAGATCCTTGAGAGATGCTCCTTCCGTATTCCGGTTCCGGAGTCGATCACCTTGATGGCCAGGTACTGCTCCTTCTTATGCGGCGGTTTTTCGGTCAGCCCTTCGACTATGAGGCGGCCCCCCTGCGGCATGGCGTCGGTAGCGTTGATGAACAGGTTGAGGAAGACTTCAAGGATCTGGTTCTTGTTGACGATGGCTTCCCAGTTGACTTCCCGGAAACTCGATTCAAAGGTGATTTTCTTTTTTCTCAAGTCCGGTCCGACGAGTTCCGCGGCACGGGCCACGATGTCTCTGAGATCGACTTTTTCGGTTTGATATTTATTGGGATTGGAGAAATCGACGAGTTCGCGCACCAGTTCGTTCATTCGGTGTATTTCATCTTCGGCAATCTGGAAGATTTCCGAGTCCTTGACGATACCAGGATTCTTCATCTTGAATACCTGCAGTCCGCCCTTAATCGACGTCAACGGTTTGCGAAGATCGTGAGAGATTTCCGAGATCATGTTTCCCATGGTCATAAGGCGGGTGGCGTTGAGGAGCGACTGTTCTTTTTCGAATAAGAGGGCGGCCTGCGATATCACCAGTTTGGCCAGGGAGATATCATCCTCGCTGTAGCTGCGCTCGCTATCGGCGCCGAGACAGAAGACATGGGCCAGCTCCTCATGCCGATTGATCGGTACCGCCATGAAGGCCCGATTGGGCGTTGGGAAGCTGTCATGGTGCCGAAACCGATCCAGTACCCTGGCGGTGAGAGCGTTGACATCAGCTTGCTCGGCCGGTTCGAGATCAAGAGGGCCGAGCGAGATGGATTCCCGGGATGTCTTCTGCAGATCGATGCCGCCGCTCTCGGTGAGGGGTATTTCGGTCCGGCCGGAGGCGCCGTGCGGGACCAGCATTTTCTGGGCGGGCTGCCAGTCGAACCAGACGGAATAGTCGATCGGAAAGACCCGTTTGAGCTTCTCGACCAACATCTGTCGGAAGACGGCCAGCGATTGGACCCCGGGGAGTTCCTGACTCAGTTCATGCAGAATCTCGAATTCCGCCAGGCGCCGTCGGTTCTTCTCGAACTGGTGAGCGTCATCGACGGCCACGGCGGCTTGAGAGGCGAAAGTAGTCAGGAGTCGCAAATCGCCCTCGGTGAACTGTTGGTAGTTTTCCTTGTTGGCCATATTGATCACGCCGATCACTTTGTTCTTGATTCTCAAGGGGCAACAGAGGAGCGACGCCGCGCCGTATTTTTCCTTGTTGATTCGTTTAAAACGGCTGTCATGCTCCACATCTTCGACGATCAGCGGTTCGCCCTCCCGAGCGACCCAGCCGGCGATTGATTCGCCGATCGGCAATTGCGTGGAAGCGACGATGCTTTCATCGAGGCCGATAGCAGCTTCAATCGTCAGGCATTCCTGTCGATCATCAAGCAGCATTATAGAACCGACCTGGGCTTCGGTGACGGTCGAGGCCAGCACCACTATTTGTCTGAGCAGTTCGCGCAGGTTGGCGGTCGAGCCGATCGATTTGCCGGCCTCGTAGAGGGCATTCAGTTCCCCGATGCGGCGCTGCAGAATGATGTTGGAGAGTTTGAGTTCTTCCAGAAGACGCAACCGGGCCAGATCGGCCTGGCGTTTCTGCAAGGCGCGATTGACCGCCAGTTCCATGTAGTTGAATTCAATAGGCTTGAGCAGGTAGTCATAAGCGCCGTGCGCTACCGCCTCGATGGCGGTGTCCAGCGAGGCATAGCCGGTCATGAGAATGACCGGGATACCTTCGTCGACCTCTTTGACCACCTGCAGGATCTCGAGGCCGCTCATATCGGGCATCTTGATATCGCTGATCACCAGGTCGACTTTGCTTTCACGGATGACCCGGGCGGCTTCGGGTGACCTCTGAAATCCCTGCGTCTGATACCCGTCGCCTGTCAGTAAGGCCGTGAGCGAATCACACATCCGCTTCTCGTCATCGATAACGATTATCCTGAAGGAAGATCTATCCATGGTCCTGTCGATGGCCAATGGCCGGGAGTCTGATTTCAAAGCATCCGCCCTCTTCAGTATTTCTATAAGTTATCGTCCCGCCGTGCCGTTTTATTATCCCATAACAGACGGCCAGTCCGAGTCCGGTACCCTGGCCGGGATGTTTGGTCGTGAAAAAGGGTTCGAAAATGCGGGGGATGATTTCGGGTGGGATGCCGGGGCCGGTATCACAGAAACGGACTCGCGCCTCGTTGTCGCGGCGGTCGATAGCTATAGTCAATTGTCCGCCCTCAGCCATGGCATCGCAGGCGTTAATAATAATGTTGAGAACCACTTGCTTGATGTTTTCCGGGGAGCCTTCACAGGGCGGGCAGTCGGGCTCGAACTGTTTGACGACTTCAATAGACCCCGTTTCCAGTTGCCGGTCCATCAAATCCAGCACATCTTCCACGATGGCAGTAATGTTGATGACCTCCAGTTCGTCACTGAGTGGTCGGTGAAAATCGAGCAGTTGTCGAACGATGCGAGCGATCCGGTCTATTTCCTGACCCACGACATCGAGGTGATTAGCGACTTCGATGTTTTCACCGGCGCTGCGTTTTGTAAGCAAGAGGTAGTTTTTGATAATGCCGAGGGGGTTGTTGATTTCATGGGCGACGCGCGCCGACATTTCGCCGAGGGCGACCTGCCTCTCGCTGTTAACCAACTTCTGTTGAGCTGCCCGAAGATGCTGAGTGGCCGACTTTTCCGCCTCGTAGAGGCGGGCGTTTTCAATAGCTACGGCGATTTGATTAGCCAGAATGGACAAGAATTCGATATCATCCAGGCCGAAGTCCTGCGAAGACAGTTTGTCTGAGATCAAGAGTATACCGCTGAGTCGGGTCTGGTAGATCAGGGGTACGACGAGTCCCGGATCGAAGCTTTTCAGGATACTCGCCTCCGTTTCATCGGCGACATCTCCCAGTAGATCCTGAGTGATTACGGGGCGATTCAGTCTGCCCAGAAACGTGACGAGTTCGGAATCCACCGCGAATGACCGTTCCGGACCGGGAAAGGAACCGGAGCCTTTTCTTTTGGCCAGGGCAAAGGTATCCGATTGGGAGCCGGCTTTAAGATAGATGGCTGCTCTCGAAGCGCCGACTTGAGCCAGGCAAGTCAGGATGAAGGAATCCAACAAGCTCTGGTACCTGAGCACCGAGTTGAAATTCCGGCTCATTTCGAAGATCGTATAAAGATCGAATATCTTTCGTTTCAACTGACGGTTGGTCTCGGCCAATCTGGTCAACTGTTTCTGGACATCGAGAGGCGGGGTCGAATCCGGTTCTCGAGAATCGCCGGACTTGCTTCCGCGACCGGGTCGACCGGTTGTCGGTTTCCGCTTGACGCCGGAATCCGCGCGCCACTTATCGTAGCTGGAATTATCCATTACATCAGAGAGTAGATGTCGAAGAACTCACCGACCAGGAAGTGAGAACCGATTACGCAGACAATGTCATCCGCGGTGGCGGCATGCTCAACGCGCTTGTAGGCGGCTCGCAGAGATTTATGAGCGGTTACGTCAGCGCCGTGCCAGTTCACCGTTCTGATGATATCTGCAACGGCAACCGTACGGCCGGTGGCCAGCGGCACGATATGAAACTCTCGGGCGATGGGACGCAGGAGGTCGAACATCTTCTGGTGTTCTTTTCTCTTCACGAAACCGGTGATGATACGGGTTTTTTGTCGGGGGAAGCGCAGTTTGAATGACTCCACGAAGGCTCGGACGCCGCCCACATTGTGACAAACATCGAACACCAGAGCCGGCTGCCGCCTGGATTGCACGAGCTGGAATCTGCCGGGCCAGACGGTTCTTGCCAGACCTTCCCGGATGGCGCGTCTGCCGACCGAGAGGCCGCTTTCATTTAGCAAGGACATGGCCTTGACGGTCAGGGCGGCGTTTTTCAGTTGATGCGGACCGAAGAGCACCGGCCGAAGCTTGCGGAGAGAGAGGCCGTTGTACTGAAAATCAAACTGATTCGCGGTCGGATTTGCGGCGAAATCGCCGGGCGTCAGCTGGTGGAATGGTGCATTCATGGCCAGGCAGCGGTTCCTGATTACTCTTTCGGCCGCCGGAGGCAGCATGCCTGCGAGATGGGGAGTCCCGTTCTTTATTATGCCGGCTTTTTCACCGGCGATCTTCCACAAATTCGTGCCCAGGATTTCGACGTGATCCCGACTGATGTCGGTAGTAATGGTCAATTCAGGAGTCAGAACATTGGTGGCGTCAAGCCGACCACCCAGACCGGTTTCGATTATGGCCACGTCGACTTTGACCGTATTGAAGTAGTAGAACGCCATAGCGGTGACGACTTCGAAGAAGGAAAGTTTGCGGCGCGCCAATTCCGGGCGGTGCCTGTCGACAAAGGCCACAACGGACGGCTTAGAGATATATCGTCCGTTGACACGGACCCTTTCCCGCAAAGAGACCAAATGTGGAGAAGTGAACAGGCCGGTCTTGTAGCCCTGGGCCTGAAGGATGGCGGCCATCATCGCCGCCGTAGAACCTTTGCCGTTCGTGCCGGCGATATGAACAGTGCGGTATGTTGACTGGGGCTTACCGATGGACTGAAGGAACTCGCCGATGTTTTGGAGTCCCAGTTTCAGGCCGAAAAACTCGCGGGAGAGAATGAACCGCTCGGCAGAGGCGTAGGAATGCTGCGGCATCACTGCCTCCAGAGGAAATTGAGCAGGGCAATAACTGTCTGACGGAGCTCCTTGCGATCAACGATCTTGTCGAGAAAGCCCTTCTCAAGGAAGAACTCGGATAACTGGAATCCCTCAGGGAGATCCTGACCGATGGTCTGCTTGATAACCCGCGGACCGGCGAACCCCAAAAGGGCTTTGGGCTCAGCGATAATCACATCACCCAGTGAGGCGTACGATGCCATGACGCCCGCGGTTGTCGGATTTGTCAGAACGGAAATGTAGGGAATACGCTTCTCGTGCAAAACGGCGAGAAGCGCCGATGTTTTGGCCATCTGCATGAGAGACAGGATACCCTCCTGCATGCGGGCGCCACCGGATGAGGACACAATTACCAGGGGGATTTCCCGCTCGATGGCTCTTTCGATGGCTCGGGCTATCTTCTCTCCCACCACGGAGCCCATCGAACCGCCTATAAACTGAAAGTTCATAATGGCAAACGATATGTCTATGCCGCCCATTTTCGCCAGGCCGGAGATTACCCCCTCCGGGAGGCCCGTCTTCTGCTGCGCAGCCTTGATCCGGTCAGGGTATTTCTTCGAATCCTTGAATTTCAGAGGGTCACCGGACGTGAGGCCGACGTCGTATTCGTCCAGTTGGCCGTCGTCCAGAAGCAGTCCGATATATTTCGCGCTGGGGATTCTGAAATGAAAGCTGCAGGTCGGGCAGACCCATAGCAACTCTTCCATTTTCTTGCTGTAGACGATTTCACCGCAGGAATCACACTTGGTCCAGAGTCCTTCGGGGATGTTTCGCTTTTCCTGGGCTGCCAGTCCCGGCTTTGATTTTCTAAACCAGGCCATTTGCTATTCAGTGTCCTTGTTTCGCAGATAATAGACCATAACATAGGCGTCTTCAACGGGTTGGCGGTAATAGTTGGGCCGACGATACAAGTATGTGAAGCCGAATTTCTTGTAAAACGCCCGTGCCGCTTTGCTGCTGGGGCGCACTTCAAGAATCACGTACTCGCACGTGCCCGTTGAGACTAGCTGTAAAATAGTCTCCAGCAGATGTTTGGCAACAGATTTTCTGCGAAGTTCCGGTGAGACCGCAATGTTGGCCAAATGTGCCTCAACATCGACCACGTAATAACACGCGTAGCCGGCGATTTGATCGCCCACCTGCGCCACGAGGCCGCCCCAACTGTCCTGTTCAGCGATGTCGGTGAAAGACTCCTCGGGCCAGGGGTCGGAGAAAATCTCTCTTTCTAACTTGGCAACCTGTTTAATATCAGCAACTTTCATGTCGCGTACGTGGATTTCCATATCAGGTGCGCTGTTGCCGCTGTTCATGTTTGATCTCGGCCTGCGACTTCTGGTAGTAGAGCGGTTCAAGGTCGGCAGTATCAGACCAGTCCCGCTTTTCGTACTTCTCGCGACCCAGATGCAGCAAGTCAGCGGCGTCGATCTGCAGTTTGTCGCTCAGATTAAAATTCGGGAGTCCGACAATGTGCGAATCCAAATCGGCGTCGTAGGTCGCTACAGGCTCATCTGCAATTACTCGTGCCAGATCGGTGTATTTCACTACACCGGTCTGGTCAGCATCGTGCCGCCCTTCTGAAGTCCGGCCAATGATGCATTCGTCGCGATTAAGTGGTATCAGGACATGTACCGGGGAGTCGGCTGCACGCAGTTGGTAGGCCGCTATTTCGAAAGAAGTGACGGGCACAATCGGGATATCAAGGGCGACAGCCATACCTTTGGCCGCGGCCAGACCGATCCGCAAGCCGGTAAATGAGCCGGGACCTATACAGATTGCGATAGCGTTCAGATCGGCAGGCTTGAGTGCGGCCGATTGGAACAACTCGTTGATCTTCTTGATGATGAACCGGCCGTGAGATTTCCGAATGAACTCAGCGGACTTTATCAGGCGGTCCTCGCCGAACATCAATCCAAGCGCGAGTTGTTTGGTGGCCGTATGAATGCCGAGAATGTTTCGGTGTAGTGGTTCGTTCATGATTCTATCGCCTTGATATCAACCTCGCGCTGGTCTTCATCAATGATCTTGAACTGCACGGAATAGTAGCTGTCGGGAAGCAGACCGTCGGCCTTTTCACCCCACTCAACCACCAGTATCCCGTCTCGGCGCAGATAATCGTCCCAGCCCACTTGCTCCAGCTCGGAGAGGTCCTTTATGCGGTACAGGTCGAAGTGATACAGGGGTCTGGTTCCTCCCGGGTACTCGTTGATGATCGTGAACGATGGTGACGAAAGGAATGACTCATCGATCTGCAGGGCCTGCATGAGGCCGCGCACGAATACCGTTTTGCCGGAACCCAGTTCTCCGGTCAGCACCACGACCTCGCCCGGTTTGAGGAACAAGCCGATCTTCTCGGCCAACTGCACGGTTTCAGTCTCGCTGTGAGATATAACGTGAAGCGTGAAAGGCATGACGGCGCCGGCTTATTTGGGTGTCAGCACGGTGATCGGGACAACCATTTCTTCGAGTGAGACACCCCCGTGCTGGAAGGAATCGGAGAACTGTCGGACCATTTCGTTATAGTTGTTGGGATACACGAAGAAGTAGTCTTCTTTGGCCAGGATGTATGTCGTGGCAATCGTAAACGACGGGAGGCGCCATTTCCCCGGTTTCTTGATGAGAATAGAGTCTTTCGGATCGGAGTTGAGGTTGTCGCCGTATTTGTACCTCAGGTTGGTCGATGTGGAGCGTTTGCCGTGGGCCATGGTGCCTCGTCTGCAGAGGACAGATCCGTGATCGGAAGTGATAATGACGGTGAAATCGCGCGCCGCGAAGGACTTCAGGATCGAGAACAAGGGGGAATGCACGAACCAGCTTCTCATCAGAGAGCGAAAAGCGGACTCGGTTCCGGCAATTTCTTTGAGGATGACGTTATTCGACCGGCCGTGAGCGAGGATATCGAGGAAATTGAAGACGAATGTGACAATCGGGCTGTTGTAGAAGTCGGCGACCCTCTTGGCGATCGCATCGCCTGCGGTGTTGTTGTATATCTTGGTGTATTTGAGCTTGGCGTCGAAGCGTACTCCGCTGCGAGCCAGATTGTCGACGAACAGCCTGTCCTCCATGTGATTCAACGAGCCCTCGTCGAGATTGCCGTAGTTGTTCGGGTAGGTCTGGTGTATCTGATCGGGAAACATCCCGGCGAAGAGCGCATTGCGGGCAAACGGTGTCGCCGTGGGCAGCATGGAAAAATAATAATGCCTCTCCATATTGTAGAACTCGGCCACGAGGGGTTCCACCAGGATCCATTGATCGAGGCGCATGCAGTCGACCACGATAAGAAGAACCTTTTCTTTTCTCTTGAGCCGGGGCGTGATATGCCGGGCAGTGACGTCCGGCGACAAGACCGGTCGCTGCTGGGAATGGAGCCAATCGAGGTAGTTGGTTTCGATATACTTGGTGAACTCGTTGTTCCATTCCTTGCGAGTCCCTTCGAGGGTTTGCTCCAACCCGACATCGTTGTTGGTGTCCAGCTCCAGATTCCATTGCGCCAGGATGCGGGCGGCTTCGAACCAGTCCTCCGGCGCTATGGGACCGAACAGCTTCTGGTTGAATTTGTTTATCTCGGCAATGTAGCGCTTTACGGAAGTGTCGCTGATGATCTTCTTGGCATCCAGAATGCGTTTGATGACCAGGAGTATCTGGGACGGGTTGACCGGCTTTACAAGGTAATCGTCAATCTTCTGTCCGATGGCCTCGTCCATGAGGGTCTCTTCTTCGGATTTGGTCACCATCACAACCGGCAGGTGGGGCTGGAGTTCTTTGATTTCTTCAAGTGTTGTCAGGCCGTCTTTGCCGGGCATCTTTTCGTCCAGCAGCACCAGATCGAAGGGTTCTTTGCCGACCAGGGCTATGGCATCGTCACCCGACATGGCCCCTGAGAGTACGAATCCTCGCTTTTCCAGGAAAATGAAATGAGCCTTTAGTGATTCCAGTTCATCGTCGACCCACAAGATTCGCTTTTGTTCTTTAGTCTGCGTCATAGTCACCTATTTTCCGGCTGCGGCCGGCAATTGTATTTCCATTACAGTTTGACCGGGTCGGGACTTCTTGAGTCCGACTCTTCCGGCGTGGTACTCTTCAATTATACGTTTGGCCAGAGTTAAACCCAATCCCCAACCACGTTTTTTCGTGGTAAAGCCGGCCCGAAAGATCTTGCGGGCGGCGGCGGCGGAGATACCGGGGCCGTTATCTTCTATCTCAAGCGTCACGTATTTGTCGGCCGGTTGATGTTCGGTGCGAACATCAATTCGACCTGATTTCGAATCGACTACCTGCAGGGAGTTTTTGATGATGTTTTCCAGAGCCCAACTGAAAAGCTCCGGATTCAAGTTGACTCGGGGCAGTTCGCCGGTCGTCAGATCAATAGCAATGCCTTTGCCTTCGAACGGTAGGCGTCGCCGATAGTACTCGACCGTTTCCCGAACACAGCGGTTGAGATCGTACGGCTGAAGATCGGGCGTGGATCCGATCTGACCGAAGCGATTGGCGATTCGCTGTAATCGGTCGGAATCGACCCGCATATTGGTCAGAGCTTCCTGCAGCATGGAGCTATCCTCTTTAGACAATTCCGCCAGCCTGGTCTCCCCTTCCATAATCTCGATCCATCCCAGCAACGAAGTGATAGGAGTCCCCAATTGATGGGCGGTTTCCTTGGCCATGCCAACCCAGATGTGGCGTTCTTCGCTGCGGCGGATATTCTGGAAGCCGATAAATGCCACGAGCAGAAAAGCAACGACAATACCGATTTCAATAAACGGCATCAATGTCAACAGTTCGATAGCGTACGTATCGCCATAGCAGAAGTAGCTGACCCGCCCTTCGCCGAACTCCAGGGGAATCTTGCGGTTGTTATCGATCATCTGCTGAGCCACGGCTCGAAGATGTGCCAGCGTTTCCGGAGATGTATCGTCGGGCGTGACGCCAGCTATGTTCCGCCAGTGAATGGGCTCCCCGTTTTCATTAAGAACTATGATCGGGAAATCGGCTTTGACGATGATTTCTTCGAAAATAAACTGCAGTTCCTGGCCGGAAATGGGCGAACTGGCGGCCAATTGCCACATTTTGACGTACTTGTTTACCTGAGAACGAGTCCCTCTTTCCAGTTCCTCGATAACCTCAAACGTGTACCAGATGAATATGGCAGAAATGAGCGCTACGCCGACGAGGAGGAAGATCTTGAAGAAGGTGCTTTTGCCGATGTAGAGCCGGTTGACGATTCCTCTTCTTTTTGCAGATGTGGGCATTATCCGATTTGCTTTAGACCGTTCATATACGGCTGTAGTGCCGGCGGCACAGTGATGGTACCGTCGGCGTTTTGATGGTTCTCGAGAATAGCGGCCATCAAGCGCGGCAGGGCGACCCCGGACCCGTTGAGGGTGTGCGGATGGAGCACTTTTTTGTCTTCGTCACGAAACCGACAGTTCATACGTCGGGCTTGAAAGTCCTCGAAATTCGAGACCGATGATACTTCCAACCAGCGCCTGACCCCCGCCGACCACAGCTCGATGTCATATGTCTTGGCGGATGCGAAGGAGAGATCGCCGGTGGCCAGGGTGGCCACCCGATACGGTAAATTTAAGGCCTGCAGCACTTTTTCCGCTTGTTGCAGGAGGCTCTCCAGTTCGTCGTAGGATGATTCGGGCCGGACTATTTTGACGAGCTCGACTTTGTCGAACTGGTGCACGCGCAGCATGCCGCGCGTGTCTTTACCGGCGGCGCCGGCTTCGCGGCGAAAACAAGGGGTGTAGCCCACGAAATAGAGCGGCAGATGTTGGTAATCAAGAATTTCGTCGCGACAGATGTTAGTTATGGATACTTCGCCGGTGGGGATAAGATACAAACCATCGACAGCCGTTTTGTACATGTCATCGTCCATTTTAGGCAGCTGACCGGTACCCACCATGGCGTCCCGGGTGACCAGATAGGGTGTCATATGCTCGATGAACCCGTCCGCCGTATGCAGGTCGAGCATGAAGTTGATGAGGGCTCTCTGCAGGCGCGCGCCGGCCCCCCGCAGAATGTAAAAGCCGGACCCGGTGACCCTGGCGCCGGCGGCCATATCCAGAATGCCCAGGTTTTCGCCGATTTCCCAATGAGGCGCAACCTCGTGTTCCGGCTCAGACACCGTGCCCCATTCGCGGACAACAACGTTGGCTGATTCGTCTCTACCGACAGGCACGCTTTCGTGAGGCAGATTGGGTACCCATGAGAGAGCCGTTTGGAGTTCGTCGTTTATTTCGCGGAGCTGGTCGTCAAGGGTTGAGATTTTCTCACCGACCTGCTTCATCATGGCAATGGCATCATCCGCGGACTCCCCGGCCTTCTTCTTCTTAGCGATATCCCCGCTGACGGCATTGCGTTCCGCCTTCAGTGCCTCGACTTCTCTGATGATATCCCGGCGTTGTGAATCCATTTTGAGAATGGCGTCGATGTCGGAAGAATCGTATTTCCTGCTGAGGCCGTCTTTGACAATCTGTGGGTTTTCGCGAATGAACTTTAGGTCGAGCATGTAGATCCCTGTTCCTGAGCGTCTTGCTTTTTAGTCCTTTATTGATAATCGGTTCCAGCAATTATAGACAATTCAAATCGGCAAGTCAAAGGGGGATAAACGGTCAATTCGAGTCGAAGACCGGCGCTTGGTGTTCTCTTTGAGGAAAGTAGGGCACAACCCGAAGTGGTTGCGTTAACTTTTGAAGGCAGAACCACTAAAAGGTTCTGCCCTACGAGACCGCCCTACGAAGCTCTTGAATGGTAAGGTTATAGTAACCAGGGGAACTGAGTTTTTTCTCAGAAAACCCTTGCCTTTTTCGAGAAAGGACCTATTTTACGTCACTCTGAAACGAAAGGAGATACTGAAATAGATGGCAAAAGTATGTGAAATATGCGGAAAGAAGCCGGTAGCCGGCAATAACGTATCGCACGCCCATAACAAGACAAAACGTCGCTTCCTGCCTAACCTGCAGTCGGTTCGGGCGCTGGTAAACGGTGTTCCCAAGAAGCTGACCGTGTGTACGTCGTGTCTTAAGGCGGGTAAGGTGATCAAGAACGTACGCGGGCGCCGCCGTCCGCCGCAGGCTGCGACGACGCCGCAGTAGAACCGCCAGGGCAATTACAGACGAAGGACCGCCGAGAGGCGGTTTTTTTGTCTCGTGTTGTTTTTCATTCCAACTGTACTGTATGCCGGATCGTCGCTATATTGTAGAACTACCTGAGCAAAACACGTAAGAACGCACGAGGTGTTCGATGAATTATCCCAAAGTAGTCTTATCAACGATTCTCTTGTTGGCGGCACCGGCTGCCTTGTTCGTGGCCTGCGATGATGCCGGAATAAGTGCTACCAAAAACAGATTCGAGATTCACGAGTGGGGCGTTCTCACGGGCGAAATGAACCAGACGGATCATATGATTACGTCTCTGCCGCCAACCGATCCGTTCGTTAGAGAGCCTGTTATCTATGTTCACTCGGAAACCAGGGAACCGTTTCACGTCGAAGTCACCTTCAATACGGGCGCGCCGACTCTGACCTATCCCCCGGCTGACACGGCGGCCAACACTCTGTCCTGGAGTGAGGTGAGTTTTTCTTCTGCGGTGGGGCAGACATTCCCGGAAGTCGGCTCGGAGCTGGCGCCGCCCCGTCCGATCGCGGAGATGCTGGGCAATGTCGATTCGGATATGCTCAGTTTTGGAGAATATGATCTGCGCTTTTTGTTCTATGAAGGGAACGTGACCTACTCGAACCAGGTCGAGGCGGCTTATGACCTGGAGTCGATGACGGCAACTGTTACCAACCTGACGTACTACCCGGTTTTTGACGTGGTCGTGGTAGTCGCCGTGCCTGGCGCCGGCCCACGAGATCCCGGCTATGCCTCCAGAGTGATCGAGGTGCTTTCCCCCGGACAGGCGGTCACGGTCGGTCTGCTGGACGACAAATACCCCAACTGGAGCTCGCAGCTTGTGGAGGGAGGATTCACGGCCATGGAAGCGGATGCTTTTCAAATGCTCTGGGGGCAGCCGTTCCTGAATCCACGATGGTCAGGGCACAAGGCTAACCTGGTCTACCGGATTCCGCGAGATATATACGATGGACTTATTGCGCTGAAGGTGACGCCGCAGCCGACCCGGACGATCCGGACTTTGTACATATTGATGCAAGTTCTGTAGTCGCCTGAAGGGGTAGGCTGGACTGTTGATGAATTCCGGCAGATGCTGCCGGGCTATGGACAGTTACTTGTCTCCACCCTGCGACTTGCACCGCCACAACTAATGTACCCCTGCAGTTCCTCCGGCAACATCCGCTCCATACGTCCCTTCACAAACCGTTTCGTTTCTCAAAGACAGGCGCCAGTCGGTATAATATCCTTCACACGGCGGGCAGTTTGGCCTATATTGCTGGCAATGAACAGGTAATCGGCAACCACGCTGGACTTGTTGTCCGCTCGGAAAGGAATCATTTTTACATGTTGAGTAAAGACGCTGTGCTGCACGTACTCAGCGGCATAGAAGATCCGGAGCTGAAGAAGCCCTTCACCGAACTCGGAATGGTGAAATATGTCAATATAGACGGCGGCCGTGTCTCTATCGGGATATTCCTGACGGTGGTCGGCTGCCCGCTTAAGGACAAGATTACGGCAGACATCGTGCACGGTGTGAAACTGATCCCGGAAGTGGAATCGGTCAAAGTTGATTTCGATGTGATGAGTGACGAACAGCGCGAAGAACTGAAGGCGAAACTCGGACTGGCCAGCTCCGGAGCCGGCCGTAAGCCTCCGCCAATCGTGGCCACGGCGAAACGGTTCGTGGCGGTGGCCTCCGGCAAAGGGGGCGTTGGCAAATCGACCGTGACCGCCAACCTCGCGTCGGCGCTGGCCCGCTTGGGCCACCGGGTGGGATTGCTGGACGCCGACGTGTACGGTTTTTCTATTCCGCGGATGCTGGGTTTAAGTGGCAAGCCAACAGCATTGGACGACAAACTAGTCCCTCTTCGGAAGGGTGACAACCTGCAGGTGATTTCTATGGGCTTCTTCGTCAACGAAGATGATCCCGTCATCTGGCGTGGCCCGCTCTTGCACAAAGCGGTAAACCAGTTTTTGACAGACGTTGTCTGGGACGAACTGGATTTTCTATTCATGGACTTACCGCCGGGCACGGGCGACGTTACCCTGACCATCGCGCAGGCGGTTCCGTCAGCCGAACTGCTGGTGGTCACCACTCCGCAGGAAACGGCCACACACGTGGCCGGCCGGGTGGCCAAACTTGCGGAGCGCACGAAGCTCAAAGTCCTCGGCATCATCGAAAACATGTCCTATTATGAGACAGACGGCGAGAAGGATTATATCTTCGGTCAGGGAGGCGGAAGAATCCTGGCCGAGAGACTGAGCGTACCCTTCCTCGGCGAGATTCCACTACGGAAATCGATTCGAGTTGCGGGAGATGAAGGGAAACCGTCAGCACTATGGGGCAGCGATGATGAAGTAAAGCTGTTCGAATCGCTGGCGAAGCGCATTGAAGAGGCGGGATGACGATAAACTCTTGTCAAAAAAGATGTTTTCAAATGTGCGAATAAATTCAGGTGCGTCGATACGAGAAATGGAGTCTCTGAGCGAAAAATCTCCGGTACTGTAAGACACTCTTGAACAACCAGTTCAAAATTCCCCGAAATTAATCGCGCTGCCCTCTTGACGACCATTCTGTCGCCCGGTATACATGTACATGAATTCACCAAAGTTTCAATATGTTAATAGAATGTGGAGGGATCTCCTCGGACGAGATGGAATGGGTTTTGTCGTAACCAGTTACAAGCCGGACCACAGAGGGGGGAATGTGTATAACCCTGTGGGCAGTTTGTTATTTCTGTCGATTGATCATACTTATAAATAAGAGTAACAATGAACTACAATATGAAACCATGTTAATAGTTGGGGGGAACTGAACGTGACTTCACATGCAACGGTAACAAATTCGCAGCAGTGGAAAGATTGCCTCCGCTACATTTCCCATCGTATGAAAGAGCAATCATTCAATACCTGGCTCAAGCCAATCCGAGGTGAGCCGAACGGCAACAGTGTGTTCAAGCTCGAAGTTCCCAATCAGTTTGTCGCGGATTGGATCAAAGGTCATTTCAACGAACTGATTGACGAGGCCATTGTCGAAGTGCTGGGAAAACCGTACGAGATCGAGTACATAATCGCCGATTACTCCGACCCGGAAACGGAGCGGGAACAAACGACCCTGCCCCTTCTCCGGAAGGCCGAGCAGACCGTACTCAACAAACCAAACGGAACCTCGCAGCCCACGCACAACCTCAACCGCAAGTACGATTTTGATTCACTGGTCGTCGGTGACTTCAATCAATTTGCTTGTGCGGCGGCTATGGCTGTGGCTGAGGGACCCGGTATGACCAAGTACAACCCGCTTTTCATCTACGGCGGTACCGGCCTGGGCAAGACCCATATCGCGCAAGCGATCGGCAATTCGATTATCGACAACATGCCGTTAAAAAGAGTCATGTATGCCACCTCGGAGAAATTTACATCCGACTTCATCAACTCCATTTCGGACCGCTCCATTTCTTCGTTTACCCGGGTGTATCGGGATGTGGATGTCATGATTATCGACGATATCCAGTTTTTCACGGGAAAGGAATCCACCCAGGAGCAGTTCTTCCACACGTTCAATACACTGCATCATCAGGGCAAGCAGATTGTCCTCACATCGGACCGGCCGCCGAACGAGATCAAGGGACTGGAAGAACGACTGCTCTCTCGCTTCTCCTGGGGCCTGGTAACGGACCTGCAGGCCCCCGACCTTGAAAACAGAACGGCCATTCTGTATAAGAAGTTGGAATCGGAAGGTACCAGCCTGCCGGACAACGTAATCCGCTACATCGCGGATCGGGTGTCAACCAACATTCGTGAACTCGAGGGTGCATTGATACGGTTGTTGGCGTACGCCTCCCTCAAGGGAGTACCCGTGGATTTGCAACTGGCAGAGAAGGTGCTGTCGGACACGCTGTCACGGCAGAGGAAGTCGATTGATATCAAAGGTATTCAGAAGAAAACGGCTGAGTATTTCGGTATCGAACCGGATATGATGAAGGCGAAAAAGAAGACTTCCGAAATTGCACTGGCCAGACAGGTGGCTATGTATCTGTCTCGATCCTTGACGAGCAATTCCCTGAAAACGATCGGGGCTGAGTTCGGCGGCCGCGATCACTCAACCGTCATTCATGCCTGCGACATTATCTCGAGAAAGATGGCAACCGACCCTTCTCTCCGGGAGAAAATCGACAAAATATCGGCAGCTTTGCTTTATTGACAAATGTGCAAAAATAGTGTGAATTCTGTTGATTGGAAAGTGGAGCGAGCTTAGATCGTGAAAAGAGTGGATAGTGTGTAAGAAGTGGGTATAAGTTCTTCACACGGAAGGAAGCTAACCCTGTAAATTAAATTGTTGCCATTTCGTTTGTTAAGTGCGCATATTGCCGATGCGATTTAACTTGTGCACAAATACACAGAGTTTATTATTGTCTTGCTTTAGATATAAGAGAAGAAAGAATAAAGAATCGATGTGGAGAGTAATCTCACGGGAGACAGTATAAATGAAGTTTACACTACCCAAATCGCGGCTGGGTGCTTCTCTGCAGCATGTACTTCAAGTGGTGCCAAGTAAATCGACTTTGCCAATACTGACAAGTATTCTGATCGAGGCCCTGGACAACAAGTTGAAAATATCCGCCACGGATCTGGACATATCGATCACGGCCTCACTTGATTGCAAGGTGGTCAAGAAAGGTTCGGCCGCGCTGCCGGCCAGGATTCTCTTTGAGATTATTAGGGAACTGCCCGAGTCCGAGATTACCGTCGAGGTAAGCGGTAACCGGGTGGAGCTTAAGGTACCGAACGGCTCCTACAAGATTGCTGCCGTTCCTCCCGAGGATTTTCCCAAACTGCCGGTCATCAACACCAAAAAGGAAATCAAGATCAGTATCGACAGTCTGAAGGAGATGGTTCGGAAAACGACTTTTGCCTGTTCCGATGACGAAACTCGACCGGCTTTAAACGGTGTGCTCTGGCAGACGAAGGGTGACCGGATGCAAATGGTAGCGACGGACGGCCATCGCCTGGCCAAAATGGCGTCTGACAATCCGACCCTCAAGGGTATGTATGATGACGTGATTGTACCTCCCAAAGTTCTCAATCTGATTCCAAAACTGGCTGAAGAGGAGCTGCAGCAGGCCGGTATCATCTTCGGAGAAAACAACATAATCTTTAATCTCGGTGATATTATTTTGACGTCACGGTTGTTGGATGGGCCGTATCCGAACTTCGATCAGGTTATCCCGGTCGATAACGACAAGAAGCTCACTATTTCTCGGGATGAGCTGGCCGGTGCGGTGCGACGCGTGTCTATCTTGTCCAATGCTCTGACGCATCAGGTAAAATTCTCTCTTCGGGAAAGTACGCTGACTCTTTCAACGACCAACGCCGATGTGGGCGGCGAAGGTAAAGAAGTGTTGAACTGCTCGTATTCCGGTGATCCGATCGAACTGGGATACAATGCGAACTATGTGACCGAAGTACTGAGTAAGATCGATAACGAGGATGTTGTCTTTGAGCTTTCCTCCAACGTATCGGCCGGAGTCGTGTACAATTCCGATATCTCGAAAGAAGAATACCTCTGCCTCATAATGCCGTTACGTCTAGCGGATTAGTTTAACCGGGTAATTTGGTTTACATGTTAGATGCTTGGGGCCGGTTCCGATCAGAAGTATGGACTGCGGTCTCTGGTCGCTTAGAGGCGGGGATCGTCCCCGCCGGTCAAGCCGGTTGGTGCGACACAAGGCCACACCCTGCGCGGGAAAATCCGTATCCGAGATCAGCGGGAGCAGACTGCTGTGTCGCATTTTGCTTGCATCTGCCATTCTTGTAAGCAGTTCACGTGGTAATTAGATCATTGAAGCTGACATCATTCAGGAATTTCCGGCAGGCGGAACTGACCTTATCGGATCAGGTGAATATCTTCCATGGTGACAACGGCGCCGGCAAGACGAATCTGCTGGAATCAATCTTCATCTTATGTCTGGGTCGGTCACAAAGGGGAGCCCCCGACAACACTCTGATTAACAGCGAAAGTGACTTCTACCGTGTGGAAGGAAGGATAGACTTTGATGGAGCCGTGCAATCGGCAGCGGTTGCCTGTCAGTCGGGCGGCAGGAAGAAAATAACGGTTGATGAAGTGCCGCTACGGTTATCGGAGCTGTATGAAAGATCTCCGGCGGTTGCCGCCGGGACTCAGGACAGGGAGATCCTGCAGGGACCGCCTTCCGAACGACGCAATTTCGTCGATATGTACCTGTCCCAACTCTCCCGGCAATACCTTGCCGATTTATCGGATTACTATCGAGCGCTAAATCAGAAGAACGCCGCTCTCAAAAACGAAACCGATCCGTCACCGTTTAATGAACTCCTCATCCTGCTCGGCTCCCGAGTGATGTTGAAGCGGGGAGAGTTTCTTGCCGAAGTTGCTGAATTGACGTCCGAGTACTACGCAGATATATCCGAGGGCGGCCGTCTGGGACTGAAGTACGCCCCATCCGCTGTATCCACGCCGGAGACGGAAACGATCGAAGCCGCGGCCGCGGCCTTTAGCCGAAAGCTCGACAACTATGGGGAAAAAGAACGGGTACTCAAGACCTCCCTGGTGGGACCGCACCGCGATGATGTAGCGTTCACTATCAACGGCTATCCGGCTCGAACGCACGCCTCCCAGGGAGAATTGCGAACGGCCGCAACGTCACTCAAACTGGCGGCGTACCGTCTCCTGAAAGAGCGTCGGCAGACCTGTCCGGTGCTGTTGCTCGATGAAGTCTTTGCCGAGCTCGATGAGCATAGATCCGCACAGCTCGTAGGTCTTTTCGGAGATTTGGGACAGGTTTTTTTGACCACGGCCCAAACTACTCCCGCCGTCTTGGCCGCAAACGGCAGGAAGTTTCATATTAAGAGCGGCCAAATATGCAGGAAAGAGTAGATGGCGGGCATCACACTGATAGGCATATCCAAATCATTCGGCAACACGAGGGTGCTTGACGATATCAACCTGGAAATAGCTGAGGGTGAACTCCTCGTCATCCTTGGGCCATCAGGCTGTGGCAAATCTACGCTGCTGCGTCTGATTGCCGGCCTGGAGCAGCTCGACAGTGGAGCGATTTACATGGGATCGAAGCGTATCGATCAATTGCAGCCCAAGGCTCGCAATGTGGCGATGGTCTTCCAGAACTATTCGCTGTATCCTCACATGACCGTAGGGAAAAACCTGTCGTTTCCACTGAGAGTGATGGGCGAAAACAGAGAGCTAATTCGCGAGAGAGTGAATGCCACCGCCGAGCTGCTGGGGTTATCGGAGAAACTCGATAGCAAACCGGGTCAACTCTCCGGTGGGCAGCGCCAGCGCGTTGCACTTGGTCGGGCCATCATTCGTAATCCGGCGATTTTTCTGCTGGATGAACCGCTGTCGAATCTGGACGCCGATCTCAGGGTACGCATGCGCCAGGAAATCTCCCGCATTCAGAAGAAAGTGAACGTCACGACAATTCATGTAACTCACGATCAGGTCGAAGCCCTGACTTTGGCCGACCGGATTGCCGTGCTTCACGACGGCAAGCTGTCGCAAGTGGGCAGCCCGGTGGAGCTGTATGAAAGTCCGGCCAACCTCTTTGTGGCGCAGTTTCTTGGGAATGCGCAACTTAACGTAATCAGTTCCGTCATCAGGAACCACAAACCGATGCTGTTCGATAACGAAATTCCCATTGAGATAAACATTCAGGGTGCGACGGAAATCCTCATCGGCGTCAGACCAGAAAAAATTCGAATATCTTCCGAAGGCTTCTACCATGGCATTGTAGAAAAATGCGAGTACCAGGGGGATCAGTTTGTGGCAAGATTGTCTGTCGAAGGCACCATTATACGGGCTTCGGCACTGTCCCAAGACTTGCCGGTCGGAAAATCCGTCAATTTTGGTATTGTGCCGGGCGACCTGTTGTTTTTTGATCCGATCACGAATACAAGGATCGAGATATAACGCATTCGTGGATGTGCCTCACTTTTCACAGTACATTTCAAGACGATTAAACGTCCAAGACAACACAATATCCGTCATGATTTTGTGCATTCTGACAGGACAGAATTAATCCGGTTGCAACCACAGATTTGTCTTGACTTTTGCCCAGTTTTACCCCTTTTTATACACTGTAGTCAGTATACGTGTCATCAAAATTCCGAAAAGTATTTTCGTTGCATGCCCGGAGTAATCTCGGGCAGTAAGCAGGAAACATATCTGTAATGAAGACTGTTCGTATCAGGTCAATTCTAACTAATGGACTCAATGTAAACCGCTAACCAGAGAAAAGCTAAAGGAGGTGCTGCAGGTAATCCAAATCAAATCGCACTGAACGAAAGTCAGTGTTCCGTCAACGAACCTTGAGTAACTATCCGTTTAAGGAGAGGTATGCTATGCTCAAATGGAGAAAGCGGATTCCAATTCTAGTCCTTTGCGTTTCAGTTCTCGCCATCGCCGCTTGGGCAGTTAATGAACTGCCGACACAGGCCGAACAGCAGAAGGCGGAAAGAATTGAACAGCTCAAACAAGAATCCAGCGTAGAGGCCAGCCAGCCGATTCATCCCGATGTCGCGGCTAAACAGGCCATGGAAGCTGAGGTCCAGAACAAGCTGTCCATGGAGATGTTTAACGAAGAGATCGAGCCGATGCGCGGCGCTGAGCCTTACAAACCGCATCACGAGGGCATCCTGACCACGAAAGACAACGAGCGCGGTATTGCCAGCATCAGGCGTCCCGTCGTCGAGTACGATCCTCGTGCGATTTATTTCGAACAAGACTTTGAAGACACTCTCTTCCCGCCGACTGGTTGGGATACGGTCAATACCGATCCCGGCTATGGGTTCTTCCTCGGTACTTATACCGGTGGCGGTACCCAATCTGCTCTGGTGACCTGGCATGCGCCCGGATTCCAGCAGGATGAGTGGCTGATTTCACCTACTGTGGATGTGTCTGGCGCCGCCAGCAACCTGAGGCTGGAATTCTGGTTCCTGAAAGGTTACACCTATCCCCACAAGTTTTACGTTTGGGTGTCAACCGACGGTGGTACCAACTACACCGAGATTTTCGATGCCGACACGACCGGTTATCCGACATTTACCTGGTGGAAATATACCATCGACATGAGCGCCTATGCGGGTGAATCCCAACTGACCGTTGGGTTCAACTACTATGGCATCGATGCCGACCTGTTCGGTATCGATGACATCGTGCTGACCGATGATGCTCCGCCGGTCGGCCGTTGTTGTTATGGTGATCCGTTCTCACCGGATTGTCAAGACGTAACCGAAGCAGACTGTAACACTCTGGGCGGCAGTTGGTCTGCCGGTCTGAACTGTACCGACGATCCCTGCCCGATTCCGGAAGAGAACGATTCCTGTCATACGACTCCGGTTCAGTTGCTTCCGTACACCTTCACCGGCGACAACACGGCAGCGACATTTGACACGTACTGCCAGTACTTCGGCGAATATCCGAATGTCTGGGTTGCCTTTGAACTCGAAGTCTGCATGAGCATCACGATCGAGTACTGTGGCAGTCCCGCCGGCTGGGGCAACGGATGGTTGAACTTAGTCACCGACTGCGACTGCCCCGATGGCTCCTTGCTGAGCTACAGCGGCTACGACTTCAACTGCGGCAACGGCAATCCGCAGATATACTTCGACTATCTCGATCCGGGTATCTACTACTATCCCGTCATGCTTGACCCGGCCAACGGAGCGATCGGCAACTACGAACTCTACGTCTATGGCGAAGAGTGCCCGCCCCCGACTCCGGGAGACAACTGCGGTGACCCGTTCCCGGTCAGCGTCGGTTCCGGCGATCTGCCGTACACCATCGCCAGCCAGTATACCTGTGGTCGTCTGGCCAACTATGACGTAACCTGTCTGGGCAGCTATGATGGCGGTGAAGACCTGATCGTTGAATTGACGGTTACCGATGATCTTGGTTTTGTCAATCTGACACTGGATCCTAAGGGCACCACCTGGTCCGGTATGTCCATTGACAACGAATGCCCGGATCTCGACGGTACCTGTCTGGGAACTGTGACCAGCAGCTCCGGTTCGCCCAAAACGATCCCGAATCTCGAACTCTTGGCCGGTACATACTATATCCAGGTCGATACCTGGCCTTCTCCTGACTGCATTCCGGACCTCGACATTATCATCGAGGCTGCAGCCGGACCGCAGGAAGGTGACAACTGCGCCAATCCGATCAAGGTCGATATTCCCACATTACCGTTCCATGACTACGGTCAGACGACCTGCGGCCGTGTTGATGACTACGACACCGGTTGTTTGGGTCTCTATGACGGCGGTGAGGATATCATTTACGAAATCACCGTGCTCAGCGCTGTGACTGTGAACATTACTCTTGATCCTCTGGGCACGAGCTACACCGGTATGGCCCTGTCCACTGACTGCCCCGGCGCTGATCCGTGTCTGTACGAGGTCGGTACCAGCAGCAGTCTCCCCAAGGGCTTCAAGTGTGTCGCTCTGGATCCGGGTGTATACTATCTGATGGTCGATACCTGGCCGTCACCCGACTGTATCCCGGCCTTTGATCTGCACATAACCGACACCACTTGTGCCGCTCTTGAGAACGATGACTGCGCCGATGCTACTGAGGTTGGCGAAGTTACCGATCTGGCGTTCAGTACGCAGACGGCCACATACGATGGCGGCGGCACTTGTATGACTTCACCGAATATCTGGTACTGCTACACCCCGTCAATGAGCGGTAAGGCTACTATCAGCCTCTGTGGTTCCGGTTACGACACGAAGCTGGCCGTTTATGACGGCTGTGTCTGCTCACCGCTGGGTCCGGAACTGGCCTGTAACGACGACGCCTGCGGCCTGCAGTCTGAGGTCGAACTCAATGTTACTGCCGGTAATTCCTACTTGATCGAGGTGGGTGGCTACAGCAGCAATACCGGTGAAGGCATCTTGAACATTACTGTTGAAGATCCTTGCGAAGTTACGTGCACCGGTACCGATGAAGGTGAACCGTGTACGCCTGACGAAGGCACCGATGTCACCAATGGCGGCTGCAACTCCAGCCCGCCGGTATTCGGTTCTATAGACTGTGGTGAGACCGTTTGCGGTGAGTGGAACACCTACCTCTTTGGCGGTTCCAACTACCGTGACACCGACTGGTACACGCTGACGCTTGACAACTATTATGATGTCACTATCACTGCGGTCGGCGAGTTCCCGATCGTAACCGGCTTCCTCGAGCAGGTTATCGATGGCGGTGGCTGGGATTGCGGTAACTTTACCGGCTCGATCAGCCCCTATGGCACCGGTGAAGAATGTGATACCGTTGTCGTACAGCGTCTGGCTATGGGTCCCGGTGACTATGCCATCTTTGTTGGCGGCACCGTATTCACCGGCTTCCCGTGCTCGGCCGGACCGTTTGAATACTCCGTCACGGTTGAATGTGTCCCGGCGGTACCGACGTACTGTGCGGCCAGTGGCGGCTGCGATGAATACATCGAAAACGTCACCTTCCAGGAAATCGACAACACCACGGCTTGCGACGGCTACGGCGATTACACCGCTTTAGTAGCCACGGTTGAGGCCGGCGGCAGCTATCCGATCAGTATTACGATCGGCGGTGCCTACTCGCTTGACACCGCGGCTGTGTATGTTGACTGGAACCAGGATCTCGACTTTGATGATCCCGGTGAAACCGCCACCCTGAATCCGGGCGCCGGTTACGGCCCGTACTCCGGTACGGTTGACGTACCGCTTGACGCGCTTGGCGGCGAAACCCGCATGCGAATCCGTCTGGCCTGGAACACCAATCCGGGACCGTGCGGTTCCTACAGCTATGGTGAAGTCGAGGACTACACCGTATCGCTCGGTGAAGCTGGGCCGACCTATCTGTACCTGCCGGATCCTCTATTGGTAATCGCGAAGTTCTCGCTCGACCCGCAGAGCGCCCATATTTACATCAGCAGTGAAGCCGTTGGCGGCGTTGATGTTAACGATATGGAGAATCTGTCACTTGAGGTCGCCGGATGCGGAATTCCGATATCCTCGACAGAGATCATCCCCGGTGGCTTCGGTGAGCTTACAGGCGACGTTCTCCATCTGGCCTTCCCGGCTGCCGATCACGTGTTGTGTGAGGAAGCCAATCAGGGTGGCCTGATTTGGGGTAACGTTGATTCCTTCTTTGATATTGAGTATGACCTCAGTGGTGGACCTTCCGGTAACCAGTTCACCGGTGAAGTGACCATTCGCGGTCACGTTGCCGGCGATCTGAATATCGACGGTGAAGTTAATGTCACCGACCTGACATTGATGGTTGACTACTTGTTCAAGGGTGGCGATGCGCCTCTAGAACTGAAGGTAGCCGATGTCAATGCCTCCGGTGGCGTACCGGATGTCACTGACCTGTCCTATCTGGTTGACTACCTGTTTAAGGGTGGTCCCGTCCCTGTCCATCAGTAAGTCTTCTCATACTGACTATAAAACCCGTCGGCGCCCGCCGGCGGGTTTTTTTGTGTTTTGATCTGGGCGGATTGACCGGCGCGAGTTACCGCTGTCGCTGGCACCGGGGGCAGAAATGCGCCGAGCGAGAGCCAATCCGCTTCCGGCGAATCGGCGCCCCGCAGCTGGGACAGGGCAGGGCCTCTTTGCCGTACACCTGCAGGTAATCCTGGTACTTGCCGACGCGGCCGTCCACGCCGGAGTAGCTGACAATCGAGGTCCCCATCAGCTTGATCGCCTTCTGTAAGACGATCTGGATGTTGTCCCGCAGCTCAAGCAGCTTTTTTTGAGAGAGTCTTGATGTCAGCCGTTGCGGATGAATGCGCGAGAGGAAGAGCGATTCATCGGCGTAGATATTCCCTAATCCCGCCAGGAAGCTCTGATCCAGCAGAGCCGGCTTAATCATGCGGTGGGTCTTCTTGAACAAGTTTACGAAGTCACTCTCAGATACCTCCAGTGGCTCGGGCCCCAGCTCTCGCAGCCCATCCTGCTCCCACAACTCGTGGTCATGGAACAAACGTAGCCGACCAAAGCGGCGAGGATCGTGAAAACGGAGATGTTTGGCGTTTCGATAGTTTTCCCTCGTGACAAAATCAAAGACCACCAGGTCATGTTTGTGGCGTGGGTGCGCTTTTCTTAGATAAAAGAAATGGCCGGTCATTTTGAGATGGACCCAGAGTGTAATATTGTCATCGAGACTGATCAGGATATTCTTGCCCCGTCTAGCCACCCGATGGATTGTCTTATTGCGCAAAATGGATTCGAAATCGGCGCCGCCGAACGACTTGCTGACAACGATAGAGCTGGGCGGGGCCTCGAGCGTGACGCGTTCGATCGTCTTCCCGACGACGGTCCTCCGCAACCCGCGCACGACTATTTCGACTTCAGGGAGTTCAGGCATGGGCAGAGGCAGATCTTCTGGGGCTCAATACGCACTCCCGTTCAACACCGCCTTCAAGAACTGGCCCGTGTAGGATTGCTTCGCCTGCGCCACCTCTTCCGGGCTCCCGATGGCGATAATCCGTCCGCCCTCATCGCCCCCTTCCGGACCGATGTCGATAATCCAGTCGGCGGTTTTGATGACGTCGAGATTATGCTCAATGACTATCACCGTATTCCCGCGGTCGACCAGTTCACTCAAGACGTTCAGCAGCATGCGGATATCCTCGAAATGAAGCCCGGTGGTAGGTTCATCAAGAATGTACACTGTTCGTCCGGTTGCCATTTTCGACAGCTCCGAGGCCAGCTTGACGCGCTGTGCCTCGCCGCCCGAAAGCGTGGTCGCCTGTTGGCCGAGGTGTATGTACCCCAGCCCGACATTATACAGCGTAAGCAGCTTCTTCTTTATGCGAGGGATATTCTCAAAGAACGTGAGCGCCTCCTCCACCGTCATGTCTAAAATGTCGGCGATGTTCTTTCCCTTGAATGCGATCTCAAGCGTTTCCCGATTGTACCGCTTGCCCTTGCAAACTTCGCAGGGGACATAGACATCCGGGAGGAAGTGCATTTCGATTTTGATGATGCCGTCCCCCTGGCAGGCCTCGCAGCGGCCGCCTTTGACGTTGAACGAGAACCGTCCCGGCATATATCCCCGGGCGCGAGCCTCCGGAATTCCGGCAAACAGGTCCCGAATGTGTGTAAATACACCCGTATAGGTCGCGGGATTGGAGCGGGGCGTACGGCCGATGGGAGACTGGTCGATATCAATCACTTTGTCAATGTGCTCAAGCCCGTCAATGGCCTTGTACGGCAATGGCGCTTTGCGGCTGCTGTAGAAATGGCGCGCCAGAATAGGATAAAGCGTCTCGTTGATCAACGTTGATTTACCCGAGCCGGAAACGCCGGTAACGGCAATCAACAGTCCCAATGGAATCTCGACTTCCACGGCTTTGAGGTTATTCCCGGAGGCGCCCTTCAGCACCAGGGAGTTGCCATTGGAGTGACGCCGTTCGGTCGGTATTTCAATGCGACGTTTACCCGACAGGTACTGGCCGGTGATGGAATCCTTGACCTTTTGAATCTGGCGCGCCGTGCCGGTGGCCACTACGTTGCCGCCGTGTACCCCCGCTCCCGGCCCCAGGTCGAGCACGTAGTCGGCTGCCTCAATCGTCTCTCGATCGTGTTCCACCACCAGTACGGAACTGCCGATGTCTCGCAATTCGCTGAGTGTGTTGAGCAATTTCTTGTTGTCCCGCTGGTGCAGCCCGATAGAGGGTTCATCGAGAATATACAGAACACCGACCAGTCGTGAACCTATCTGTGTGGCCAGGCGAATCCGCTGAGCTTCACCTCCGGAGAGAGTCGAGGCCGCCCGATCCAGAGTCAGGTACTCCAGGCCGACATCGCACAGGAATCCCAGGCGCTCTCGGATTTCCTTAAGGATCTGTTTCGCTATAAGCTGCTGTCGATTGCTCAACTTTATGTCGGCGAAAAACTCTCTGGCGCGCTTGATAGGCATGGCGGTGACGCTGTCAATTGTCTCCCGGTCGATGACGACCGCCAGAGCTTCCGGCCGCAGCCGAGTACCTTTGCAGTTCGGGCAGTCACTGATACTCATGTAGTTTTCGATCCATTGCCGCACACCGCTTGATTCGGTCTGCTTGTACCGCCGTTCCAAGTGGGGGATTACCCCTTCGAAGGTCGACTTGTACACGCCGGTACCGTGCCCCTTGCCGGAAGCGTGCTCGTATTCGAACGTGATCTCCTCCTTGCCGGAGCCATAGAGTATTACTCGGCGGACTTCCTGGGGGAGTTTGCTAAACGGCTTGGAGAACTTGAAATCATAGTGTTTGGCCACGCCTCTAAGCATGTAGCGATACCAGTTGGGCATATCCGCCCCACCCCACGGCCGGATCGCGCCCTGGCTGATTGATAGTTCCGGGTTAGGTACCACCAGTTCCGGGTCGATCTCCATCTTCTGTCCCAGACCGTCGCAGGTTTGACAGGCGCCGTACGGTGAGTTGAACGAGAACATCCGGGGCGTTAGTTCTTCATAGCTGATATTGCAGTTCAGGCAGGCGTACTGCTCGGAGAAGAGCAGGTCCTTGTTCTTGATATTCACCAGGACAGTTCCCTGTCCGACCTTCAGGGCGGTCTCGACCGAATCAGCCAGCCGCCGCCGGGATTTGGCCTTTACCACCAGGCGATCAACTACCGCTTCGATGGTGTGCTTCTTCTTCTTGTTTAAATCGATATCGTCTTCGGTGCTGACGATCTCACCATTAACCCGCAGCCGGACAAAGCCTTCCCGCCGGGCCTCTTGTATTACTTCCTTGTGTTCGCCCTTTTTACCGCTGATCAGCGGCGCCAGAATCATCATCCGGGTCCCTTCCTCGAACGTCAGGACCGAATCGACGATCTGTTCCACAGTCTGCTGCGTGATCGGCTGGCCGCACTTGATACAATGGGGCACGCCGATGCGGGCAAACAGCAACCGGAGATAATCATAGATTTCGGTTACTGTGCCGACAGTCGAACGGGGATTCTTGGCCGTCCCCTTCTGCTCGATAGAGATGGCGGGGGAGAGGCCCTCAATGAAATCGACATCCGGCTTCTCCATCAAACCCAGAAACTGCCGGGCATAGGCCGACAGCGATTCAACGTACCGGCGCTGTCCTTCGGCATAGATCGTATCGAAGGCCAGTGAGCTCTTGCCGGAGCCCGACAGGCCGGTGATGACGGTCAGGGTGTTGCGGGGGATTTTGACGTCGATATTCTTCAGGTTGTGCTCCCGCGCACCCTTGATGTGGAGGAACTCCTGGTTTTCCTCATGTCGCGAACGTCGTTTTGGCACACCAACTCCGATTTCAAATTCTCTGTGCGGTCAGGAACCCATTCCTGACTGCTAGTTGCCGTCACGAGGGGGCTGTCCCAAAAGGGGTGAATCGGCATTAAGGCTTGCTGACTGTGCCCTCCTCGCGTAGAGTGCGGCCTTGTGCCGCACCGACTTACCGGATCGGCGGGGACAAGCCCCGCTGCTACGCAATACAACAGTCGACCGGATATCACTTTTTGGGGACAGCCTCGGGTTCGTGGCGGCGCTACCCGATTGTGACAGTCCGGTCCGAATTTTCGGCAACCCGTAATATATGTAAACTCCTGTCACACCGAAAGAGTTTATAAGAAATTGGTGATCACATTTGCGGAAGTTGGTCACATGGATCGGCGTCCCCGGCGTTCAGGGTTCGGTTCCATGGGTGAAACGGTCCATCCAAAAACACTTGACAACCGCCCTTGCACCAATACATTGGCGCTATGCCGCATGATAAACATCAGAAATTCTTCGACCAGTTGGCGGAGGAATGGGATCTCATGTTCACCGCCGTCGACCTCGAATTTCTCGCGCACCTTGTCAACGGTTTAGGAGTCGAGGAGGGCATGAACATCCTTGATTTGGGTTGCGGCACGGGTATCTTGTTCGATATGCTGCGGCGGATGGTGGGCGACAAGGGCTCCGTGACGGGGGTCGATTTCTCGATGGAAATGGCTCAGAAGGCCCACCGGAATTTCCCCTTCCCCAATGTCAATGTGGTCGATGCCGATGCTCTCAACCTGCCGTTTGCCGATGAGTCTTTTGATATGGCGGTGGCCTTCGCTGCTTTCCCGCATTTCGCCGACCAGCAGCGTGCTTTGGGCGAAACTCACCGGGTCCTCAAGAAAGGTGCCAGGTTCTATATTATCCACTTGCAGTCATCGAAAGAGCTCTCGGAGGCTCACCAGGAAATCGGTGGTGTGGTGGAGCACGATGCGATTCCGCCCGCGGACCAGCTTCGTCAGATGTTTGCCAACAGCGATTTCGAGCAAGTTCAGATTGAGGATCACCCCGGTTTGTATCTGGCTTCAGCAGTTGCCGTCTAGTACGGAGATCCGAAACGATCACCAGAGCATCATACACCAAGACGCAATTCGTTACCCATAGCGCTCTCTACCTGGCGCTGGCCGTACTCTTGCCGATCGGCTTTCACACACTCGGAATCGCCGGCCGAATCTTCCTGCCCATGCATGTCCCGGTACTCTTGGCGGGGTTTCTGGTCGGCCCCTGGAGCGGGCTCCTGGTCGGTATTCTGGCCCCCGGACTGTCGTACCTCTTAACCGGTATGCCACCCACGTATGCCGTACCGCTCATGTCGATGGAGTTACCCATGTACGGTCTGGTGGCCGGGATTACTTATGCCCGACTCCGTTTGAATATCTACTTATCGCTCATTTTGGCAATGATTGTCGGCCGCCTGATGTTCGGGCTGGGGCTGTTAGTGCTCGGGATGTTCATGCAATTGCCCTACGGAGCGGCCAAGTTCTTCTCTACCGGAGGCGCTATTGTCTCGGGCCTGCCGGGTATTATGATTCAGTTGGTGCTGGTTCCTATCATTGTGGCCGCCGTGAGGCGCGGAAGAAAGCAGTTGTGAGCCAGCCAGAGGTCGCCCACGGTTTCTACCGTAACTGTAAGGCAGGTTCGCTTCGGACCTGCCTTTTCACATCTGGAAATGGGTTCGTTTGGCAGAAGCAGGTCGGAATCCCCCGTGGTTCCGACAGCCCCTCGTTCCCAAGTTAAACCTGGGAACTAGATGAGTGCGAACTGCAGGAGTTCGGACCTATTGGTTTCGGGCGCGGAATCCTCACTCCGCTCTTCGGGCACCCCTCTCCTTGCGAAGGAGAGGGGATGGGCGTGAGGTGGGCATCAATGCGCCACGGGCTGTGTAGCCGCGATCTGTGATCGCGGAAGATTCGGGGTCGGAGATCCCGGCCACACAGGAACTGTTCGCCACGCTAAAATGGGTTCGTTTGGCAGAATCGGTGGAGTCTTGGTAGTGTTTTGTCGTGAGTGATGTCGATGTTGTAGCGAAACCGTACAGATTTGATAGTGGTTTTGGTGTTTGATCATTGCGGCAGGCCCAGTTCCCCTTGGCGGGATGTGACCGTCTGCCTTAGTATTCCAGAGATCTGCGTGCCGAGGCTTCCGCCACAGGTGGACCATTCCGTGAGAGTCGGTTCACGGGTGTGAGAAACCCACCGTAGAGGAAGTTGTCTCATAAGTGGCGAATCGGCACTGAGGATCCTCGACTGTGCTTTCCCCGCCTGGAGTGCGGCCTTGCGCCGCACCGACTTGCCGGATCGGCGGAGACAAGCCCCGCAGCTACGCGATACAAAAGTCGACCGAATATCACCTTTTGAGACGGCCTCCAGAGCGGTGGGCGACAGCGACCTGTTTTCACATGGCAGGCCTGAAGCAGACCTTCCCTACCGGTGCCCTACCCCTTGAATCCGCGTGTATTGTGGGTGCCGTCGCAAAACGGCTTCTGGTTGGACTGGCCGCAACGACAGAGTGAGAAGCGGTTTTCCTTCTGAACAACGGTGCCGTCCGGCAAGGAGATTTCAGCGCTCTCACACTGAACCGTGGCCGGACCATTAGGTATAATCGTGATTTTCACCTCGGGCATTTTTGAATTCCTCTATGATTCGTTGAATCTTCCATAGACAACCGGCGAGACAGAGGAAATGTTTCCGTTGATACGAATCGAATCGAACAATCAGTGAAGCAAAATGGCCCATTTTCACGATGACCGAATTGACTGTATTGTCCTGTTGCGACAGCCGGCACCCTCAAACTTGTTCGGGGGAGACTGCACGAAAACAAAACCCCGGCAATGTTGTCACCGGGGTCTGGTATGCTGTCTCTGGATAGAAAAGCGGGCTATTTGTTCTTTCTCAAACGTCGGTGAACCAGAGTACCGGCCACGCCGAGTCCAAACAGCAGCATGGAAGTCGGTTCCGGAATGGCGCTCTTGGTTATGAACGTGGTGTAAGCATCGGTATCGAGTTCGTAATGATCGGTAGAACCGAGTCCGGTCGGAAGACCCACCGGGTTGTTCCAGAGGTTGATAACCGAACCATCGGCCGAGTACATACTCCAGTCCTGAACATCGCCGAAGGCCAGCGGGTCGATCATGATTTCCCAGTACGTGTCGGTCGGTGTGAGATCTTTAATCACGCCACCGTCAGTGTTGATACGATAGGCCCACCGTCCCGAATACGTATTGGGATCAACCTGGCTGAATTCGCTCTGAGTCAGACCGCCGTCGTCACTCAATCCGAACGAAGACGACATGTTCATCAGGCTGATATCCCAATCCACATGATTCCAGTAGTTGTTACCGCCCGCATCGATATTGTGGAAGAAGCCGAACGACAGGCCATCCGGACCATCGTACATATACATCTTGCTTTTGTAGGCTTCGGGAGTCGGCCCGTTGATCGGGTGAGCCGAGGCGGAGAAAAAGTTATAATTGTCGGCGGCTGACTCTGTCCCGGTATATGCCTCCACGGTTCCCAGATAGGTGTCTTTGACACCATCTCCGCTGACATCCTGCCAGATGTCAAACATCGGGACCGCACTGGCGGAGGAACCAAGCATCAAAGCTGCAATCGCCACGATCGCAAAGAGTTTCTTCATTTGTGTCTCCCTTTCTTGCAGGTTAGGTTCGTCTAGAACAGTCAATTATGCCTGTTTAGTTGCTCTATTACTTTTCTGCTTTCCGATTGTTTCCCTGCACAGGTAGAAACAATCACCAAATAAGTACTTCAATCAGGTGTTTTAGGCTGTACTTGGAAATCCCTTCACCCATATGAGATTTCTCATGAGTCCAGTCAGCAACCCATGTACCGAATGTGGCAGAATACTGCTTATGATGTATAAGCTGTTCTATTTTAACTGTTTACAATATCCGGACGGTCGGATCTGTCGGGGCGGACCTGCAGCATATGTGCATATCAATGCATAGCAGGTGGGGTGTCTTGCAGGGCAAGGTCGATCTAAGCCGAGGGCCGTCACCCGATGTTATTAGTTGTCAAATCTGGCAGGACGCCTTATGATCCAGCATGCAGCTCCCGACAATCGAAGGGAATCTGGTCAATATCCGCCGGCTACGGCGATCTGACGTTAATTCAATTCAACGAAACATCAACAACCGTCAGGTAAGCCGGTATCTCGAAGGCGTACCGTATCCCTATACCAACAAACACGCACATCGATGGGTCAATAGTTCTCATCGTCTGGCTAAGACAGGAACCTGCTACTTCTTCGGTATCGAAGATCGTGGGTCAGGAAGCATAGTCGGCGGAGTCGGTCTCAATACGGTGAACCTGTCCGACTGCAACGCCGAGATTGGCTACTGGCTGGGCAAACGATTCTGGGGACGAGGCTTCACCACGGAAGCCGTTCGCCACATTGTTGTCTTCTCGTTTGACACATTGAGACTCTTCCGAGTCTATGCATTCGTTAACGAACCGAACCGCGCCTCGATTCGAGTGCTGGAGAAACTGGGCTTCACGCACGAGGTAACGTGGCGCCAGGCGGAGCTTATCGGCGGGCGATGGCTGGATCTGTTGTGTTTCGGTTTGCTGCGGGATGAGTTCCACCATGGCCGGTAACAGAATGTCAATACCTGTACTAGCCGGTTCGGCGATTACACTACGACAACTCCGTCTGGCGGACACAGAGTCAATACAAACTCAGGCCAACGACCGCCGGGTAACCAGGTTCATGCAAACCTTGCCATATCCTTACACACTGCAGCATGCCCGCAGCTGGATAAACCGGTCCCGACGTCTCAACCGAAAGCGAGAGGCACTGCATCTTGGTATCGTTCCGAACGAATCCGAGGCTGCAATTGGCGGTATCGGCCTTTTAAACATACATCCCAGAAACAAAAACGCCGAACTCGGCTACTGGCTGGGTAAGAAGTACTGGCGGCGAGGGTACACTGAGGAGGCTGTCCAACTTATTCTACGTTTGGCCTTCAAGGAGCTGCGACTGCATCGCGTTTATGCTGTCGTGGCGGAGCCGAATATTGCCTCCGTCAAACTGCTGGAGAAGTGCGGTTTCACTCAGGAAGGTACCTGGCGGCAGGCATGCCGGCTGGGCAACCGCTGGTACGGTGTATTCGCCTTCGGTATACTGAAAAACGAATTCCGGCAATAGTGTGATTCGCCCGGATCATCTTTGAACAATTCCCCCGGTATCATGTTACTGTAATTGAAACGTTGACAAACTAAATCCATTATATTATCTTTATCAGTAACTGCCCTGCGTTGACAATCGAAGAATCGAGCGAAATCATCCTGACACAAGGAGTGTTACGACATGCGTGTTAGTCTAGGTCTGATGTTGAGTTTTGCGGCTCTGGTGATATGTGGGCTTTCCGGTGAATCGGTTCAGGGAGAACCGGACAACTGGTCTGAAGTTCTGGCAGCGCAGGAGTTGCAGCGGCAAGTCCCGGCCAAACTGCTGGCCGAGGGCGATACGCCATACATACTCGACAGCCTGGCGGCCTTTCAATTCGGGACAACGAACGGCAGCGATTGCTGGGGTTACAAGTCACCGGACGGTACCAACTACGCCATCATGGGTGTCGATGACGGTCTGGTGTTTGTGAATGCGGACAGCCTGGTGCCGGTCGATACACTGTTCGGCAGCGGGTGCCTCTGGCAGGACATGGCCACCTGGCAACACTACCTGTACAGCGTCTCCGAATGCGGCACCGGCCTGTGGGTGATTGATCTGCAGTATCTGCCGGACAGCGCCCATTTGATCGACGTTGTGCCGACTTCGCCGTTTGGAACTTTCTCGTCTCACAATCTCGCCATCGATTCCCTGAAGGGCTACCTGTATCTCGAAGGTGTTGGTCAACAGGATCGGGCGGTCTTTGTCCACGACCTCAGCGTCCCGGAAAACCCGGTGTACGTGAACGGCTTCGGTTTCAGTGACGGTATTCATGATCTGTACGTCATGAATGACACGGCCTATCTGGCCGAAGGATACGCGCCTTACTTTTCGATCTGGGATATGAGAAACAAACTCGTGCCGACGATGATCGTCCGGGTCCCGATTCCCAATGCCGGTTATGTCCACAATATCTGGCCGAGCGCAGACCGCAAATACGCCGTCACGACCGAGGAAACCACCAATAAGACTGTGAAGGTCTGGAGCATTCAAGACCTGTTCAATATTCGCATTCTGGGCGAATACCTGGGAGTCAACAACTTTGCCCACAATGCCCATGTTCTGGGTGACTTCGTTTACATGTCCCATTACAGCGCCGGTGTAACCGTGTTCGATATGTCCATACCACATTGTCCGGAGGAAGTGGCCGTGTATGATCGTCCGTCCGACAACTGCTGGGGCGTGTTTCCGTTTACCGGGGACGACAGCCTGGTCTATGCCTCGCATCTCGACGGCCGGTTGTTCATTCTCAAGATCAGGGAAGACACGCTGTACGATGACACCCCGGGTCCGGATCTGGACGGAGACGGCATCGAAGACGGCTGTGACAACTGCCCCGATATTGCCAACGCCGATCAGTTCGATTTCGATGCCGACGGTATCGGGGATCTTTGCGATACCTGTCCCCTGGATCCCGATAACGATCTGGATGGCGACGGGTTCTGCGCCAATGTGGACAATTGTCCCGATACGTACAATCCGGGACAGGAGGACAGCGATGTGGACGGTTTGCCCGATGCCTGCGGCGACAGTTGCCCGTTGGACTCGCTGAACGATGCTGACGCCGACGATGTCTGTGCTGACGTTGACAACTGTCCCGAGATATCGAATCCATTCCAGCAAGATGACGACAGCGACGGTATCGGCAATCCGTGCGATCCCTGCCCGGACGATCAGATCAACGATCCCGACGAGGACGGTCTCTGCGCTGAAGTAGATAATTGTCCGTTCGTTAGCAACATCGATCAGACCGACACCGATGAGGACGGAGTAGGCGACGCCTGTGATAATTGTCTGAACCTTCCTAACGCCAACCAGGCCGATGCCGACGCCGATGACATCGGTGATCTGTGCGATAACTGTGTCGATGCTCCTAACCCCGGTCAGCTTAACTCGGACAATGACATTCCCGGTGACTCTTGCGACAACTGTCCGTTGGCGGACAATCCCGGCCAGGAAGATACCGATGGTGACGGCGTCGGTGACGTCTGCTGCTGCCTTAATCCCGGGAACGTTGACGGTGAAGCGGGACCATCGGGTCCGATCGACGTCGCCGATCTATCCTACCTCGTCGATTACCTGTTCCGGTCCGGTGAATTGCCGGGTTGTCCCGACGAAGGTAATGTCGACGGCATCGTAGGTCCGGGCGGACCGACCGATGTGTCCGACCTGTCCTACCTGGTGGACTATCTGTTCGAGAGCGGACCGTTGCCGCCGGCCTGTGCGTAGGCTGCGCCCGGAACGTAAGTAGGTCAGGCTGAGTCGCCCACCGTCGGGCGGCGCACCACTTGCGGCTTTGCCCGCATTTTGAAGAGCGTTGAAAGCTCTGGAATGCGCCGGGGCGAGGAGTATAGTATTTGCAGGGCAGGTCCGAAGCGGACCTGCCCTACAAATACGCCCTTCATAATTGACATCCGCTACCCCATCCAGGCTGGACTCGCGCGTTGACCGGCGCCTGACATTTTCCTTGACAACATAGGGCCATAAAGCCTATATTTGCCGCCGAGCAGTTAATACAACCAGTGTAGTTTCATCTTACGTGGCAGAAGTGAATTGCACCATTGCCCCGACGTCCGGGCACAGGGAAACGTGTCGCAGCACGACTCGTGACGAAATAGAACCGGATTCTAACCATAAATGAAAAGGAAGTCAAACATGGCTCGCAAAGATCAGTCCCTTGTGGTTCAAGTCAATCTGCAGGGGAGAAAAAGCGAAGAGGAAGTACCGGAGGTAGCATTGTACGTTCTCGATGCTGCGCGGACACCACAGAAAGTACTGGCGCCGGTCCGCAACGGTAAGCTCGAGCTCAAGCAGGAGTGGCAGAAGCTCGATCAGTTGGTTGCTTTCGGACCGGTGACCGACGACATCCAGACAATTCGTTCCGAGGGACTGTTGCCCTTCAGTGCGGCCGCCAGTTGGAACGAATGGGTTGAGCGGAGAGTGATCGATATCGACCGCAGTCACTGGATCGGCTGGCTGTACCGAGTGGTCTGTGTCAGCGGTTCCGTGAAGAAATGCACCCCGTTCCTGACACCGATCTCTCCTTTTCCGGGAGTGACCCCGTTGCCGGAACTTCCGCCGTTGCCGGGGGGCACGCTGACCCCACGAATCACCCTCAATCTACCCTCGGCTATCTGCCTGCCTATCTGCCAGGGAGTGATCGAGGTGTACGAACGCGTTTGCTGCTGTCGGCCGTGGGTTGTCCTTGACCCCAGACTGGATGACCTGATCCGAAAGCTTAAGGACCTGCTGCACCCCATCCCGCTCCCGGATCCGATCCCCGAGCCGGGGCCGTTCCCCGGACCGCGGCCGGGTCCGGATCCGTCCCCGATAGCCCGGGATCTGCAGCGCCACCTCAAGCTGAGAGAAGCTACGCTCGATCCGGCCGTGGTGCAGCCGACCTCGGCGAAGCTCAACGAAGATCTGACAGCGCTCAAACGTTTGCCGCGCGAAGCGGCGGGTGAGTACGTCATGGCCCGACCCTATCTCCATCATATCCTCTGCTTCCCCTGGAGATGCACGACCAGAAAAGTCGGTGAAGTAACCATCCGGCCGGACGGGACCTTTACCTTTTGCTATACCCGACCACTTGTTTTCGTGCGCATAGGCACAACTTGCCGGACCACGTATTCCTATAAAGTCAAGCAGTGGCATGAGAACCAATGGGTTTACATCTACGACGGCCTCGAGGCATACGACTGGTTTACCAGTGATGAGGAAGCAGACATCAGGACCTATAATCTGCGTGCGCGCGCCTGCCAGCCGCAGGATCCGCCGGTCCCCAACGACAAACCATTCGTCATACTTGAGGACATCGGCTCGACCCGCAGCCATCGTCTGGTCAGCCCGGTGCAGAACGACCTCGATGGTCTCAATACGCCGCTGCCGGCTAACGGCGGCCTGGTGAATCCGCCGGCTCCCGGCGAGAGTGCGGTCGGCCGACTGCGGAATCAGCCGTGGAGCAAGACCCTTAGTTTCCGTTTGTATGTTCATCCCGGCATGGAAGCGCTGGGCGCGAAATACTATCGCTTCAGCATCGTCCAGGCCGACTCCATGGGTAACCCCGCCGCCGGAGAGACGCCGCAGCCGCTGACGACGCCCGTCACCTGGTCGCGCTTCGTACACGTAGGTGGGCAGGTCCAGGTTCACGGCGAATCACTGGGGCCGGATTCTTTAACGGACCCTGACGGCAATGTTCAGAGCGGCTTGTACAAGATTCCCTATTGGGACCTGTCGCATCAGTGGCTGCATGCCCAGTTCCACAATGCCTGGAATACGCTCGAGGTGGCCAACGGCAAACATCTCGTCATTATCGAGATCTTCGACAGCGCCGCACGTCGCCTGAAACCCACGGGTGCGACTGGATCGGGCACCGCCAAGAACTTCGACTTCCTACACTGGACCACGCCGACCACGACCACGAAAGTACCGTTTGCCACGCTCGTACATGTGTTCTGGACCGACAAGCAGCCTTGCTACGGAGATATCGAGGACCTGCGCCTGGACGGCATGATGAACACCGAGGAGTGCCAGTTCCTGGTCGGTACGGCGGCCAGCACGTTTTCGGCGGGATTCCGGGCGTTTCATGTCAACGGGCCGGCCGGTGAACCGTTCATGTACTACTACACGATCTGGTACCATCGCGGCTTGAACGGCCCCAATCGCACGGTGGAAACGAGCGGCAACAACGCTCCTCCGTCACTCGGCGCCGGTGCGCCGGCCGTTTCGACGCCGCAGACATTTGGCTCTATGTTGAACGAGCACACGAAATGCACGTTCGCGTTGAACCTGCGCGTGTACGCCAAACACACCAACGGCAGCGGCCGTATCAACGAATACGATCGCTCCGACCAGGCGGCATTTGCGCTTGAAATAGGTTCGTAAACTCTGTCATGCAGCGCCCTCAGTGTGTGGGCGTGTTGGAGAACCCCGGTCACTGTTGTGTCAGGTCCTGATCCCGCTTCAGCGGGATTGTGACCTGCCGCAACACACCGATGGTACTTCCTCAAAACTCCCCAACGGGCGGGCGCTTCTCCGCTTTAAGTGCCTCTCACCGCACCACGGCCAGCTTCCCCACCTGCGTCTCGCCGCCCGGAATCTCCACCGTCCAGTAGTACAAGCCCGACACGATGCGCTGGTAATTACGGCTGATGAGGTCCCACCGATGCCGCCTATGCAACGGATCATTGATATCCATGTCATGCTCCAGACGTCGCACCTCGTCGCCGTCCAGCGTGAAGATCGTGATCGTACACTTCGGCGGCAGTTTGGCGAACCAGACCGCCCGCACCTTGTCGTTGGGAAGATCACCTCGCCCCCGCCCTTCATAGCCGGAACTGCGATACCCGGCGTCGATACGGTACGGGTTGGGGTAGACATATACCTGGTCGCTATGCGACAGCGGCGCATCCAACTCGTGAAGCGGAAACGCCGACTTCGCGTGCAGCGTGACCGAGCTCTCCAGCGGCTGCAACCCGGACTCGGGCGAACCGAAATCGAACGCCGTCACGTTGACCCAATACGCTACTGTCGGCAACAGGTGCTCGATCTCGAACTCGTATTCGAAGTACTTGAAGTAGCCGTCCTCGGTATATATGTTCGCCGTCAGCGAATCCGCCGGCAGCCCTCTCGGGTCGATCGCATCCGGGAAGCGTTTGCGGATCGGCGTCGTCACACCTAACTCGGACACATTGTAATCATGCTTGGTGAAGTAGAAGACGGAATCGGGATAGTCCGGATGGACATACATCCGGGTGCGCGTGAAGAACAGAGGCTCAAAGGAGCTGTCCTCACATGGCTCACCGCCCGATCCATACAGGCAGCGCAGCTGTTGCAACGTAAACGGGTTATCCCGCAGCTCCCAGCGGCCGCTGCCGGCATTGTAGACATATTTGTCATAATCAGGCCGATCATACGACGCCAGCAGCGAGTAACTGTCCTCTCGCGAGTCACGCCCCACGTAAATGCGATACCCCTCAAAGTCTATCTCCTGCGTCATGATATCCGGTGAAGTCTCGGTCACCTGACCATTGAATCGGACGTGTATTCCATTGTGGACTGGGGTCAACCAGAAATCGGGCGGTACCGGCGGCCCGGCCGCCCGCCAGTCGGGGATACCGTCCCCTTTGTACCACTGTGTGTCGGCGTAGGTGTAGACCCACTGATCATCGACCAGAGCCGAGTCGAGATTGCAGACGCGATATTCGCCGGCATAACCGTCTCCGTCGGTATCCACGCCCGGATTGTCGTAAATCTTCTCCGCCCACACGGCGTTCTTGACCAGGCCCGAAAAATCGACATTGGCGTACCAGGCTGCGGGATTATGGGGCAGATTGTTGCCGTTGTTAGGATCAACGTGGAAGTTCTCGGCGGCGACTACGCAGAATACAAAGGGAAACGAGGTCCCGGGCGGAATGTCGACCGGGCCAAGTGACAGCAGGAATTGATGGTTGGCGCCGTCGGCCAGATCATCTCTAATCTGTGTTGGCGCCGGAAGCCACGCGGGATCGTTCCCCGCTACTGACGTGTACGCCATGTCGTAGTCTATTTCAGCGTTGCGCAGAACGAAATAGCGATTACGGTCTCCATTTGGCGGCCCAATTCCTCCGGTCCGAAAGTCACGATACTTCTCGGCACGCATCGGGCCAAAGTCCAAAGCCGAATTGTAATTGCCCGCCCACCAGTTATATGACATGATTAGATTCGTGAGAAGAGGAGACAAGAATCTGAAACCGATTACCCCTCTAACGGAGGCATAGCCGCTCTGCGTAATCGGATCGATGATCGGCTCTTCCACCCATTCCCCGTCTCTGGGATCTCCATCGCCATCCGCGGCCCACGCCGTATTGACCGTGTCTATGGAACCACATCTGGTGTCGCTCTCAAAATCCGTCAGAAAACCGCAGAGGTCATTTCTACTCGAAACACTGTCATCGGGAGAGGACGAAAACGCAATATGAGCATCGACAAAGAGACCGATATAAGTGTCCGTCAGGATTTGGTCACCGATATTCTCCAACAGCACGTTAAAAAATACTATATCTCCCGCGTAGGAATAGGACCAGGCATACGATCGTTGATTGATCTTGATGTTTAGGGGCTTGTGAAATCGATAATCGAGAAAATCGTAGAGATACGAACTAAACGTATAAACGACTGTATCTACATAGCGGACACTCAAATCTTGTTCTGATACCGCTTCATTGTGGTTTCGGTCAATCGAGTCCAGAGTTGTCCTGTGAACAACGGGCTGACCATCAATCCAATTCTGGGTAGTTTCACTGATATTACGGTCGTTCACGGTGGTTGTTACAAGCGTATCGCCGTCAACCACCGCGCCTACCCAGAGACCACCCACTCTCAAGTATTTTCTCCTGGACCCTTCAGGAAACTCGCTACCATACAGGATGGGTTCTCCTGTGATTCAGTCCGGGAATTGCACTGGATTGGTAGCGATAGATCCGAAGGTACCGAAATTCCAAACAGATAAGCCAAGGTCTCCAATATCATGCCTTGAAGCACAAGAAGGAATCGGATAGGTGATCTGCTGGGTTGACATAGTTTCGCGATCACCATCGCGTGCCTCTGACCTTCGATTCACGTGAACCAGAATGACAACTGCCAGAACTAAGTACAAGCTCCTCTTCACCACGGCAAACACCCTCTTTCCTTCTACAATCTAACGATCACAGCCTATGCAAGCAATGCAATTGTCGCCCAACCGGTGGCGCACCGCTTGCGGCGGTTTCCTTTTCGTTGCTGCAACTAGAC
>CAZLBP010000006.1:0-94039 GCA_964557855.1 uncultured Ignavibacteriales bacterium | reverse complement strand
CCCAACCGGTGGCGCACCGCTTGCGGCGGTTTCCTTTTCGTTGCTGCAACTAGACACGCGACCGGATCAGGGAGTGACGTGTCGGGTTGCTCGCTTGCTGCGCAAGGCTCGGAACTACAACGTACACCTGCCGCAAGGGGCCGCTGGCACCGCCGTGCTCATAGCCGGGAAAAACCCACACTTTAATCCCCTCCGAGAAGGGGAATGTGAAAAACCGCCCCGATTTCGTAATTCCAGCCCTTCCTACTGTCATTCCTGCGAAGGCAGGAATCCATCTCCTGTAGGGACAGGTCGCGACCTGTCCGCCGCAATGCCTTCGCCGCTCGTGGTCTGAGTCCCTGTGTGTGGCCGGGATCTCCGATCCCGGTGAAAGCCTGGACCCCTGCCTACGCAGGGGTGACATTGTCGACGCTCCATCTTGAGAGAAGTGCCCGAAGGGCGGGGTGTGTTCTTCAACCCCTCTCACCGCACCACCGCCAGCTTCCCCACCTGCGTCTCGCCGCCCGGAATCTCCACCGTCCAGTAGTAGAAGCCTACAGGTCGCCACCCTCTTGCCCGACCGCCAACACCCATGTGAAAAAAGTAACAAACATCTATTGACAAACATCCCCACCCGACAATTAATTGCGGCGTTTTTACCGAAGCGGAATCTCCCCCGGAAGGAGTCGGCTTCGGACCCAAGCGAACCGAAACGTTGACGGTCACCGTCGGAGTCGAACATGGTAACCAAAAGCGCCGGGGAAATCATGATTCCCCTCGATGAATACCCGCATATCCCGTACTGGTTCACGCTGCGCCAGGCGATCGCGGAGATGGAAAAGTCGGTCCTGAATGTGAACGGCACCAAATCCCTCCCGCGCGCCCTGCTCGTGTTCGACCAGAAATACCATCTGCTGGGGGCGGTGCGTCGCCGTGATATCCTCGGCGGACTGGAGCCAAGATTTCTGCGAGCCCGGCCGGTCAAGGACAAGCGCCAGCTGTTCGACGTCGAAATCGATCCCAACCTGGTCAACATCTCCTACGGCAGAGACGTCGAGTCGATTCGCAGCCAGGCCGAACAGCCCGTCAGCGAAGTTATGCTCCCGATCGGCGCCACGGTCAATTTCGAGGACCAACTGACCAAGGTCATCTACATCATGATCTCCAAGGACCTCAACCTGATCCCGGTCGTGAAGGGCAAAAAAGTAGTCGGCGTAGTGCGAAGTGTCGATGTTTTTCGAGAGGTTTCCAAACTCGTACTATAGGCAACTCTGACAACAGCAACATGACGAGATAGACGGAACAACTGGTGCCGGAAGACACTCAGAATCCCAATAAGACGCCCTCAGGGGGCGGCGGCCTGCCTCCCCGGCCGGAAGAGATTACCCTCGCGGAGATGGTCAGCCGTGTCGACTGGAAGCGACTGTCACTCTTATTGCTCGGTCTCGTTTTGTTCTGCGCTGTCTACTTTTCACCCGCCCTGCCGGATGCGGTCGATCCGCTGGGAGAACGGTTCCCCCTCAGCCATCAGGGCAAAGCCGCGCTGGCCCTCTTCCTTCTGGCCGCTACCTGGTGGGTGTTCGAGGTGATCCCGATCGGAGTGACCAGTATTACTATCGGCACCGTTCAGGTCCTCTTCCTGATCCGCGAGCCCAAAATAGCTTTCGGCGATTTCCTCGATCCTTCCGTCTGGTTCATCTTCGGCTCCATCGTCATCGGCATGGCTTTCTCCAAGACCGGACTTACCAAGCGAATGGCTTACCGCATGCTTCTGCTTGTCGGGGAGAAGACGAGCATGATCTACTTCGGCAGCTTCGTCATGACCGCCCTGCTGACATTGATCATGGCCCACACCGCCGTCGCGGCCGCGATGTACCCGCTCTTGATGGCAATCTATACGCTTTATGACGAAGACAACAAGCCCACCAAATTCGGCAAGGGGCTGTTTATCGGAATGGCGTTTGTCGCCGGCGCCGGCAGTGTTATCACGCTTCTCGGCGCTGCTCGCGGAGCGGTGGCGATAGGCTTCTTCAAGGACATTGTCGGCCGGGAGATTGCGTTCTTTGAATTGACCGAGTATATGGCTCCCCTGGGGTTTCTAATGGTGTTCCTGCTCTGGGTGTTTTTCATGGTCTTCTTCAAACCGGAACAGAAGACCATCCCCGGCTTGCGCGAACGAGTCAAGGTGCTCAACGCCAACCTGGGGCCGATTAGCCGCCAGGAAATCCTGACCATCATCTTTGTAGCCGGAATCATTATTCTCCTGAGTGCGCAGTCATTTGTCCCCGAGCTCAAATTTCTGCACAAGAGCGCTGTCATCCTCGTGTCGACTATCCTGTTCTACATATTCCGGATTCTCACTATCGATGACCTTGAAAACGTCCCCTGGAACATCATCCTCTTATTTGGCGGCGCCATGAGTATCGGCTTCTGTCTCTGGCAGACCGGCGCCGCGAGCTGGCTGGCCATAAACTGGCTGACGGTGCTGCAAAACGCCCACTGGTTTATCTTCGTCCTCGGCATCGCCCTGTTTGTCCTGATTATGACCAACCTCATCATGAACGTCGCCGCCATCGCCATCTCTCTACCGGTGGCGCTCGTGATGGCGCCGTATCTTAACGTCGCCCCCGAGGTCATCCTCTTTTCCTCGCTGGCCGCGGCCGGCATGCCGTTCCTGCTGCTGGTCGGGGCAGCCCCGAACGCTATCGCTTACGAGAGTAAGCAGTTTACCAGCGGCCAGTTCTTCGTGGCGGGCATTCCGGCCTCCATTCTACTGATGATTATTATAGGTATCTTCGTCGGCATAATCTGGCCCATGATGGGCATGCCCGTGACCATGTAGTGACATCGACTAGCGAGGTAGGCCGGGTGGCCCGCCGCTGGCGGTGGGGTCCGTCCGGCTACGTCCGCTTGATCTTCCCCGACGCGGAAATCGGCAGCGACTCGACGATCTCGATTATCTGCGGCACCATCAAATCCTCGAGGTTCTGGCGGCAGTAGGCCAGGATTTCCTTGTCGGAGACTGCTTTACCTTCTTTCAAGACGACTTCCGCTTTGATAGCCTGGCCGTAAATTTCATGCGGCACCCCGATCACGCGTGCGTTGAGCACTTCGTCCATGCTGTACAGCACCGTTTCGATCTCTTTAGGATGTACCCGCTCACCGCGACACTTGATAATGTCATCCTTGCGCGCCACGAAATACAAATACCCCTCGTCGTCCATGCGAAACAGATCGCCGGTGTAAAGCACTTTCTCCCACGGGTATTTCCCTTCCTTCAGCCGCACTGCTGTAGCCTCGGGATCGCGCCAGTAACAGCGCATAACCGAACCGCCGCGTACTACCAGCTCGCCGACTTTGCCGCGCGGAACCTCCTGGCCATTGTCGTCGGCTACCCATACCTCGGTATTGGGCATGGGGATACCGACCGAATCCGGCTTGGCGTTGATATCCCGGGGGGGCAAGTACGATACCCGCTTACACTCCGTCAGGCCGTACATGGAATATATCCGCGACCGCGGAAACGCCTTCTGCAGGCGGGGGATATACGTCGGCGAGAGAGCCGCCGCCGTATTGCTGATATAGCGGACGCTGCTCAGGTTCTCCTGCTCCAGCGTTTCCAACTGCAGCAATATGGCAAAAATCGTCGGTACGCACGGCAACCCGGTCACTTCGTATTTCTTGATAATCTCGATAATCTGATAAGGATAACCGAACCCACGTTCCAGAACCAGCGTCCCGCCGATATGGAACGTCATAATCAGCTGGTACAGGCCGTAATCGAACGAGAACGGCAGCATATTGAGGATGATATCATTTTCTATGTTCTCGAGATACGTTGTTATCGAAGTCGAAGCCGACACCATGTTGCGGTGCGACATGGTCACGCCCTTGGGATCGCCGGTGGATCCCGAAGTGTAGATAATCGCCGCTAAGTCATCATCGATTACCCTCGGCAATTCAGCCGAGACAGGGTGTTCAATGATCTGCTCGAAATCATTCTCCCCGTTGCCATCGGCGGCGGTGTAAATGGTCTCGGGGGGTGAGTCGAGTTGCGAGTTGACCTTGTCCAGCAGCGACTTCTTGCTAAACGGCGCGATCAAAAACCGCGCCTGGGAATTATTCAGAATATGTACGAGTTTGTTGGCTTTGATCGTGGGATTGATTATGATAAAACAGCCGCCGGCCAGCAAGGCGCCGAAAATTGAGATAGCGGTGGCCGGCTCGTTGCCGAGGTAGATCGCCACTCGATCGCCGGTCCTGATGGAGTGCTTCAGCAGAAAACCCGCCAGGCTCGAAGCGGACTGCCGAATCTGATTGTACGTGTATTCCCGCTTCTGAAATATAAGCGCTGTCTTTTCCGGATTTCTGTCCGTCGAACGTATGAGAAAATCATGTACCAGCATTTGATGTCCTCTATTTGGAGCGTTATGTAATCAATATCGACCAGGTGTTAACTTGTTTAATCTTCGTTATTGAAGCACGAAAGATCAGTCTCCCGAATCATCAACATCGTCCTTGCTCTTCCCCCGATACGCCCGGTACTTCTTCAGGTACTCCGCCAGACGCGCCTCGCGGCCCACTTCCTGCGGCTGATAGTACTCCGTCCCGGCCAATTCATCGGGGAAATACTCCTGATCGGTCAGCGCTTCATCATAATCGTGCGCGTACTGATATCCCTTACCATACCCCAGCTCTTTCATCAAACTCGTGGGTGCATTACGGATATACAACGGCACGGGCAGCGAGCCCTTCTCCCGGGCATCAGCCATAGCCCGACCGAACGCCACATAAGCGGCATTGGATTTTGGGGTGCAGGCCATGTAGATCACAGCCGTCGCTATAGCCAATTCCCCCTCCGGTGAGCCGAGAAAATGGTACGCATCGCGGGCGTTCATGCACAAAGTTAACGCATAAGGATCGGCCAGCCCGATATCTTCGGAGGCAAACCGCACCAGCCGGCGCACGATATAGAGCGGGTCCTCCCCGGCATCCAGCATTCTCGCCAGCCAATAGAGGGCGGCATCGGGATCTCCCCCCCGAATGGTCTTATGCAGCGCCGATATCAGGTTGAAATGTTCCTCACCATCTTTGTCATAGAGCAGCGCGCCCTTCTGGTGCACCTCTCTGGCTATTTCGGCCGTTATGGCGCCGCCCTCACCCACATACGAGGCAGCCGCTTCGAGCAAAGACAACCCCCGGCGGGCATCACCATCGGCCGCGGCGGCAATGAAATCCAGAGTCCCTTCACCCAGCGTAAGCTTCATCTTTCCCAGACCCCGCTCTTCGTCTTGCAGAGCACGCTCGACTACCTGACCGATGTTCTCCGGTGACAACCGCTCCAGCACATACACCCGCATCCGCGACATCAAAGCCGAGTTCACTTCGAACGACGGGTTCTCGGTCGTGGCCCCGATCAGAATAATGTCCCCCTTCTCGACATACGGCAGAAAAGCGTCCTGCTGGGCCTTGTTGAACCGGTGGATTTCATCGATAAAGATATACGTCCGGCGTCCGCTCATTTTATAGTAGCTGCCGGCCTTGGAGAGGACCTCTTTGACATCCTTGATGGACGAAGTCACAGCGGAGAAATGAATGAACTGCCCGTGCGTCATTTGGGCGATCAGCCGCGCCAGCGTCGTCTTACCGCTGCCGGGCGGACCCCAGAATATGATCGAACTGACTTTGTCCGACTCGATCGCTTTCCGAAGCGGCGTATCCGGACCGATAATGTTCTCCTGGCCGTAGAATTCATCGAAACTCTGTGGCCGCATCCGATCCGCCAGCGGCCGGATATCGGCCCTATTGTTCCTGGGAGCCTCTTCGGGTTGACCGGTAAACATGTCCATAGCGCCGTAATATAGGACGTAAACGGAAGTCGTACAATCGCAAAGGCGTGAGGACGCCTCGGTGTCTGATTTGCCGGCAGGTCGAGTATTGAGTCTACCCCCGGCGTACAAAAAACCCGACTCTCACCCGCTCCGGAACCAAACCTAACCACTTCATTTTCAACAAGTTAAATGAACATTTTTAGTTGATTTCGGGTATAACTTTCCGTATCTTTCGTTGTTATAGAAGAGTATGAAAAACTACAAACGCCAGATCAGAAATACGGCCGGAACAAGCCGCCGCAAGAACGTCCACCCGATCTCCGGTGTGCTCAATTCGCTGGTTAGATCGCTGGGACTCTCCAGGAACTACAACGGCTGGCTGGTGGTCAACAACTGGCCGGACATCGTCGGCGAACAGGTTGCGCGGGTCAGTCGCGCGGTCCGTTTCGAGGACGGCATCCTGTTCGTGGCGGTCGAAAAAGACGCCTGGCGGCAGGAACTGACCATGCAGATCGAATCGATTCTGGCCAATATCCGGCGGCTGCCGTACGGCGGTGCCGTCCAACAGGTGCGACTGGTCGGTCCCAGGAAAGGAATATAGATACTTATGGCTACTAAAGTGGATGTAGTAGACGAAATGGTAGATACCCCACCAGACAACGGTCATTCCTACGACGCCACCACCATCAAGGTGCTCGAAGGCCTCGAGGCAGTGCGCCGACGCCCGGCGATGTACATCGGCGACGTCGGCCAGCGCGGGCTGCATCATATGGTGTATGAAGTGGTCGATAATTCGATCGATGAAGCCATGGGTGGGTACTGCGATCGCATCCTGGTCGAGATCGGCCAGGACGAAACAATCACCGTCACCGACAACGGTCGCGGCATCCCGACTGAAATCCACCCCGAGCAGAAAGTCTCCGCGCTGGAAGTGGTCATGACCACCCTGCACGCCGGCGGCAAGTTCGATCACAAGTCCTACAAAGTCTCCGGTGGACTGCACGGCGTGGGCGTGTCGGTGGTCAACGCGCTGTCCGAGTGGTGTATCGTGGAAGTAGGCCGCAACGGCGACGTGTTCCGGCAGGAATACGTCCGCGGCAAAGCCAGGAAGCGGGTCGGCAAGGTCGGCCAGCGCGAAAAGACCGGCACCAAGACGATATTCAAGCCCGATTCGCAGATCTTTCAGAACACCCAGTTCAAGTTCGATATCATTGCCGCCCGCCTGCGGGAGCTGGCCTTTTTGAATCAGGGCCTCGCCATCGATCTCATCGACCACCGCACCGGCAAGGAAGTCAACTTCAAGGCCAAGGGCGGCCTGTCCTCATTCGTCGACTATCTCAACGAGAACAAGACGCCGCTGTTCAAGAAGCCGATTCATTTTTGCAAAGAAAAAGAAGACGTCGAGGTGGAGGTTGCGATTCAGTACAACGACGGCTACACGGAGTCGGTTTACTCCTTCGTTAACAACATCCACACGATTGAAGGCGGCACGCACCTGACCGGGTTCCGGACGGCGCTGACTCGCTCCATAAACAACTACGCACAGAAATATAATCTCATCAAGAACAACGGCACCACGCTGGTCGGTGAGGACAGCCGTGAGGGTCTGACGGCGGTGGTGTCGGTGCGGGTGCGCGATCCGCAGTTCGAGGGCCAAACCAAGACCAAGCTGGGTAACTCCGAGGTCAAGGGTGTTGTGGAGCAGATCACCAACGAGTTTCTCGGTTCGTTCTTCGAGGAAAACCCGCCGATCGCCAAGAAGATAGTCGACAAGCTGCTCTCCGCGGCGGCCGCCCGTGAAGCGGCCCGCAAGGCCAAAGAGCTCACCCGCCGCAAAACCGCGCTCGACAGCGCCGCGCTCCCCGGCAAACTGGCCGACTGCTCCCTGCGCGATCCGGAATCATGCGAGATTTACATTGTCGAGGGTGACTCGGCCGGCGGCTCCGCCAAACAGGGACGCGATCGACGCTTCCAGGCTATCCTCCCGCTGCGCGGCAAAATTCTGAATGTGGAGAAGGCGCGTCTCGATCGCATCCTTTCCAACAACGAAATTCGCTCCCTGATTACCGGCCTCGGCTGTGGCATCGGCGATGATTTCGATCCCGGCCGCGTGCGCTACCACAAGATCATAATCATGACCGACGCCGACATCGACGGCGCCCATATCCGCACCCTGCTGTTAACTTTCTTCTTCCGCTATATGTACGATCTTATCAAGGAGGGCTATATCTACATCGCCCAGCCGCCGCTGTTTCAGCTCAAACACGGCAAGAAGGAACAGTACGTATACAGCGAAGAAGAAAAGGAGAAGGCGCTGAAGACCTTCCCGGACAAAGGTGTCTCGATTCAGCGCTACAAGGGTCTCGGTGAGATGAACCCGGAACAGCTCTGGCGCACAACCATGGACCCGGAAACGCGGACCCTGCTGCAGGTGTCGGTGGAGGACGCGGCGTCAGCCGACCATCTCTTCAGCATCCTCATGGGTTCCGAAACGGCGCCCCGCAGCCAGTTCATCCAGGAAAACGCGCACTACGTGAGGAATTTGGATATATAGGGGGTAACAGCGGACCAAGGCACCCGTCATATCAGTCGCCAGAGCAAACCAAACCACACGGCTTAGCAGTCCCGTTTGCAATTAATCCTCTTTTCAGAGAGGTGGCCGAAGGCCAGGGTGTGTTGGTCTTCAACAGCTCATGAGCCTTACGCTCTCGACGCCTCGCGGACAGGTCGCGACCCGTCCCTGCGAAGAATAAGTGTCGAAACCCGTAGCGGGATTTCGACCTACTAATGACGGCCTCAGCAACCCAGGGTGCCAAACGCTACTTCAACTGCGGATACCGCTCCAGAAACTCCGCCACCCCCACTGAATCAATCGTCTTCCCCACCGTTCGGGACAAAAGTTCCCGCGCCTCCAGCACCCGGTTCGTGCGGACATAGTACTCCGCCAGTTGTACGACGAATTGGGCCGCTGTGTGAGGGTGCAGCGCCACCCGCCTCAGATACTGTTCATGCTTATCCATATGGCCTTGATGTTTGTGGAGCAGGGCTACGTTATACAAAGGCATCACGGTGGAATCACTGAGGCGATATGCGTCCAGGAAAGCTTCCTCGGCTTCGCTATACCGCCCCAACTGAAACAGATTGGTGCCGAGACTGTTGTGGACCTGTTGCACATCCGGGTTATAAGCGATTGACACGCGGCAGTAATAGACCGCACTGTCGTACATCCCCTGGTCCGACAGGCAGAGTGCCACGTGGGACCACACATCCGACATCGCAGGATTGATCGCAGCTGCCTTTCGAAACAGACGGGTTGCCTCATTTATTTGCCCTTGCTGTCTGAGTTGGCTGGCTTCGCGGAACAGGCGCCGCTCCGGATATTCGCTCTCCCAGAGGTTTCGCACGGTCACCGCCTGGGAAGTGTCCCCGATGTCAAGGTAGTACTGAACCAGGTGCCGGTGGGTGGCGCGATTCTTCTTCGTATCAAGAGCCAGGTAGGTATCCACATGCCGTAAGGCCAGGTCGGGAGTGTGCAGGGCGAGTGCCCGGGGCCACAAGGAGAGGAAGCCAAGCGCCACGGCCCCAACGGCGGCGATACGACTGACAGGAGAATCTGCCGCGCGGCGCAGGATCGGATAAAAGAGCAGTGCGGCCAATGGAATGCCGCAGAAAGCGAACAGGTCCCAGTCGCGCGGCATGCCCAGTTTGGGGTCAAGGACAAAAGTCGCGGCCATTGCGGAAAGTGTCAGAATCGACAGGAAGGACATCGCACGGTCCTGCTTCATGAGGCGCAGTATTTCGCGCCGGCGAACAGCCATCAGCAATACAGCCAGTCCGGGCACAAGAAGAACGACCAAATTAACATAGTCCCACAGGTGTTCGACAGAAAAGAGCGTGTATCCCTCCACCGTGAAGCGGTTCTCCAGAATCGGTAAAAACGAAAGCCGAAAGAACATACTCGTCGAATAGAGGTAAACGAAGATGCCAGCCGCCCCCAAAGCGACAGCGGCAGCCAGGGCTAATTTCGTGTTTCTGTTGCGGTGTGCGAGCCATTTGCCTGTAGACGAACCGGCGACAAGCACGTACAGCGCAGCCGGAATCAGGATCGCACCCATGATGTGCAAAAAGACCGCCAGCCCGACAGCCGGCGCCATAAACCAGCGGTTCATCCGACCGTCAGCTATCAAAACACCCAGGCATGTAATAAGGGCCACCGACGCTGAAAAGAGGGAGTAATACTCCACGTAGCCGAAAAACAGTATCATATATCCGCCGGAAGCCAGCCCAAAAAGAAACAACAGCCGCCGACCGGTGTCGGCAAACAACCGCGCGGAAGACAGAGTTACGATGATCAGAAAAAGGATCCCGGAGAAAATGGAAATCACCCTGAAGCTCATCAGCGCCGCCGCAGAATCAACCATGTCAAACAGGGACTTCAGTTCCAGGTGAGCCAGAGTTTCCCCCAGTTTGCTGCTTTTCATAAAGGCATCATTCTGCGCCGTCAATGCTAACGCCGCATAACCGTCACCCAGGAAGAACGTTTCGACCTGTAACAGATAGAACCCCAAACAGAAAATCAGGCCAAGCGAGCCGGCAACCAAGTAGTACGAGCGATTATTCGTCGGCGTGGCAGATGCAGGTCTGCTCGCACTCCATGATTGTCTTTCTACAAGGATGAGAAGCCAGGGCCATATGCCGACCGCGAGGAAAACGATGAGTTTGACTGACAACGGGTAGTACGCCCACCAATTCAAGCCCCACACTCGGTATTCCGGAACGAACGAAGCGACCAACATGGCCGACAAGGTCAGATAGTATGCCGCTAAGACACGCCGTTGAGGTGAACGCGATGACGGTTGTCGAGAGTTCATGATCCAGCAAGTATCGAGATTTCACCCTATTCTGTCAATAGGAGCAGGTCTATGATTTTGGTTCGTTCTTTTAGCCGTTCGTCGAGAAGGGCACTCCCGATCCCCATTTGACACCACCACCCCAGTTATCTACATTCCTCATATGAACAAACCAAGCAACGACATCGTCTTCAAGTCCATCGGTGTCATCCATACCCCGTTTGACAAGCCGGAAGGAACTCCCATTCAACCTAAAAGATCCGGTGGCGCCAACGGTACGGTGGAGGTGTATCCCGATTATGCCGAGGGCCTCGCAGATCTGGACGGCTTCTCCCACATTATGCTGCTGTATCATCTACACAAATGTCAGGGATATAGGCTGCGGGTAGTGCCGTATATGGACACACAACAGCGCGGTCTGTTTGCCACACGCGCACCGCGTCGCCCCAATCCGATCGGCGTCTCGGTTGTCCGACTGGAGAAGATAGAGGACAACCGGCTGCACATAGTCGGAGTCGACATGCTCGACGGCACCCCGCTTTTGGACATCAAGCCGTACGTACCTGAGTTCGACCATGTGCCGGATTTCAAGCTCGGCTGGCTGACGGACGTGGCGGAGAAGGGTCAGGACACGTCCGCCGACAAACGGTTTCATAAGTAAAAGGTCAGGACCGTGAAGATCCCGAGCGACCATAGTCTCGGGGTAGAAGATCAAATCTGTAGGGAAGGTCCGGCACGGACCTGCCTCTTCGCCGGCAGGTCTGAAGCAGACCTGCCCTACATTCCTATCCCAGCCAATTCGTTAAATTTCTATTAGCTTGACAAAACATATGAAAATGGCTTTCATCTAACGTCTATGAATGATAACATTGCTGTGGAAAGGAATACCAGCTCTCATCGTGGAAAAATCTGTTGTGACATATCCCGACCTCTTTGAAAAATGCTTCAATTACCGCGATCCAGAAAGGGTCATGGAACTGGGGATTTATCCCTATTTTCACCCCCTCCAGTCGGCCCCGGGCGACGAGGTGATTGTCGGCGGCAAAAAGTGCATCATGGTCGGCTCCAACAACTATCTTGGGCTGGTAGATCACCCCAAAGTCAAAGAAGCCGCCGCCGAAGCGGCCCGTAAATACGGCTCCGGCTGCACCGGCTCGCGCTTCCTCAACGGTACCCTGGACTTGCATCTCGAGCTTGAAGAACGCCTGGCTAGATTCATGAAACGCCCCGCCGCGCTGGTCTTTTCCACCGGATTTCAAACGAATTTGGGCACAATTGCGACATTGGTAGGCAAGAACGACTCGGTGTTTATCGACCGCCAGAATCACGCCAGCATTGTCGACGGGACACGGCTTTCCTACGGCAAGGTATACAAATTCGCGCACAACGACATGAATGACCTTGAGCGCGTAGTCACCAATTCTCGTGTCAATAACAGCCGTGGGGGGACACTTATCGTAGTCGACGGCGTGTTTTCGATGGAAGGTGATATTATCGACCTTCCGAGACTGGTGGAAGTTGCTGAACGACAGGGAGCTAGAGTGTTTGTCGATGACGCCCACGCCATCGGCGTCCTGGGCGAAACGGGCGCCGGTACGGCAGAGCACTTTGGCTTGATCGACAAGGTCGATATCACGATGGGTACGTTTTCCAAGTCGTTCGCATCACTGGGCGGCTTTATCGCGGCGCATCGGGATGTCATAAGTTACGTCAAACATCGGGCGCGGGCCCTGATTTTCTCGGCCTCAATTCCCCCAGCGAATGCCGCCGCCGTGCTGGCCGCACTGGACATCATCGAATCGGAACCGGAACGCCGCGAGCATGTGTGGAAGAACGCCCGCCGCATGCAGCGGGAGTTCAAGACCCTCGGCTTTGATATCGGAGATACGCAAACACCAATCGTGCCTATACTGGTCGGAGAGGATCTCGACGCCTTTGCGTTCTGGAAAGCGCTGTTCGACAATGGCGTGTTCACCAATCCCGTCATATCGCCGGCGGTGCCGCCGGGCCGGGCCATGATTCGCACCTCTTATACGGCAACACACACCGATGAACAGCTCGACCGCGTGGTGGAAGTGATCGCCAGGATCGGTCGTGAGAAAGGTCTGATCTCTTAGGGCTTATGGGCAAAATAGAAGTCGTCCCGGTAGAGTCGGCTTCCCAGTTGAAGCAATTCATTACCTACCCCAACCGGCTGTACAAGGACGACCCTAACTACGTTTATCCGCTGATCTCGGAGCGGAAAGAGTTCTTCGACATCAAGAAGAACCCCTTTTACCGCACAGCCCGAGTGAAGCTGTTTCTGGCGAAAGCCGGCTCCGACCTGGCCGGACGGATAGCGACCTGCATCAATTACGACCACAACGAATTCCACGCCGAGCAGGTCGGGTTCTTCGGCTTTTTCGATTGCCCCGACGATTACGAGATCGCCTCGACCCTGTTGAAAGTCGCCATGATCACGCTCAAGCGTGAAGGAATGGAGAAAATGCGCGGCCCGATGAATTTCTCCACCAACCATGAGTGCGGCTTCCTGGTCGAGGGTTTCGACAGCCCGCCGACCGTCATGATGCCGTACAACCGACCGTATCTTCCGATATTTGCGGAGAAATTCGGTCTCAAAAAGACAATGGGCCTGTTGGCTTACCGGATCGACAAAGCAACACCCATTTCCGATCGCATTCAGCGGGTAGTCGAGAAAATGGCCGCACGCTCTAAAGTCAATCTTCGAACCTTGAACATGAGAGACTTCGACAATGAAGTGAGTCGTATCAACGAAGTCTACAATCAGGCATGGGAAAACAACTGGGGATTCGTCCCGATGAGCGAAGATGAGTTTTTCTACACGGCCCGCAACCTCAGGCAAATAGTGGACCCCGAACTGGTGTTTATCTGCGAGTATGACGGTAAACCGGTGGGCTTCTGCCTCGCGCTGCCGGATATCAACCAGGCCTTGATTCACCTGAAAGGGAGACTCATGCCTGTGGGACTGCTCAAGCTGCTGTGGCATACGAAAGTCCGCAACAAGATCAAGGGAGCGCGTGTCATCACGATCGGTGTCGTGCCGCAGTTCCAGAAACGGGGACTGGACATGCTCATGTTTCATGCCTGCTTTAGCAAGGGTATTGAACGGGGGTACGAATGGGGCGAATTGTCCTGGGTACTGGAGACCAACGAGCTTATGCGACGCAGTATCGAAGAAATGGGAGCCGAGATACATAAACGGTATCGCATTGTGGAGATGCCGTTGTAGACAGGAGACGCGCCACGTCACTATCGTTATATCGCAACGAGATGATGATGATTGATTTGACACGGTTCATAAGACGGCTGTTGCCGGTACTCCTCACCTCGATGCTGCTGGTTGGCTGCGCCAGTCGGTACCGGCTGGATCTGTATTTGACCGGCGAAAACGTGCGCACCAAAGTCAAAGTCGAGCAAACACAACACATCCCCGGCACCGTACTCGGAGACCCGTATCGGGATCCCCGAATTCTCTCGGGTGACGGCAGCACGGCGCTGGTGACCATGGGTTTTCGCGGGGAGAGTTTCTCGGGCTTCACTCATTTCGGGATCGGCTTCGATCAATATGTCAGGCACAGGCTATATCTGCAACTTCCGGCCGTACCGGAGTCGGACACGATCGCTTTGCTGGAGAATTCCTTCATGCAGATGCTGGGGCAGTACGACATTACCGAACAAGACAAAATCTTCCTCCCGGTCGAAGGGTTGTTCGTCATAGATTCGGTCACGTCAGACAGACTGTTCGGTACCATCAGCGGCACGTTCGAGAACCCCCAGAAGGTACCGGTTTCTCTTGACGGCCGCTTCAAGATGAAGCTGGGTGAATAACCCTCACCTTCGGACTGGTCAAAATCGTTCCCCCGGGCTTTGTCATTGCGAGGAGTCCGAATCAGCGGACAACGAAGGGAAAACTGTAGGGCGGGTCTGCTTCAGACCTGTCTCCGAACTGGCAGGCCCCGAAGCGGACCTGCCCTACAAAGTCGCTTCCCTATCCACCACAATCACCGCCGCGCCGTTGAATCTCCCGTGGCGCAGATCATCCAGCGCCTCGTTGGCCTGCTCCAGCGGGTAGGAGTGTACTTCCGTCTTCACCGGCACTTTCGGGGCTAAGCGCAGGAACTCTTCGCCGTCGCGTCGCGTCAGATTGGCTACGGAGCGGATCACCCGCTCCCCCCAGAGAAGAGAATACGGAAAGGATGGGATGTCGCTCATATGAATCCCGGCGCAGACGACAATCCCTCCCTTGCACACGGCTTTCAAAGCCGCCGGCACCAGCTCGCCGACCGGCGCAAAGATGATAGCGGCATCCAGTTCCTGAGGCGGTGACTCCTCAGACTCTCCCGACCAGACAGCACCCAGCTTGCGGGCAAACTCCTGCCCCTCGGTGTCACCGCTCCGGGTGAACGCGTATACCTCGCGTTCCTGATAGTGGGCCACCTGGATCAATATGTGGGCCGCCGCCCCGAAACCATAGAACCCGAGGCGCTTGCCGTCGCCGGCCATACGCAACGACCGATACCCGATCAGGCCGGCGCACAGAAGCGGCGCCGCCTGCAAATCCGGATAACCTTCGGGGACAGGAAAACAGAAACGCTGATCGACCAGGCAATATTCGGCAAAACCACCATCGATCTGATAACCGGTATACTTCGAATAGTCACACAAATTCTCCCGGCCGGAGCGACAATAGCGGCACTCCCCGCAACTTCCGCCCAGCCAGGGAATCCCGACGCTGTCACCGACAGCAAGCTCCTTTACGTCGTCTCCCAGCTCCGCCACCCGGCCGACAATCTGGTGCCCGGGGATAATGGGCAGCTTGGGTTCGGTCAAGTCACCATCGACAACATGCAGATCGGTCCGGCATACACCGCAGACTTGGACCTTGACTTTAACCTGTCCCTGACCGGCAGATGGTTCCGGCACGTCCGTTTCCCGCAGTCTTTCTCCGGGTTTGTCGAGTATCATGGCACGCATAGATTGACCTCAATTAAATGGATAGATAAACAATATTGTGGCAAAATTCAAGGATTGCGAAGAGTGGGGATATATTGCATGACTTGGCTCTCTGCAATTTTAAAAGCGACCAGCGACTATTCCCGCACAGCGGCAGGGCTTGTTCCTGCCTTCGCGGGAATGACAGATAAGAAGTAGGGATGACAAGTAAGAGGAAGGAATGACAGGCTTTAGTCACCCCGAGCGGAATCGAAAGGTGGCGAATCCACTTAAACGGTTTACCGCCCTTTGGATCTCAGCGCATTCACGATCCGCAGCCGGGCGGCCCGGGCGGCCGGAAGGAACCCGCCGATAAAACCCATTACCAGGGCGAAGATCAGCGCGTTAATGACAATCTCGGGAGATATTTCGAAAGAAAATGCCAACTCCGCAAATGTGTCCCAGTTGGTCGTAGATATCTGAAAGAACCGCAGATTGGAAGCCAAAACGATACCGAGGACTCCCCCCAACAGAGCGATAAGCAGAGACTCCCCCAGAAATGTCAGCAGCACCGTGAAGCGACTGAAGCCCAGCGCCCGCAACGTCCCGATTTCAGTCGTTCGATTGGCAACAGCGGCATACATGGTGATCATCGCGCCGACAATGGCCCCGATCGAAAAGATGACGCTGATAACTGTACCCAGAATCGAGATATAGGTCGTGGTCGCGCTTGACTGTTCGTAGTAGTATTGCTTCTCACGTTTAACATCGACCGTGAGTCGAGGGTCGTTCTCCAGTCGTTTTTTCATCTCGTCGAACGCACCGGGGGAGTTCAAGCGCATGGTGCACGATGAATAGATCGGCCGTTCGAACGCCGCCGAAAGCTGATCGTAGTCGCCCCATATTTCGGACTCGAATCCGGAGCCCTCACCATCAAAGACACCTACCACGGTCCAGTCTCGAGTGGCGAAGCGTATTTCATCACCGATCTCGCAATCCTCGAATCGCCCGGCTACTTTTGAGCCCGTAATGACCTCCGAGGTGCCTTCCCTGAAAATCCGCCCCCGCGTTATCGTGATATCGGGCCGAATGGTAAAAGAGTGCTCCGAAACACCCCGGATAGGGATATTACTCGTTTCTTCCGGCGCGCCGCCGCGCTTGCGCTGCGATATCAGGAAGAGAATCTCGCCGGCAAACAAGGGCTCACCTTCTTCGTTTCGGGTAATAGCCGGATCGGTTTTGATGGTATTGGCCATGCCCCGAGGCAGGATAGAGACGATTTCCGTATTGGCGGCTTTGCGGACAACGATGGCGTTATTATCGTTGCCGGTCTGCACGAGTGTCTGCTGCAGGCCGTGCGACAGCATTAAAACGGCACAGAAGACGAATACGACCAGAGCGACACCGGCGATAGTCAGAATGGAAGTCAACTTCCGCGTGAAGATGTTTTTGTATGAATAAGCAAACAACAAGCGCATAAGGTACTCCTCAGTCGACTATCCGCAGTCCGTCCACAATAGGCGTGTTGATGGCTTTAAAAGTAGGGAAGATGGCCGCCAGGAGGCCGACCAGTAGAGCCGCCGCAGCCGCCATCATGACGGTTAACCCACCAATCGTGAAAACGGGAAAGAACACTCCCAGGGCGATTTTTACCAGGCTCCCGACCGGTATTGTTATCAACAGTCCGAGTAACCCGCCGGCGACCGCCATCACCAGCGATTCGCCGAATATCAGGCCGACAATATGCACCGGCCGAAATCCCAGCGTCTTGAGCACGGCGTATTCGGAGACCCGTTCCCGAGCCGTCATTGCCATCGTGTTGCCGAGAACCAACAGAATGATGCCGATGACCATGATGGAGACGATTTTGAGTCCGAGCACAATCTGACTGGCCATCGACACGAAGCTCAGGTTGAACGCTTCTTCGGTTTCGGTTTTGGTCTCGAACTGCGAGTTTTCGAACAGCTGGTCGATCTCTTTCGAGACGGCGGCCGAGCGTTGTGGATCATCTATCTGAACAGCGAACGTGCCCACGTACCCGGCCCGCATGGGAGCTTCCTCGCGGAGACGTTCATCAATGTAATCCCAGCGATGGAACCAGGCGTTTTCATCGGTCTTTTCTTCGGCGCCGGTGTAAATGCCGACGATCTTGAAGTCCCAATCTCCCGGGAAGATCGTACCGGCCAGCCGGACGTTATCCCCGACTTCCCAGCCGTAACGATCCGCCAGCGCGCGGCCGACAATGGCGGCATTGCGCTCCCGCTTGAATGTCTCCAGCTGGTCGGGCGGGACGACGAATTCATCGTACATCTCCAGATAGTTGTTGTGATCTATGGCAAACTGTGCAAAGAAGTTCTTGGGGTCGACATAAATACCGGCAAACCACGTCGCGTGTGATACATCGAGCACACCATCCACATTATTGATCCGTTCCTTGTATGCCAGCGGCAGGAAGAAGGTGAGTGAAACCGAGTGACGCGTGATCAGGCGGTTCGGCGAGGCGGCCTCCGCGCCGGCGTACCAGGCATTGATCGTGGTGCGGATGATCACGAACGCCATGACGGCGACAGCCAATCCGAACACCGTCAGAGAAGTCCGCAGCTTGTGCCGCAGGCTGTTCTTACTGACCAGCTTGAGGATTTTCATGCCGCTATCAGCTCACCCTTATCAAGATTCTGCATGATACGGGCGTGTTCGGCCGCGCGGGGATCATGGGTGACCATGACAATGGTCTTGCTGTATTCTTTATTGAGCCGGGAGAGCAGGTTCATGACGTCCTCGGCGGACTGTTTGTCGAGATCGCCGGTCGGCTCGTCGGCCAGAATCAAGTCCGGGTCGGTCACGATTGCCCGTGCGATCGCCACGCGCTGTTCCTGACCGCCGGACAGCTGATTCGGATAGTGTCTCATCCGGTCACCGAGGCCCACAATCGTCAGCGCCGTCTCCACCTGCTTCCGGCGTTCCGAACGATTCAACTTCGTCAGCAACAAAGGCAGTTCGACGTTCTCGAACGCCGTCAGAACCGGCATGAGATTGTAGAACTGAAACACGAAGCCGATATGCCGGCTGCGCCACCGCGCCAGGTCACCTTCGGATTTCTCGGACAGGTCCTCTCCGTTAAATATCACATTTCCGGTCGACGGGCGGTCGATACCGGCCAGCAGGTTGAGCAGCGTCGTCTTGCCTGATCCGGATGGTCCCATCAACGCGTGGAATTCTCCCTCGGCGATCTGCAGATTGATGTTTCTCAGCACCGGGATCTCGATCCGATCCCGCCAGTATGATTTGTTGATGTTGTCCAGTCTTACCAGTGGTTCTGCCATAGGTTTCTCGTATTTCGTTATGCGCGATTATTGTTGACTATTGTAGATACGATTGAGCAAGCGCACTATTTCGTAATCTCCACCTTCTGTCCCGATTCGAGTCGCCCCGGCGGCGATAGAATCACCCGGTCCCCTTGCTGAACACCACTGACAATCTCAGTCACCGGACCCAGCTCCCGTCCCACAGTAGTCTCTTTGGCATAGGCATACTCACCTTCGACCACAAACAGTGTTTTTCTCCCGTTGCGGGTCGTAATGGCTTCTTTCGGCACCGAAATCACGGGGTTCGCCGACTCAGCGGAGACATCAGATTCATCCACGAAGAAGTTGACTCTGGCCGACATCTCCGGCAACACCCGGTCATCCAACTCATCGAAAGCCACCTTCGTCAGCACCGTCGCCCGCGCCCGGTCAGCCGTCGGGACGATCTTCTTCACGTAACCGGGGAACCGCACCCCGGGGTATGCATCCAGGATAATCTCACAGGTCTGCCCCACAATCACTTTGTGGATGTTCGATTCAGAAACATCAGCCTCTACTTCCAGCGAGTTCATGTCGGCCAGCGTTACAACCGACCCTTTGGACGAAGCCGAAGACGCAAATGGGGCGACAATTTCACCGACATCCGCATTCTTGGCCAAGACCGTGCCATCGAACGGCGCCCGAATGTACGTGTTCTCCAGTGCCACTTCAGCCGCGCGAGCCGCAGCTTTGGCCGCCGCGACGTTGGCCTGAGCGACCTTGTAAGCCGTCTCAGCCGCCTCATACTCAGTCTCTGGTATGGACCCGGATTCCAGAAGATCCTCAGCACGTCGGAAACTGCGCCCGGCGTCAAATGAATCCGCCTCGGCCCGCATCAACTCGGCGCGAGCTACGTCGAGATTGGCTTTGATGTCATCGTTATCCAGTTCGGCAATGACCTCGCCGGTGGCAACCGTGTCTCCCTCCTCAAAGCCAAGATATTCCAACCGTCCGGTCCCTTTGGAGGCCACTTCCGCCTTGCGTTGCGCCACGACGTAGCCGGTGGCCACCAGGGCGGCCTGAGCGTCGGTTCCTTTCAGAATAGCGGCGGTGGCCACATTGACTTTAATGGCCGGTGTTATGTTTTCTTTGAAAGCCAGGTAGCCGATAACGACCGCCGCCAGCAACACAATCCAGACCAGCCACAGCCACTTCCTGGAGCGGGGACGGTCACTGTTCTTCTTGCTGCGGTCGATGCGCAATGAAGATATGTCAGCCCGGCTGTTATCGGTCACTTCACAAACCTCACCGATACTACAAGTCTATCATGCGTATTAAAGCCTTCATGGTAGGCAATTAAACTGTGATTGTAAAGACCAGGTTCCCCTGAAAGGCGGCTACCAAATCCCCAGGACATCCTTGGCATAATCCGACGCCATCTCAGCCGGGTCCCAGGGCGGATCCCAAACCAGCACGACTTCCACGTCCGTGACCCCCTCCTGGAGCGCCACTTCCTTGTGGACGGATGATACCAGCATCTCACCGTACGGGCAGGCCGGCGTCGTCAAAGTCATCTTGACTTGAACTTTGCCGTCCTCCTCGACATTGACGTCGTAGACAAGCCCCAGGTCAACGACACCGATACCTATCTCCGGGTCCTGAACCGGCTTGAGAGCCTCCATAATCCGTTCTTTAGTGGGCAGGGACATTGTCGGAACTACTCCGTCTCAGCTGCAATCACTCGTTCTCTTCCGTGGAAACGGTCGTGCGAACAGTCGTCTTGCCGTTTTCGAAGTCTTTCAGACCCTCGATGAACGTAATCCAGGCCAGCAGCGCACACTTGATACGAACCGGGAATTTCTTGACACCGTGCAGAGCATCCAGGTCCTCGAACTCGTCGGGTACTTCCACGTCTTCTCCCTTGAGCATCCCCTTGACGATACCGGCTATTTGTTTTGCCTCTTCGATTGACTTCCCCTTGAGGACCTCGGCGAGCATGGAACCGGAAGCAACCGAAATGGCGCAGCCGCGACAGTCAATATGGATATTCTTCACGGTGCCGTCTTCCATCTCGACCTCGAGCATCAACTCGTCGCCACAGGAAGGGTTCTGGCCGCTGGACGCAATGTCCACCCGGCCGACCGGTTCCTTGCCTCGCGGCGAACGGTAATGATCGAGAATTATGTCGCGGTACAAGTCATCCAGACGTTCACTCATAAGCCGAAGTATCTCCTCATATCTTTCAGCGCCTCAATCAGGGCGTCAATGTCCGATTCGTCGTTGTAAATATACAATGAGGCTCGCGCCGTGGCAACCTTTCCCAGGATCCTCATAAGCGGCTGCGCGCAGTGGTGGCCGGCCCGAATGGCGATTCCCCGGGAATCGAGAAAGCTGCTGATATCATGCGGATGTATATCCGGGTCCGTGAATGAAATGGCGCCGCCGCGCTGCTCGACTTCCTGTGGCCCCTGAATTTCGATACCGGTCACCTGGTTTAATTTCTCTATAGCGTATTTCGTCAGCGCCATTTCGTGGAGCCGAATTTGATCCAGACCGATGCCTTCCATATAGTGCAAAGCGGCGTCAAAAGCCGCCACATCGGCAATATTCGGAGTACCCCCTTCGAATTTGTGCGGCAACTCGGCCCAGGTCACCTTGTCGAAACGGACTTCACGGATCATCTCGCCCCCCATGTTAAACGGCGGCATCTCCTCGAGCAACTCTCGCCGTCCCCAGAGCACGCCGACGCCGGTCGGTCCCATCATTTTGTGGGCCGACAGAGCATAGAAGTCGACGCCCAGTTCCTTGACATTGATGGGCATATGCGGCGCGGCCTGGGCGCCGTCAGCGAGAACTACCGCGCCCTGTGCCCTGGCTTTGGCCGCCAGCTCCGCTACCGGATTGATCGTCCCCAGCACGTTCGACATGTGGTTGATCGCCAGCAGCTTGGTCCTGGGGGTGATGATGTCGTCAATGTGGCTCAGGTCAAGATGTCCGCACACGGTGATAGGAATCCGCTTCAAGACGGCCTTCTTTTTCTCCGCTAACTTGATCCAGGGAACGAGGTTGGCATGATGCTCCATCTCAGAGACGACGATTTCGTCTCCCTCTTTGATGTTGTGTTCACCCCACGTGTACATGACGAGGTTAATTGCCTCCGTCGTACCCCGGGTGAAGATAACTTCCTTGACATCGACCCCGCCGATAAACTGCGCCACGTGCTCCCGGGTATGCTCATACGCCTCGGTGGCTTTCTCGGCCAGGTAGTGCAGGCCGCGATGAATGTTCGCGTTGTACTTGCGATAGTATTCCAGGATGGCGTTGATCACCACTCGGGGTTTCTGAGTCGTGGCGGCATTATCCAGATAGACCAGCTTGCGGCCGTCGATCATCTGATCCAATATAGGGAAATCCGCCTTAATCCGAGCTATCTCGGTCGGCAGCAGATCCGGTCGGACGGCGGCTTCTTGACTGACAACTTCTTGTTCCATGAGTACCTGGCTGTATCCCTTTTATTATTAATCAATCTCTACGTAAATATCTTCACCTTCTATCATCACCTTGTAGGTGTGGATAGGCACCACGGCCGGCGGCGCTTTGACGGCACCATCTTTGACGTCGAATCGAGCCCCATGCCGGGGACAGACGACCTGATCCTTGATGAGCGTACCGGTGCTGATCGGCGCCGAATCGTGCGTGCATTCATCGGCAATGGCATAGTACGCACCATTCACGTTGCACACCAGTATACGCTCGTTCCGAATTTCGAACGACTTCATCGTTCCCGGCGGAATCTCAGCCACCGTAGCCAGCTTCTTGCGTTCAGCCTTGATCATATTCCCTCCAGCCTTCGTTCAACGAACGATTCCAGGCGGTCACGAAGATCATCCGGAATCTGCTTCAGAGTCGATGCTACAAATCCTGAGACCACGGTGCGCACGGCCAGCGGGAATGCCATGCCGCGAGACATCAGATAGAAGATCATTTCCGGATCAATGGGACCGATTGTCGCGCCGTGCGAGCACTTGACATCTTCGTTAAGAATCTCCAACTCCGGGATAGTCTCGGCTCTGGTGCCCTTGTTGAGCAGGAGGTTACGGTTTTCCTGATATGCTTCACAGGTTCTCGCGTTTTGCTCGATTTCGATAAGTCCCGTGTAAGCGGAATTGGCTTTGTCCCGCAATACGACCTTGAAGTCGATATTCGAAAACGTGTTACCCGACTCGTGCCGATGCAGCGTGTGGTTGTCATAGTGCTGGTAGCCCGACCCGAACAACAGACCGTACATGTTACTCTCGGCGCCCGGTCCGCCCATGATCACGCCCAGGTTCTGCTTGGAATAGTTGGCGCCGAATACCAGCGGTATGGTCAGCATGGTCGCATCCCGGGAAATCCTCGCCCGGTGGCTCAAGTACGTATTGGCGCCGGCGGCCTGCCGCTGGAGCGATACATACCGCATCCGGCTGTTCTGCAGTCCGAATATCTCCACCGCTCCGTTGACGTTGGAGATGCCGAGATCCGTATCTCTGGAGCCGCCGCCGTATTCATCGATCAATGTGAATTCGGAGTTTTCACCGGCGACTACCAGCAAACGCGGATAGTAGGTCGAATTCTCCCGCCCGGCTTCGCGAATCAGATGCAGCGGCTTTTCGACCGCCATCCCGTCCGGTACGTAAATGAAGATACCATCATTCCAGAGAGCCGAGTTCATGGCCTCGAACTTGCCCATCCGATCATTGACAAGCTGGTTCAGATACTTCTTTACCAGTTCACCGTGCTGTTCGGTTGCCTGAGAAAGCGAACCGATAAACGCTCCTTTTTTGATCAACGACCCACCACCGTAAACATCTATCTCACGGCCGCCAAAGTCGGTCACGAGAGCGGCCAGGTGGCCCTCGTCGACGTGCCGGCGTTCATCATAGACTACTTTATCGTAATCGTCCGTGAACGCGGTGTCGACACTGGCGTCATGCCGGAAAAGAAACTTCCCCGGATCGGTATACCGCCACAAGGCCAGACCCCGGCGGGGCGGCGGGCTTTCATTGAATCGTGCCCGGGCCGTTTTTCTTATCTCTCGGAGCCATTCCGGACCGCGTTCCAGCGCCGGCGCCAGCTCCGGAATCTGATAGCCGTTGGTTAGCTGTTCTATCGTTTTAGTCTTGGTGTCGCTCATGTCAGCCTATAGAACCTTCCATTTCAAGTTCGATAAGTCGATTCAGTTCAACCGCGTACTCCATGGGCAGTTCCTTCGTAAAGGGCTCCATGAAGCCGTTAACGATCAGCAATCGGGCGTCGTCTTCACTCAACCCGCGGCTGGTCAGGTAGAACAACTGTTCTTCGGCCACTTTCGATACACGGGCCTCGTGTTCCACCCGCACCTGCTCGTTGTCGATCTCCATCGTCGGATACGTATCGGAACGAGCCTCCTTGCCGATCAACAGCGCATCGCACTCAACCGATACTTTGGCGTTGACAGCGTTCTTGTGCACCTTGACCAGTCCGCGATACGAAGCGCGGCCGTTATCCTTGGAGATGGACTTGGAAGTAATCCGCGACGATGTATTCGGCGCGGCATGTATCATCTTAGCGCCCGCATCCTGATGCTGGTCGACACCGGCAAACGCTACCGAGAGGACTTCGCCCTTGGCGCCTTCACCCAACAGCTGAATACAGGGGTATTTCATGGTCAGGCGTGAACCGATATTGCCGTCCACCCATTCCACCGTGGCGTTCTTGTAGGCCGAGGCGCGCTTGGTGACCAGGTTGTAAATGTTGCGCGACCAGTTCTGGATGGTCGTGTAGCGGATGTACGCTTCATCCAGAGCGATCAACTCGACCACCGCCGAATGCAGCGAATCGGTCGAGTACACGGGTGCCGTGCAGCCTTCGATATAGTGGATGCGGGAGCCCTTATCGGCGATAATCAACGTCCGCTCGAACTGTCCCATGTTCTCGGCATTGATGCGGAAATATGCCTGCAGCGGAATCTTGACATCCACTCCCGGCGGCACATAAATGAACGAGCCACCGGACCAGACCGCCGTGTTCAACGCGGCGAACTTATTGTCGTAGGTGGGGATAACGGTACCGAAGAACTTTTGGACTATATCCGGGTGCTCCCGCAGCCCGCTGTCCATATCGAGGAACAAGACACCTTGTTCCTTCAGGTCCTCCTGCATCGAGTGGTAGACCACTTCCGATTCATACTGGGCGGAAACACCGCCGAGAAACTTCTTCTCCGCTTCGGGGATACCCAGACGATCAAAGGTCTTTTTGATGTATTCCGGGACGTCATCCCAGCTCTTCTGTTGCTCCTCGATCGGCTTCATGAAGTAATAGATGTTCTTGAAGTCGATTTCGCCGAGCAGCTTGGTGTTGCCCCAGCCGGGTGTCGGCTTGGAGAGAAACACGTCCAGAGCCTCGTGACGACGCAGACGCATCCAGTCCGGTTCTTTCTTCATCTGGGAGATCATCTCCACTACTTCGTGATCGATCCCTTTAGCCCCTTTATGAAAATAGTCGACCGGGTCATGAAAGCCGTACTTCGTTGCGTAATCGGCGTTCAGTGTGGCCAGGTCCCGATTTTTCTGTTTACTCACATCAGTCATATTTACACCTCCGTTGCCTGAGGTAGTTCACGTTCCACCCAATCGTAGCCCTTTTCCTCGAGCTGCAGGGCCAGTTCCGCTCCGCCGGATTTAACCAGCCGACCGCGATACATGACATGCACAAAATCCGGCTTCACATAGTTCAGCAGGCGTTGATAGTGCGTCACCAACAACAAGCTGTTGGTTTCATCATGAAACCGGTTGATGCCCTCGGAGACGGTCTTGAGCGCGTCGATATCCAGCCCGGAATCCGTTTCATCCAGAAGCGCCATCTTCGGCTGAAGCATGGCCATCTGGAGAATCTCGATTCGCTTCTTCTCGCCGCCGGAGAAGCCCTCATTCATATACCGGGTGGCGAAAGACCTGTCAATTGAGAGTTCTTTCATCTCGGCCAGAAACAGCTTCCGAAAATCGGTTATATCGGCGTCCTTGCCGCGATGTGACTTCAGTGCCGCTCGCATGAAATTGGCAACCGTAACGCCCGGAATCGCCACCGGATACTGGAACGCCAGGAACAAACCGGCGCGGGAGCGCTCATCAGCCTCCATTTCCAGTACACTTTGCCCGTCCAAATACGCCTCACCCTTGGTGATTTCGTACGACGGGTGCCCCATCAGGGCATTCGATAGTGACGACTTGCCGGAGCCGTTTGGCCCCATAATCGCATGCACTTCACCGCGATTGATTGTCAGTGAAACGTCATTGACGACTTCGTTGCCTTCAACGGCAACATGTATATTCTTGAATTCAAACAAGGGTTTACTCTGTGACATACTTCAGTAATCCTCACAATGACTGTTTATAGCTGGAAACATCTTTTTTCACTTTATCTTTATCGTCTTCCGGACCCGGTGAATCCGAAAGCAGCGATTCCGCCGGAATAATACTCATGCGCCGCGCTTTGTTAGCCTGTCCCATTCGAACCAGATCCTCAAGCGTCGTCTGGGACAGCAAGTCGCTGATATAGCCCGCCAGGCTATCCAGCACGCCATGGACTGAGCACCCATCGATCGTGTGTACGCATGTATCCAACTGCCCGGTAAACCGGTTGCAGTGGTCGGGGTCCAGAATGGGACCGCCGAGCGCCGTCAGCACATCGAGTAGCGTGATCTCGCCCGGGTCCCGGCTGATACAGAAGCCGCCGCCGCGACCGCGAACCGCCTCGACCAGTTCCGCTTTGCGCAGAATCGAGAGCAGTTTCGATGCATACGGCATGGAAAGCCCTTCCATCTCAGCGATTTCCGAGATCGAGAGCTGCTTCCCCTGACCTTCGCGGGCCAGCGCCAGCAGGCATCGTAATCCGTATTCTTCCAGCGACGATATTCTCATCGTAATCCTCTTCTCGCCGCAAAATAAACCAAAATGCAGCGCGTTTAACCATTATACAAAAACATTACAAATATGTAAAGTATTTTTGTTAAACTGGTTATTAATAGAATTGTTCCCCGATGTCCTGCATTATGTAGGGCAGGTCCGCTTCGGACCTGCCATCCGGTACCTGTCACTCCTGCGAAGGCCGCTCAGGTCCGCCAAAGGTGGGCAGGAATCCGGTCTCCCGTAGGGACAGTTCGCGAGTTGTCCACTAAAAGTCAGGACTACAAGGGTCCTGACCCAAGGGAGGAGTCTTGTAGGGGTACCCCTATGTGGGTACCCTCAGAACGGGCGGTCACATGGGGTCGCCGCCACTCACTCCCCCTCCTCATCATTATTCAACCGCCACAGCTCAATGACATCGTCGAACTTTTTGTCTATATGTGTCAGGTACCATTGGTCGATCAGCGACTTCTTGAACCGCCATTCCTTGCCCAGCTTGGCCGCCGGAATCCGCTTCTCCTGCGCCCAGGTGTAGATCGTCTGCGGTTTCACCTTGAGGTAGGCCGCCACTTCTTCAAGTGTCATGATGTCCGTTTTCATCGGTGGCTTATTCGGTCCCGAAGTATATTTGCAGGGCGGAGTCGGTCGCGACGCTGTCTAGGGCGGATTCATCCTGCGTTTTGAACTGAGAGGACTGGGACCGGGTGTCTTCTCCCGGATTGGTGTCCTCTTCGACCAGTTTCTTGGCGGAGTATATCAGCGCCGCATAGAAGTTCCCCTCGTACTCGCGAAACAGCTCGAACGGCTGCCCGCGATCGCCGAGGAACGGCCGAAGGTTCCAGGCCAGTTGGATGCCGACAAACGCCATGATAATAACCCAGAACCGAAACACCACCACCCCCATCTGCGGGTAGATGTTCTTCTTCTCGCAGGAATACTTGAGCGCATCGACGATTGTCTTCATCCCGAACACACCGGATAGCACAAAAACGGCGATGTGCAGCAGTTGCAGAAAGTAGTAATTGCCGCCCGTCAGCAGGAAAAAGACTATGATCGGCGCGAAAGACAGCATAATGGCGGCTGTCAGGATGAAACCCGACAGAATGATCGAGACCATCTGAAACAGCTTGAGCTTCGAGCCCATTATGTACTGAATAATGAAGAATGCGGGAAAACAGATAACAAGAGCCAGCCCGAACAGCACGACTACCTTGCCCCCGGCTGCAACCGCCTGAAGCACACTATGATAACTTCCCATAACGACGCCGTACAGGAACGCGAGGATACAGAACATTAGGTACTGACTGATTATTCTTGTGGCCGCCCCGGATTCTTGCGTGATCTTATCAAAGAACTCCTCCCGATTCTGGAGGGTCGGAAAGAACTCAAACGACAACAGCTTCATACACCAAACTCCCGTTCATTGGGTTGTTGTGATGTATGATAATATATAATGTTGTTTTGTCAAGTATTTTATTGTTTGTACTATTATATTACGGTTTTTTGAAAATAGACTGTGGTGGCCCTATAAGATTTTCATACTCAAGCAGTTACATAGCCGTCACTTACCGCTTGACAAGCGGACAGATTTGCCTATATTTAAAAACAATCTACGGGAGTTGCCAATGAAGAAAATAGCCGCTGTTGTACTATTCTCGGTCATTCTCAGTCTCGCCTGCGGCGATGACAATCCTACTGCTCCGGACGAGCCACTCAAAGGAACATGGGAATTGACACCACTTGAAGATGAGACTGCCGAACTGATGGCCATGTACCTGGCCGACAGTGTGGTGGCTCCGCTTGGTCTGTATAATGAAATCAAAGCCGACCTTGACTTGATCAGAGAGCAGTTGGGGGATTCCATCGAGATATGGGATGATCCAATCGAGGCAGATCTGTGGCCACTAGGAACCGATTTCGAGATCGGCTTCTACTTCTACTGGAAAGAAAGCCGGCTGATCGTCTGGTTCGACAGCGTCGCCGTTCATAAGGCGGTTCTATTCGGTAGCCACGATGCCTGGAACGAGCTTGCCGATTCACTTCGAATCGATTCGGTGGTCGACATGTCGCACGGAGACAACCTATGGGTGGTGGCCTACTTCCACGGCCGACTGAATGCCAGGAAAGTGCAACCTTACTTCAGCGACTTCCCGGGTGTGATGGGTTCATTCCCATGGCTATTGGGGGACGTAGAATCAATAATAATGCCGTTCTATGAGGGAGACATGCATAAGTACTTTTTCGACTTCCACCGACCCTTCTCGATACATACAAAGATCTGCTACATAATGGTACAAGACGATTCGGTATTCGTGTAGGACTCCTACCATTACGAACCGCCCCTGAACTGGCCGGCCTGGATCGACACGTTTCACACTGTCTCAAATCAATGGCTGACCTATTGACGCGGGTTACCAGGTTATTACTCTCACGAAGTAATAAGCCGGGCGTCCCGGACACTTGTCCGGGCAATGTTGGACCGAAACACTCGGCGTCGAAGTAGCCTGCCACTGTTATGTGGCCGGGATCTCCGATCCCGGTTCTTCCGCGATCACAGATCGCGGCCACACAGTGATCTGCAGGGAGGGTCCGCTTCAGACCTACCTCTCGTTTTTTCGTGCCGTCAGGTGAACCAGCACGGGTGCCCCAAATTTCAGGTGGGTTTTTCTTTGCCTCGCGGTATGAGTACTGTTTAACATAAGCTACCACCTCTATGATTACGACGAACAAAAGCGGAGAGGCAGGGATTCGAACCCTGGATAGGGGTTACCTATACACACTTTCCAGGCGTGCGCCTTCAGCCGCTCGGCCACCTCTCCGGTTCAGAAATCGACCCCGCACAATGGGCCTGCAAAGAGAATCGGGCGCTGTATTCGTAGCGCGACGGTTCCCAAAGCAAGCCCCGTTTTCGGAGCTTCACTAAAGTACACGAATTCACATAAAACTCAAGCTCTAAATTGTCGCTTACCTCCGATGTGAGGCAACGACTCTGAACCTATAGTTACCTTTTATTATGAGGCAACGCGCAGCGACTCCGGCCCTACTGTTACCTTTTACCATGAGTCAACGTGAGTGCCGGTTGACTACACGGATGGCTCAGTAATGCAATTGGTGCGAGCGAGTGAAGAAACGGTGGACGGTCAGATGAACCGTGACAATCGACGTAATCGTAACTGCCGACAGGAGCATATAAGCAACAATGATCTGCAACAGCACCGCTTCCAGGGGATCAGCCCCGCCAAGAATCATACCGGTCATTGCCCCCGGCAATGCCACTATGCCGACCGTTTTCATGAAGTTCAGAATCGACAGCATGCCCGCGATTGAGGCCTCTCTCTGCATCTCGAGAGTCGCTGCGTACCAGCTTTTACCCAATGCCAGAGCGCTCTCGATGGCCAGTTTCGAATTGCGAACATCGGCCGTGAGTCGAGTCACGCACAGCGCCGAGGCATTCATCGAGTTGCTGATAATCATGCCGCCCAAGGGGATCACGTAGCGGGCCTCGAACGGGATAATATCAATGACCAGCATAATGGCCAGGGTGACCAGTGAGCCTGATGTCATAGCGACAAAAGAAATGAGAAAGCCTCGCTTGAGGTTTTTTACTCTGCCGGAGGCGGCATGGGCGCCGACGGTAATCATTACCAGGATAGCCAGAATTATGAGCGGCACGGACTCGAGATTAAAGATGAACTCCAGAGCATAGCCGACCGCCACGAGCTGTATGAACGAGCGCACCGATCCCAGAGCCATTTCTTTGGCTACCGGGATTCTCCAGTAGCGGGCGATGCCGATCGAAAGCGCCACCAGCACCAGCCCGAGGGCCACCTGTATGTAGCCCGGCGACGTCATCTCAGTCTCTTATCCCGATATAATTGTCCCAGTTCCGACAACGGGTTTCGTATCAGTTGTTCGGGTGAGCCGTCCTCGACCAGCTGCCCGGCCACCATCAATAGCGTATGCCCGCCCATCCGCAGCGCTTGTTCCGGATTGTGAGTGACCATAACCACCGTCAGGTCGCAGCAGTCTATAATTGACAATATAGTATTTTCGATCAGTTCCGTGTAACTGGGGTCAAGAGCGGAGGTCGGTTCGTCCAGGAGAGCGATCTCGGGGTTGGTGGCCAGGAGCCTGCCCAGGGCCACTCGCTGCTGCTGACCGACCGAGAGCGAAGAGGCATCGGTGTCGATCATCGATGGGTCTATCTGGACTTGTTCCATCAACCTTTCTATGTCATCCGATTGCAGGGAGCACTCGGCGTACAACAAATTGTCGCGTACGGAGCCGGGAAACATATGTGGTGTCTGGAACAGGTATCCGATTTTGCAGCGCATGCCACAGGGGTCGAGTTCGGCCGTGGAGACGCCGTGGAAGAGGATGTCGCCGGACGTCGGTTCATCGAGACGGTTCAGGAGCCGCAACACCGATGATTTTCCGGCTCCGGAGGGTCCGATAATCGTGTAGATGCGCCCGGCTTCGAACGAAAAAATGATGTTGTCGACAATCGTCCTGTCCTGAATCTCTCGGGATACTCCCCGCACGTCCAGGAGCGGTTCCGTTGCCGTTTCAGCGGTCACTCTTCGGTTCCCTTGTCAAAGTAGAGAAATCTATCGAGTAGTTTAACGAATTCAGACCACCCCGGCCTTTCCAATCGGGTCCGGATGCGGTCGATCGCGCCCAGTTTGGAATCGATTTCGTCGCAGTAGTAGATGACGAACGCCTCGGGCATCATTGGCTTGACCGGTGTCTCGAACTCGCCCTGATGCGAGAGAATGAGATGGCGCAATTTGGTCAGGAGCTTGGGCGGGAAATCGTCTATTTTGCCGGCGTTATTAACGATCCAATTGTCAGCGATACAGATATGTCCCACGAGTCGGCCGGAATCGGTGTAGTCGATGGTGGCCGCCGTAGAATAGGTATCCACTTTGCCGATATCGTGCAGCAGTCCTCCGAAAATGAGGTAGTCCCTGTTCAGGAAATCGTAGTTGGAGCCGACCTGCATGGTCAGCTCGGCGACGTTGGTCGAATGTTCCGCGAGCCCCCCAACAAAGGCATGATGCCACAGTTTGCCGGCCGGAGCATCGATGAATCGCTCGAAGAAAGCCGTATCTTCCCAGAAGGACGACACCAGACGCCGGATATAGGTGTTTTCGAGCTTTTCGGTTAGATTGAAGATTCGTTGGCGGCGTTGTTCTCGGGGCTGAGAAGAATGGGGCAGAATCTCTTCCAGTTGGTATTCATCATCAAGCGCCAGGCGCATACGATTAACCGTTAGCTGCTTTCGTCCCTGATACTGGGTTACTTCGCCCCTGATCTTGACGACCATGCCCGGTTCCAAGTCCGTTAAGGCGAACTGGTTCGGTTCCCACATGACGGCCGGTATTCGTCCGCTGCAATCTCCCAGCTCCAGGGAGAGGAACTTGCCGCGGGTGAAATCCCGGAGTTCACAGGTTCTCACAGCGAAGAAGGCGGTTATGCTGTCACCGACCGAAAATTCTGAGATCACTTTGTTACCCATCGCTGGAGTATAATGTGAAATTCAGGTCGTGGCAAGATGTGACAAAAGCCTGCAGACGGCACACACCAGCCCAATTCCGCTCACAAAACAATTCTTATCTCTTTCGATGATCGCACGCCTGTATTCAAGTATCCGCGAACACGTTTGAATCCTGTACCCAAAGCCCCACTAGCGAGACCTCAGTTCGAATGGAATGCATCACATCCTAAACCGCCACCCGCAATAGAATTCCTCCCCAGCCTCGGTGTCCGGGGGGCAGCAGAGGCATTCGGTTATGATGCGGGGATCGATTGTCTTCGCGAAACCGGAGTACTCGACAATGCCCACCTCTTTGCACGGGAACAGCGGCATGTTCTTTCGCTTCCGAGCCGACTGCACTCGGCAGTCAACCATATAAAACTCAAAGGAGCTTTCGGTCTCGTTACGGATTTCCTGCTCATTGATAAAGGCGTACAATCGGTAACCCAGCGCCTTTTTCAGCGCTTCCAAACCGCCGTTTTCGGCGATGTTGTGAGTCGCCATGATCCGTTTGGCTTCGATGACGGTGAACTTCTCCCAGGCTTCCTTATCCAGCTCTATTGCCTTTTCCAGACCATATTGCTTCTCAACCGCCTGGAACCATAACCCGTCATGAGCCAGCCAGTTCTTGGCAAAATCCACCAGCATGGCCTGCATCGTTTTGTAATCTAACTCGTTAGACATAGTGATACCTCGCTCCAGTAACCTTCAACACCTGATTCTCCAGCCGGTAATATCCTCAATCTACTTGGAAAAAACAAGAACCCGCCTTATCTTACTTCTCCCAGGGATAAACTAATACCCCTGTTCAACCGTTCATTTTATGAATGTGTGTAAATCAAGGCGAAGTTCACGATCGGCTAAAACGGAGTAATCATAATGACTAAGTTGTCTCGCGTTCTGGTGATAGGAGCAGTGCTGACAGGCTCCTGTTTGACGGGCCATGCCGGCCAACTTGATTCCGGCCTGGAATCACAAATCGCATCCGGAAATCCAAACGACAAAGTCCCGGTCTGGATCAAGCTGCCTGAAGTGGAATCGGCGGGGGCGCTGAAAGCTGTCGCCGGTATCCGAGCTACCACACGCGCCGGACGATACGAAATAACTTCCTCCCGCCTCAAAATCAATCATGACATCAGCCAGCAGAATCTGGTAGCGCATCTCAAGCAAATGGAAGAGCGGGACCTGACGGGCAAAATCAAGACGTACTGGTTAACAAATGTAGTTTATGCCGAAATTGCCGCCGCTGAGCTGGAGACTCTTGCCGAACGCGATGATATCGAGACAATCTACGCCGTCCCGAAGCTCACGCTCATCCGTCCGGTCAAGGCCTCACCGGCATACAATCAGGCGCTCGGAGTGGAGCCGAACCTCGAGTTTATCAATGCCGATGCCGCCTGGGCGGCGGGGTATACCGGCGAAGGTACGGTCATATGTTCATTCGATTCCGGCATTGACGGGGACCACCCGGCTCTGATCGAAAGCTGGAAGGGCCACGATGGTGACTCAGCCGCCGCCTGGTTCGATCCTAAAGACCAGGAACCGTTTCCGCATGTGCTGACCGGCGTTTCGGCCAGCCACGGCACTCACGTCATGGGCATTATGGTTGGTCATGACGATGTTTCCGGCGATACGGTCGGGGTGGCGCCGGACGCGAAATGGATCTCAGCCGCCGTTATAGATATTAACGGCGCCTCAATTATCGATGCCTTCGAATGGGCGGCCGATCCCGACGGGGACCCGAACTCCATTGACGATGTCCCTGATGTTATCAACCATAGCTGGGGCGTCGAGGATATCGGCTGTATGAATGTCTTCTACGACCTGATCGATAATCTCGAAGCTCTGGGTATTGTCAATATCTTCGCCGCCGGGAACGAAGGTTCCGGGGCTCAGACAATCCGTAACCCGGCCAACGGGGCCGACGACTCCCTTGATTGTTTTGCCGTCGGCGGTGTTATTACGGGGAACCCGCCGGTGATATGGACCAGTTCCTCACGGGGACCGTCGGACTGCAACGGCGCCATCAAACCGAATGTTACTGCTCCCAGCCAGGCGGTCCGATCGACGTATCCGAACGGCAACTACGGCTTTTTGAGCGGAACTTCTATGGCGGCTCCGCATGCGGCCGGTTTGGCGGCGCTCCTGCGACAGAAGAATCCGAACGCCACGGCCGACGAAATCAAGGCGGCGATGCTGACCACGGCCAATGACTTCGGTTATTCCCTGCCCGACAATAACTTCGGCTGGGGAGTAGTTGACTGCATGGCGGCCCTCAATGCCCTGTCCTCAACCAATGCGCAACCCAATGTGAGACCATACGCCTTTGACCATGAACCTATTGCTGCCGGAGATACCGTCGCCGGTACGGTCGTGCTGCAGAACGTCGGGGCCGGAATCACCGGCGTCACCGCGACCTTGACCGGCAGTGAGCCGTCGCTGACCATACTCAACGGTACGGCCGTATTCGGTACGCTCGACGAAGGGGATACGCTGCGCTCCAGCGATTCTATCCGTGTCATTGTTGCCGATACTGTCACCGAAGGCACGATTCTCTCTTTGGATTTCACGATCAACGGCGACGGCGCCTATCAAAATGTTGCCAAGCTTCACTTTCTCGTGGAGCCGGCTGCACAACGCCTCCTGGCCACGCATGACGTCAACCGCGTCGGCTTCACCGTGACCAATTTCGGTACCTACGGTTTGGGTAATCCGTCCTTTTTCGAGGCCGGTGGTGTCGGCTTCACGTTTGACGGCGGTGTAACGGACCTGTACGAAGGCGGTCTCATAATAAGCACCAACTCGAACAACGTTTCCGATGGTATCCGCAATGCCATCGGCGAACCGGACGGCGACTTTGCCGTCAGTCCGGGGGGCAACATACAACTTCTCGAGCCGGGCTTCGTGGCGGACCAGGAGACATTTTCGGTGTTCTCGGACTCGCGGGCGGAAAGCCCGATCGGCATCAGCGTGACACAACAGTCATACGCGTTTGCCGATGCGCCCTATGATGATTTCGTGATCATCCGCTTCATTCTCAGAAACGACAATACGTTCCCCGTGAACAACATCAGAATCGGGATGTACCTCGACTGGGACATTGTGGACTATGTTGCCAACGCCGGCGGCTGGGAAAGCGCCGATAGTGTTCTCTGGATGTGCCGCAACGTGGGCGGAACAAAAACGCGTTTCCGGGGCATGAAGATCGTACATGGGGAAGCTGCCTCGGGGTATACGGCTCAGGGTACCGTGGTCGGCTATCCGGAGGGATTTACGGAGGCCGAAAAACAGGCGGCGCTGGTTGACGGTTTCGTCTCGGCTAACACGTACATCAATTCCAGCACCGATCTCCTGCAGGTCCTGGCGGCCGGACCACTGCTTCTCACCGCCGGTCAGGTGGACACGGTGGCCTACGCGCTGGCGGCCGCCAACAGCTTGCCGGAACTGGCCGCCGGAGTATCTACGGCCGGTCAGATCTACGACAGCCTCCTGCTCCCTTGTTGCATAGGCATGCGCGGTAACATTGATAATCGGCTGGGCGAAGAACCGAACGTCGGGGATGTGACCTTCTTGGTCGATTACCTCTGGAAGGGCGGTGAGCCTCCGTATTGCATGGATGAAGCCAATGTTAACGGGACGCCTAATGGTGATGTCGATGTCGCCGATTTAACATACCTGGTCGCCACACTGTGGCAGGGCGGCCCCAACCCGTACATGTGCGGCGAAGTGCAGCCGTAGCCGGCCTGTCGGGTGTTTCATCCCGCCAATGGCGGAACTCGGAATCCGACCTACGACTGCAAGACCATTCACATGTGCTGTCAGGCGACCCTGCCTGACAGCTTCCGACCTTCGGGCAGAGTCGCCCGACGGCACATACCTTCTTGTAATCGAAGCCATGTGGTTCCGAGCTGCGACCGACTACGTCTGCGCGCCTTGACCGGTCGTTGCTGTCGACTCTCCCTTACCGACCTCGTTCTGCTTCACCGGCTTGATGCCTTCCACAATTGACGCCAGCGACGAAATGATCCCGCTCGCCTCGTACGGCAGGAATATCTTATTGGCGTCGCCCTCGGCCAGTCGAGGCAGCATATCGAGATACTTCAGCGTAATCAGCTTCTCATCCGGTTCACCTTCATGAATTGCTCGAAAGACGGACTTTATTGCCTCCGCTTCCCCGAGCGCCACTTCGATCTGGCGGTATTTTTCGGCGTCGGCCTTTTTCCGAACCGCCTCGGCATCGCCTTCGGCCTGCAGGATCTTGGCCTGCCTGTAACCTTCAGCCTCGGTGATTTCCGACTGTCGTACCGCTTCCGCATCGAGAATCTTGGCCCGCTTGTCGCGCTCGGCCTTCATCTGTCGGCTCATGGCCTCGGTTATGTCGACCGGTGGATCGATTCGCTGCAGTTCGACCCGGTTGACCTTGACCCCCCATTTGTCAGTGGCCTGGTCCAGAACGTCACGAAGCTCCGCGTTGATCGAGTCGCGCGAAGCCAGACAAGCATCGAGGTCCAGTTCACCGAAGACGTTACGGAGATTGGTCTGGGCCAACTTGGTGGCGGCTATGATGTAGTTGCTGATCTCGTATTTGGCCCGCACCGGATCGGTTACCTGGGAGTAAATGATCGCGTCAACCTCGACGCCAACGTTGTCCTTGGTGATGACGAGTTGCGGCGGTACGTCCAGGACGACCTCCCGCATATCCATTTTGCTTACCGTATCAAAGAACGGTACAATCATGTTGAGCCCGGGATCCAGCACCCGGTGGAACTTGCCCAGTCGCTCTACCAGCCCCCGCTCGAACGGTCGGACGATGCGAATGGACATCGAGACGATGATAAACGAGAAAACCACCGCCACCAGAAGAAATACGATAACCGGATTCATACATGCTTCCTTTCCTTGCTAGACTTTTTCCACGAACAGCTTGGTACCTGACACGCGTACGATGCTGACCTTGGCCTTTTCCTCGATGTGTACCTCGGCGCCGGCTCGCCAGGTTTCACCTTCCACCAGTACGAGGCCGCCCAGATCGGGATCGATAGCCTTGGTCACCAGGGCGGTCTTACCGATCAGCGCATCGACATTCGATCTTTGAGTCATGGGACTGCTGATGCGTTTGGCCAGCATTCTCATCAGGGGAAGAAGACCCAGAGTCACCACGACGAAGACCCCGATCTGCCAGTAATAATCACCGGGCGAGAAGAAGCTGTAAACACCGGCCACAGCCGCGCCGGCCACAAAACAAATGAAAAACAGGGCCGGGCTGACCAGTTCCAGGATCAGAAAAATGATGGCTGCCGCCATCCAAATCCAAAACATCGTTGACATTGTTCTTTACCTGCTTTCCGTTTGACTTGCGCGGTTCGCGCGTCAACCGTAATACCTGTTTGTTTCAGGAATATTCAAAATCCAGCTTTTCAACAGGATGAAAATGGTTTATATGATTGTCTGTCAATATTAAAGGTGATGCCCGGAACCAACCGCCGGTCGGCGTCACAAGAGGACGGACTATGCACAACGAACCTTACGCAGAATTTGCGCGCGTCTATGACCGCATGGGCGCGGATCACCACTCGGCACAGATGGTCGAGTATACTTTCACGTTGATGAAGAAACATCACATCAAAGGACGCACGGCCCTGGATCTGTGTTGCGGGACCGGCACCGCCATCAAACTCTTCTGTGATCAGGGTTACCGGATGTCCGGGCTGGACGGCAGCGCCCAGATGCTGGCCGTGGCCGCCAGGAAACTGCAGCAGTACGACGTTGTGCTATTTCACAAGACCCTGCCCCGGTTTCGCCTGCTCCGGAATGACGATTCCCGGCGCCCTCGAATCTTCGACTTCGTTACTTGCTATTACGATTCGCTGAACTATTTGAAAGACGCCGATGAACTCGAAGAGGCGTTCCGTTCTGTGGCCGAGCATCTGACCGAAGGAGGGTGGTTTATCTTCGACATGAATACTGCTACGGCGCTGAAGACGGTGTGGGGTGAAGAAACCTACGCCGCCGCGCAGGAGGAGGTCGCCTGGATCTGGAAGAACAATTACGACACGAAAACGCGAACTGCCACGCTCAAAACCACCTTCTTCGAGAAGAGCGGCCGGCTATGGAAGCGGTTCGATGAAATCCATGTCGAGAGAGCGTACCCCAACTCCGAAGTCCGGAAACGACTGATTGCAGCCGGGTTCGAGCTCAAAGGACTGTATCGCTGCTTTACTTTTCGGAAGCCGAACCGCGACACGACCCGCATCTGTGCTGTAGCCAAGAAGAAATAGAAACCAGAGATCAGCCCCCCTCCCGGCTCTCCGCCAGATGCATGATATCCGTTACCAGAATCGGCTCTACGGCGTAGAACCCCTGTCCGTACTTGCACCGCGACTGTTGGCCGAAGGACCGGGCCATGGAAGTAATGCTTTCCAAATAGTCCCGACTCTTCTCCGGGTTAAGAAACTGGGACTCATGAGCCGAGAGGGCCTCGATCCACTGGTCAAAGTGGGGTGTGATATCCACTACGAAATTCGGTGAGACCCCCGGGGGAAGAAAATAATGAAAAATGCGAGTCACCAGATGCGGTGCGCCGGGCAAGTCGACTTTCTTGAGTGAGGCCAGGTGCGCGGCGTTGATCGTGATAATACCCGCCGCCACGTGGTCCGGATGTGACTGACGGCGGCCGTGCCCCACATGCGGATACGGGGCCAGAATGATCCTCGGTCTGGCGCCACGAACAATCTCGCCGAGCGCCAGGCGTTTCTCGTAGCTTTCCTCCAACCTCGTGTCACCCCAGTCGAATCGTCGCACGATATCGACTCCGAGAACTTCGGCCGCCTGCTCCACTTCCCGCGCCCGAATCTCCGCCGTCCCTCCGGTGCCCATCTCCCCCTGCGTCAGGATGACAATGCCGCATCGATAACCGCGCTTGGCGGCATCGATCAAGACCCCGCCCGTGCCGACTTCGACATCGTCCGGGTGCGCTCCCACGGATAAGAGGTCATACTGCGTCTCACTCATCGCATGTTGTACCCGCACCCAAGGGTTTGTTGGAACACCTCATATGCTGTTCTCCTCGTTCCCGGGTTGCACTTGGGAACGTTCTGGATTCCCGCTTTCGCGGGAATGACAGAAACTAAACATTCCCTAAAGAAAAGCCCGGAAGAGCACTCTTCCGGACTTGTGAGTTGTCCAAAACTGACTTCCACTCGCTAATCAGTTTCCCTGAAATTATTGGAGTGGAAGATCAACATTTCTTTGAGCAGATCATACAGATACTGGTCGCTGGCAGCCGGATGCAATTGCGGATCATAGCCTGTGTACTCGAATACTGCCAGCGTGTCTCCGGCGCCGGCCGTCTGCAGCGTGTTGATCCAGGAACGCGTTTGGTAACCATACGTGAGGGACTGCTCTGCGGGATCGATGGTAGTGCCGAACCACATGTCGACACCATTGAATACATTGGTGCCTTTGTCCAGCAACATGGTCTCCAAATTGTTTCGGAGCCACAGATCCCAGATCGGCTGGTACACGTTACCCGAACCGTTAAACGGCAAATGGAAGTCGAAGTTAAAGTCTGCCGGGGAGACTATGTTCTCGATCAGAGTGGTCGAATCATGAATTATCCATCGCAAGGTATCGATTATCGTATCCAAGCGGGTAGTATCTAATACTACGGGCGGACCCGGATCAACAGTATCGACTTCCAGTATAATGGTCGTATCAGCGTATGGCGCCTCGGGTTTTCTGCCCTCCTGGGTTACAATAGGAAACACCAGTGTATCGTGAGGCGAAAACGCCAGGGCGCCGCCTATGAACAGCCGGGAGACATGCCAGACACCCGAAGTGTCAAAATCTCTGCGCCAGTTGGCCGAGCCCAACAAGCCCTGCTCATTGAGGGCATTGTCAATCAGACTCATCAAACCGCTGTTACCGTCCGCCCCGTCAAAATCAAGCGGTCCGTCGGTCACGGTAATGGAAGTGAACTCGCCGGGGTTGAGCATAACAGTGCGAAAGGCGCCGTAGGAGCCCATACCGACACCACCGATGCCGCGCTTGTTTGGGGAGTTGATGAACAGTCCTCGAAGAGTGTTTCCCAATTCGGGGTCATTGCCATAAATGTATTCTAAAAGACTATCACCAAGCAAAGCATTGTAATCGCCGGAACCTCCTCCGTTACCGGACCAGAAATAACCGCCGAATACCTGGTCGTTGCCCACACAGGCTATACCCATCGGCACGATCTGGCCGGTAGAGATCAACTCATCAGCCAACCGGATCAGACCATGGTTGAAGAAGTAGAACTCGTCGGAATCCTGCGGACCCAACAGGATCACCAGCGGCATAGGCTCATGGAGGAAGCCCTGATGCGGCGTATAGAAATTCACGAACAGCTGTTGGGATGGATTGTTAATCTGAACCTGCAGGGCTTTAGGAAACGCGTGTTGGATCGGTATGTAACCGCCCCTTACGTCGGATGCGACCGGCTTGTTGGCGCCCCGATCGGTGCACCCCAACGCCACCAGCAAAGAGAGGATAATCAGCGAACCCAAGTATATTCCAAGCTTTTGCATCTTATACCTCCCTAAAACCTGTAATTGAACGATAGAGTTGTTTCGTATGATTCAGCCTTGTATTCCCCGGGGAACCGCCGAGCGGCGGCGTCCGCATCCATGCCCCGGAAACCATCGATAGTCAGCTCCGGCTGCTTCTGATACGTGGTAACGAGACTGAGATCCCACTGCTGGATATGGGCGATAAAACCACCGCTGAAACCCCATTTGTCACCGGTATCAATGAATTGTGGCATGAACTCAGCGTTCTCGTCCGTCGGTGACTGATCGTACGATACCCCGCCCAGCAGAGTCAGGTAATCCGCGATCAGGTATGAAGCTCCCGACATGACGGTGACGGTGTTGTCCCAGTCCACTGGAGCGGAGAGATCGGAGGTGAACATGGTCCGGGCTGCTTCGGCCGTATCGGCCGGTCCGCGGAGTCCCTGGAACGTGCCATACGAAAAAGTAAGTCCTTCATACGTTGACCACATGGTATACTGGGCATCCAGTGCTAGGGTCAACCTGTCGTTTGCCCGATAGGCAAGACCAACCCCAAACGAGGCGGGCAAGTCCAGATCGGTTTCGAATTCGGCCGAGTCCGTTACAATCTCTCCGGCCGAAAACAGGTGCCCGACTGAGCCGTCGTTGAACACCGCCGAGTCTTCGAATATCCAAAGCGAGTTGTTCTTGGGCATGTAGAAGCGGTTCTCGACGTCGCCGCTGATACTTATCGAAAAGGGCAGGGCGGCAGTGGCCCCAAAATCCAGCTTCTCGCTGAGCGACCAGAGCAGGCCGCCGCGCAGTCCGAAACTCCAGCCGTTGCCGTTGTTCTTGCTCCATTCCGGTATACGATCATAGGGTCGATCGGCCAGGATATCCCAGGTAGGATCTTCCGCCGTCCGAATCGGGTTTTCACGGAAATAGATATTGGAGTAGACTAAATCTCCTCGCAGGACCTGCAACCCAAGCCCGAAAAAGAGTTTATCTTCCTTGAATTCGCGTGCGGCCGTGAATTGGAAGGCCACGACATCAAGATTGGTGGCGAACTGATCGGCGGGCGACGTGACACTGTCGTGGTAGGCCGGCAGCGGATCAAACATGGTCCAGGTGATGTTGTTATCGAACAACTGGTAGGCGCTCAAGCCCAGGATCGTTTCCCCCCAGACGGGCAAGCGGACCAGGAAGCCCGCCGAAGGATTCGAGAGGACTTCGTGACCGTTATAATTGATGCGATCGTTGAACACGCCGGTCTCATATTCGCCCCCCCACCGATACGTCGGTACGATTTCGTGCCGTAAGTGAAAGAACGCCCAGTTGGCCCCCAACTGATTGTCGTAAATACGGGCGTATCCGGCGGGATTATAATAGGCGGCGGTCCAGTCGTCGGCGACAGCACGAAACGCCCCTCCCATGCCTCGCGCCCTGGCGCCTACTCCGGAAATCTCGAATCCGCCGGCCCAAACAGCCGAGAAGAGCATGACCAAAGAAGCACCCAGAAGGGCCGAGAATCTAGCAATTCTCATTCTTATCTCCGTATGTATTTAGGAATGTAAAATCTTGCCAATACCACATTACACCGAACTATATCATCACACCGTGCCGCGATTCTGAAGCATCCAACGCTCGCTCTCCGTGCTTTCAAAATCGCTCGTTGTGACCTTGTTTCCGAGCAACAGCCAGTCAAGTTATAGCAAGTCTAAGGGCTTGTCAAGGGCTATCACCTTTTTTTGACGTTGGCTGCCGCGTATTAAGCCTTTGACTTAGACCATCTTAGCTTACCAGGAAGAAGACGTACTCCGGACCCAAAGTGTGGAATATTTAAAACGATCAAAACGACTGAGCCGGCGACTGCCGACGGCTGGTCAGCATGATGCACGCGACTTCTTAACCAAGCCGTATCATCGAATCAACTGCCGCGCAGCTTCACATATAAATTTTCCGGTCAGTGACCGAATTGGTGATTCTGCGAACGTCATGGCCGTTCCGTGTGGCCTCTTTCGAGGAATTTCGTTCCAACCCTGTGAGGAAAAATCTTCTCTCTCAGGTGCCCGTTCGTCGTTGTCCCGTTTTGTCGGTCTTGCTAGTCGCATGTCCGATAACGTTTTACACACTTCGCATTGTTTGGCATATGCATTGCATTCAGTTACGAGCTAGTAACGGAAGATTTCGCAGCTGTTCGGCTGCTTGACGCGAGGAAGGTAGGTGTAGTGAGAAAGCTGATCGTATTCCTGATACTGGTAATAGTGCTCGTTTCGATTAACTGGTTTACGTCTCGAGCGGACGATACCAAGGGATTAAGTGAAGAAGAGCTTTCTCGCCTCTTTCGGCAGCATCGCCAATCGCTCCCCCAGGAGCACTATGTCCCATCGTATCGCAGCCCGGAGATCTACGGAAAAGCCGAAACAGACCCCGGTTTTCGAACCTCCGGAGCGGGTAGCGCCACGGTTGACAGCCATAAACTCGATATCCGGCCGGAGACGATCAGGGACGAGACCAACCGCGAAAGCGACGCGGCCGGCAAACTGCCCGCGTTCGATGCTCTCCGCCCCTTCGGCCTGAATCTGTTCTCCGGCCAGGCCACAATGGATACCCCCATCGATATTGCTTCGGCCGCCGAGTACATTCTCGGTCCGGGGGATAACATTGTCATTTATCTCTGGGGACGTGTCGATCATGAGTTCAACCTGACGGTCGACCGTGAAGGAAAAGTATTTCTGCCGAAAGCGGGAGACGTGACCGCCTGGGGGCTCACATTGGCCCGCTTCACCGAAGAAGTTCAGAAGCGGCTGGCGAATGTCTATACGGATTTTGAAATCACCGTGTCGCTGGGCAAAATCCGCTCGATGCGGATCTACATTACCGGGGAAGTGGTGCGCCCGGGCGCCTACGCCGTGCCTTCTTTAACGTCGGTACTAAATGCCATCTTTGTGGCCGGCGGCCCCAACGTGCGAGGGTCGATGCGGGACATTCGGGTGATGCGCTCCGGTCAGCCGGTGGCTGTTATAGATCTATATGACTTTCTGTTGAAAGGCGACAATTCCAACGATGTGAGACTGGAAACGGGCGACGCCGTTTTTGTCCCGGTGGCCGGACCCAGAGTCGCCGTGCGCGGCGAGGTCAAGAGAGCCGCCATATACGAAGTCAAGGGCGGGGAAACCGTCAGTGACTTGCTCACGTTGGCCGGTGGGCACACCCCCGCCGCCTACCTGGACCGCATTATGCTGGAACGGATCGGCGAGGAAAACGACTGGGAAGTGCTGGACCTGAATCTAAACGGCGACGGACCAAACGGCTCTCAATCGCTGGCCCTGCAGGACGGTGACCGGGTCACCGTGTTTTCCATTTTCGAAGCGCGTAAGAACATGGTAGCCATTTTCGGCAAAGTCCAACACCCGGGCTACTTCGAGCGCAACGATACCACCCGCCTGTCGGATCTTCTGGAGCGAGGACAACTGCAGCCGTACGATGTCTATTACTCCCGGGCCGACCTTTTTCGCCGACATTCGGATTATCGCATACAGATTATTCCGGTTGATCTTCGAAATGTCCTGGCGGGAAAGACCGATGCCGACGTTCTGTTGACCGATCGGGATTCCGTGCACGTCTATGGTATCGACGAGATCGAGCGCGAAAAGTACGTTCATATAGAAGGCGAAGTGGATCGGTCGGGGCGTTATCCGCTCTATGACCATATGACCGTCGCCGACCTGATCTTTCTGGCCGGCTCATTCACGCGAAGCGCCGACCGACAGCAAGCCGAACTGGCGCGCTTGAATGAGGACGGTAACGTGTCCTTGCTGTACCTGAATCTCGATGATTCGACCGACCGGGTCACCCGTTTGGCCTGTGATGATCACCTCTATATCAGGCGCATACCTGACTGGCGGCTGGATCGCAGCGTTATGATTAGCGGCGAAGTCAAGTTCCCCGGCCAGTACTGGCTCACCAACCGCAACGAAACGCTGTATGATCTGCTGACCCGATGCGGCGGCTTCACGGCCAAGGCCTTTGCCCGAGGTATCGTACTGGAGCGCCGCTCCATCCAGAGAAACCTGCAGCAATTGAAAGTACCCGATCTGCTGGAACGTTCGCAGCCGCTCTACCAGGACTCGCTGGGTAATATCACCGGAAACGAACTGTTCGATTATCGGCCGCAATCCGTCAACCGCATAATACTCGACATGGACGAAATCCTGGCTACCCAGGGCGCGCGGGAAGACGTCGTACTTGAGCCGGGCGATCATATCATTGTACCATCCGTACCTTCCGGGATCTCGGTGATCGGAGCCGTCGGCTCGAACGGCACGATCAAGTTTCGCAAGAACCGGAATGTAGATTACTACGTCAAGCGAGCCGGCAATTTCACTCGGCGGGCCGATAAGGATGAAACCCGCCTCATCAGAGCCTGGGGCGAAGTCATCTCGGGCGGCGTACTCAAGAAAAAGGTGGAAATAGGCGATGTTATCGTTGTCCCCACCAAAATCGAGAAAGAACGTAACTGGCTCAAGACCCTGTCGACAGCCCTGACCGCCACCACGGGGGCATTAACGACGGTCTTTCTCATCAGCAAAATATAGGCAAGAGTTTTGTAACGATATTCCATCTCATACTTCTTCCTATCTTCCTGTAGCCACCGGGACACTTCCACCCGGTGGTTTTTTATGTGACAGTATTTGTCTGATTGCGATCGAACGCCCGTGTATGGAATTCGTTAGCTCTGGTCTCCACCTCTCAAGCAATCATGCCGGCAGTCGATAATGCAAGTAATTGACTGTTTATCACGCAGACTTGCATAAGCCTGCTTTCCGCTCTAGAGGGATGGGTTTGGCACACGGCACGGCGACAGCACAGCACAAGAATCAAGAGACTCGCTTAAACGGTTCCGAGCGGTTTCAGCGCGAAGAAGCATATTCTCGCTCCGCCTCGGCTTCGGATCCGGTTGAACTACGCTCACGCTCCGGTCTTGACCGGGGAGTGTTCATTTTCTTTGGACCGGTTGGGTTTACCCTGATGTCGGTTTTTTCGCTGCTGATAGTGTCCCATGTATTCAACTTGGCTCCCTCAGTTCTCCTGCCGTCGGTCGGCGCTATACTTGTGGTGCGAGCAATAGTCCATGTAAGACGTGATCCTCGGGTGGTATTGCCGGTAAGACCGATCCGAAAAACGCTGAGCCGGACATTATCTGATGAAGTCTTGTTTGGACTGCTGATCGCAGCGCTGCTGTATTTCGCAGGCTATCCCGTTCGTCGAGAGATCGCGGCCGTCTTTCTTGTAACAAATATACTCTTTCAGAGCGTGTTGACCATAAGTTACCGATTAATCAGGAAGTACCTGGCCGTCAGGCTGTCCCGAATCAAGAACGAGACCGCCTCCTCACGTGTGATCATAATCGGCACTGGCGCCAGGGCGCGCTCGGTGGCTGATATGATTCTGGAAACGCCTGAACTCGATGCAGCCATTGAAGGATTTCTCGATTTCCACAAGGACGACCTGTGGCGCTATCGAGACATCCCACTTCTGGGTCATCCGGATCGACTGAAGTACATTATCGCCAATGATCAGGTGGATGCCGTTGTCCTTGCCTGTGATCGACGGGATATCCCGCAGACGACATCGTTGTTTGCCACCACGGAACGAATGGGAGTCCCCTTCTGCGTTGTCCCGGATCTGTTCCAGCACAAGATTTCCAGACTGTCGGTCCGGAATCTCAACGGTCTCCCCGTGCTCACGTATCGCGCCGTTCCGGAAGAGCGTATAAGCCTGTTGCTCAAGGGTTTGACGGATAGACTGGGAGCACTGGCCGGACTGTTGGTGCTGTCCCCGTTGCTGCTCTTGATGTCGGCCATAATTAAATTGGACAGCAAGGGTCCGGTCCTTTTCAAGCAGGAGCGTTCCGGCGTTAACGGCAAGCTGTTTACCCTGTACAAGTTCCGCACGATGTGTGCCGATGCCGAACGGAGGAAGAAGCAGCTTATGGACCGGAACGAAATGACGGGAGCGGCATTCAAAATCCGCAACGACCCACGCGTCACCAGAGTGGGTCGCTACCTGCGCAAGTTCTCCATAGACGAGCTGCCGCAATTGATCAATGTGCTCAAGGGTGACATGTCCCTGGTGGGACCCCGACCGCCTCTCCCGGGAGAGGTATCCCAATACCAACCCTGGCAGCACCGGAAACTCTCGGTCAAACCGGGATTGACGTGTATCTGGCAAATCAGCGGACGGAACGACATCACGTTCGAGGACTGGATGCGCATGGACCTTGAGTATATCGATAACTGGTCGCTCGGTCTTGATGCCAGAATACTGCTAAAGACCATCCCGGCCGTTCTTAAAGGGAACGGGGCTTCCTAAGGCTCTCCCAAAGATCCTCGCGTTTTATCCTGCCCGATACCGATGCGTTCCCAGGTGAACCCTGGGAACGACGTTGAAGAGCGTGAACCGGCTTCAATGCCGGTCATCCTCCATTCCTCACACGTTCCGGAACACGGAACTCTGTTGCAGTGCCTTTGTTCAAGCAGTAGTAAAGGGACCTATGTTTTTAAGCCCTGGAGTTTTGAAATTGATATGGCAGCAAGACAACTCTTGAACAACGTCACGGCGATTCTCTTGTTCAACGTATTGGCTTGTGATGAGAATAACGAAAAGGAATCAACTATGCATAGAACTGAATCAACCGAGAATAAACACACCAATCACCTGATAGACGAGAATTCTCCGTACCTGCTGTCGCATGCCCATAACCCGGTAGACTGGTACCCCTGGGGGGATGAAGCTCTTTCACGCGCCAAAGCGGAAGACAAGCCGATTTTTCTGTCGATAGGGTATGCGGCCTGTCATTGGTGTCACGTCATGGAGCAAGAATCTTTCGAAAATGAAGGGATTGCCGCCATCCTTAATGAGCATTTCATCAGCATTAAAGTCGACCGGGAACAGCGCCCCGATCTGGATCAGATTTACATGACGTTCACCCAGGCCATGACCGGCAGCGGCGGCTGGCCGATGTCGGTGTTCCTGACTCCTGACCTTAAGCCGTTCTTTGCCGGCACGTACTTCCCGCCCGAGGATCAATTTGGGCGTCCGGGGTTCAAAAAAGTCCTCACCGAGATCGCGGCTGCTTACAACGGCCCCGACAAGCAATCCATTCTGGAATCTTCCAGGAAAATATTCGACCAGATCGAGTCTTACAGCGCGACCGACGCTCCCCGGGCGATTCTCAATCATGGGATGGTTGAGCAGAGTGCCAGGGCTTTGATGCGTAATTTCGACGATGCTTACGGCGGTTTTGGCCAGGCACCAAAATTCCCACACTCCGTCGAATTGTCACTCTTCCTGAGGCAGTTCAATACCTCCGGTGACTCTTTGTATCTGCACTCGGCAGAGATGGCCCTGACGGCTATGGCTAACGGGGGCATCTATGATCATCTCGGCGGCGGCTTCGCACGCTACTCGACGGATCGCAAATGGCTGGTGCCGCACTTTGAGAAGATGCTGTATGACAATGGTCTGCTGGTGCCGACCTACGTTGACGCCTATCAGATTACCGAGAACCCGACTTGCCTGAAGACCGTTCGCCAAACATTAGATTTCATTCTGCGCGAGATGACCGACTCCACCGGCGGGTTCTACTCCGCCATTGACGCCGACAGCGAGGGCGAGGAAGGCAAGTTCTATGTCTGGGATAAGAGCGAAATCGATGCTCTTCTCGGTGACCGATCCGAATTGTTCTGCGAGTATTACAATGTTACATCGAGCGGCAATTTCGAAGGGAAGAACATATTACACATAACGGCAGCATCGGAACGCATAAAGCAGGAAGCCGACGTCGGAGATTTCGACGAGTTCCTGGCCGAGTGCCGAGAAGTACTCTTCGAAGCCCGCTCCAGGCGAGTCCGTCCTTTGACCGATGACAAAATCCTGACTTCCTGGAACGGTTTGGCGCTCAGCGCCTTCTGTCGCGGCTACCAGGCCACGGGCGAACGTCGGTACCTCGAAGCGGCCCGGAAAAACGCCGAGTTCGTCCACGACGAACTATATCGGAACAACGAGTTAACACATTCCTATCGTATGGGCCGGCATTCTGACGGGCATTTCCTTGAAGATCATGCCTACTACATTCGCGGCTTACTCGATCTGTACCAGACTGATCTGGAAAACAACCAGCGATGGCTCCAATTCGCCGGGGAGCTGGCCACACAGGCTGTCGATCTCTTCATGGAAGATGATGGTACGCTTTACCTGCGGCCCGCCGGGAAGAGCGATCTCATCATGCGTCCCAGAGATGAAACCGACGGGGCCTTGCCGGCCCCCGGTTCGTTTCTTATTGCCGGTCTGTTTAAGCTGAACCGGATCACAGGAGACAAGTCGTATCTTGAAGCCGGCGAAAAAGGTCTGCGCGCGGTTTCGAGCCACATAGAGAAATACCCGTCCGGCATGGCGGCGGCCGTCATTGCGCTGGATTATTATCTCAATGATAAAATCGAGATCGTGATTGTGGGCAACGGTTCGGGTCGGCAGGCAATGGTCAATGAAATCTATCAGACGTACTTGCCCAACAAGTTACTGGCTGTCAGTTCCGGCGGCGGCGAAGAATTGCCGCTTTTCGAAGGTCGGAGTGCGTCGGGCAGTGAAGCCACGGCCTTTGTGTGTCGCAATTCGGTTTGTAAACTGCCGGTGTCCAGTTCCGAGGAACTGAAAAAGCTGTTGAACGAGATCTGACGGCGGCTATATTGGCCGGATGTGATTTGTCTGTTTCGGGAATCCTGCTGCAGTTGAGACGGGGAACCGAGACAGATCCAGATGGTATACAGCAACAGGAGCGAGTTCTCATGGTGACGGCAAAACTCAACTGGCAGGGCGGGCTCAAATTCGAAGGTACGAGCGCATTCGGGCACAAGATCGTAACCGACGGGGCCAAAAAGGCCGGCGGCGAAGAATCCGGGTACAAACCGACCGAGCTGTTGCTGTACGGCATGGCCGGTTGTTCCGGGATCGACGTGGTGAGGATCCTTGAAAAGCAACGGCAGAAACTGACCGAACTGACAATCGAAGTTATTGCGCATCAGCCGGACGAATACCCCAAACCGTTTCATACGATTGAGGTCAAATTCACTGTCAAAGGGGATAACGTTGACGAAAAGAAGCTGGCGAAGGCGATTGAGCTGTCCGAGGAGAAGTATTGCGTTGTGAGCCAGACCGTCAAAAACGTCTCCAAAGTCATCACTTCGTATGAAATAGTGAAGGATTAATCTGAATCGTTCTGTGTCTTCCGGTATCTCATGATAAGGAAGGAAGAAGACACAAACAGTATGGAGTAAATATGACTATGGAATTTGCTTTCAAAATGGAGTCGGACAAGCCGTTTGATACGGTAGTTGAGAATATCGAAAAGCAGACCGCTGAGCATAAGTTCAGGGTGCTGGCGGTGCACGACGTTCAGGAGACATTGGCCGAAAAAGGACTGGAGCGTGAACCGCTGAAGATTATTGAGATCTGTAATGCCGGGTTCGCCCACGAAGCCCTGAAGAAAGACATTGACGTTTCACTGTTCATGCCCTGCCGATACTCGGTGTACACCGAAGACGGCAAAACTGTTGTCAAGCTTGGGCGACCGTCAATTATAGCTCAGATGATGCCGGAGGCGGGGCTTAAGGAACTTGCGGAAGGTGTTGAAGAGACATTGAAAGATATTATGAAGGAGTCGGTGTAGGCCCGGTCGATCTGAAGATCGATCCGGCGCCACGTATTGACAGCGCCATCGGCTGGACACTATGAGATGAATATGAAGCGTGTACTGAACCTAAGGACCCTTGGTTATACGGCATTCGGCGGTATACTTGGCATCGGCATGTATTTTTTGTATATTGCCTTGGGATCGACGTGACCGCTGATGTGTAACCCCTATGTACCGACGGTGGTAGGGGCGGTGACCGGGGCGGTCATGGCAGTAGTAGAATAAGGTGGAGTGAAGCAATGCCGATATACGAGTTTCAATGTACGGACTGCGCGCACAAGTTCGAGGACCTGGTGTCAGGCGAGGCGGAGAAAGTCCCCTGCCCGAAATGCAAGTCCGACAAGGTGCTACGCCTGATATCACTGATATCTGCCAAAGGAATATCATCGGGCTGTGCCTCCTGCACGCCCTCGTCGTGCAGCAGCAAATTCACGTGAGGCTAGAAGTTCATTGCCGTGCGCAGTGAGATAGCTTATCGACTGAAAGAGGTCGGAACCAATGCGGTTCCGACTTTTTTGTGTCTATCGAAATGGGTTCGTTTCGCGATTTATGTGGCCGCGATCTGTGATCGCGGGAATCCGGGATCGGAGATCCCGGCCACACGGAAGTTGTCAGGCACCGAATTGCAGTGACCTACGGCGGACACCTGACGAGCTGTCCCTACGAAAGAATGGATTCCTGCCTTCGCAGGAATGACATTAGCTCGGGTCGCCCACCGCTTGCGGTGGGTTCCGTTATCCATGATACGGCAATTAGTGCTCGAAACCGGGGATTTTTCCCAAACCCCCACGGATTTCAGGGCAAGCCCCGGGCGACCCCGGACTTGTCCTCATTCCCCTCCTCGGAGGGGATTAAGGGGTGGGTCTTTTCCGGCTACGAGCACGGCGGCGGCAGCTGCCCCTTGCGGCAGATGTACGTTGTAGGTCGGGTTCCGAGCCTTGCGCAGCAAGCGAGCAACCCGACACGTCACTCCCTGATCCGATCACGTGTCGGTTTTTTCGCCGCCTTTGGCGCCGCAGAACCCGACCTACGACTAGACGACGATGTCTATTATTGGATGGTCCTCTTCTCATTCCCCTCCCAGGAGGGCCCAGGGGTGGTCTTCACACGTGGACAGAAGTACACACCCCGGCCTTCCACCGTTGCTTTCCTGGTTTCCTCTTGCCCAATGTTGATGACCCCTTTGTTTCTTGAATAGAATGCTCCCATTCAATTGATACTATCTATACCTTGACACTGTTGCTAACAGTTTGGATGCAAAGTGTTTTGAGGAATAAAAGTGATTGCAGTTCTTTTATCTCAAAAACCAATCCCATTCCAGAGTTCATGAAGGAGATTAGCTGGTTCACGTTTTCTGATTGCCTTGAACTGCATCAGAACTCAACCCCCTACTTGTTTTCGTCGTATTCGATAGTCCGCTCTTTGCCACGTTCTTTTGTTGCTAACGCAATAACCCTGCCTTTCCAACGCTGTAAGCGCGTCCACCCGAAGAACCCCAGAGCAGCCAAGAGTACAATCAGCCAAAACAAGTAGAGAATCCAGGCTTTTTGAAACGACCAAATACTACTCTCAGGCAAATCCGTTGATACTTCTCCTACTCCGTTCAAATGTGTCAATTTAATACCTGCGCGATCAGAACTATATGGCGTCCGACCCCATGCGAGTATCACAACTTCATCAGTTGGATATAAGGTTCCAAGTGGGATCTTTCCATTCAATTTTGCAAAATCAGTTGTTGAGCCATTCTTTGTTATCTCAACACAATTGACGTCGGGTAAAAAGAGATTGACAGAATCGACTTTGCCGGATTTGCCATTCTTTACCGTTGCATACCAAAAAGTCATGTTCTCGTTGTAGTAAGGGCTCCATAGCAAACTTGCTTCTCCATTTGAATCTAATGAATTTGGAAGCTCTTTTCGAATTGCTTCTGGTAACCGGAAATTTGCGTGTGTAATTCTCGCTGAGAGGTCAGTTGAAGGAGCAGTTACCCACTCCCATAGGTATGTAACGGCAAGTGTAATAAATATCGTAAGAACGTATGTTACGAACCGTAACAGCCTAGTTCTAAGCCTGTGGTTGGTTTCATTTTCAGGGGCCATACTCGGACAGTATACCGATTCGTATGATATGCGTCAAACCTAAATTTGAGAGCCGACCTTCCAGGTGACTCTGCCCGACGGCCAAGAAGCTGTCAGGCAGGGTCGCCTGACAGCACGCGAATAGTCCCGCACCGCAAGCGGTGCGCCACCCGGCCAAATCCGTTAGACGCCCGACAAATCTCCTCTCGCCTCGCCCTCAAGTTACACCCTCTTTCATCCGTTAATCGCTATATGGAAGACATTTCCAACAAACAGGTCCTCCAGTATGTCCTGACCGAGAAGATCGGCGAGGGTACCACCGGCGCTGTGTATAAGGCCTGGGATGCGACCATGGAACGGGTCGTGGCGCTTCGCTGGCTGCGTCAGGATCTGCTGGCCGACCAGGTGTTTCGGGCGCGCTGCCTGTCCACGCTGCGTACCATGACCGACCTCGTCCACCCCAACATCGGCACGGTCTACGGCGCCACCAGGACCAACGGCAACCTGCTGATCGTCATGGAGTATATCGAAGGACAAACCCTGCAGGAGAAAACGGCACAGGGCCGGGTCGACAACAAAACGTTCATAGACTATGCGCTCCAGATCGCGCGCGGGCTGGCCCATGCCCAGAAATGGCACATCGTTCACGGCAGTATCCGGCTGTCGAATATCATGGTCGCTTCCGACGGTACCATCAAAATCGTGGATTTCGGTTTGCTGCGCGATGGTATGGATAGCAATGTCGACGATGAACATTTCACGAACGAACTGCGCTACCACTCGCCGGAGCAGGTGGCCGGGCACCCGGCCACCATGGCGAGCGATCTGTTCTCACTGGGCGCGGTGTTCTGGGAATTATTGACCGGCAGACCTGTGTTTGAGGGCCACTCCCGCGAGGAGGTCGAAAAAGCCGTCCTCCGCCAAAACCCCGATTTCCATAACCTGCGCCATGAATATAATCTCCCGGGCGATACCGTGCTCCTCGTCGAAAAACTCCTGGCCAAAGAACCCGCGGAACGCCTCCAAAGCGCCGAGGAAATGCAGCTTACGCTCGAAGCGATGAAATCCTTTGACGAAGCCGCCCCGACGCGCGAGTTCCTGCAGGTTAAGCCGACCACCCCGCGCCAGTACGCGCTGCTGTCCGTCCTGGCCGTTCTGCTCGTTATCCTCTGGCTCGTCATCACGACCATATACAAATAGCGATCGATTCCTTTCTTCCTATCCCCGCTTCACTTTCACTTCCCTTGTTGTTAAGCGCGGCCATGGTACGTATACTTGAAATATGACACGAGAATCAAGGGTGCTCTCATTTCTGATCGTGCTCAACCTGGCCCTCTTCGGCGTATTCTCGTTAGTGTCCCCCAGAGCCATGTGGGGCTTCAACCACCTGCAGTTCGTCTCTGATACGTTTGCATACGTGTTCGTGGCAGTGGTACTAATAGTGGCGGTGCTGCTGTTCGCACCGGGTATGGGAGGCGCTCTACGCCGAGTGGTCAGCCGCGCGGATGCACTGGTATTTGAGAGACGATTGTGGTCTACGCCTCTTGTCATGCTCGTCTTCGCCCTGCTGTTCTATCTCTTCCGGAGCGAGACGCATTTCCTGGGTGACGGTTACACCAATCTTTCGGTCTACGGGCAGGGGAAGAAGTTCATTGTCAAGCTCACGGAGCCGGGCTCGATATTGCTGTTGCGCACCGTACAGTATTGGCTCGGCGAGTACACCCGGGAGACGGTGTTGATAGCCGGCCAGATCGTGGCCATAGTCTCCGGCGCGATAACCGTGTTCAACTTCGTGGGCATCGCGCAGAAACTCGGCCGGGAAGTGCTTACACGGCTGCTTGTCCTGATTACCTTGTGTACTTCGGGTGTAATGCTGTTGTTTTTCGGATATATCGAGTTCTATCCCCCGTTATGGGCGGCAGCATCTACATTCGTGAATCTCTCTCTGCGCTATGTACAGACGCAACGGCATCTCTGGGCAGTGTTGCTCGCTTACGCCGTGGCGCTGACCATGCACATGCAAGCCTTGTACTTCCTGCCTGGCGTCGTCTATCTCGTCTTACTGGCGCTGGAAGGACGTTTGCAAAGACGCTTGCCTCTCGGCAGCTTGAATTTGACGCTGTTGCTGTCCGTCATTGGGGCGACCGGCGTGGCTGTCGGGCTGGCGCAACTGCCCGGCAGATTGCCGAGCGTGTTCTTGCCGCTTCTGACCGGTCCGCCGACCGCCCCGAACTATGCCGTTTTCGGGACAAAGCACCTGCTCGATATACTCAATCTGATTCTGGTCGTCTTCCCCGGGATACTCGTGGTGATCGGCTCGGCGATTCTAACCCGATCATCGGCCGACCGCAGTCCCGCCCGCAATTACCTGCTGCTCCTTTCTATCGGGTCTCTGCTGTTTCTCCTGGTGGTTGATCCGGCTATTGGTATGGCTCGTGACTGGGATTTGATGGCGCTTACATTACTGGCTCCGGGGCTCCTGGTATTCCGGGTGTGGATAACAAGCTCCAATAATCTCAACGCTCGAGTAGCAGTCTCGTACACACTGACCTGTGCCTTCATCACGGCGTCCTACGTCGCTGCGAACACGTCTCCTCCGGCGTCGGTCAATCGCTTCCAAGCCATAGTGGAGTACTACGGGACCAAGGACGATACGGGCTGGCCGATTCTCACCGGTTACCACATCAACCAGGAGAAATACGATCGAGCGATACAACTGGCGCGGTACATGGAAGAGCGGGGAATTCGGCCCGATAAGACGTACCGCAATCTGGCCGTACTTCTCGAGAAACGGGGAGAGTACGCTGAAGCCGAGCACTATTATCGATTGGTGCTGCAGCACCGTGCCCCGAACGCCTCGCTGCTTCATAAACTCAGCCAGGTTCTTATGGTGCAAGGGAAGCACCAGGAGACACTCGACGTGCTGAAAGCGGCTCATCAGCTGGCGCCAGACGACATCAGGATCACCGAACATCTGGGGCTGACCTATCTGCACACCAAACAGTACGACAGTGCCCTTGCTATCGCCGACACGCTCTTCGCCCGGAATCCTCATTCGGCGGTGGGATATCTCCTACTGATGACCGACGCCATAGTCAAAGGCAACACGGAGGCTGCTCGAGCCAATTACGAGGCTTTCCTGGAACACGGTACAGACAGGCACGATTACGAGGCCGTCAAGGACAGGTTTCGCTATCTTGTCGAGGATCAGGATCAGTAACACCGTTTTTTTTTCAAAAAGGTGTTGCCGCCTGCGCAGAATAAGCTATGTTACATTGTAATCGCAACTTATTGTCGGGAGACAATCATACTTGACTATGTATAGAGTCAACTACAATACGGAACAGATCAAAGTTCGGAGTCCATTGAGCATCATACCCTTGCGTGATGTGGTGATATTCCCTCACATGATCTTCCCGTTGCTGATCGGGCGGGAATTCACCATGCGGGCGCTGAAAGAATCGATGGACAACGACAAGCAACTCCTGCTGCTCGCTCAGCGGGCGCCGGGAATTGATCATCCCACGCAGAATGATCTGTTTCCCATGGGAGTCGTGGCGCGGGTGCTGCAGGTCATGAAGATGCCGAACGGTACGCTGAAAGTTCTGGTCGAGGGAATCGTCCGCGGCGAAGTAACGTCGTTTACCCAGTGGGATGAATTCCTGTCGGCGGATATCGCGGTACGCTTGCCGGAAATCGGCAAGCCCACGCGCGAGCTGGAGGCATTATCGCGCTCCGTACGCGAGCTCTTCACGGAATACGTCCGGCTGAACCGTCGAGTACCCGATGAAGTCCCGGTGGCGTTACCTTCGATCGATGATCTCAATCAACTGGCGGACACGATAGCCGCGCATTTGCTTCAGAAGAACGAGGTCAAGCAGCGGCTGCTGGACATGGTGGATATAGAACGACGCTTCCTGTTGTTGGCCGACATTCTCAAAGAAGAGATCGAAATCCTCAAAATCGAACAGCAAATAGACGGTACCGTGCGCGAGTCGATGTCCCGCTCGCAGCGTGAATTCTATCTTCAGCAACAACTTAAGGCTATAAAGGACGAACTTGGCCAGTTTGACGAACCGTCGGCGGAAGTGGATGACCTGTATGCGCAGTTGGAGAGCGGCAAATATCCGGAGCCGGTAATGACCAAGGCCGAAGAGGAGATCAAGAAGCTCTCAAAAATGCATCCGTACTCGGCTGAGTCAGGTGTGGTCCGGTCCTATCTGGAGTGGCTGCTCAGTTTACCGTGGGGGAAGACCACTGAAGACAGAACCGATTTTGCTGAAGTAAGGTCTATCCTGGATGGCGACCATTACGGACTGGAAAAGGCCAAAGAGCGAATTCTGGAACATCTTGCGGTCATCCGCCTTGCCAAGAAAGTCAAGGGCCCGATTCTCTGCCTGGTGGGCCCCCCGGGAGTCGGGAAGACATCGGTCGGACAGTCGATTGCGAGAGCACTGGGCCGTCGGTTCGTGCGTATGTCGCTGGGGGGTGTTCACGACGAGGCTGAAATAAGAGGTCATCGCCGCACGTATATCGGCGCCATGCCCGGTCGCATTATACAGGGTCTGAAACGGGCCGATTCCTCGAATCCGGTCTTTCTCTTGGATGAGATAGACAAGATCGGCGCCGACTTTCGGGGTGATCCGGCGGCGGCACTGCTGGAAGTCCTGGATCCGGAACAGAATAGTACGTTTTCGGACAACTACATTGAAGTCGACTTTGATCTCTCCAACATCCTCTTCGTGACAACCGCCAACTCGACCGGCTCCGTACCGCCGGCGCTGCATGATCGCATGGAGATTATCCGCCTACCCGGGTACCTGGATTTCGAGAAAGTGACGATAGCCCGCAATTTCCTCCTTCCCAAACTCAAGCAGGAAACCGGCCTGAAGAGCAAGTCGGTCGAGTTCAAGGAGGATGCGCTGTTTGAGATAATTCGCCACTACACCCGTGAGGCGGGTGTGCGCGAGGTGGAGCGCAAAATGGGAACCATGCTGCGTAAAGCGGCGGTGGAAACGGCTGAAGGGAAAAAGTTCCGTCGGTTGGTCTTCACGAAGAAGAAGGTTCGCCAAATGCTGGGTGTGCCGAAATATGTGGGGACCGACATCAAGACGACACCGACTACCGGCTATGCCGTAGGCTTGGCCTGGACGGAGATGGGGGGCGAGGCTCTGCCGGTCGAAGTGGTGCCGATGCCGGGTAAAGCCAACCTGACTCTGACCGGTTCGCTGGGAAACATCATGCGCGAATCGGCCACGGCCGCGATGTCATACGTGCGCAACCATGCCGGGACGTTCGGGATACGAAGCGACTTTTTCGAGAAACTGGATTTGCATATTCATATTCCGGAAGGCGCAGTCCCGAAAGACGGACCATCGGCCGGGATAACGCTTCTGACGGCAATCGTCTCGGCGCTGACCGAGATTCCCAACCGGACGGATATCGCTATGACGGGTGAGATCACGCTGACCGGTGATGTGCTGGGCGTCGGCGGCCTCAATGAGAAACTGCTGGCGGCCAAGCGGCTCGGCATCATGGAGGTCATCATACCCGAGAGGAACCGCAAGGATATTTCCGAGCTGCGTCCGGAACTGCTCGAGGGCTTGAACTTACATTACGCTAAACGAGTTCGGGACGTGCTCAAACTCACGTTGACCGAGACACCGCGATCGCGACCGAAATCGCGTCATAATAAAATCTCCGTCCGCGACGTGGCCAACTAAGACGACACTTTATCTGATGCGGACACCATGAGGCTATCTCAAGAAGCCAGGTTAGATCGGTTTCTTTCTCGCATAGAGGCGGGGCTTGTCCCCGGCCATGCGATAAGTCGGTGCGGCGCAAAGCCGCACTCTACGCAAGAACAACCAGATCTACGAGCCTTAATTCGCAGTTGCCACTCATGAGACAGCACCTGGTCATCCGCCTGGCAATATCATGACTGCTTATTTGTCGTCAAAGATAGAATCGTGCGAGTTCGTGGGCTCCTATTTCGACGTCGCTCAGCTTCCCGCGGACAAACGACCCCAGGTCGCTCTGGCCGGTCGGTCGAACGTGGGGAAGTCTTCGCTGCTCAATCGGTTGGTCGGGCGCAGGAAGATGGCCAAAGTTTCCACGACGCCGGGCAAAACGCGGTCGTTGAATTTCTTCCTTGTCAACGAGAGGTACTTTTTAGTAGATTTGCCCGGTTACGGATATGCAAGAGTATCGAAGCAAATGCGGCAGAGTTGGGGGGAACTGATTCACACGTATCTGCATCAGGCCCCCCAACTGGTCGGACTGGTCTTGCTGTTGGATTGTCGTCGTACACCTTCTCGGGAGGATCAGGAGCTTCTGTCCTGGCTGAGCTTTCGCCGACTCCCGACCATGGCTGCCGTAACGAAAATCGATAAGCTAAATCGTGATAAGACGAAGCGTAAACTGTCCGCCGTCGAAACAGAACTGGGAATTCCGGCGATAGGCTTTTCTTCGATTACCGGAACCGGCAAGAAAGAACTGGTCGCCTCGATTCACCAACTCGTTAATGAACATTTTGAGAAACAGGAAAATTGAGACCGATGGGTAACAACAAAATCGTAGTAGGTTGTCAGTGGGGTGACGAAGGGAAAGGGAAAATCGTCGACTTACTGGCAGCCGAAGCGGACATCATCGCCCGTTTCCAGGGCGGCGCTAACGCCGGTCACACGATCGTAGTCAAGGATCACAAATACGTACTGCATCTGATTCCTTCCGGGATTATTCATGACGGCAAGATCTGCTATATCGGAAACGGAGTTGTGCTCGATCCCCTGGAATTCAAACAGGAACTTGACTTGTTGAACTCCCAGGGTATAGATCACACCGGTCGGCTTTTCGTCTCTCCGGCCACGAATCTGGTGCTGCCGTACCACAAGTTGATCGATGCCGTTCAGGAAAATACTCGAGGTACCGGCAGCCTGGGTACCACCATGCGCGGGATCGGACCCGCGTATGTCGACAAAGTGGCTCGGCACGGAATCCGCGTTATCGATCTGTTCAAACCGGACCGACTGCGCAAGAGGCTCGATTACCAAAAGTCGATCAAGTCACAGTATCTGACCGGTTCGGAGGATGAAAGGGCCGATCTGGACCGCACATTCGTGACCCTCCTGGAATTGACCGAAGTTTTCAAACCGTTGGTGACCGACGTGTCCCTGGCGCTGCAACGGGCTCACCGGGAAGGTAGGAGCATTCTGTTCGAAGGCGCGCAGGGAAGCATGCTGGACGTTGATCTGGGAACGTATCCGTTCGGTACGTCGTCCAATACGACGGTCGGGGGAGCGCTGACGGGACTCGGTATCGGACCGAAAATGATAGATCAGGTTGTCGGAGTCATTAAAGCCTACACGACCCGGGTCGGAGCCGGTCCTTTTCCCACGGAGTTGATCGACGACACCGGCGAATTACTGCGACAGCAGGGCGACGAATACGGCGCTACCACCGGCCGACCGCGGCGCTGTGGTTGGCTGGACCTGGTCCTTCTGCGCCACGCCGTGCGGATCAACGGCGTCGACGCCATAGCCGTTACCAAGCTCGATGTTCTGGATACGCTCGACGAGATCAAGGTGTGCACCGCTTACGAGCTGAACGGCGAGACGGGCGAAGAAGTCCCGCTGGACCTCGCGGAACTGTATTACGTCAAGCCGATCTATAAGTCGCTGCCCGGCTGGAAGGCCAATACGACCGGCACGACGTCTTTTGAAGATCTTCCGAACAACGCCCGAGCGTACCTTGAATACGTGGCCGGCGACCTTGATGTCGACATCTGTCTGGTGTCCACCGGTCCCGGACGGGATGAAACCGTCAGAATGCAACTCGAAACAAGAGGAATATGACGTTATGAGATCTCACTACACACTCATTGGCCTGCTGGTAGTGCTTTTGGCTTTGGTCGCTTCCTGCAGTCAGGAAGGCTTCCGCACGACCGATTCCGGTTTGAAGATCAACGATGTCGTAGTCGGCGAGGGCCAGGAGGCTCAACCGGGCATGACGGTGGAAGTACACTACACCGGCTGGCTTTGGGAAGAGGGTCAAAAGAGTGAGGAGTTTGACAGTTCGGTCGATCGCGGACCGTTCCAGTTCAATCTTGGCGCCGGCCGGGTTATCAAAGGCTGGGACGAAGGTGTGGTCGGCATGAAGGTCGGCGGCAAACGCGAACTGATCATCCCCCCGGACCTGGCCTATGGTGACCGCGGCGCCGGCGCAGTTATTCCACCGGGAGCCACCTTGATGTTCGAGGTGGAGCTGTTGGACGCAGTCGGTCCTTAATTCCGGTTCCGGTTTTTAAACGTGGACCAATTCACTAGTTGGACAGCTTGGCACCACACATTATACCACCCTTCGACTCCGCTCAGGGTGATTGAGTTTGAGCTCGTGGTGAGGGTGCCGAGGTCTCAAGAATGATGCCCATCGAACTGTGGTTCGTCCAACAGATTGCTGTGGTTTCCCTGGTGAACGTGAGGTATCCCGGCCGACTTCTCGGTTAACTTCCCCTTGTCCAAGTCGCATGGTATGATAGACGCAGTTATTCGGACAATTGAAGACCGGCAGTTGCTGCAACCCGGTGACCGCGTCCTCGTCGCGCTCTCCGGCGGACCGGATTCGGTGGCCCTGGCGCATGTGCTTCATTCTGTGCGGCACCGGTACGACCTTGAGTTGGCAACGGTTTACGTCAACCACCAGATTCGTAAGAGAGCCGCCAAGCAGGAAGAGCGATTCTGTCAGGCGCTGGCCGATAGACTGGGAATTGAACTCTATCTTGTCACGGAGGATATCCCCGCCCTGGCGACATCAGCCAAAAAGGGCATCGAGGAGACGGCCCGGACGTTTCGCTATGGGGTGTTCGAGCGGTTGGCGCAGGATGACGGTTACGACAAAATCGCCGTCGGTCATCACGCCGATGACCAGGCGGAGACCGTCCTCTTCCGCGTGTTGCGGGGCACCGGTCGCAGCGGATTGCTGGGAATTCCCGTGAAAAGAGGGAAGATCATTCGGCCGCTGCTGTACGTCGGTCGCAAAGACATCCTGGCCTATCTGAAAGATAACGGGCTCGAATATTGTATAGACAAATCCAATTTGCGAAACGAGTACAAACGTAATTTCATCCGCAACAGACTGCTGGTCACGATTCGTAAGCATATCAATCCGGCGGTGGAGACGGCTCTGTCTAATCTGGCGGAAAGCTCGACGGCCGAGGACGAGTACCTAAACGGCCTCGCGTCTCGCGCCTTTCGGAAATCGGTCAGGCAAACCGTCGGTGGAAAGCTGGAACTCGATCTGGATGGCTACGGGCGCTATGACCTGTGGCTACGGCGTCGCCTGCTGCGACTGTGTCTGACACAAGGCCTGAGCGCGGACCAGCCACCGGACCTGACGACGATTGAGCAACTGGATGACGCCTGTCTGATAAGACGGAAAGCGATTTCGCTACCGGGAGGTATCAGTGCGGTGTTGGTGGGCAACAGAATGGTGCTGCTGCGGATTAGGAATTCCAGCGTGTATGCGGTCAGTCTGAAGCAAGGTCAAAAGGCGGCTTTACCGGGGTTGAGATTGCACGTGAGATACCGAGTATCCGACAGTGTGCCGGATCGGCTGGACAAGAAAAGAAGGTCGAACAAAGTGGTTGTGGATGCCGGGAAGATTCGTTTTCCTCTCACGGTTCGCAACATTAGACCGGGGGACCGTTTCCGTCCTCTGGGCATGCGTGGCGGTAAAAAAGTGGGAGATTATTTGACTGACAGGAAGGTTCCCCTTATATATCGTGATGAGATACCGGTCGTGTGCGACAAAGACGGAATCGTGTGGCTGACCGGGTTCGAAATCGCGGAACGCGTAAAGGTCGACGGAAGCACCAGGAAGGTCGCGAGGATTGAAAGTACGAAACGAAGATCAGACTCAGTTGAAACCGTTTGAGTTGTTGCTGGATCAGGAACGCCTGTCGAAGCGGATAGCCGAACTCGGCGAAGAGATCACTCGGGATTATGCCGAGAAGAACCCGGTTCTGATAAGTGTCCTCAAAGGCAGTGTTGTCTTCCTGGCCGACTTGATCCGGACCATCAAACTAAACCTTGAAATCGACTTCGTCGCGGCGGCATCCTACCGCAAGGGCGCCCGGCCGGATGATGACTTACTGTTCAAGAACATGCTGAGCATCCCGATCAAGAATCGGCACGTATTGCTCGTCGAGTGTGTCGTTGATTCCGGCCGCACTGTCAGTGCCATTCTGACGGAGCTCCGGAAGCTGGAACCGGCATCTATAGAAGTTGTTACCCTTATAGATAAACCGGGTAGTCACCGGTATAAGTTGGATATCCGTTACAAAGGATTCTCGCTCGGTAACGAGTTCATTATCGGCTTTGGCCTGGACAATACGCAACTTTACCGGAATCTCCCCTTTATCGGCAAGATGGTTGAAGAATAAGACAATATTCGGCGTGAATCCGATATAAGTGAATACCGGGGTCACTCCGATGTATAACATATGAAGATGAGTAAGGTCGAAAATACATGGCCAAATTAGGTCCCAGAAAGCCGATGTTAAGTCCGAAGAGGAATAAGGACGATCGGGAAAAAGAACCTTCGAACTGGAAGAATACGGGGCGCTCCCTCATATTCTGGCTGGCGTTGTTCCTGGTAGTTTTTGTCGCTTACAGCTACATGAGTTCGTTTGGTGAAGAGCGGGGTGAAATCACCTATTCCGAGCTGATCCAGCAGATAGAGAACAATAATATAGCGGAAATCTCGTTCAAGGAGCGTGAAGTCGAGGGGCGTCTTAATGAAGCGACCGCTTTTCAATCGACCCAGTCCGGCAAAACGTTCACGAAATTCAAGTCTCGGATTCCGTTTCCGGATGTCAATTACGAGCTGGTGAACCGTCTCGAGGAACAAGGGGCGAAGATTGTTGCCGAAACAGACAGCGCCATTCTCTCGTATCTCCTGGCGGCTGCTCCGTGGATCATCCTGGTCTTTATCTGGCTCTTTTTTATTCGACAGATGCAGGGCGGCGGCGGCGGCCCGCGCGGTCTGTTTTCTTTCGGGAAGAGCAAAGCCAAGCTTCTGACGGACGAGCGCCCCAAGGTTACGTTTAATGACGTCGCCGGGGCCGATGAGGCCAAAGAGGAGTTGCTGGAAATAATAGATTTCCTCCGAGAACCGGCCAAGTTTCAGAAGCTGGGGGGGAAGATCCCCAAAGGGGCTTTGCTGCTTGGCTCGCCGGGCACCGGTAAGACGCTTCTGGCCCGGGCCGTGGCCGGTGAGGCGGGAGTGCCGTTTTTCTCTATGTCCGGTTCGGATTTTGTCGAGATGTTCGTCGGTGTTGGCGCCAGCCGCGTCCGTGATCTCTTCGAACAGGGCAAACGCAACGCCCCCTGTATTATCTTTATCGATGAAATCGACGCCGTCGGGCGCCATCGCGGCGCCGGTTTGGGAGGCGGTCATGACGAACGCGAACAGACCCTGAATCAGTTGCTGGTGGAAATGGACGGCTTCGAATCCAACGAGGGCGTGATCTTGATCGCAGCCACCAACCGACCGGACGTACTGGATCCGGCGCTGTTGCGACCCGGACGATTCGACAGACAGATTGTGGTCCCGAATCCCGATCTTAACGGCCGCAAGGGGATTCTGGAAGTACACGCGCGGAAAATAAAGCTGGCCGATGACGTTAACCTGGAAGTTATCGCCCGAGGCACACCGGGTATGTCAGGCGCCGATTTGGCCAATGTGGTCAACGAGGCGGCCCTGCTTGCCTCGCGCCGCGACCGTGACGCAGTGATGATGCTTGATTTCGAGGAAGCCAAAGACAAAGTCATGATGGGATCCGAGCGGCGCTCGCTGGTAATCTCCGATGAAGAGAAAGAAATTATAGCTTGCCACGAAGCCGGCCATACACTGGTTGCCAAGTTTCTCCCCAAAGCCGACCCGGTCTACAAAGTATCCATTATCCCGCGTGGCATGGCGCTCGGCGTGACGCAATCCTTGCCGGTCGATGAGAGACATACACATTCCAAGGAGTATCTCGAAGCGACCCTGGCCGTCTTGATGGGCGGCCGAGTAGCGGAATTGCTCGTCTATGATCAGTTGGATACGGGCGCCGGAAACGATCTGGAGCGCGCCACCAAGCTGGCCCGCAAGATGGTGTGTAACTGGGGCATGTCGGACAAGGTAGGGCCGGTGACGTTCGGCCGTACCGAAGAGCACATTTTTCTCGGGCGGGAAATGGCGCAGCAGAAGGACTACTCGGAGTCAACCGCGCAGATGATCGACACCGAAGTCCGCACGTTTATCGAGAAGGCGGAAAGTCACGCGCGCGACATCCTCACGAACAACCTCGATCATCTGCATACGCTGGCGAAAAAACTGCTTGAGAAGGAAGTAATGGACAGCCACGAAGTGGACCAGATCATCGGCCGTCCCCCGGAGGACAAGGAACCGGTCGAATCCCCCGCCCCGACGCCGAAGAGCTGAGTTTGGCCCCATACCCTATACTGCGGTAACTTCTCCTCTATCATCTTGAGTGTGGTTGGCGGAAAGCAGTTGCGCCAGTATAGACTCGAACTCGACGACTGATCGTTATTGGGGCACGTAGTCTCTTCCTGAGAAAGTTAAGACCTCCACTCTGGGGAGTCCGGTATAGAAAGCGGATTATCCACCTTGTCTGATGCCGACAGCCGGCTCAAGAGTTGGGAGACTGTCTCAAAAGGTGATATTCAATCGACTTTCGTGTCGCGTAGAGGCGGGACTCGTCCCCGCCGATTCGGTACGTCGGTGCGGTGCAAGGTCGCACTCTACGCGTGGAGGACACAATCGGCAAGTTTCATTGCCGATTTACCACTTCAGGGGACAGCGGACAGCCTCTTAGTGCGTTACGTAGATATCATCTCCACTTGATTTCTTCCGTGTAGAAACGTATCATTAATCGAGATATACTTATGTTCGAAACAGTCACAACGAAAGTAAATGCAGCAGAATCGGTTATCCCGCTGGCCGATGGTCGCGAATTGAGCCTGGCTCGGCCGTTGGTGATGGGTGTGTTGAATGTGACACCGGATTCGTTTTCCGATGGCGGCCGCTTTGCAGAGCCCGCCCTGGCGGCGGAACATGCGTTGCGGATGGTGCATGACAGCGCGGATATCATCGACATCGGCGGTGAATCGACTCGTCCCGGCGCAGAGCCGGTGCCGGTCGAGCAGGAAATCGAGCGGGTGATTCCGGTTATCACAGCGATCCGCCGAGAAACCGACGTGCCCATTTCGATCGATACGTATAAAGCCAAGACCGCGAAAGCAGCACTTGAGGCCGGAGCCGATATTGTCAACGATGTTTCGGCACTGCGGTTTGATCCGGAAATGGTCAGAGTTGTGGCCGACCACAAAGTTCCCCTCGTTCTCATGCACATGTTGGGTAGTCCGCGAGACATGCAGAAAGATCCCCGTTACGATGATTGCATAAAAGAAGTAAGCGAGTTTCTCGATGAACGAGCCGAGTTCGCCGTGGCACACGGCGTGGCACGATCCAGGATCATCGTTGATCCGGGCCTCGGATTCGGCAAACGGCTGGAGGATAACATCGTCATTCTGAGAGATTTGAAACGGTTCCGATCCCTGGGCCGGCCGGTATTGGTGGGCGCCTCGCGCAAATCGTTTATCAGCAAGCTGCATCCCAGCGATGAGCCGGCCGATCGCCGGTTGGGCGGTTCCCTGGCGGCCATGACTCTGGCAGTGCTGAACGGCGCCAATATTATACGCGTCCACGATGTGGACCAGACGGTGGAGGCTTTGAAAGTGCTGGAGGCGGTGAAAGAGGATCGATGACTCTATTAACATACGATTTCATTAACTTCGGCGTCAAGGATGTCTTCGACATCCTGGTCGTTTCCTTCATCATCTACCAGGCCTTCAAGCTGGTCAAAGGCACCCGCTCGGCGCAGATCATTGTCGGACTGGCCTTGATTTTCGGCGTGGCCTTTATCGCTTACTGGTTCCAGCTGCAAGGGTTGACCTGGTTGTTCTCCAATCTGGCCACGTTTGGTTTGATAGTCCTGGTAATCGTCTTCCAACCGGAGCTGCGCGGTGTCCTGGCGCATCTGGGCCAGAGCCGTCTGTTGCGGCGTTTCGTGATGCTGGAGGGCCGCAAGTCGGTTGAGGAAGTTTCCCGCGCCGCAATTCGTCTGTCGGAGATCCGGTGCGGGGCGTTGATGGTTATCGAACGCCGGACCGGACTGCGCAATTTCGCCGAGACGGGCAAGGCGCTCAACGCCGCCCTTTCGTCGGAACTCCTGGTGACGTTGTTTACGCCGTATACGCCGCTTCACGACGGGGCGGTTATTATCTCGGGCGAATACGTTACCGCGGCCGCGGCTTCACTCCCCCTCACCGGCAATCCGCGCTATCGCAAACTGTACGGCATGCGCCACAAGGCGGCCATCGGGGTGACGGAAGTCTCCGACGCGGTGGTGGTCGTGGTGTCCGAAGAAACCAGTGAGATATCTGTCGCCGCCAACGGCGCCCTGCAGCGCAATGTCGGCAAATCGGAACTCAAAGCGATATTGGGCAAGTATCTCGAAAACTGAACTCATGCCTCAACGTCAATGTACCGTTCATCCCGGTTTCCTTGTGTCCGGAATCGTCCCGTGAATCGCCGTGGGTTCTAAACGCAAAAGAAAGAACATACCGGCCCCGAAGACACGGCGTCAACCATCCATGCCGGTCAGGCACCTCGGGATTATTCTCGTTACCGGCCTGATTCTCCGTATCCTGTACGATAGCCACCTGCCCGACAATATGTTCTACGGTAACTATATTCTGGACAGTCTGGTGCTGCATTCGTGGGCGCTTGATATCATCAACGGCGACACGGCCGACCTGGCTTTTTTCCGGGCGCCGCTGTATCCCTATGTGGTCGCTACACTCTACAAGATGTTTGGTGTTTCACCCTGGTCGGTGATCATATTCCAGCATCTCCTCGGACTGTTCACGGGGATCGTCGCCTATCTTTTCGCGCGGCGACTCTTCGGACAGAAGGTTGCTCTCTGGACCGGCCTGATCACCGTGGCCTATCCGACTCTCATATACTTCGAGGGCGAGATCATGATCACCTCCCTGGCCGTATTCCTGTACACCCTGGCCGCGTATCGACTGTACCGGGCAGTACAAACTCCGAGCCGGAACTCTCTGATATTGGGAGGGCTCGTGTTCGGTCTGGCGGCCATTACGCGACCTACTATCCTGCCGCTGGCTGTCATTCTCCCGATTGTTTATTTGCTCCAGTACGGCAAATCGGATATAAAAGCGGGAGTGCTCCAGACCGCGATCTTCGCGTTGGCGATACTCGTGCCTATACTTCCGGTGACCATGATTAATGCCGTCAAGGGCGGTGAACCGGTCTTGATTTCCACGCAGGGGGGCGCCAACTTCTATATCGGCAACAACCAGGAGGCGGATGGCATCACCGTGGTGGCGCCCGGTCCCAACCTGCGCATCGGCAAATACAATGACAACATCTGGACGTCTTCTGTTGACGAGGCGGAATTCCGCGCCGGCCGTAATCTATCGCAATCGGAAGTCTCTTCGTTCTGGTTCTCGGAAACCCTGGATGAAATGACCTCCGATATTCCACATGCGGCAACTTTGTTGCTGAAGAAGTTCTACTACTTCTGGCACGGGCAGGAGATCTTCAACAACAAATCGCTCTATTATGCCGGAGAATATTCGTGGCTGATGAATATCCTGCTCTGGAAGTGGGGGTTCAACTTCCCCAGCGGGTTACTTATTCCTCTGGCGCTGGTGGGGATGTTCCTCGCCTGGCGAAATAATAAAGAGACTTTGGCGCCTATATTGTTCATCCTACTTTTCTCAGTCGTTATCGCTCTTTTTTTCGTGTGCGCGCGCTTCAGGCAGCCTATCGTGCCGATGGCTGTCATGTTCGCGACATTCTCCGTGAGGCAATCGATATTCTTGTATAGAGAGAATCGGAAACTGCTCTTTTCGACGGCCGGGGTCTTTTTGGTGCTGGTACTCGTTCTCAACCGGGGCGGTAATATCGAGTCCAAGCAGAACCTGTCGCAATTCGAAGCCACTATCGGGAACGCCTATCTCCAACAGAACAGCAACCGACAAGCTGCCCTCCATCTCGAGCAGGCACTGGAATATTCCCCCGAAAATATCGCGGTGTACGACATGCTGGGACAAGCCTACCTGAAGGACCGTCGTATCGATGACGCTGAGCGAGTCTATTTGAAGGGGCTGGAACTGTTTCCCGTATATCCCTATTTCAACTTCGGGTTGGGGCAGGTTGCGCAGATGAAGAATGACCAGGAGTCTGCCAAGGATTTCTTCCGGCAGGTGCTCCACAACGCTCCGGAATTCGCTCCGGCAGCCGATCGTCTCGGTCATATCTTTTATCAGGAACGCCGGATTGACTCGGCCCTGCATTATTACCAAGTGCTTAACGACCTTCGGCCCGGCGACCCGCGTCTGGAGGCCCGAATCCGGGAGCTGGAGGCAGAGTTGGACGGTGAAGATTAATGCAGGCGGTCATACATCGTGAAGCCGTCAAAGGTCAATGATTCATTTGACACCAATCCCGACTACCCATATCTTCTTGGCCGTTTTGCTCACCCCGAAACGAGACAGTATGACAAATGCATGAGATAAAGAACATCAGGAATTTCTCCATAATTGCCCATATAGATCACGGCAAGTCGACTCTGGCTGACCGGCTCCTGCAGGAAACCAAGACCTTGTCTGACCGTCAGATGCGGGAGCAAGTGCTGGATTCGATGGACATAGAGCGCGAACGAGGCATTACGATCAAGGCCCACGCCATCCGGCTGAACTACAACGCCACCGACGGCGGCATTTACGTCTTCAACTTGATTGACACGCCGGGCCACGTGGATTTCACCTACGAAGTCAGTCGTTCATTGGCCGCCTGTGAAGGGGCCGTCCTGGTTGTGGATGCCTCTCAGGGAATCGAGGCCCAGACATTGTCCAACCTGTACCTGGCGCTCGATAACGATCTGGAAATCATCCCCGTCGTCAATAAAATCGATCTGCCGAACGCTCAGACCAATGACGTCATCGCCGAACTGGTTGACCTGTTGGGCTGTCAGGAATCCGAGGTGCTGCCCTGCTCGGCGAAGCTCGGCATCGGCGTTCACGAACTGCTGGAGGCCATTGTCGCTCGTATACCGCCTCCCCAGGGGGATCCGCACGCACCGCTGCAAGCAATGGTATTCGATTCCCTGTACGACAGCTACCGCGGCGCCATGCCGTTGGTGAGAATCGTCAACGGTACCCTGCACACTGACGACCGCGTCAAGTTCTTCTCGACCAACCGAAGCTACGACTGTGATGAACTGGGCTTTCTGAGGCTGGGGACGGTGCCGCAGGAGTCTCTGTCGGCCGGGGACGTCGGTTATCTGTTCGCCTCGATTCGGCAGGTCGCCGACACCAAAATCGGCGATACTATTACGACGGTCGAGTCACCGGCGAAAGAACCGCTGGCCGGATTCGTCAATGTCAAACCGATGGTATTCTCCGGGCTGTACCCATCGATAGCCGAAGACTTCACGCAGCTGCGGGAGTCCCTGGAAAAGCTGAAACTGAACGACGCATCGTTGTCCTTTACCCCCGAATCCTCGACCGCCCTGGGGTTCGGGTTTCGGGTCGGCTTCCTCGGCTTGCTGCATATGGAGATCATCACCGAACGACTCTCCCGCGAATACGGGCAGACAATCATCAACACCGTCCCTAATGTCGAATACCATGTACATAAAACGAATGGTGACATGGTGCTGGTGGACAATCCGGCGGAACTGCCGCCGGTAGCCGAGATAGATCATATCGAGGAGCCGTTTGTCAATGCGCAAATTATCGTGCCCAGCGAATATGTCGGCTCGATCATGAAGCTCGGTACGGAGCGGCGGGGTGAATACAAGACGACCGAGTATCTGTCGACCAAGCGGGCGTCGCTGTCGTACGCGTTTCCGCTGTCGGAGATCATCTTCGATTTCTATGACAAACTGAAGTCGGTGTCGCGCGGGTACGCCTCGCTCGACTACGATATGCCGTACTACAAACGGTCCGACCTAGTGAAACTGGACATCCTGGTTAACGGCGACCCGGTCGATGCCCTGTCGGTGATCATCCACCGCGAAAAGGCGTATCATTGGGGGAAAGAACTCAATGAGAAGCTGCGCCAGTTGATACCACGGCAGATGTATGAAGTCGTGATCCAGGCCACGATCGGCAATCGGATTGTCAGTCGGGCCACTGTCAAACCTCTTCGCAAGAATGTCACCGCCAAGTGCTACGGCGGTGATATCACTCGCAAGCGCAAACTTCTCGAGAGACAGAAGGAGGGCAAGAAGCGGATGAAGACACTGGGCCGAGTGGAGATTCCGCAGGAGGCGTTTCTGGCGGCGCTCAAAATTGACAGATAATCGTTTGCAGGTTTTCTTCATGCAACATGTTGCAATACGGTAAACTTTTGCACAGTTTAAGTAACTGCGATGATACTGGTCTCATTTCCCGATTAATCTTCCTTTTTCCGGGAACATTCACTATATTCCAAGTACTTTAATGCAGTAACAACGGTCATATCAGTAGATACAGTTCAATTAGATTTAGTAACATTTAAACGTTGTTGAGTATTCGAAAGGAGATCAACACATGTCAAAGCTGAGAATCACTCTGTCATTCGTACTTGTACTCGGGCTTATTATTGCCGGGTGCAGCAACAATGACAACCCCCTGACAAGTCAGGAGAAAGTTAACGAGTTTCAGCAGCCGGGCCCCAAAGTGGCTATACCCCCGGGTGCGACTCTGTTATCTGCTGCCTTAAACGTTAACATTATTGAACCGAGCAATCAAACGGTCAATGTCCACCGTGTCACCGACAGTTGGGATGAAGCCGGGCCGACGGGAGTTACCTGGAATAACTTCGGCGGCGCCTACGATGCCTCTGTCGAGGGATCCTTCGCCTGTGATATCGTGGGCTGGCGCATGGTCGATGTGACCGGTTTGGTGCAGGGTTGGCTCGACGGCAGCTATCCGAATGACGGCTTGCTGCTGGATCAGGAAATTGTAGAGTATCCACGCGCCATTTATTACAGCCGCGAATCAGGAACCAACATCTCCTACCTGGAAGTATGTTATCTCGACGGTGCGGACACCGTCTGTGAAGTGGTCGAGACGACCGCTGATACGTACATCAATGAATTCCTGGCCGATGATAACTTCGGTACCGAGACCATCTATTTCACCGGTTATGCAGCTGACACGCTTCTGGAAAAACAAGCGCTGCTCTGGTTCGAGCTGCCGGTAGAAGAGCCGGAACTGGCCGCTATCGGCGACTATGTCTGGTACGATGACAACATGGACGGAATTCAAGATAGTGGCGAGGCAGGTATTCCCGGAGTTACCGTCAGTCTCTATGATTGCTTCGACACGCTGCTGGCCACCACTACGACAGATGCCGACGGCTACTATCTGTTCTCCGGCCTCATGCCCGGCGACTACTACGTTGAATTCGAGTTGCTGAGCGGTTATGTTTTCAGCCCGCAGGATCAGGGCGCCGATGATATGGACAGTGATGCCGACATGACGACCGGCAAAACCATCTGCACCACGCTTGATCCGGGCGAAACCGATCTGTCGTGGGATGCCGGCATGTATGAGCCGATGATGGAGGGCTGCACCCGTACTATCGGTTACTGGATGAATCACGCTGGATTCGGGCCGCAGGACAATGAAGTTTCGCCCCTGCTTCCGATTTGGCTCGGTACTGATGGTGGCGCCAAGAGCCTGGCCGTTACCGATTCTGCAATCGCCCGCGATGTCCTCAAAATGATGACGTACGGACATCCGAGTAACGGCATCACCAAACTTTACGCCCAACTGCTCGCGGCCAAGCTCAGTATCAACAGCGGTGCGAGCGACAACGACGTCGCCGATGCGATTGCCGACGCTGACGCATTCCTGGCCATGTACGATTGGAACGACTGGTCTGGTCTCAACGAAGAGGATCAGGATATGGTCGGCGACTGGAAAGACATGCTGGATGATTATAACAACGGCGATATCGGACCGGGCCACTGCGATGACCAGGATGACGAAGACGACGATGACGATGACGACGGCGAAGGGGGCGATCGTGGCCGCGGACGCGGACGAGGCTAATAACTGATCTGATTAATCGTCGATTCCGTCACTAAGAGATAAGACCCATGAGCAAGTCCTGCTTATGGGTCTTTTTTCTGCGAATCCGACGGATCGGTGGCGATCGATAGTTCTGTGTTGTGTCTCGTCCTGATCCGGTGTCAAAGGGACTCAGACCTGACACGTAACCTGTAGGAAGTTGCGGCACACTCCCTGAACTTTTTGGCTCCCCAGGCGTTATTAGTTGCTTGACACCGGGTCTGGATTGCCTATTATACCGGACCTGAAAGCCTTGTCTATGACCCCATCGTCTAGTGGCCCAGGACGACGCCCTTTCACGGCGTAAACACGGGTTCGACTCCCGTTGGGGTCATTTTATTCACTTGGAATCATCTTCACAGTTACTTACTCTACCGGATATCGGAGAGATTGACCGTGCCGGCAGGTCAGGCTATCCTGCCGCTGAAGAGTTGTAATCAGGAGGATGTCCGTGAAGTACAAAGTGATCCACGCTGAGGAAACCCGGGAAATCGAGAAACAGGTCTCGCAGCTCATATCCGAGGGCTGGAAACCGCAGAGTGGTTTGATATTTACCCCCGGCATCTTCTATCAGGCCCTCATCAGGGAATAGAGAAAGAGTCGCCTCATGGATGATCCCGTATTTCTTTCCCGAATCCAGTTCGCCCTGACGGTGATGTTTCACTACCTCTTCCCCGTTCTGTCGATTGGGCTGGGGCTGTTCCTGGTCATTTCCGAAGGGGTCTATCTCAAGACGAAGAACAAGACTTTCGAGAATATCACCCGCTTCTGGGTTAAGATCTTCGGCTTGATATTCGCGCTCGGGGTGGCCACCGGTATCGTCATGGAATTCCAGTTCGGCACCAACTGGGCGGTGTACTCGCGCTACGTCGGCGATGTGTTTGGCAGCGCCCTGGCCGCCGAAGGTATTTTCGCCTTCTTTCTCGAATCGGGTTTCCTGGCCATTCTCTTGTTCGGCTGGGACAAGGTGAAGCCCAGGACCCATTTCCTTTCGACCGTACTTGTCGCCGCCGGCGCCCATTTCTCGGCCATCTGGATTGTAGTGGCGAATTCCTGGCAACAAACGCCTGCCGGACACCACATCGTTGAAGCCGCCAACGGCATGCGGGCGGAGATTACTGATTTCTGGGCCATGCTTTTCAACCCGTCCACCCTGGACCGCATCAGTCATGTCTACATGGGGTGCTGGCAAGCCGGCGCTTTCTTTGTCCTGAGCGTGTCGGCCTGGTACCTGCTGAAGAAAAAACATCGCGAGTTTGCGTTCGGTTCGATAAAAATCGGCATTGTTATAGCTGTTGTCGCCTCTATCCTGCAACTGGTCACCGGTCACAGTTCAGCAGTGACGGTGGCTGAGACGCAACCGGCTAAGCTGGCGGCGTTCGAGGGCCACTATGAAGCCTTGGCGCCGGCCGGGCAGTACATATTCGGCTGGGTCGACGAAGAGAACGAAACGGTGTACGGTATAGAAATCCCCGGCCTGCTTAGCTGGCTGTTGTACCAGGACGCGGAAGCCCCGGTCACCGGCCTGAAGGCCTTTCTCCCCGAAGATCGCCCGCCGGTGAACATCGTTTTTCAGTCGTACCATGCCATGGTCGGCATCGGCACGCTTCTCATCGTACTGGCGGTGTTCGCCGGCTTCGTGGTTTGGCGCGGTACCCTGTGGCGGATGCGTTGGTTCCTGTGGATACTGGTCTTTTCGGTGCTGCTGCCCCAGGCTGCCAACCAGCTGGGCTGGATGAGCGCCGAGGTAGGCCGGCAGCCGTGGATTGTGTATGGTTTACTGCGCACCAATGAGGCCGTCAGTCAGGGTGTCACCACCGGTGAGATCTGGAGTTCACTCATTCTCTTTGGGCTGATATACACGCTCCTCTTTGTGCTGTTCGTCTACCTGCTTAATGAGAAAATACAACACGGACCGGAGAGCATCACAGGCGCCGCCGATGAAGAACTGACTATCGGTAAAGGAGGGCAGCGGGCATGAGTCTGGATCTTAACACTGTCTGGTTCGGTTTGGTCGGTATCCTGTTCATGGGGTATGCCATCCTGGATGGATTTGACCTCGGCGTGGGTGCTTTGCACCTGTTCACGAAGACGGACACCGAGCGACGGTTGATGATCAACTCGATCGGGCCGGTTTGGGACGGTAACGAAGTCTGGCTGGTGACCGGCGGCGGGGCGCTGTTTGCGGCGTTTCCGGAAGTGTATGCTTCGGCGTTCTCCGGCTTCTACATGGCCATGATGTTTCTCCTGTTCGCGCTCATTTTCCGGGCGGTGGCGATCGAATTTCGCTCCAAACGCGAGAGCCGGACGTGGCGCCGCATCTGGGACGTCGGCTTCAGTGCCGCCAGCGTCAGCGGCGCGCTTCTGATCGGAGTCGCTCTCGGCAACATCACCTGGGGCATACCGCTGGATGAAAATTACGTGTACACCGGCAGTTTCTGGGCGCTGTTGAATCCGTACGCTCTATTGGTCGGGATTACCACGGTCGCTCTGTTCATGATGCACGGCGCGATTTATGTTGTCATGAAGACCGAAGAAGAGCTGCGTGACAAAATCCGGGGTTGGATTAACAACACGATCATTTTCTTCGTTATCTGCTACGTGACTACCACCATGGCCACGCTGCTGTATGTGCCGCATATGACAACCAACATCAAAGCGCATCTTTGGCTCTTCATCCTGCCGTTGCTGAACATGCTGGCCATTGCCAACATTCCCCGTGAAATTCACCATGAGCGCTACTTCCGGGCGTTCCTGTCGTCCTGCGCGGCGGTGGCGGCCCTGCTGGCTCTGTTCGGAATCGGCATGTATCCCCATCTGATCGAGTCCAATCCCCTCCCTCAGAACAGCCTGACCATCTACAACGCCGCTTCATCGGAGAAGACGCTGCAGATAATGGGTATTATTGCCCTGATTGGCATGCCGCTGGTGCTGACATACACCACGGCCGTGTACTGGATATTCCGAGGCAAGGTGAAGTTGGGCGAGGCGAGTTATTGAGGACCCTATGGCAGGCCGGTTGGCGCGCCTCGACGAGATTTTTTCGTCGTTTCACTTCTGCCATGAACGGGTAAGAGGTCGAAAGAGAGGCGGTCAGTCCACCAGCCCGGTTTCCGGAAAGAAACTCACCCAGGCGAACCAATAAGCAGTGATGACCGGAACCTGTTCCAAGTTCTTCTTCGTTTCCTTGAGGGGCGTCCCGGTACGGGCGTCCCAGACAACTGCTGTTTCGTTCCGGGCGAACCTCTCAATGAGTTTGAGCTTGTTGTCTTCGACCGTAATCGACTCGCGTTTAAGCGGCAAGTTGACGTCGATCAGAAACGCTGCTACCGTCGAACTGCCGACCTCAAACGTAACCACGACCGGGCCGCGAGTGCTGTCATGGACCACGGCATACTCATTCTTTCGTACATAGTCGGCCGATATGGCCACCTCATGGCTCCCCAAACGCAGACCATAGACCAGATCCTTACCGTCGAGCTTCTCGAAATTATTCGGTCGCCCGAAAACGCCTAATCGCGTCTTGTCGGCGAAATAGCTCGCATAGCCTGAACCGCCCGGTCCTTTGGCCGGCTTCCTGAGAAGAACACCATCGGGGTACATTTCGGCAAACGCCGCGAAAGTCGTGTGTATGGCCGGGATTGGGGTCAGGTGCGCCCCCTCCATCGGTCCCCGGATTGCTTCGCCGGTGACCTGCGACCACAGCGATTTCGTCTGCAGGTCCTGCATAACGAGCGCATCCTGCCAGAGCGACCCCGAGGTCTGAAACGTGTAGCGCATTGAGTCGAGCGTGGCGGCATACACGATGCCGGTGAAACAGAGCGGTCACCAGGTGACCGTAATAGCCTCTCCGCCTATGTAATCATTGACCACTTCATGTTGATCGAGATGCCACGTGCTGTATGCTTTGGACTCGTCGCCCCGTATGACCGCAATTACCGGTTCATTCGGATAATAGGAATCGCCCGCCTGCGTCACGGAAATGAATTCCGGTTCGAAAATGGCCGGAATATCGCCCGGTTCGAGTAGGGTGTACATGGTATGTCCGCGTATTTCGGTCGTATCCGGGTGTTGATGCTGAGACAAAGCCGGCAGATGGAGCAGGATGACCAAAAGGAGAACGATTGATACGTGTTGTCTTCGGTCGTGTTGCATGTTCATTCCTCAATCATTGTACACATGAAACAGCGGAGGGTGACACCGGTTCCTGGAGTCAAGATGTTGCCATCTATCGGATGAACGACCGTATGTCACTTATCTGACCCTAAAGTGCGTGTCCGATGCTCTTGAAACCGGCTCCGGAAGAGATTGGCAATCACCGTAGCTCCCTGCAGGGCAGGCTCGATCTGCTGACAGAGGAATTGCTCCTCGTGCCCCTTGAAGGCGCCGTAGATGTCGGCCAGGAGTCCGTCGATGCGGGCCACGTTTTCTCGGATTCCGCGGTTGAGTTCATCCAGGCGCGTCAGTGCTATATCCGGCAGTGGCATCAGAGGGCGGTAGACGTTTCCGACAATTATGCACGCCCGGGGATTGGTTTCCCTCAGCGCCTGCAACAGTTTCCAATGGTCCGCCAGTAGGCCGTCGGCGCCGTGGGCCAGGATGTCATTCATTCTTTCGATGGCGTCATTTCCGCCGATAGTCAGCGTGAGGAGATCTCCCTGATATCGCGTCGGTACCTGACGTATCAGGCAACCGTCGAAAGCGTGGTCCCGCAGTCTCCAGGAGGACCCGAGACTTTGGAAGAACTGTGAGACGGCGCCGCCGCCGACAACACCCGTGTACTCGTCGATACTCATGCTGTCGCCGAGAGCCAGGTATATCTTTTTGTCGGGACTATTCATCAACACCACTCAACGGGTCGCACCATACGGGCGATCATACGGCGCCGCGACTCTAGAACTGGTAGCTGGCCGAGAGGTTTAAGAGGTTGAGCCCCGGATTCGGCCGCGATAAACTGCCGGTGGACATGTGCTGAAACCGCACAGTTAGGCCCACGTTTCTTAAGAAGCGATAGGTGGCATTGACTCCACTGATAAACTGCAGTTTGCCGCCCATGTTCTTGAGCTGAAACCGGCTGTGCGACAAATACGCCGCACTGGATCCGATCCAGAGGAAAACCCGCTCCTGGAAGAAATTCACGCCGAAATTCGGTCCGGCCGCAAGCAGCAGGCTTTCCTCGCCGCCGGCGCCGAGGATACCGGCGCTGAAGCCGACACTCGTGATCAATTCTTTGTTGGCGGCAAGTTCGAGTCGCCAGGGTAAGTCGCGCGTTATTGTCAGTTCGTATTGACTGAAACCCTCGTCCCTGATCCCGGCCGGTGTTCCCAAACGAAGACCGATGTCAGTCTTGGCAGAGGTATCCGCCTCGGCCGGGCCGGCCATGCCGCAACTCAATATTAGGAGCAGCACTCCTGGGATCAGTATATAAGAACGATGGTTCTTTTGATTCAACATTACGTCAATCGTACCTGCAGAGTTCGGGACTGTTTCTGTCCCATCATGCTAAGGGTTTCAATTTACAATAGCAAGAACTACGGGGCAGTCAGGTTGTTCCGCTGACGTTCTTGATGGGGCGGCAAGAGGAAAGTTACTTTCACGCTGCACTGTGTGCCGGCCGTTTTTGATGGCAACTAACTCCCTACTATCGGACTCTTACTCATGCAGCGTCCAGCCGGTGACGTACGCCGAGACCCGCCAGTAGCCATGGTGGCCTTCGTCGTCGACCGGTCGCATGTTCTCGATATTGAAGCGTAAGGTATGGTCACCGGGGGTGAGGTGATCGGTCAAATCGAGTTCGAGGGGCAACACTATGTCGCCCGGACACCAGCCGCTACGACTGAAGTCCGATGACCAGTAGCCGTCGGACCATTTGGCACAGTAGGGATTGAGATCCCGGAAATCCCGGCAGTCGTCCCGCCACGGTCGGTAGCGGTACACGACTTGCCCGTCAACCGATATGACATTGTCCTTCTGCACGAATTCATCGGCCCCGCGACCGTCCGTGCAGTGACCCGACACGAGGTAGTGCAGCAGCACCCGGTCCAGCGAATCCGGTATCCATACTTTCACATCCACACCGGACTCGGAGACGGTTTTGGTGCTGAAGCTCTGTTCGTAGTTGACGCTTTCGGTCCATATCGGATTGGACACAGTCGAATCGGTCTCAAATATCAACCGAAAGTCAACTTGCCAGGCGGGCGATACCCACGTATCAATAAAGCCTTTGAAGGTACAGAGTCTTTGCAAAAGTGGGGCGAATTCGGAAATGTCGACATCGTACTCGGTAAAGCCGCCGTAGGCCGTCACAAACTTCACCAGTTCGATATCCGGTTTGCCCTCCCTTACCAGCCTTATGTTTCCCGCCCGGTCCCATTTATCGTGGACAGTTCTTTCGTCCTTGGGAACGGGATAAATGGCCAGATAGGCGGTTATGCGAACCGGCCGTTCGTACGCCGGCAGATCCAGAGTCGTGACGATCTCTCGGCCGTTGTCCTCTGATCCCACACGCCCGGTAGCGAATTCGTTGGGGTTGTCGGGATTGAAGTGAATGCTGTGGCCACCGAAGATATTGATAACCAGTGGTCCATCTTGATCGGCTGTTTCCGCCGGTATCGTCCCGGCGAGTATGAAAACAAGCGTTACAGCGGCGTTGAACAAGTGGTGGATCGGCATTTTTGTCTCGCAGGATGCGGCTTTGCGCCGCACCGAGTTGATCAATCGACGGGGGCAAGCCCCGCCGCTACGTTTGATAAGTATCGGATTGTCCTTCCTGTTAGGTACGGGCGTCAGAGTCATTCGTTCTCCAGCGGTAATTGAGAAGTCCGGATACCCTTGTTCGGATCCAGCCATTGCGCCCAGTAGTTCCCTTCCTCCGATGAAAGGAGGCACAACTTGTTCGCAGTGCCCATATCTTCAACCAGCGTCATCCATGAGCCGGCTTGCTCCGCCAAAGTCCACAGCAGCTTCTTCCTGCTCAAGGCTACAACCGGCAGGCCGTAGTCTTCCCTGGAGGAAACCGCCCAGTTGTCGACCGGATCTTCCGGTACGGGAAACGTGCTTCTCCGCGCCAACTGCTTGGTCGGGCCGACATCGATACGTACATAGCTCATCTGCTTGCGTTCGACATCCGGCGACTCCGGATCTTCGGGTCCGAAAAGAGCATGCAGTCGTTTCGGATCACCATCGTCAAAGGCCTCAATGTCGAAATAGACGAGCGGAGATTTGCGTTCATACAGCATCCTGGGGGCCGGATCGATCGCCTGTCCGTTAGCGGTATATGAGCGGGCGTATAGTTGTGACAGGCCCGGCTGGGTCTCGCCCCAGATCAAAGTCAGTCGGCCCCTGGAGCCGCCCCCACTATAATGGGAGATAATGGTATCCGGCATCTTGTAACACAGCGGCAGCGCATTGAGCGATCTGGCGCCTTGTTCGGTCACGAGGAATTCCCTGGCCACCACTTCGTTATGGCGCATGCCCACTACGACAAACAGCCCGGAATTGTCGTCGCGCTGGAAGCCGGCGCTGATCAGTCGGGGTTGCTCGAGATCAACGGAAACCGGTTCCAGTGAAGCCTGCACTACCGTGCCCCAGACCTTGGCCGCGGCCAGGGCTCCGTTCTGCAGCCAGGCGAACCAGCGGCCTTCGAGCTCGTAATCCACATGTACCGAGGTTGCCAGACCGGTCAATGGCCGGGTGTCCGTTAACGCCAGGCGATTGACATAGACACCATCCTGCGGATCGCCCGTGTCGGTTTCTTTCTCATACACCACGATTGTCTTATCGATACGCGTATGATCGAAAACCGCCGAAAAGACGTCATTGGCCAGACAGTACGCTGTGACCTCCCGGTTGATCTTGGGAAAATCCACCCGGAACTCGGTCGGCGATGACTCGATGGTGTCGTCTCGGAACGGATACTCGGCCACAATTTGATACCGCCCGGGCACGAAGCCTTGCGAAGCATATTCCGCGATATTCTCCGACAGCTCCATGGACTGTCGCGGCGCCAGCGTTATCGGATCGGCTTCCTCTTCCTCAAGTGTGTCGTAACCACCCCGCTTCTCCCTGAACTCGACCTGTGAAACGGTATAGGCTACTTCTCCGGTTTCGACCGACCGCAATTCAAATGTAACCGGGGAAACGTCGGCCGATTCCAGATTGGGCAGTTCAACGGGTTCGTCGCCGACATTCGTGACCACCACGTCAACCCAGAGCTGCTCGCCGGGGAGAACTTCAATGGCTTCCGGTGTTGCTTTGAGTTCAAGCTTTATCATACTTCCCTTTCGTTTGGGATAGGGATCTTCATCGGCTGTGCCACACGTCAGGGTAACGTATCCCACCAGGAAGACGGCGAGACAAAGCTGCCCCGACTTGACTACGGCACCGACCTTGTTGATTGATTTCATGCATGTCCTGCATTGTGGTTTCACATACGGATTATGTGAATTCCCGGTTTCTTGCCTTGCTCGTAGATACCAGGCTGCTCAATCCTTCTTGCTCCCGTCGGGATTCTCGATCTTCTCGACTGCCCAACCACGGTTCTTCATCAAGCACTTTCCGCAGAAAAAAAGCGGCTCGGTGAAATTGTAGCTCATGATGCAACAGCGATCCCAGCCTCGGGAGTTTTTGTTCTCGCCCTTTTTGCCCTTGAACGCCGGGTTTGTTTCGTGATCGTGCTGATCCGGCTGGCCACCGGGCGCCTCCTTTTCCTTGGGCGTCTTCTTGCCGTTCTTGAAAGAGATGTTGGCGACGGCGTGCTGCAGGTGGCGGTGGTGCCCCATTTCGTGCGCCCAAACGTCGGCGCCGCCCGACGTGAACAGCCAGGTCGAGCCCATGGACACACCAACTGCCGGTAGTGGGATATTAGATCTGGTTTGTTTGTTGGATTTCTGAAACTTTCCGCCGACGCACTTAGGGCAGTCTTTGTTTTCCAGGGTGTCGGTATCGGTTTTGGTGAGCACTTCAGCGCGTGTCGTCTTGCATTTGGAGCATTCGTATTCCTGGATAGTGATTTTCGGCGAAGCCTTAAATTCCACCAGGTAATGTCCCTTAAACAGTCCGTATTTTGTCTCCACCTGTTCCAGCAGTTTGTGCAGAAGCGGCTTTCGGAAACGGCGCCAGGTTTTGTTGAACATCGGATCGAAGACCTTGTCATAGAACAAATCCAGCGCCCGTTTGCCCTTCTTTTTGCCGTGCGGCTTACTGCGCGGGACACCGTAATGTGGCTCATCCAGATGGGGCCACACGTACTCGATGTTGAACGTGATCTTCTTAGATTTAAAGGGCTCCTTGCTATGCGTCTTAACGGTGCCAGTGTATACCTTTTCCTCTTTGATGAGCGCCTTGTCGTCACCGACCGGGCCAAGCGGGATCTCATCTCGGGGTTTGGTCGGATCATCGTTCTCATGGATAAAATGGAGATGGGCGCCTTTGTACAGTTCGGCCGAAGGAGCGCACAGGTCCGGCCAGTGTGAGAGTTTGGGCGGGGCCCAGCAGGAGTAGCCACGGTACGACGTTTTACGCCAGAGACGCAGGCCGCTGGTGTGAGCCTGGGGGGCTTTATCGTATCGCCGAGCCAGTACTTCGCGATTCGGGAACTGGCCGGCGCCGCCGGCCAGTACTTCGAAGCTCACCTGAGTGCGCAGCCGATAACCGTCGCCGGCGATGCGTGACGGGTGGAAGTACATGCCGGATTGACCGAAGTGGTCCGGGGAAAGACTCTCTTTGGCCTGTTGCAGATCGTCGTAGACGATCGTACACAGTGATTTCGTTTTCTTGTCGACCACGGCCCGCCACGGCATCAGGCTCTTATCGTCGTGGCCGAAGACGCGAGTCAGATAGGTCTCCACGTCCGTCTTCTTGGTCGACTTGTCCACGGGCCGAAGGCCGCCCAATGTTACGGTCTTCGTCTTGATTTGCACTTCATCCGGCGCATTGCGGAACGTCTGACCATCCTGTTCGTCCCCGAGTGCTTTGGTCACTTCATCCACCCACCTACGGGAGCGGGTTCGTTTCTTCTTGTAGTCAGAGTGCCCGGTATCGATGACAGACAAATCCTGCTCCAGCTCCATGAAAGACCAGTCGACCCGCAGCGGCCCTATAGCGCGGCGGGTGATGGGACTCAGTACGAAGTCGGACTGTTTCAACCCCAGGTGGGCGCTGTCTTTGGGCAACAAGGGAAGTTCAACGCACAACGGAAGTGAGGGGCGAGTGATGGCCTCTTTGTCCTTGTCAACGCGATCGTCACCGATGGACATGTCACCGTGATAGTCGTTAAGAAACATGATCTTGCTCGGGTCGTCCTGGGTGTAGTAGTGACGATCATCAACCCAGGCTATGATGTCCTTTTTATTATCGTTGAGCCGCGTGTGCGCATCGCTTGACGAAAAATCGGTTCTGTCATCCGGGTTGCCGTATTCGGGTCGGGTATCGGCCGGTAGACGTTTGAGAGCCGCCTTCGTGTCAGCGTCTTTGTTGCCGCTGGGATTCAGTCGTGCAAAGGGTTTTTTGTCGTTCTTGGGAAAGGACCGCTGAAACTCCCGCAGGGCGATCTTCGTGTCATTGTCGAATGTGCCGGTAATGGGTCCGGGATGGAACCCGCCTGCGGCCAGCTGGAACTGGTACCAGGCGTCTTCTTCGCTGTTTTCATCGGGCACTTTGGGTGCTATCGTAGCCGGCGAGAAGATCATCGTATTGGGGTCCTTGTGGGATTCTTTCTGCTTGTGTTTCCCGGTATCCTTGTGGACGAACAGCCGTACTTCCGTGTGCATCGCCGCCAGCGCGACCCCATTCTTTTCCGCGCCGTCGGAATGAGCCTGGAGCTGCACGCGGTAGGGCATCTCGCTCTTGCTCAGCGTGCTGCCGTCTTTCAGTCCGCCGTCCCACGTGAAGTGATGATCACCTTCGGTGACATCGGATTCGCTCAGTTCCTTTTCGAAGACAATGTCATCATCTTTGTCGAATATCAGCAATTTGGCGTACTTGAGCTTCTTGGTCTTCTCTATCTTCCACTTGATTTTGAGCGAATCCGACTTGACGGTCTCCGTCCCGCTCTTCTTTTCCCAGCGTGGCCAGAAATCTTCAAGGACGATGCGGGCGTCCTTGTCGGCGTCGTTCTTGAAGTAGCGCAAATGCACGGTGTAGGGGGAGAAGGCGACATTGATATATCGTTCTTCGCCGGTCCTTGGTTTCAGGATACCTTTAGCGGCCTTACTCTGCCCGTGCCATTCCGTGATGTTGTACTGGCTGCCGGGCCTGGACTTGTCGGCCGGCTGGTTCTGACTGTAGACGGGGACGGCGCCTTTCAGCTCGGTAAAAGTGATCGAACCGTCTGTTTTGACCGAGGCCTCGCTGTAATTGCTACCGTAGACTTCCATGACGACTTTATTGGCGAACCCGCCGCCGCCGGAAAGCGTGTATTTGATGTTGCAGGTTTCCCCGTCGGCATCGGTTGGTCCCGGCAGAAACCACTTGTCCAGAGCATCGATCGAGACAGCGGGTCCGAGCAGTTCAAGGGTCGCCGGATCGATGTACTCCCGCTTGACCCAGTCGTTGTACAGCGGACAAGTCTCTCGCGGATGGAGCGTGTCTCCCGAGGGCGGGCAGTTCAGCACAGGTGGGTCATCCTGGTGAAAGAAGACGAACTCGATGCGACGGTTGGTCTGGGATTTCAGGCCGTCCATACCGGGGGAGTCAATGGGTATGGACTCGCCGCAGGGGACGATTTTCTTCATGGCATCGACGAATTTCACTTGATCGCGCCACTGCTGAAGGTCTCCGACCTTGTCCTCGCCCATGAGCTCAGTGAGCTCTTTCATGTACACATCGAATATGGCGCCCCAGGTCTGCTCCCCGACAATACCGTCTTCCGAAATCGTCTTCTCGAATTCCAGATTGTAGGTTTTCTGGAAGTTCTCGACGGCGTCTTTGGTCTGCTTGTTGTTGCTGCCGGTAATGCCGCCGGGATCGCAGTCCCAGGTGTATCGTTTGGCGTAATGGGTAAGAATCTGCTGGTAGTCCTCGACCTTGTTCTTCTTGTTCACCACGCCCTGCCAGCCGAAGCGGTTGCCGAGAAGAACGTATTGCACCGCCTGTGAGCGAAGTTTGGACAGATCGAAATTATATTTGGTCGGTCCCGAAGTATCCGTATGGCCGGCGATCACCAACCGCTGTAGAGGGTTCTCCTGGCAGAAAATATAGATGGCGCGGATGACCTCCAGTCCGGTCAGTTCCTTCTGTTCCTTGTCCTCCGAACCCTGTGTCGATGATGGCCCTTTCGGCGCCGCCGGCAGCAGGACGGCGCTGTCATGGTGAAAGAGGACGTCCTCAAACTCCAGGACGATACCTTTCTTCCGCTTGATGATGATGAAGTTCTTTTTATGGCTGACGGCGCTCAGCCGGCTGGATAAGGCGTCCGGAGTCGTTTTGGTTTTGGTTTCGTCGGTCACAGTTCGTTCCCATGCAGCAAAAGGTCACATAGTAATTCGGCCCGGACCCGCCGAAGCGGTGGCTTCGGATTTCAACAGACCAAAGATACTGTCCGCGAAACGGTAAATCAATAGGGGAAATAGCTGGTCTGAAGCAGGCCCCCTCGCTTCCGTGCCCCTTACCCCACCCGTACCTGCAGCAACCCCTCCCAATCCGTCGTATAAGCCGGCGTTCGGAGTTCGCATTTCATGTGCCAGGGCTGCCTGCAGCACTGGGCGGCAAATTGCAGCGCTTTGGAGCCAAAGCGCTCGTTGAGTGCGTCGACCGCTGACATCAGCTTCTTATTACGTGGCCGGTCCAGAGAATCAAAGATGTCCGCTTGGTTCTGTTGAGCCGGTACCAGTTCGGTCAGGATCACGCCGGCCTTCTTGTAGCGGCAGCCCGGTTTGAAAGAACCCTCTACAACATCATTGGCCGCATGAATCAGCTCGCCGGTGTTGTCTGTCGGTATGGCGAGGTCAATCGTCACTTTCGGATTGTGTTGTGGCTGCTCCTGCCGAAAGCGGTTGGTGAGCATGTACACGGTCATGCGACGAGCGACCAGACCGTCGCGGCGCAGCTCCGACGCCGCCCGTGAACAGTAAGCCGCCACCGCCTGTTTCATTTCATCCATAGTCGTCACCGGCCGACCAAAAGAGCCTGAGCACGTGATGCTTTTACGCGTGTTTCGGGCTCGCTGCAGTGAAGAACAGGCGATGCCGTTCAGTTCCTTCACCAGACGCAGCCCGACAATGCCCATCCGCTTCCTGATACTCAATTCATCGAGTTCGCTAAGCTGCAGAGCTGTCTCTATTCCCCGCTCCTTGAGTTTGGGGGCCGTGCGACGTCCGACTCCCCACACTTCGCCGACCGGCGTCATGCCCAGCGCCGTGCGACGCTTCTTCTCATCGATCAAAGCCACTACTCCCTAGGTGCGAGGCAGCGACTTGGCAATGTAAGTGGCGATTTTAGCGAGCGTCCTGGTTGGCGCAATACCGATCGACACCGGAATCCCTGTCCATTGGCGCACGGTCGAGCGTATTCTGCAACCATATTGCACGATATCGTCGTGTTCCAGACCGGCCAGATTGAGGAACGCTTCGTCGATCGAATACGGCTCCACCTCGGGCGTGAACTGTGTCAACGTGGCGAAAACTCTCTGAGACATGTCACCGTACAAGACATAGTTCGACGAGAACACACGGACATGGTTCTTTTCGACAATATCACGGTGTTTGAAGAACGGCTCTCCCATTTTGATGCCGAGCGCCTTGGCTTCGTTGGACCGCGCCACAATGCAGCCGTCGTTGTTGGACAACACTACTATCGGTTGAAGGTTAAGCTTCGGGTCGAAAACGCGCTCACAGGAAACATAGAAATTGTTACAGTCGACCAGGGCGATGAGGTGGGGGATTGATTGCTTCAAGGACATAGGCTCGCCTCGTTCAAATAAGGGGCAGAGGCGGGCCTCCGCCGCTCTCGTAAATGTCGGGTTTTTCGCCGCTTGCGCGGACCTGGAACGCCGACCGATTACACCGGGTGAATGACTGCCGTCACCACACCCCATATTTCAAGTGTATTATCTTCATTGCGCCTCTTCCGAAGGTCAGGAGCACTATGGTCCCAACGTTGGACGGACAGCTCGCGAGCTGTCCCTACATTTATGCCGCACACAGGCGCCAGTGTCAGAGCACGGTCTGTTTCGCGCAGTCGTCGGACCACGAACTCACCATCGACAACGGCGACCACGGTGCGCCCGGATTCCGGTTCGAGCGCCCGGTCCACAATCAGCATGTCCTCGGACTGAATCCCGCCATCTGCCAGCGAATCACCTACGACACGCACATAGAATGTCGCTGCCGGATGCTTGATGAAATGTTCATCCAGGCTCAGCGACTTCTGCATATAATTCTGCGCCGGAGAGGCGAAGCCCACACAATTGGTCAGCTGATGGGACTGTTCGGTTGGCCCCTCCGACAGAGATTCAGTTTCACTGCGCCGACGAGCGACAGATATGTCCTGTACCTTCGGGTCCATACGACATATTACGGCACGGATGAGCAGGTGTCAATCACAAAGTGTCATGAAATCTTAATAACAAAATCTCAACCTCCTGACTCAGGGCCGGGTGGTGGAACTATAGCGGGAATCAGATCTGGCCGGAGGCACCATTCTTGCCATTGACAAGTCTTCCCAACTGTCTATATTTGCCGCATGGTCAAGGTGAGAGAATTCGTCGGAATTACAGGCTCGGAGTTCCCCGAGGACCGTCTGACGTACCAGAAGGGTCTGCCGACCTTTCATCCGCAATCGGCCGCGGAAGCAGCCAGGTTGTTCAAGCTGGCCAACAAGCATAACCAGCGGATTTATATCACCGGTTTCGGGAACAACATCGATCCCCAGGGGGAGCCGTTTGCCGACCTGATGGTAGTCCGGACCGACCGACTGAATCAGATTATAGATGTCGTGCCCGATGATTACTACGTCATCACCGGCGCCGGCTATCCCCTGCGTGAGATAAAGCACCGTTTGAAGCGTCTCGATCTATACCTCCCCCACGCCGCCCTGCCGTATGTTGGCTCGGTCGGAGGAGCCGTGGCGGTTGGGCTTTCCGGAGAGCTTCACGGTCAGCCGGTACCGATCAAGAAGCACCTCATCAAGGCCGAGATTGTCACCCCCGAAGGCGACATCATCTCACCCGGGTCAATCTGTTTCAAGTCCGTCTCGGGTTATGACATTGTCAAACTGTTCGCAGGATCGTGGGGGCTGCTGGGGCTCATTGTCACTGCCACGTTCCGGGTTATGCCCCTGGCCGGAGCTGAGGATTTCGCGGCTATGACTCAGAAGAAGGTTGACCGGGCCAATTTCCTGGCCGGCCTGGAAAAATCATCGAACGCAGCCGACGTTGTCTATTCCCGCAAGATCAAGAACAAGTTCGACCCGAAGCAGATATTGCCGAAGATAGTTTGAACCTCCGCGTCTGATTCGCGGCAGGTCACATCCCCGCCGCTGGCGGAGTCAGGACCTGCCGTAACTGGCAATCGGGACTTTTTTCTACATTCCAGTGGGGTGGAGTACCGGGGGTGGCAGGTCCGAGGCGGACCTTCCCTACGACGCTGCGGGGAACGGAATAGTCCTGCACCCCAAGCAGACTGTCTCAGAAGGTGATATTCGATCGACTTTTGTATCGCGTAGCGGCGGGGTTTGTCCCCGCCGATCCGGTCAATCGGTGTCGCACAAAGCCGTGCCCTGGACGTAGACAGCGTTTTCTTTAGCTGAAAAATGTGATTGCACCGTACAACAAATGAAGTACATTACACGTAATCATAGACGAAACCTGTACACATTAACATCAGAATCGAAAGGAAAATCCCGATGGCAGACAGACCCCCTAAATCCGAGGGTATGAACTGGATGAACCCCTACCTGACTGTCAAAGACGTCAAAGGCGCGCTTGATTTCTACGAAAAGGCTTTCGGTTTCGAAAACCGCTTCACTATGCCGGATAAGGAAGGCAATATCGTTCACGCCGAAATGCAGTACCGAGACAATGTTTTCATGCTGGGTCCGGAAGCGCCGGAGATGGACGCCAAAGCGCCCGCTACTCTATCCGGGAGCCCGGTTGGCTTCTATCTCTATGTGGAGAATGTCGACAGTGCCTTCGATCAGGCCAAAAAAGCCGGCGCCAAGGTTGTCACGGAGCCAAAGGATCAGTTCTGGGGAGATCGGACCTGCAGTTTCCGCTGTCCGGAGGGCCATAAATGGACTCTGGCTCAGAATGTGGGTGATTTCGATCCGAACAATGTCCCGGGTTAAACTGTTTACCCGTTAGTAAGTAACCAAGGGGTCGATGTTTTCGATCCCTTTCTTGTAAAGACAAGGAGGCCTGAATTGCCCAAAGCAGACCCCGGCGCTACAGTGGCGGTATTGGGAGCATCGACCAAACCGGATCGCTTTTCGTACAAAGCGGTGCATATGCTCAAGGATAACGGGTTTGATCCGATCCCGGTGCATCCGCAAGGACACACGGTCGATGGTGTGGCAGGGGTGTCATCCTTGAATGATATCAAGCAGCCGGTCGATACGCTGTCGGTCTATGTGAACCAGGAAATATCGGGAAAAGAGAAAGCGAACATACTGAATCTGAAGCCACGCCGGGTTGTTTTCAATCCGGGTGCCGAGAACGAAGATCTGGCGCGGGACCTGGAATCGGAAGACATCGAAGTTGTCCGGGAGTGTACGTTGGTCTTGTTACGATCGGATAAGTTTTGATCTCTTGGTTTTTCCCGGATCCCAGCCAGGTGAAAGCCAAGCTATGCGCTTAGTGGTGCCCGCAGGAATCTGCGTGGTCACACTTGCGAATAACTTCGATGCCGTATGCACGACGGCTTGACACCTGTGTTGTGGCTTTTGCTATCGAGATCCCTATGGCAGCCCGCGGTAAAGAGTATTGACAGCGTCATTAGGATCAGCTAGATTCGAACCCATGGGCGCTTACCTCACGTTTGACTGCACAAAGCCATCTGATCGACCCGGCCGGCAGACCATAGCGGTTATCGTGTGCGAATCAGTAGTCGGTCGCTGCTTCATTGCGACTCTTGTAACCGCCTTCTGTTTCTCATTTATCTTCCCGAACAAGGCGTACTCTGTACCGAATGAGAATAATGGTCGCATGCAGTCGGGCGGCATTGCTCTCACTCTGGGCACGCCAGGAGCACTTAACCTGAATATAAGCCGACTCGCCACGAAGAAATGGGGATGGGCGCTTGCAGGAGGATACGTTCCGGGCCGCTACGACAATCATTGGGGCGGATTTCAAGTCGGTACCTTTTATATGTTAGGGCGTAGCAGTCGTCACTACTCGGCGCTATGCATGCACGTTGGGTATTTCGAGTGCGAAGTCTCTGATGACGGTGTCCACGCTGCATTCGCAGGCTACGGAGTCCTTTACAAATGGCGCTTCCTGTACGCACAGCTGGACATCAATCTTGGGAAATGGGAAGAAGTGTGGTCCAATCCGCAGTTGGGAGCGCAAGTCGGTATCGTACTAAAGACCTTTCATTCCGGTCAGCAGTAGATTTACGATACGTAACGGTACTTTCTAACAATCTGGATTAGCTGATAATATGTTTGAACTATTACGGATCAAAGAAACACCTTCGGTGCCCCGTGCTTGAGAAATCCATCAGTTTTCCGATTTATCCTTCATGGCGCAATTGAAGAAGGTAGGTTTTCAGGGCGAACGGGGTTCGTTCTCCGAAGTGGCCGCGAGAACCCTGGTGGGCGAAAACGTACAGCCGGTTCCGTTCGAGACGTTTGCCGATGTTTTTGAGGCGGTCGAAGCAGGACGGGTAACAGCGGGTGTAATACCTATCGAGAACTCGCTCGTGGGATCGGTCCACATCAACTACGATTTACTACTGGAACATGATCTTCACATAACCGGAGAAACTCAAATCCCGATAGTGCACTGCCTGATTGCGACGCCCGAGACAAGATTTCGGCAGATCACCGAAGTCTATTCACATCCGGTGGCGCTTGATCAATGCCGGAGTTTCTTTCGCAAGAACCGGGCCATCAAGCCGGTGTCGTACTATGATACGGCGGGGGCGGTCAAGATGCTGACGGGCAGTAAGTTAACAAGCGCTGCGGCTATTGCCGGACCGCTGGCAGCTGAGATTTACGACATGAACGTCCTGAAACGCGCTATCCAGGATGAAAAGGCCAATTTCACACGATTTCTTCTATTGCGCAAGAAGCCGATCAGTCCCCGAGTTGGGGCGAAAACCTCGATTGTCTTTTCCGTCAAAGATGAACCGGGAATTCTGTTTAAGGTGTTGTCGGTGTTTGCCTTGCGGGATATCAATCTGATGAAGATCGAATCCCGGCCCGTTCGCCGCAAAACTTGGCAATACCATTTCTATCTTGATTTTGAGGGGTCTTTAAAGGACGATGTCGTCAGGAATGCGCTGGCGCATCTGGATGAAATCTCACGGTTTATCCGGATACTTGGGTCCTATCCGATATCAACGTTTCCGGACCAGTGATCATTGTCCGATCTTGCAGGGGGAACCTTGACATTTCGGCGGTGTTTGCCATATTACAAGAAGTCATTCTGCAAAGGACCGACTGTCGACTTGACTTATAGACTGTTAACTTGCTTGATAACCGTCAAAACACTTAAAGATTGGGTCCCCCCTTCTGCTTGTCGATAGAGATTATAAGTTGCGGATTTCGATGAGATTATGTTGAGACCATCAGGTGTTTTGATGCACTGCAAAACTGAAACAGGAATACAGGCGAGAGGATGAAAAAGTTACAAATAGCAGTTTTTCTTATTCTCACCGGAGCTCCGCTCACGGCCGACGTTAACGCTCAGATCAGTAAGGGTGGTACACCGGTCAGCTTCACGACATCAGTGCGCTCCCAAATAGAGGCGGTGACGATGCGGCCGGTTGACGTGCCGTCGCTTCTCGCAGAGGATGCAGCCGAGGAATCCAAGGGGGTGCCGTTTCGGTTCGGGTATCCGTTCGAGGTGAGCTATGACCTGGTCAATGCCGGCACCTGGGAGACGCTCCCGGATGGCGGCCGGCTCTGGCGACTGGCCATCAGTTCGCCGGGCGCCTATTCCATAAATCTCGTTTATCGTGACTTCCGGCTGCCGCCGGGCGCCCGGTTTTTCATCTACAATGAAGACCGCAGCATGGTTATCGGCGCCTTCACCCGGGACAACAACAAGGAACACGGCCGATTCGCTACCGGTCTGGTCAAAGGGGACAAGTGTATCCTGGAATATTATGAGCCTCCGGACGTGGTGGAGCCCGGTATCATCGATATCGAACGGATAGTTCACGCCTACAAGAACCTGTTTGATCGGGCCGAATTGAATGAGGCTATGGGGTTCGGCGGGTCCGGCTCGTGCAACAACAATGTCAATTGTCCCGAGGGGGCTGAGTGGCAGGATGATAAACGATCCGTAGCTATGATCACCACCCAGGGCGGGTTCCGGCTGTGCACCGGAGCGTTGGTCAATAACATCAGAGAAGACCTCACACCGTATTTTTTGACAGCCAATCATTGTCTCGGCGGCGAAGACACATGGGTTTTCATGTTCAATTACGAAAGTCCGTCGTGCGCGAATATCGACGGTCCCACCTGGATGACAGTTTCCGGGTCTACCCTCCGATCCACCAGTACGAATTCGGATTTTGCCTTGCTGGAACTTTCGGAACAGCCGCCGGATTCATACGCGGTCTATTACGCCGGCTGGTCGGCCGACGGTACTGCGGCTCAGTCGGCGGTCGGAATCCACCATCCTTCCGGTGATATCAAAAAGATCTCGTTTGATTATGATCCGGTTACTACGAGCGGGTCGTTCTGGCAGATTGGCGTTTGGGATGACGGCACGACCGAACCGGGTTCATCCGGCTCGCCGCTGTTTGATTCGATGACCCACCGCATTATCGGGCAGCTCTGCTGCGGGACCGCCTCCTGTCAAAGTCTCACCTCGGATTTTTACGGGAAATTCAGCATTTCCTGGAACGGCGCCGGACCCTCGACCAGACTCAGGGACTGGCTGGACCCGGACAACACCGGCGTGCTCGTTCTCGACGGTCTGGACCCGCTGGGTGTTAATTTCAGCGCGATTCCCAAATCCGGCCAGGTGCCTCTGGACGTTCTTTTTACCGGGACTTCGACGCTGCCGGTCGATACCTGGACCTGGGATTTCGGAGATGGGGACTCGGCATTTGTACAGGCGCCGAATCATATATACGATGAACCGGGCGTCTACGATGTGAAACTCGAGATTGAATCCGAAAGCGAAACGTTGTTCCGAGACAAGCCCCATTACATCGTCGCCCTGGCGGACACCTTGAGCGGAAATGACACCGCGGTGTTTCCCGGTCAAAGGCTGAGTGTGACTCTGAATCTGGTCAATATACCGCCGATCAACAGAATGATCCTCCCCATTGAGTACGGCGGGACCCTGGATTTGACCCTGGATTCGGTTTCGAGGGAGGGATGCCGGACCGACTATTTTGAAATCGAACAGGTGCTCAACAGCGACATCAACAACAAGCGGAAAACCTACCAGTTGATCGCATCGACCGATGGTTCGCAGCCCGAACTGCCGGCCGGCAGCGGACCGGTGTTCAAGCTGTTTTTCGCCGTGTCCGGATCGGCCGCACCCGGCCAGTCAGCCGTGATTGACCTCAGCGGATACTCGATATACGAGCTCTCGTTGTCCGGCAGTTACCTGACCTATGCTCCGGAACTGGTGACACCTGCCCTGACCTATGCCGATTGTTGCGAAGGAATTCGGGGGAATGTCGATAATGATCCCGCCGATGAAGTCAATGTGGTTGACATCACCTATCTGGTCGATTACATGTTCCGGGGCGGCCCGTTCCCCGAGTGCGGTGACGAAGCTGATGTCGATGGTCTCGGGGCGATCAACGTGGCCGATCTGACTCTGCTGGTCGATTACATTTTCAAAGGCGGCGCAGCCCCACCCCCGTGCCCATAGCCTGCAGGCGACTACGACTTTTGTATCTCTTACAATCTACCAGCCACTCCCCTGGGGAGTGGCTGTCAGGGTGTTGACAAAGTAGTCGGCACCTTTTTTTTTTATTTTGCCATTTTGAT
>CAZLBP010000005.1:0-145101 GCA_964557855.1 uncultured Ignavibacteriales bacterium | reverse complement strand
CCCTCAAATGATCTAATTAAATCAATAAACTGAGGTTCTCCGACAGACTGCTAGGTGGAGTTGTGATAGCTTCACCTAATCATAGGCGCCTTGAGATTGACTGTGGTAATCACTATTTTGCAGACTGGAGAGAACCTGCGGACGGGTTTATATTAATATGTACTCCTCCTGTTGCGCTCTAAATACTTTTCAAGTCTGAGGTACAGATGATGTTCATCCTTGACTCGTAATCAGGCGAGCGACTATACTCACACCATATGAGATTCTGTCTCAATACAATGTACTGGGCAACGCTGAAACTAGTAAGTGAGAAACACCCAGATGCACCCGGTTGAAACATATCTGAAAGAAATGAGCGAAATCCGATCCACTGGCGGAGGTAAGCCTGAGACTTCATATTACGGGCCACTGGAGCGGCTCCTCAATGAGATTGGCAAAAAGCTAAAGCCGAAAGTCAGGTGTGTTTCACAACTGGAGAATATCGGAGCCGGTGAGCCCGATTTCGGGCTTTTTGCGGCACACCAGTTTCAGAGTGCTAAGGACGCGAAACCGCAGCCGGGACAACTGCCGGAGAGAGGCGTCATTGAGGCCAAGCCCCCAGCCGATGATTCCTGGGTAACTGCCAAAGGCAAACAGGTATCAAAATATTGGGGCAGGTATGCTCAGGTGCTGGTAACCAACTATCGCGACTTTGTCTTCATTACAACCGACGAAAAGGGCAAGCCTCTCAAACACGAATCATTTCGAATCTGTGACAGTGAAACCGCCTTCTGGGCAGCGGCTGCTCACCCACGCAAAACGGCCAATGAAATCGGTGATCGCTTGGTAGAGTATCTTCGGCGCGTGTTGCTTCACTCCGCTCCGCTTAGCAACCCTGAGGACCTTGCCTGGTTTTTGGCATCGTACGCCCGCGAAGCCAAAGCCCGAATTGAAGCCAAGAGCGATCTGCCCGGTCTCAAGGCGCTTCGAGAAGGGCTTGAAGATTCCCTCGGTATGAAATTCAAAGGTGAGGATGGGGAGCATTTCTTTCGGGCAACACTAGTCCAGACGTTATTCTACGGCATCTTTTCTTCCTGGGTCTTGTGGGCGCGTGAGTGCGGCGACTCTCAAAACGGCAGATTCAACTGGCATGAGGCGCAATGGAACTTACATGTTCCTATGATAGCAGCCTTGTTCGAGCAAATCGCAACTCCCAACAGACTGAAGCCATTAGGCATCGATGAAGTCCTCGACTGGACCGGCCTTGTCCTGAACCGCGTTGACAGAGCAAGCTTCTTCCGCAAGTTCGAAGAAGAGCATGCGGTGCAGTATTTTTACGAGCCATTCCTGAAGGCGTACGATCCGGACCTCCGTAAGAAACTGGGAGTCTGGTACACGCCTCCGGAAATCGTCAAGTACCAGGTGGCACGAGTCGATACGGTTCTCCGCGAAGAACTCGATATAGAAGACGGACTGGCCGATCCGTCAGTGTATGTCCTGGACCCTTGTTGCGGCACCGGAGCTTACCTGGTCGAAGTGCTGCGCAAAATACATGAGACACTAACTGCCCGGAGCGAAAGCGCCCTGACTGCCCAGCATCTGAAGAAGGCTGCCATGAACCGCATCTTCGGATTCGAAATACTACCCGCCCCTTTCGTCGTCTCGCATTTGCAATTGGGGCTCATGCTTCGGGCTCTCAATGCGCCGCTCTCGGATGAGCGGAACGAACGTGTAGGCGTGTATCTTACTAATGCTCTTACTGGCTGGGAACCTCCAAAGGAACCCAAAGACCAGTTGGCATTCCCGGAGCTGCAAGAGGAACTCGAAGCTTCGGGGCGCGTCAAAAGGGAGGTGCCGATCCTGGTTGTCCTTGGTAACCCGCCTTACAATGCCTTTGCCGGTACGAGTCCCAAAGAGGAACACGGCCTGGTGCAATGCTACAAAGAAGGATTGACCAAACCTGTCACGGAAGGCGGCTGGGGCATAAAGAAGTTCAACCTTGATGATCTATATATCCGCTTTTTCCGAATAGCCGAGCGACGAGTTGTCAAGAGCGGCAAGGGTATTGTCTGCTACATTTCCAATTTCTCTTATCTTGGTGACCCTTCATTCGTGGTCATGCGACAGCAATTTCTCAAAGAATTTGACAAGCTGTGGTTCGATTGTATGAACGGTGACAGCCGGGAAACCGGGAAGCTCACGCCCGAGGGCAAGCCCGATCCAAGTGTGTTCTCAACTCCCCAAAGCCCGGTCGGAATACGTGTTGGGACCGCGATCAGCTTACTAGCTCGCAAAGATCGTAGAAGCAAGAAGCCTACTGTGTTTTTTCGTCACTTCTGGGGAGTCACAAAGCGTGAGGACCTTTTGGACAGCATAGAAGTTGAGAGAACTAAGAAAACGTATGGAAAGAGCAATCCTGATAAGACAAACTGGTATTCGTTTCGGTTGCAATCGGTAGATACCAACTACCTTTCTTGGCCCACTTTGGTTGAACTGTCAGCCCAACCCCCTGCTAATGGCTTGATGGAGAAGCGAGGAGGTGCACTGTTTGACGTTGACAAAGCCGCACTGAGAAAACGAATGGAGGCTTATTTCGACCAAAGTCTCGACTGGCGGTCATATGAGAGTCTCGGCTTTGGCCTCGAAAAGTCTAGGGCCGGAGTCATTCCTGAGAATGTTAGGAGAAATGCTTTGGCAAGAGAGCAGTTCGATGAAAGACGCATCATAAGATATACGATACGTCCCTTTGATACGCTCTGGGCTTACTATACTGATGTACCCGGTGTTTGGAACCGTTCGCGTCCTACGTATTGGCAACAGTGCTGGGAAGGTAATACCTTTTTAATGTCTCGACCTGCCGGTGTGGCGACTCCAGAAGGTGTTCCGTTACACTTCACGACTGTTCTCGGCGACAACGACTTCCTGAGGGGACATGCCTACTATTTCCCACTGCGCCTCAAACATGGTGCCTCAACCTCAAGGCGCATTCAAGCCAATCACGATTTGGCTCTGGACGATCGGAACTCAGACTCTGTGATTACTGCCAACCTCTCCGAGTCGAGTCGGAAGTACCTGAAGAAGCTACGTTTCAAAGACCCGGATAAGGATGTAAGAACCGCTGAGATAATATGGATGCATGCGCTCGCGATAGGCTACTCACCCGCTTACTTGAGCGAAAACGCCGACGGCATTCAACGGAACTGGCCGAGAATTCCGCTGCCGAAAACAGCCAAAACTCTCAAATCTTCTGCAGAACTCGGAAAACAAGTTGCGGCTCTGCTCGACACCGAGAATCCGGTATCCCAGGTAACTTCCGGAAGTATCCGTCCGGAACTCAAGGTAATGGGAGTGGTCTCGCACGTCGGGCAAGGCGTACTAAATCCGGATAAAGGAGACTTGGCGTTGACCGCAGGCTGGGGACACGGCGGTAAGAACAACATAGTAATGCCCGGAAAGGGCCAAATGCGGCAGCGCACATATTCCGAGGAAGAACTCCTTGCAATCGAAAAGGGGGCAAAACAGCAGGGTCTGGACCGGGATCAGGCATTGGCCTGCCTTGGCCAGAACACGCTGGACATACATTTGAACGACGTGGCATTCTGGCGCAATGTTCCGGCCAATGTCTGGGGCTACTACATAGGCGGCTATCAAGTAATCAAGAAGTGGCTCAGCTACCGCGAATCGAAAATCCTCGGGCGGCCTTTGACCATGGAGGAAGTTGAATACGTCACCGAAATGGTCCGGCGCATTACGGCCATTTTGTTGTTGCAGCCTGCTCTAGATGCCAATTACGAATCAGTGAAATCAGATACTTACGAGTGGGGAGCGTAATTCGACCGGGTTCGAGTCAAAATTCGCGAATGGTGTGTCGAATAGGACCTCAAACTGTCCCCTGACGAACTCTCTATCAAGTACAGTGCACTTAACCCCAGAATTCCGCCCCGGTATGATGCTGTCTTGCAACTGCTTGTGCGATTTGTTAATTTTTTTCGAGAAAGTTCTTGACTCAGTTTAGTGAATTTTGTAAAATTCGTTGCCAACCTAATAGAGTAGAGAATGGAGCAGCGCATGAGCAAGGAGAAGGAGAGTTTTGGCGAGACGATCAGGGTCGCTCGTCAGGAAAGAAACTGGACAGTGAGCCAGTTCATCGATCGCTTGAAGAGGAAAGGACAGAAGAAAGTGTCACCTGCATATGTAACTCGGATAGAGCAATACGGGGAGATTCCGAGTCCCGAGTTCATCTGCATTGTCGCCGACGTGTTAAACCTTGATGCCAAAGAACTCTTGGATCGAGCCAAGACAATCAAGGTCCAAGCATTTGACCGGAAGATTGAAGAGAAATACCAGGCAGCCGCTGGACACTACAGAGTGCAGCGGTCAAATGAACGGGAAGAACATGGCTGATGATTATCGAATTCACGGGCCGGTCACGAGCCAGTCGATCAAGGCTCTTGCGGCGAAATTGGTGACGGAGCATATCAACGAACACGGGTGGCGGCTTCTAAGCGACTTTTGTCTCGATCTCAATGAAATATACGAGTCAGTGTTGTACCCGAGGTATGAATACAAGGTCGAATCGAACTACGACCTCGGTTTCCGCAATGGGCAGAAGGTGTTAGGAAAGACAATCCCAAAGGATCGCGTAGTACTCATTGACAAGTCGTTAGTGAAGGGCGGAAAAGATTCCCGGTATCCATTCACGTACGGTCATGAATTCGGTCATGCCATTCTGCACCCCGAAGTCCCTCTGTTTCGTTGCGTTCAGCAAGACATTTTCGCAAAGAGACATTCGGATAAGAAGGAGGTGCAAGCCAATCTGTTCTCCGAGCATTTCCTGATGCCGGATGGTTTGGTTGCCGCCATGCTTGATCGATGTTATGATCTGAGTTCCCCAATTCGATATATTGGTCCAAGAGAGTACTGGTTTGAGCCCTATGGGGCGAGACAGATATTCAGGATTAAGTCGTATACGCACCTTTGTTTGGCAATAGCCGCACCGTTGTGTATCAGGTTTGCGAATGTCTCCAAGACAAGTCTTGGATTGAAGATTCACAAGCTGAGATTGATCCTGAATTCCACAAATGAGAGATTTGATCTTGATCGGATCAAGGCACCTAAGATATACGGAGGTTACGCGATTGCGATGAGTAAGTAGTTTTTTTGTCAATTGGTTTAACTATTTTTAGTAAAGTTTGTAAGGATGCAAACTCATAAGACAGACAATAATGAAGAAAAGCAAGGCTTGCTTAGACGGACTATGGAAAGAATGCTCAATAGAGTCCTGAGAAAAGGATTTTACGGCGAGGCATGCATTTCATTGTCCGTTCAAGATGGTTCTATTCAGGACATCAATGAGCAGGTTACAGAAAAACACAAAGTAAGTTAGCCCTTAGGTATTCGAAGGGCCGGATTTCCGGTATCAAGAAGAGCCTGTCTGTAGCGCAGCTATAGGCAGGCTTTTCTCTTTTTGCAAGGACGCATAGCGGAATGCGGAGTCACATTGACACAAATCTGAGACCGACGGAACCATCCAGCGATCAATCAGCTGATCCAGTTGATGGTTCGGGCCAGACAATTGATTTCTTGGGCCAAAAGCTGACGCCCGAGGAATACCAATCACAGTGTGACAATTTAGCTGCCTATTTCGCAATCCTTCGCAGATGGTCTCAAGAGGAAAAGGATGGGAAAGAAGAAGCGTAACTATAACCCTTGCCTAATCGTATCGCGTAGGCCATACACTTTGCAGGATATCGCTGACCAGTTTTCAGTTCATATTCGCACAGTTCAGGCATGGCAAAAATCCGGCCTCACTCCTATTGATAACAGGAAGCACCCGCAACTTTACATGGGATTCGAAGTTCAACGCTTCCTACGGCAGAGACAAGGGTCACGCAGGCACAAGCTTCGGGACCATGAATTCTACTGTCCCCGGTGCAAAGGCCCTTCAACATCTGGTAACGATCAGGTTCAGATAGAGACTCGGGACAAGCGAATCGGAAGAGACGACAAACTGGTGCTGATAAGGGGAGTCTGTTTGAAATGCGGGAGCAAGATGTGCCGAATCTCGACTTGGAAGAAGGTACTCAAATCGAGTTGGAGTGAACTCCTACAACAAGGGGAGTGAAGACTAAAGGGTATCTATTGTCCTTACATAAACACTGACTTTGAAGGAGTGTGATAAACAATGAAAAGTAATAGCGAAAATGCCAGGATAATGCATGACTATCTTAGGCATTTACGAGGCCCCTGTGGCTACTCCGAATCAACAATAAGGGCCAAGGAGCATGCAGTCTGCTCGTACGAAGACTTCACCAAATACGAAGGTTTCGACAAATTTAATCAATCAAAGGCGGAGGGCTTCAAGCGCTGGCTGGAGAATCGGCAGTCCAAAGGCAAGAAGCTGTCCGTAACTTCGGTCTATCATCATTTGAGACACCTGAAAGACTTTTTCAAGTGGCTCTCAGGTCGATCCGGCTACAGGTCCAAAATCTCAGCGGACGCCATTTCTTATTTGACGCTTGAGAAAAACAAAGTGCGGGAGGCACTGGCTCCGAAATATGTGAAGCACCCGACGCTCGATCACATCAAACAGGTTGTGAGCTCAATCAAGATCGTGACTGAGATTGATCGAAGGGACCGGGCTTTGATATCGTTTCTCCTGCTAAGCGGAATGCGCGATAGTGCCATAGCGACTCTGCCGCTGGGCTGCTTTGACATTGACACACTTCAGATTCTCCAGGACCCGAGGCAGGGAGTAGCCACAAAATTCAACAAGCTCATTGTCAGTACCCTTTTCAGATTTGATGATGATCTCGTTGCGGAAGTCATTGACTGGGCCAAATACTTACAGAGCCAGAAAGGATTTTCTCCAGACGATCCGCTTTTTCCGAAGAGTAAGACCGTGCAGGCGGATGATGGGTTCACCTTTGTATCGACCGAAGTTGAACCTGTGTTCTGGGAAACCACCAACGGGATTCGCGCAATACTGAAAAAGCGAAGTGAGGAAGCTGGGCTGGAATACTATCACCCCCACTCGTTCCGGCATGCGGCTGTCCGTCTCGCCTTCAAACACTGTCGGAGCGGAGAAGAGCTCAAAGCAATCAGTCAGAACTTAGGACATGAATTCGTACGCACGACAATTGAGCAGTACGGAAGACTTGAGCCGGACCGCGTGGGCGAGGTCATCTCAAATCTCAATTTCAAAGGCGATTCTGGACCGGGGCAGGGCATACCACGCGAGGACCTTGAGAAATTTTTGCAAGGATACCAGAAATAGGCTTGACAGCAAATATGTAGGAGTATATATTATGCTATATGCCGAGACTACGAAAAATCGTTCAGGACCTGGAAGAATACCGGCTTGAAAACCGAATTACTCAGGAAGAATTGGCTGAAATGCTGGGTGTCACTTTTCTGACTGTGAATAGATGGCTGAACGGCCATGTCGTTCCCAGCAAGATTCACGAATACCATATCAAGAAGCTGATCTCATCAGGCAGGGGTAAAGAGTGAATGCCGTAATCTATGCCCGGGTTTCTTCCAAGGAGCAGGAAAAGGAAGGGTACTCTATTCCCTCACAATTGAAACTGCTTCGATCCTACGCTGCCGACAACGACCTGAAGATCGCCAAGGAATTTGTGGACGTCGAAACTGCCAGAAGCACAGGCCGGACCGGCTTCAACGAAATGCTGGCATTCCTGAAGAAAGCTAATTCATGCCGCGTGATCTTGGTTGAGAAGACTGACAGACTCTACAGAAACATCAGGGACTGGGTTACAGTCGATGAAACGGACGTTGAGATTCATTTCGTCAAAGAGAACTTCATCTTGTCAAAGGACTCCGGATCGTCCGCGAAGTTCCTCCATGGCATCAAAGTGCTCATGGCCAAGAACTACATCGATAACCTGTCGGAAGAAGTCAAGAAAGGGATGCGAGAGAAGGCCGAGCAGGGACAGTGGCCGAATAAGGCACCGCTGGGATATCTGAATAACAAAGACACACACCTGTTGGAGATTGATCCTGACCGTGCGCCGATCATTAAGAAGTTATTTGAGTTGTACGCTACAGGACAGCACTCTATCACTTCCTTGCATAGAGTAGCCAAAGAATTGGGGCTCAGATTCAGACACTCCGGCCAATACTGTAGCAGAAGTAATATTGAACGCATATTGAAGAATCCAATATACACCGGTAGATTCGTGTGGAATGGCAATAGCTTCACAGGAGTTCACGAACCAATAATCTCTGAACGTCTTTTTGAAGATGCCCAGGCACAATGCCACAAAGTCGGCAAGTCCAAGGCTACGACCAGGCAATTCGCATTCAAGGGTATACTGACGTGTGGCTTTTGTGGGTGCGCCATAACGGCCGAAATCAAAAAGGGCAAATACGTGTATTATCGCTGCACTAATGGCAAAGGAAAGTGCAAGCAACCGTATGTACGTGAGGAGAAGTTGGCCGAGGCGTTCGCCGAGGTGGTGACTCGTATCCGAATCGCTCCGTCGAAATCGGAAGAGATAAGGAAGGCTCTAAAATCGAGTTTTGAAACAGAAAAGGAGTTTCGTTCAAAAGAAATAGCCAAGCTCAAACGAGAGCATACCCGATTACAGGAGCGACTCGATCAATCATACATTGACAAAATCGAGGGCCGAATCGAGACTGAATTCTGGAGAAGCATGCACAACAGGTGGACCAACGAACAGAACTCGGTCTCAAGAAGGATTGACGGGCTTCTGCTCGCGAATCGGAACTACTATGAGCAAGGTGTGGAATTCTTAGAACTGGCCCAAGCTGCACATTCCCTTTATGTTAGCCATTCTATCAACGAAAAGGGCAAATTACTGCAAGCGATACTTTCGAACTGCACCATGAAAGGCGTAAGTCTTTCTCCCACATATAAAGAACCCTTCAACTTGCTTGCTGAAGGGGGCGGTTCTGATATTAAGCTGGGAGACTGGGATTCGAACCCAGATTCTACGGTCCAGAGCCGTATGCCCTACCATTGGACTATCTCCCAGTAGAGTCTTATGTGCGATAGAATCGTCGTCTCTGCCCGATTGTCCGAGATCGAAGCAGAACACGATCGAGCAGCCTCAGGCTTCTCCCCGCCAATATAGAGGCTTCGACCGGCTTGTCAAGTCAATGATATACTGAGAATAACGCATATTTAAGGCTGGGGTAGTTCAATGTGGAGAACTCACGCCGACAAGTGTTTGCGTCCGGGCCGATACCTTGCAGAGAGCCGACGCCGACAAGTGTTTGCGTCCGGGCCGATACCTTGCAGAGAGCCGACGCCGACAAGTGTTTGCGGCCGGGATAATAAACGCCTGAGAACGTGTGCCCCCCGCCTATTTCGTGAACCGGCGATACACCAGGGCCTTACCCTTAACTGTGATAACCGCCCGTCGAGCCGTAATCCGGTTGCGCAGCCCCCGGCTGTCCCCCAATCCGATCCGGACATCTCGAGCCGTGTACTCCGTACCCCTCGTGTTCAGGATGGCTCGCGATGACAAAGCCAGGACGGAGACCAGGTCTCTCCGGCAGTCTCGAAACGTAATCGATTCGTCATTCGCCAGGTGAATCTCGTAGGCCGCGTTGACAACTCGAACGCGAAGTTTGCCTCTTCCTCCGCCGCACAACGACGTATGTCCCAGCAGCAACACATTTCCCAGGAAATGATCAATATCTCCTACGTCGGGAACCGCGATATCGATCTGCCCGGCGCCATGCCGCAAAGCGTACTCAAGAGCCAGATGAACATCCGTTTTGTCCTTGGCGGTCGGGAATCTGATGACTTCAGTCGTCTTTTCAAGGCCCCGAGGCACTCGACTCAGCGAATCAAAATCCCCAAGTAAGACGTCAGGTACCATACCTGATCTTCGAAAAAAGGCATAGCCCCCGTCCACTGCTATTGTCGCCTTGCCCCGGCAATTCGATAAATAGAAAGGCAGATCACGCTTGCGATACGTCCCTTCCACAAACAGGATGAATCGTTTCATGAGCTTTTCTTGCTAGCAGATCATACTGGCCGCGCCCACCAGCGGGATCTGATTTTCCAGTATCATGTGCACAGACACGTCTTCCATTCTCATGTCGATCGTACTGTACCGCGCAAAACGCTCCACAAAACGGCCGCGGTCCAGGACCGCAATAAGACCGGTCAGCAGCATACCGCCTAAATAGAGGTTGCCTCTCACACCTCCCCGCAGAACAAGGTTCGCTGCTTCCGAAGCCAGGCAATCGATAAAGACATCAAGTGTTTCCACAGCCACGGGATCAGACTCCGACAGCGCCTTTTCGAGGACCTGAGCCGATCTGTCACCTCCGTCGCGGTACCAATCTGGGCACGCCATTCTCCGCGAGTCGACCAGAAAGTCGAATATTCGTGTTATACCATCGGCACAGAGAACATCACGGACCTGTACCACCGTTCGACCACCATACAAGTACTGCCAGAGTTCCGTTTCGAGCTGACTGCCCGGCGTGAACCCGGCCAGGTGACCCTCAGTCACAACCGTTGTATTCGAATCGCCGCTTCGCAGTATCAACGCCTCCCCAATTCGATCATCAATTACGATCAGTCCGTCGCTACCCGCGCGTACGGTTATCCCCTTGTTGAGAGTAAAGAACTTGTCATCGGACAACTCCGAGACACCGCACGCAATGGCTTCGTATTCGTTGACCAGTCTGATATCCGAGATGGGATCACCGGCCCTCAGAGCATGACCGTTTACGTCCCAGGGCAACAATCCCCTCGGCACTCGGTTGTCGTGCACCGCTCCGGGGACTGCCACACACACCTTCAACGATTTGCGCTCCTGACGCCCCAGATAGCGCTGCAGCAGCCCGAGAAGGGAATCGGAATCCGAATTGTTGAACTGCTTGAGATTGTCGAGGAGTATGTTACCTCGGTGGCGGGAAACGGTTGCCAGGGAGGTGATCGTTGGACTAACGTATCCGGCTATCATTGACTTGACTCCCCATCACCGGTTCCCGCGTGCCTTGCGCCGTATGTGGGGAATGGATACAACATTGGAGACAGGTTACCCCAGTATCTTCGTGATCCTCGCCACGACGGAACCGGCATCGATACCGAGCAACTTGAACAACTCCTTCGGCTTTCCCGAGGACCCGTAACGAGTAACGCCCATCTTGGTGAGTGTCGCTTTGCCGCCCGCCTGATACAGCTCAGCCGCCAGAGCGGTCCCGAGGCCGGTCTTCACGTTGTGGTCTTCAAGCACCACCAGGTGTTCATAGGTTGCCAGCATCCGGAGATCATCCGGATGAAATTCCGACCAGTCCGAGACATTTATTAGCGAGACATTGACCCCGCTCTCATGAAGCTCAGTCCAGGCCTCAATGGCGATCCACGCCATATTGCCGGCCGTAACCAGCGCCAACCGTTCGCCGCGGCGAAGCACATCCATGCGGCCGTATCGGTACTCGTACCCCTTGCCGAAGAACGGTTGGCCGTGTTCGTCGGTCAGAACGGGCACTTTGGACCGACCCATTATGACGGCAAACAAGCCGGGCGTTGTCAATACGAAGCGAGCCACCCGATCGGTTTGATTGGGATCGGCGGGGGTGATGACTTTCCAGCCAAAAGTGGAATTCAGTAACGCGAAATAGTCGATACACTGGTGCGTCTTACCGTCCTCACCGACCTGTACCCCGGCATGCGTGCAGAACAGCTTCATGTTGGAGTGATTAATGTCGTTCAAGCGGGCTTGATTATACGTTTCATCGATACCGAATACGGCGAAATCGCTCCAAATTGACAGCGCCTTCTCCGCCCCGAAAGAGCCGGCGGCAGCGGCTACACTATGTTCCGATATACCACATTGATAGAAACTCTCCGGATACTTCTCGCCGAACGCCGCCGTCTTGACCGACCCGGCCAGATCGCAGTCGAATACCGCCATGGTGAAGTCGTCACGGACCATGTTGGCGTCCGCGACTGACAACAGCGCTGTCCCCCAGGCCGAGCGGTTATCAAGGTAATCTTCCGGAGAATACTCAATCGGCGTGCCCGGATCGATCAGCGGAAATTCTTTGGGAGGTATTTTGAATGCCGGAGGAGCTCCTTCGTTTCGACGAGACCGATACGCATTCATGTCACTGCTGTCGAGCTCGAGCTGTTCCAGCGCGCCGTCCAGCAAATCCGGCGGCACGGCCGCGCCGTGAAACTTCTCCTTGTTCTCCATAAACGACACGCCTTTCCCCATCGTCGTCCGGGCCAGTATCAGATGAGGAATTTCCGGATCAGTGACTGCGCGATGCAGCGACTCATAGATATGATCCAGATCATGCCCATCGATTACGGTCACATGCCAGCCATCCGACTCCCAGCCGCTGACGACGTTCTGGGGCATGATGTCGCGGGTCCGGCCGGATATCTGCAAGCCGTTATAGTCGACGATGGCTGTCAGATTCGTCAAACCAAACTTGGTTGCCATACGGCGTGCTTCGGATATCTGCCCCTTCTGTTGCTCTCCGTCGCCCATGACCACAAACGTGTGAAAGTCAATATCCGAGAGTCGAGAGTAGATCGCCTTACCGACCCCGACCGACAGCCCCTGGCCGAGATTACCGGTATCCCATTCAATACCCGGAACTGACTGCTCGACATGCCCCTCAAATGGCGACCCGGCCTGGCGGAACCCGGCAATACAGGTATCGATATCAAAGAAGCCGTTGGCGGCCAGCGCGGCATAGGCGCCCGGAGACGTGTGTCCGTGGGAGATGACAATCCGATCCCGGTCATCACGATACGGATCCCCGGGGTCAACTCGGGCCATCGCGTACAACGTCAGGTAGAGTTCAATCGATGACATAGAGCCGCCGGGATGACCGGAACCGGCCAGTGATGTCATTTTCAGTATATGACCGCGAGCCAGACGAGCCATCTCGGTCAGTTTATCCCTCCAATCGGTCGACAGGGCACTGTCTGCAAATCCGCGCCAGGGATCAAAGGTCATTCTCTCCTGTCCTTTCTCGTTGATTACCGTATCCACCATCGCTACCGCAACTCCTGTTTTGCCTGATGTGCACCGCTTCCATGAGCCGAGCGATGCAGCGATTTTACTTTTCGGACCAGCCCAGGCAGGTCCTGGCTTCCAAAAAAGGCCGTCCCCATTACCAAGATGTCAGCCCCCGCCTCAACAATTTTCCGGGCGTTGTCACCGTCGACGCCCCCATCTACCTGAATTCTTGTATCCAGCCCGTTCTTGTCGATGTATTCGCGAGCGGCGGCGATCGTATCCAATGCCGATTCAATAAAGCTTTGCCCCCCGAATCCCGGAAAGACCGACATGACCAGCAACAGGTCAAATTCCTCCAGATACGGGAGCACTCTGTCGACGGGGGTATCAGGGTTCAGCGAAATACCCGTTTGACAATCGAGATCTCTGATCTGCTTCACGAGCGGCCTCGGATCGGGGCGCGCTTCGATGTGAAACGTAATGCTGTTCGCTCCCGCTTTCGCGAACGCCTCGAAGTATTTCTCTGGTTCTGAAAGCATAAGGTGTACATCGAGATACGTCTCGGAAACAGAATTGATTGTTTTAACGATCCCCGGACCAAATGAAATATTGGGTGCAAAGTGGCCGTCCATGATATCGAGATGAAACATGTCGATCCCGCACTCGTCAGCCCGGCGAATATCCTTCTCAAGGTGGGCAAAGTCGGCACCCAGAATGGACGGAGCGATGGCAGCCATGCGGCTAATCTAAAGAGTTTAATTCGTGGCCGCAAACACTTTCCCTACGCAATCAACCCCAAACGACGCAGGGTCCAGAGCGCCGTCATGAACCTTGAGGCTGTCCCAAAAGGTGAGATTCGGTCAACTTTCGTGTAGCGTAGGGGCCGGGCTTGCCCCCGCCGATCCGGTAAGGTGGCGGCTCTCAAACCGGGATCAGAGATCCCGGCTATCCTATCCCCAAAGACTTGAGACTTGCGGTGGGTTGCTATCCTCATCCTTACCGGTGAGGCAGGTCTTGCGAATCCACGGTAATGGATCGGTGTGACCTGCCGATTCTACCTGTCAACCAGTTAGTTATGTGTCGGGTCACAATCCCGCCGGCGCGGGCCCAAGACCCGACACAACAGCACCAGAAGGTTGTCACTGAGCCCTGTGGCAGGGTGATCTTCGGACCGCGACACAATCGTCAATCGCCACCCGGAGCCTGCCCGCCTTTTTTGCTCTTCCCCCAATTCCGCAACACAATCTTGGCATTCCGCTTCAGCCCAGTCAGCTTAGGGCGGGTCAACGGCGTCCCCGCCGTGAGCTTGTAGAACTCGGCCTCGGAATCTATATTCAAAATCGCCTGCGCCTCGAGAAACTCCCCCACCCCGCTTTCCGGCAAGAACTCTGTGTGCCGGGTACGTTTCGCCCGACGGTTGTGCGGACAAACCTGTTGACAAATGTCACACCCAAAAATGAGCCCCCCCATTTTCTCCGAGTGCTCTTCGGGTATTTCCCGGAGCCGCTCGATAGTCAGATACGAGAGGCACTTGTTGGCGTCGACCACGTAATCATCGACAATCGCCCCGGTCGGGCAGGCGTCGATGCAGGCCCGGCACTCTCCGCACTGGCCGTGATTGCCGCCGTAGGGTTCGTCCGGTTCGAGTTCCAGCGACGTCAGTATCTCCGACAGGAACACCCATGATCCGAACGCCCGGTTGATCAACAGGCTGTTCTTGCCGATATACCCCAGCCCGGCTTTGGCGGCGTAGGCGCGTTCGAGCATGGGACCGTAGTCGACGTACCAAAAGAAATCGTGCGATGTTTCGCTGCCCAGTGAGTCCCGAATCTTCCGAATAAGATGCTTGGTCTTCCGCGCCACGACCTTGTGGTAGTCCCTCCCCCGCGCATACCGCGACACCCGCCCGTACCCTTCCAGTGTCTTTCTCGTGTTGCGGTTATAGTAATTCAGACCGAGCACGATGATCGATTTCACGCCCGGCAGAACTTTCTTTGGATCTGCGCGCTTTTCCCGAGAATTGTCCAGCCACAGCATCTCACCGTGATACCCCTTCTCCAGCCAGCGGTTTAACTGGTCGACGTCCCTGGGCAGTATCTCCGCGGTCGTAATGCCGCCCGCATCGAACCCGCAGGTGAAGGCGAGACGTTTGATGTGGTCGGATGATATCATACACAGGTTGTACGGAGATTTTGGGGGAATCGCAAGGGGGCAGAAGCCTAATAATGGCGGCGTGCGATTAATGTGGAAGGCGGATACGGTAAGGCAGAACCGCCGAGCGGTTCTGCCTTACTTTCTACGTCTGCACGTCGGTCACGCTAGGCAGTCTGACGTTGCCGGCGAATCAGAATCACTGCTGATAGTACCAGAAGAAGAAGCAGTACCGCGATTCCAAATCCTGTAAGAGACGGTACAGGATAATACTTACACGTACCGCATTCAGTATCATAAACCACACCGCTTGCATTAACATATGGTAGATCGACACATCCATAGTCTGTCAGTGCCTTCGGTGCATCGCACCTGGCACAGAATGTAATTAACGGATCAGGCGGGGTGATGGTACTAACTACAGCCAGGGGACCCGTATTGGTTCCAGTTGCCTGAGTTTTGACGAGCAATTCTCCATCCCGTTTGATATTCATAATCGGATGGCCCGTCAGGTTTTGAATTCGTACTTCATCACCCACCGCGGGAAGTACATCCCACGTAAAATCGAGTTGTCCGAATGCATCGCAGGAAACGGTGCAGGTTCTTAGTGCGGCCGAAGTACTGGACGCTCCCAGTAACACCAACACCGCCACCAGAATCGCGGCTACTAAGACTGAATTAGTTTTGTTCATGGTCTTATTCCTTTACTAATATCACCTCTGATTTAATTGAAACATGGGATCTGCCACTGTCATCCGAAGACAGGGTGGTTTCAGGAACATTCGACCTGTAAAATCTACAAGAGCACAGCTGAATCCGGCGACAAGGCAGATAATAATATGTCAAGTCAAACCAGCGACGGCGGTCCCCGCCCCTCGGGCAGCAAAAAGAATTTGTCGGCGAAAGGCCCGGATGTGAAAACGAGGTCCCAACTCTCTCCACATTCACTTGGTAAAAGTCTCCGAGCCCTCGCCTTGGCCAAGGCTCTATCTATCAAAGATACGACAATCGCATTTAGCAGGACTATCAAGAAGGATATCAGCAAGAAGCCAAAAACGACAACCAGAGCATGAATGAACCCTCCGGAGAAATCGGCTCCACTCAGCAGCGACGTTACCAGCCCCAACTCTATCAGCCCGGCCTCGAATAACACCCATAAAACGGCCACAATTACGGCATTGAACCCCAGCTTCTGCCGGGTCCACCCGACTAACCCGCCGAAACCGGCAAAGACAGCCGTGCCGATCAAAATGTCCGTAAGCGACGCACTCAGCGATACCGGCGGCACGGCCAGTTCGGAAAACAGAAAGAACGTGACGCCGAAGAGAAACCCCAGCCGGAGCGATTCCTTCAAATCAGCCCGGTAAATTCGTGCGAGAAACGGTGTGAGTGCGATAAACGACAAGAACCAGTAGGTGGGATAGAAACGGGCGAGAAGCAGCAGCAGGGCAGATGTTCCGGCGAAGACAAAGCTCTCCATCCAGACCAGCACTGCTCTGTCGATTACTCTCGTCCCAAAGAGTAGCTTTTCAAATGCCCTCGTCGCCCAATCGAACCTGGCCTTAATTGCCCTGGCCGGCCAGTTCCAGATGTCCTTCGCGTTGTCAAGTCCGGTTGTGACGACTGCTGATACGGTCCCGGTGAGGACCCGATCAACCAGTCTCACTTTGTCACTCTCCTACCGCTGACGGTAAAGCGGATCGCCTGTCACACCCACTGGTGAGTACGAGAATGCTGTCGCAGGAAGAGTTGGGACGCTTTTACCTGTACTGGCTAATCAAATTTACAACTCCGCGTTTGTCAAGTGAAAACTGGCACAAGAGGGCGGGAGAGATGTAAAGAAGAATGCGGAGACAGTTGTTGCGACGTATGCTTCGCATGGGCGGGACTTGCCGAGACCAGCTTGAGTTCCGGTCGAGAGAACAACTCCCGACTGCCTTTGTAGGGACAGCTCGCGAGCTGTCCCTACACCTGCACCTCTTCTATCAGATATTTGTGCATCGCTCGAGCCGCTTTTTTGCCGGCGCCCGCCGCCAGGATCACGGTCGCACCGCCGGTCACTATGTCTCCACCCGCATACACGCCCTTGCGTGAGGTTTCCATCGTCTCCCCGTTGACCATGATATTTCCCCAGCGGTTGCAGTCCAGACCCGGCGTCGTCTTGGGAATGAGCGGGTTGGACGAGTTGCCGATTGCGACCACAACGAGATCAACGTCCATGATATAATTGGACCCCGTAATCGGTACCGGCCGGCGTCGCCCCGAGGCGTCGGGCTCGCCCAGCTCCATTTTGAGCAGCTCCATGGCCTTGACCCGGCCCTGAGCGTCACCGATGAACTTGATCGGCGTAGTCAACAGGTGAAACTGGACACCTTCTTCCTGAGCGTGATGAATCTCTTCGATACGAGCGGGCATTTCCTTATCACTGCGCCGGTAGACGATATAGGCATTCTCAGCGCCGAGTCTCAACCCGGTGCGGACCGCATCCATGGCAGTATTGCCGCCGCCGAGGACAGCGACGTTCCTGCCCCGAATGATAGGAGTGTCATAGACACCTTCGTCGAAGGCGCGCATGAGGTTGTTGCGCGTGAGGTATTCATTGGCCGAGTAAATGCCGATCAGGTTTTCACCTTCGATCCCCATGAAATTCGGCAGCCCGGCTCCGGTCCCGATGAAAACCGCGTGATAGCCCATCTCGAACAGTTCGTCTATGGTATCCATTTGACCGATGACCGTCGAATTCTCGAACTTCACCCCCATCTGCGCTTCGAAATCGCATTCAGCCTGAACAATCGCCTTCGGCAGCCGGAATTCGGGGATGCCGTATACGAGCACCCCGCCCGGTTTGTGCAGTGCTTCGAAAATCGTCACCTCGTGGCCGAGCTTGACCAGATCGCCGGCAACCGTCAGTCCGGCCGGGCCGGAGCCGACTATAGCTACTTTGCGGCCGGTCGGCGGCGCTATCTTCGGCAACTGGACGAGATCATGATCGCGCTCATAATCGGCGACAAACCGTTCCAAATAGCCGATCGCCACCGGCTTGTTCTTCTTCCCGGTGACACAGACGATCTCACATTGCTCTTCCTGCGGACACACACGTCCACATACTGCCGGCAGGGAATTGGTCTCTTTTATCTTCCGGGCCGCGCCTGCGTAATTGTTTTCCAGGATCAGCCGTATGAAGGCTGGAATATCCACTTCCACCGGGCAGCCTTTCACACACGGCTCCTTCGGGCATTCCAGGCAACGGCTGGCTTCCTGGAGCGCCTGTTCCTCGGTCAAACCAAACGGGACCTCATCGAAATTCCTGACACGATTCTCCGGTTTCTGGCTCGGCATCTCCACCCGGGGGATCTTCATCCGTTCTTTTATCTTGAGCTTATTCGGACCTTCCGGCTTCTGTTTCTTCTTCGTAGCTGCTTCACTCATCGTAGTTTCCTGACTTTTCCGTTAACCGTTAGCCTGAACTTCATCAGGATACCTGAACTTCCGGACCGCCTCCTTCAACCGGCAGTTCGGATCTTCCAGCAAACGCTTCATAGCTCGCCGCTCCTGGTCGCGATAGGCGCCCAGCCGCGCCGTCAACAAATCGAAATCGACCTGGTGCCCGTCGAAATCCGGCCCGTCGACGCAGGCGAATTTCGTCTCGCCGCCGACCGATACCCGGCAGCCGCCGCACATACCGGTGCCATCGATCATCAACGGATTCAATGACACCCAGGTCGGTACATTGTAACTCTTTGTCAGATTCGCTACCACGCGCATCATCGGTACCGGCCCGATCGCCATGATCTGGCCGATCTTGACGCCGTCATCCAGAAGCTTCTTCAGGATATCCGACACGAACCCGTGATGACCGTACGAGCCGTCATCGGTGCAAACATATACTTCATCGGCCGCGGACTTGTGCTCTTCTTCGTAGAACAGCAAGTCCTTGTTGCGGGCGCCGATTATCGAGATCACCTTATTGCCGGCCTCCTTGTAGGCCTGTGCGATGGGGTACACCGGGGCAATACCGATCCCGCCGCCGACCACGCAGGCCGTGCCCCAGTTTTCGACGTGGGACGCGACCCCGAGCGGCCCGACACAGTCGGAGAATTCTTCACCGGGCCGGGCGCTGGTCATCAGCGCCGACGTTTTCCCGACCACCTGATAGACGATTGTCAGCAGACCCTTTTCTTTATCCAGACCGGCGATGGACATGGGGACCCGTTCGCCCCTGTCGTTTACTCTGATTATGACGAATTGCCCGGCTTTGGCTTTAGCTACAAGTCGCGGAACTTCGACCTGCATTTTCCAGATCATCGGACCAAGTTCTTTATTATCGACTACTCTCGGCATCATACCTCCGTTGGTGTCAAAGTCGTGTCAGTATATATGATACACCCGAAAAATCAAGATATTTCGGCCCTGATGTTAGTGACGACTAACCGGCAGAAGGGCTGTCAGGCGACCCTGCCCGAATGCATCCGAACCGGGATCACAGATGCCGACCACACAAACCCGCGCTCTCCGCTGCGCAGACCTTGAACAACACACCCTCCCTCTGCAACTCAACTCACACCACCCTGCAACATGATAGAACGACGTATCCATAACCGGCTGTAACTGCTTGAGAATCAACGGGGCAGTCTTCCGCCAAGTCGGTCCGGGTTTTGCTCAATGGTCGGCAGACCATGAAACACCATGAATCTAACGTGTGTTAGGAGGAAACATGACGAGGAAACGCCTGGGCTTTTCACTTGCGGCGGTGCTGCTCCTGCTGGCCGGGCTGCCGTCCGAAGCCGACGCCTTTTCTTTCAATGCCACCAATTTCAACGGCTATTTCGCCTGGGATGAGGGTGGCGACGTTATCGGCGAATTCGGCCTCGACCCCCGACTCAGTTACGAAGCTACGGGTCAGTATTTCAACGCCGCCGCCGGTCTGACGTTTGACTTCGAGTACATTCCCACGTATCCGGCGGTCGAGGACATCGTCGACAATCCGACCCAGGACTGGATGTGGACTTTCCACGCCAGTGACCTCTGCCTGCCGGGTTATGGCTCTCTGCCCGACCTGATCTTCAGCCATCAGGCTTCCTATGCCGACATTCTGGGCGGCGTTCACTTTCTCGAGGAATACCTCGGCGGCCTCTTCCCCGAGAACATCTCCTACATTTTCGAATACGACCTGTCCAGCCCGACCAACGGCTCGGCGTATCTGGCAGCGGCCGGCAATCTCCCACTGGAGTGCCTGCCGTGCGGATTCCCTGAGCAGGGTTTCTGCGACTTTGAATGCGGCGCTAATATCGGCGTGACCGCCGCACCGGTTCCCGAGCCGCTGACGCTGATCCTGTTCGGCTCCGGCCTGGCCGGTGTAGTGGCTTTTCGACGCAAGAGAGGATAGGATAGAACCGAACAAACTTGTAGGGCAGGTCCGCTTCGGACCTGCCTTCGGCCGTTCCTAAGTACAACTTGGGAACGAGAAGAATTCGCCTGTTTTAAGCCGAAAATTCCGCATCATCCCCTTGAGTTTTTTGGTTAAACATATATATTCCATCGGCCGTTTGGCGGTAACAGAAAACGTAACCCCAGTCCCCAAGGAGGTGAGTGATGGTCGATACCAAGACGATGAACAAGCAGGTTGTCGGGTTTTCCGCTTTGACCGACGACGTCATTTTCGATTACGAACACACATACGGTGCTCACCATTACAGTCGACAGCAGCTGGTCGTACGACAAGCTGAGGGGATCTGGTTACACAGCCTCGACGGCAAGAAATATCTGGACTGCCTGGCGGCTTATTCCGCCGCCAACCAGGGCCATCATCATCCACGCATCGTCAAGGCGCTGGTTCAGGCGCTTCAGGGCAGCTACGGCTCGGTGATTTCCAATGTCATGTACACCGATTCGTTCGCCCTTTTCCTCAAGAAGGCGGCCGAACTGCTGCCCCAGCTCGCCCCCCGATTTGGCGATCACGGTAACAAGGTCCTGGCCAAGAACGGGGGCGTGGAGTCGGTCAGCACGGCCATCAAGATGATGCGCTATTTCGGCTACAAGCACAAGGGCATCAAGGACGGCGACCAGAAGATAATCGTCTTCGATAACAACTTCCACGGTCGGACGGTGACGGTCGTTTCCTTCTCGACCAACAAGAAATATAAAGAAGGATTCGGACCAATCACCCCCGGATTCGTGTCCGTGCCGTTCGGTGATCTGGCGGCCATCGAGAAAGTGATCGACAAGAACACCTGCGGTATCCTGGTCGAGCCAATGCAGGGTGAGGGCGGTATGTATCAGCCGCCGGGCGGGTTTTTGAAGACTCTCCGCGAACTGGCTGACAAGCATGATCTGATGCTGGTATTTGATGAAATCCAGGTCGGGCTGGGTCGGACCGGCAAGATGTTTTGCTTCGAACATGAAAATGTCATACCCGACGGCATCATCCTCGGCAAGGCGATATCCGGCGGATTGGTCCCGCTCTCCGTTTTCATCACCAATCGGGAACTGATGGATATGGCTTTCCAACCGGGGCGTGATGGTTCTACGTTTGGCGGTTATCCGCTGGCTTGCGTGGCGGGTAATGCTGCTATTGATGTCATTGTCGAGGAGAAGCTGGTCGAGAATTCGGCCAAAGTCGGCGCCTACCTGGCGAAAAATATCCGCGATGTGGCGTCCCGCTCACCTCATGTGAAGGAAGTCCGCAGCCGGGGCCTGTTTATCGGCATCGAGGTGAAGAACGGTGACGCTATGTCTTACTGCCGCCAGATGCTTGACATGGGCCTGCTGGCCAACGACAGCCACGGGCACACGATCCGCATCTCCCCACCCCTGATCCTGACCGAACCGGACGCGGACTACATCACTGAGCGTTTGGAGAAGGTGTTGGTGGGTTAGTACAACCCAGAGGGTGGCGCCCCCCTTGCCGTGCGTTTACTTTTCTATTGAAAAATGGGTTCGTTTCGCAGAATCGGTAGTGATTTGATATTGAAAATGGGTTCGTTTGGAAATAGTCGTTTTTTTCGGCATCACTCTTTTTCTTGAAGTGACATACTTTTAATTGCTTGCGACCTCTGGATTTTCACTTGTCTTTCTTCATATGGGTGCAATGACTGAATCACCATCGGTTTTGTAGAGAAATTGTGAATGGGAGCGAAATTGGTGTGTATTAGAACACATGCCAGAAGAGCCCAGCCGTTGGGTCGTGTTGAAAAAGCCTCTCTTGGCTGTTGCGGCAGGTCTTGCGAACCCACGTCAGTGGAGTCGTGTGACCCTGCCGCTTCTGCCTGCCAACGAATTGCGTGTCGGGTCACAATCCCGCTGACGCGGGCTCAAGACCCGACACAACAGGACATGGGGTCTTTCGCGAGGCTAGTTGGGCGGGGAACTTCGCAAGGACCCCGTTGCCAGCAGTTGGCGATCCAGCCCGGTGCGCAGTCTGTATTATTGATTTGAATAATCGGTTTCCATCCGAGTTTAATTGACAGCAAGGAGATAAGGATGCAAGCCAGAAATGTTTTCTTGGCGCTTCTCGTCCTTTGCGGGACATGGAACGTTACCGTCAGCCTGATAATCTATGGCGCTCTCACGAATCGCGGAGTTCCGGTTAGTTTCATCTGGCTCAGGCTTCTGGCGCCGAAATATGCGTTCCAATACAAGCAAGTCACACAATCTGAGACGGGCAAAGCAGGGTCGTTATTCTATCAATGGATTATCTCGATCAACCTGGCTCTGGTATTTGCCATTTTGGCGATTGTTTCCCTTATCTAAAGCCGGGATTGGCGGGGGACAGATGTGGACATCTGCCAAGCACTATTTCATGGATGTTCGGACCCCACCGCAAGCGGTGGGCGACCCATGCGAGACCTACGCTACCCTACTCCACCGTCACGGATTTCGCCAGATTTCGGGGCTGGTCGACGTGGCAGCCGCGGAGGACCGCTATGTGATACGCCAGCAGCTGGAGCGGAATAATGGACAACAGTGGAGTCAGCAGCCGGAACGTCTCCGGAATATAAATAACATGGTTAACACGGTCGGCAATCTCTGTGTCACCCTCGGTGGCGATGGCGATCACCGTTCCGTTGCGAGCGCGAACTTCGGCGATATTCGACATCACTTTGTCGTACACCGGGTCCTTAAGCGCAATTACCACTACCGGCATGTTTTCATCAATCAGCGCAATCGGCCCGTGCTTCATCTCCGCCGCCGGATAGCCCTCGGCATGGATGTACGAGATTTCCTTGAGCTTAAGCGCACCTTCGAGCGCGACCGGGAAGTTGATCCCGCGGCCCAGGTAGAGGAAGTTGTTTGCCTTATAGTACTGCTCGGCGATCTGCTTGATCTGCTCCTCATGCTGCAGGATTTGATCCACCTGGCTGGGAATCTTGATAATACTGTCAGTAATCTCTTGCCCCTGCTGCACCGACAAATGCCGCATGCGGGCCAGCAGCGTCCCCACGAGCGACAACGCCAGCACCTGCGAGGTAAACGCCTTGGTCGAGGCGACCCCGATCTCCGGCCCGGCGTGAATGTAGACACCGCCATCCGTTTCACGGGCGATGGTCGAGCCGACTACGTTCACCAGTCCCAGCACCGGTACACCATGGTGTTTCGCCTCGCGCATGGCCGCCAATGTGTCGGCCGTTTCGCCGGACTGACTGACGGCTATCAGGATGCTGTTATTCGAGAAGATCGGCGCCCGATACCGGAATTCCGAGGCGTACTCCACCTCGACCGGCACCCGCGCCAGCTCCTCGATCAGGTATTCACCCACTAACGAGGCGTGCCACGACGTTCCGCAGGCCGTGATAATGACTCGCTCGATTTCCCGCAGCTTGTCGTATTGCAGGTTAAGTCCGCCCAGTATTGGCCGGCCCTCTTCCCAGTTCAGGCGTCCCCGCATGCCGTTGCGAAGGGTCGTGGGCTGCTCGTGGATCTCCTTGAGCATGAAATGATCATACCCTTCCTTTTCGATCTCATCCAGCGTCCACGAAACCTCCTCGATTGCACGAGCGATTTTCACATTCTGAATGGTGGTAATGGTAACGTCATTTTCGTCGACAGTGGCGATTTCCCCGTCCTCAAGATAGACAACCTTGTTCGTGTGCTCCAGCATGGCGGCCACGTCGGAAGCGATCAGGTTTTCTCCTTCGCCGCGACCGATAACCAGCGGCGAGCCCATGCGGGCCACGACGATCACACCGGGATGGTGCACGGAGATGACGGCAATACCGTAGGTTCCTTCGACCTGATTGAGCGCCTTGCGAACCGCATCGGTCAGGTTGCCCTCATAATTAAAATGAATAAGATGCACCAGAATCTCGGTGTCGGTCTCCGTTCGGATCTGGTACCCCTGCCTTACGAGGAACTCCTTCAATGTGCGATAGTTTTCGATTATACCGTTGTGAACCAGTGCGAAATTGCCCTCGCTATCGGTGTGCGGGTGCGCATTAAGCTGTGTGGGTTCCCCGTGGGTGGCCCAGCGCGTATGAGCAATACCGTGATTGCACTCAAAATCGTTGTTACCCAGCGTTTTCTCGAGGTGCGCTATCTTGCCCGCTTCCTTGGCTACCATAATTCCTGAGTCCGTCAGGAGAGCAATTCCCGACGAATCATACCCCCGATACTCCAATCGCTTGAGCCCGGTCATCAAAATCGGTTTAGCCTTCTTGGGACCGGTATACCCGACAATTCCACACATATCGATATTCCTTTGACGAGGTTAGACCTATATGGGCAGATCCGCCGGACCCGAACGGCTGCCGACAGCCCGGTCAAGCAGACAAGCCTCAAACACAGCTCATAGCTCATTATAGTATAATATCTCGGCAAAGTTGCAACAAGAAACAAGTGGGAAGGTTCTCGTTCCCAAATTCAGTTTGGGAACGCAATATTCACCAAGCGGAGAATATTATGGCTCCCGGACCTACCTGGACCCGTCCCCCACAACCACGGTGTCCACCCCAACCGTGTCGCAGGGACTGCCCCAAACGTCACAGACGCCTATCAGAGTGACGTAGTATTCGCCGGGGGCAACATCATACGCTATCGACTTGAGATTGTAGTAACACATACAGTAACAGACGGCGAGGGAATCGGTCTCGGTCACCGTGATATTCGGGCCGTCGAATTCATATTCGACGTGGAATTCCGGGCAGCAATTAGCGTAAGCATTCATGTGGTGAACATGAAGATGGTTTCCGACCACATCGACATACATATACGTCGAATCGGAGATCACGAGCGTGTCGACCCCGACCGTATCACCCTCGATTCCGATCAGCGTCACGACGTATTCACACGGCTCGCTGATCATCAGATCGGGCAATACCGATTCCAGATTGGAATGGCAATAACAGTCGCACAGTTCACCCAGGTCAGCTTCGTAAGCGGTGATATCGTAACCGTCCACTTCATAGGTAACGTCGTACACCAGACAACACTGGTACCAGGCGTTCATGTGATGCACGTGCAAATCGTTGCCGATCAATTCGATCCACATGTAGCCCGAATCCGAGCGGCGCCTGTTTTCAAGACACTCGGACTGAGTCACGGATGACGCTAAGCCTTGCCGAGGCTCCGAAAGACACCACGCGCCTTCAATACCACTGTGGCCGCCTTGACATCGAGGATCCGGCCCCCCTTTGAACAGGTAGTTGACCAGGTAAACGACGTCAGCGACGTTAACGCCCGGTCTCAAATCAATGTCGGCGATATTGATACCCGGCGGCTCCGGCCCGCCCTCAAACAGGTAAGATACTAAGTAGGAGAGATCACTAACATTGGGTCCGGCCCCGTTGCCATCAATGTCGCCGCACACCAGGTTATCGGCTGTTACCACATACGCAGCCGGCAGCACGAAAAGCGCCGGCAACAGAGCCAGCGTGAGCAATGTGCGCTGCATTCCTGTCGTCATCTTCCATTCTCCCGATTTTCAAAGGATCTGCGATAGTATTCAAGATGACCGTTCGCTGAAGTTATTGATATTATATTATATCCACGAATCCATAATAAGTCAAGCGGAATTTGTGCGAAAGAACCGGGCGGATCGGAAATAAATAACCGGTAGTTTCAGAGAAACTACCGGTCTTGAGTATCGACCATACACTGAGCAAACGCAAAGCGTGTTCTCCCCCCCATGTCAAATCTGCAGGTCTAAACCTCCTTGTCTCTACTCTCTCAGGAGCCGGGCTCCATGAATGATCCCCCGACTGTCGTAGTCAGACATTCGCTGTCGTAACTAACTCTCCGGACAGACATGGTTGGACCGGACTTCTTGCCCTTCGACATCACGGCCGAAGAAACGGAATACGCGGTATACGTAATGCAAAAGAAATGCCATCCTCTTTGTCATAGATGCAAATTGTAAGTGGTTGTGGTACCTCCGGATACATCACCAGAGCGTGGCGTACTAATGCTTGTTGTCCATTGTACCCGAAATGTTACGTGTTGCAGAGGTAAAAAATACCACCTCAATTGATTTGAGGTGGTATTCTCTCTTGAGCCCCTTCAATACTTATTACGGACAGACCGGATCGGGTCCGCCTCTGAACAAGTAATCGACCAGAATTGTCAGATCGACCACAACGACATCCCCTGAAGCATCCATGTCGGCTGCATCCATAACAGGGGGAGGTGGGCCGCTCCGAAACAGGTAATCGACAAGGTAGCTCAGGTCAGTCACAACGGGCCCATCGCCGTCTCCGTCTACGTCACCGCAAATAAACGCCGGGGCAATACTGAAGCTGAACAACACCTCGTCAAAGGAACCGATTTCATCCTCAGCATGAGCCGTGAAACTGACCGTGCCGGAACTTGTGGGTGTACCGTAGACTAATCCCGATGAGGACAGACTGAGCCCCCATCCGCCTAGTTCGTTGTTCTTATCCGTCCAGTTATGCACGCCAGTCCCGCCGGTCGAGTTCATTTGCAAAGAATAGGATTCACCTTCCTGGCCATTAGCCATGGCCACCGTCGTGATTTGAACAGCCGAATTGATACGAAAACTTAAGCTCTTTTCCGCAGTACTGTCAAGTTCATCGGTCACCAAGGCCGTAAACGAAATCAAGCCGGTGTCCGATGCCCAACCCCATACCAGTCCTTCCTGTGACAGGGATATGGTGGTATCATCGAGGTCGCCGTATTTATCGGTCCACACCAGCTGGCCGGTGCCGCCGGCCGCTGTCAATTGCTGCGAATAGACCACATCGATCGACCAGTCCGGCAGTGTTTCCGTCTCGACATAGAAAGCGTAGCCTTCGCAGGAGAAAGTAGTGACACTGAAGTCATCGAGGCCGGCTTCGACCACTGACCCGCTGCCCAGATCGGAGGCATCGAACCGCATTCTCATCTGCGCTGTTGGGGCCACGAAATCACTGACCCAGAAGCCGTGTTCGAACCAGCCGCCTGAGGCCTGCTCAGACGGTCCGGCGGAATCAACTATGGTCCAACTGCCGCCGTTATTATTAGAGATGAACACCCGAAACACATCGTTGAACGGGTCCGATCCGAAACTGTTGGAGTACCAGCGGGCATACTGTATCAGAGCATCTCCGCTCGAAAGATCGAAAAGGGGCGACGTGAGTGAAGTCGTGCCGCCGTCCACGTCCGAGTTGTCATCCACATTGTCTGTCAGGTAACACATTCCCGAGCCGTCATAGTCTGTCGGTGGGTCGCCGCGGTCGCCGCCACCGACCGGCACGCCGCGATCCCACTGACCGTCGGTAGCATTACCGGACACTGTCCAGCCCTGATCCGTTTGGAAGTTGTCATCAAACACAACCGTCATGTCGGTCGCGACTACGGCTATGAATGGATTAGCAGTATCGGGATCGTAAAATGTACCGCTCGTTGCTTCATCGGCGCTGAAATAGAATTCGACGCGGCTGTCGCAGGCCTGTCCGGGTATCGCGCCTTCATACAGCCCACCGCCGGCGTACCAGAGCGACACGCCGATCGGCTGGCGGCCATCGACCGCATACCATAACTTGCCGCTGGCCGGAACCATTTGCCCACCGGACGAGCCCTCGATCTGAACTACCAGTGTTTCGGGCACGCCCGGAGTAAACATCTGAGGCACGCCGGTCGGATAATTGAATACCAACGCCGGCGCCGGGACGTAGACTTCGTTAACCTGATACACGGTCGCCAACGAGGCTTTGGTCATACGTGTCATATAATCAAAATTCATGTACGTGGTGCTGTCCTGATACGAATGATAGACCGTGGAGAAGATGTACTCGTGCAGGAACACCACGTCGTACCCGCTTTGCTGAAAAGGGTAATGGTCGGAGCCGCCGGACGTGCCGCTCAGGACACCGGAGATATTGATCCCCGTCAGCGAATCGGCCAGATCCTGCCAGAGCGCGGCGTAGGCCGTCTCAGTACCGTGATACAGCTTGGACTGACCGCTGTTCTGATAGTGCGCTATCATATCCATGTTGAACATGACAACGATACTGTCGCCGTTGAGAGCGGCCTGGCTCGCATAGTGGTAGGAGCCGTTGAGGCCCTGTTCTTCACCGGTAAACAGGATGAATATGAACGTCATATTCGTTTCTACGTCTTTCAACACCCGGGCCATCTCCAGCACGGCTGCCGAGCCGCAACCGTTGTCGTCAGCGCCCGGCGAGCCGGAAACCGCGTCCTTGTGAGCGCCGACAACAATATGGTGATCAGGAAAAGTTGTTCCGGGCTTGACCAGCACGATATTCTGGACATTGCTCGATGAATACGTGAAGCTGTCTAAGTAAACGGAATCGTATCCGAATTCGACGAATTTATTATAGCACCAGTCGCGCGAATTGTAGTCCGATGCGGACCCCGTCACCCGGGGTGGAAACGCCTGCAGAGCGAGCGTGTAAGATTCGAGCGAGTCCTGCTCAATCAGTCCGACCAGCGAATCCAGATCGGCTGCCCGCACCGACTTGTCCAAACGCAGCTGGACCGGTTCCTTATAAAGGATGCGCACCAGCTCCGCTCGAATTGGCGCCAGGCCATTGATCAGCTCCGGATCTTCGAACACGGCCGGATCGACCTGGACGAGGCGCAGCCCATCCTCCTGGTACAGCATCGGGTACTTACCTATATTCGATCCATCCATCCAGATATCCAGCGCCAGCTGCTCTCGTTCAATGCCGGTCGCCAGCGTGGTGAATTCCAAACCGGACTCCGCCAGCAATTCGCTGGCCTGGGCATCGACCAACACCAGGTATCCGTCAGTTGTACGCAGTACCGGCGCTGCCCCCGTGGCGCGCAGGGCCTGCGCATCATAGTGACTGCCGACTGGTACGTTTAGAAGATCCGCCGCTTGCCCTGACCCAATCAGGCCTAAAAAGGCCGTGACGGTTAACACAATCCGTTTACCCATGTTTGAGGTCCTATACCTAGTTGTTATATGCTTCACGTTTCTTCTCTAGCTGCTGTCTACGGGCAGACCGGCTCCGGGCCGCCTTTGAACAGGTAATCCACCAGGTAGGTCAGGTCTACCACCTCGATATCGCCGTTGCCGTCGAGGTCGGCGGCCTCGAGAATCGGGGGCGGCGGACCTCCCCGGAACAGGTAATCCACCAGGTAGCTTAAGTCAGTGACATTGGGATCGTCGCCGTTGTTGTCGACATCGCCGCAGATGTAATCCGGTTTGATATAGAAGCTGAAGAGCTTCTCGCCAGTCGCTCCGATATCGTCATCGATATGTGCCGTGAAACTGACTTGACCGGTGTCGGCACACGCGCCGGCCAGGAAACCCGCGCTCGACAGACTCAGCCCGTAAGCAGCCAGATCGCCGTTTAGGTCGGACCAGGTCAGGTTCCCGGTTCCTCCCGTGGCCGCTAACTGGTGCGAATAGGCCTCTCCCATGTCACCGTCGGGCACACTGTCGGTCGTAATGGCGATAGCGGCATTGATCATGCAGGTGAGTATGCCTTCGTCGGAGTCACCCGTTTCATCGGTAACTTCAGCCGTGAAACTAACGGGTCCGGTCGCGGGCACGCCGGACAGCAGTCCGTCACTCGACAGCGTCAACCCGGTCCCTGACAAATCTCCGTTCTGATCGACCCAGGTTTTGACGCCGGTGCCGCCCTCGGCGGTGAGTTGCTGTGAATACGGCTCGCCTTCCGTCCAGTCGGGCAAACTCGTGGTCGTCATTGAAACCGGCGGATTGACGGCGAAGGTTAAGAGCTGTTCATCCACGGATCCAATCTGGTCCGCGACTTCGGCCGTGAAGCTGATCGGACCCTCGGTACCGGGGCTGCCCGACAGCAGACCGCCTGAGGACAATGACAATCCGGTACTCGTCAGTTCACCGTTCTTATCTGTCCAGGTAACGCTCCCGGTTCCGCCGGTATGCGTCAACTGTTGCGAATACGGCCGACCAACAGTCCAGTCGGGCAGAGTGGTCGATGTTATGTTGACCGCCGCGTTCACGGTAAAACCCAAGGTCTGATTATTAGTCGCACCGACCTCGTCTGCCACTTCCGCAGTGAAATTCACGCTGCCGGATGATGCCGGTATGCCCGAGAGCAGCCCCAAAGCGGACAGCGTCAGACCCGTGCCGGCCAGATCACCGTTCTTGTCGCTCCAGGTATGCGTGCCGGTCCCGCCGGTCGATGTCAACTGCTGAGAGTAGGGTATCCCTTCCGTCCAGTCCGGTAAAGTGGATGTAGTTATCGAAACCGTCGGATTGACTGTGAAGGCCAGTCCGGTTTCATCGGTGGCGCCGACGTCGTCGGTAGCCTCGGCGGTAAAACTCACCGCCCCTGAGACCGCTGTCCCGGACAACAGTCCCGACCCGGACAAACTGAGCCCGCTACCGATCAAATCGTTGTTCTTGTCAGACCATGTCAAGGCGCCGGTTCCTCCCGAAGCCATCAATTGCTGGGAATACGGATGACCCGCTGTCCAGTCAGGCAGCGTCGACGTTGAAATCACTACGGCCGGATTGATATCAAAGCTCAACACTCTCTCATCATTTTGCAGTGCCTCGTCCATCACTTCGGCCGTAAAGGAGATCGTTCCCTCCGTAGTCGGCGTCCCGGAAAGTAAGCCGGAGGAGGACAGACTCAAACCTGTTCCAGCCAGGTCACTGTATTTGTCCGTCCAGGTCAACGCACCCTGGCCGCCGGTGGCGGACAACTGTTCCGAGTATGGTATGTTCACCGTCCAGTCAGACAGGTTAGTCGTTGCAATGATCGGGGGGCCGCCTTCGAATTCACATGTATACTGAGTGACCGTGAAATCATCGACGCCCGCCTCCACTACGGAACCGTCTCCCAGGTCAGCGGCATCGAAGCGGACCTTCATCTGCGCCGTCGGCGTAACGTAGGCGCTCGCCCAGAAATCGTTCTCGAACCAGCCGCCCGATGCCTGGTCGACCGGACCGACATTTTCCACCAGTGTCCACGATGATCCGTTGTTGTTGGAAATGTACACCTTGAACGTATCCGTATTCGGGGCAGCTCCGAAATCATTCGAGTACCAGCGGGCATAATGAATGATCGCATCGCCGCCCGAGAGATCGAACGTCGGCGACATCAATATGGTTGTGCCGCCGTCAACATCAGAGTTGTCATCCACATTATCGGTCAGGTAGCACCGTCCGGAGCCGTCGAAATCAGTTGGCGGATCGCCGCGGTCACCGCCGCCGATGGGAATGCCTCGTTCCCACTGTCCGTCGGCCACAGTTCCGCTGACCGTCCAGCCCTGGTCAGTCTCGAAGTCATCGTCAAACACAACCGTCACCGAAGTCGCCGGAATGGCGCTGTGCGGATCCGCCGGATCGGGGTCGGTTATGGCACCCAGAGTCAGTTCGCGGGCGCTGACATAGAATTCGATACTGCTGCTGCAAGGTACGGCCGGCAAAACGGCATCGTAATTGTTAGGCGAAGTTTCCGTCATATCTTGCGCTGCCCAGGTCCCACCATCGATCCGATAGTGTATCTTACCGCTGCCGGGGTCGGGCTGTCCGCCGTATTGACCTGTTACCACTACCTCAAACGTCGTCGTGGTATCCGGCGCCACCGTGGTCGGCACTCCGCTCGGATAGTCGAACGCCAGCCCCTTGGTCGGGGTCGACACGCCGACCGCGTTCCACGCCAGCGATGCCTGATAGCTCCATTGCCCGGTGCTGTCCAGATCATCAGCCGCCGTTAATGTGGCCAGCGCCGCCTCATGGTAATCGGTGCTGGAATTCCAGTAAAAGGCGTTGGCGCGGTACGCTATCGCCATGGCGTTCTGCACGCCGATCCCTGCCACCGTCACACTGTGGTGCGTGCCGCCGTCCGACAAAAGGAAAAACCACTTGTTGCCGACGCCGCTGTTGGTATGCACCCCGCAATAGTCGTTCATCCACGAGGGCGTACAGTTGACCACGTCTATCCAATATGGATCTGATGTCCCATAAAAATCCGGGTCACCGAAATTGTGTGGGTTTTCCATATCGCGAAATCCGGCGCCGCTCGTCTGACCGTTCTCGCCCATCAACCAGTCCGGTGTATCCAGAGTGTCATGGGCAAACTCAAACGCCGCCCCGATCATGTCCGAAAACGATTCGTTTAGCGCCCCCGGCTCCTTCTGATAGACCAGACCGGACGTATACTCGGTCACGGCATGTCCCCATTCATGCGCAATAACGTCGGGGCAAGACGCTAACGAGCGCCAACCGGAGGACCAGCTCCACACCACGATGCGGCTGCCGTCCCAGTAGGCATTGTTGTCGCCGTCGCCGCTATAGTTGACGATGGTCAACATCGAATGTCCGGCATCATCGTAGCTGTTGCGATCGAAGTGACCCAGCAGGTAATCATATACGAGCGCCGTGTAGACATGACCGTCCACCGCCGGCCGCTGACTGCTGGCCACATCCCAGTAATTATCAGCATCCGTAGCCACACTGCCCGGGAGCGTTGATCCGGCGATGTTGGTCGTGATATTGTTGCCGGCCGGCATCTCTCCGCCGTGCCCATGCGGATCATTGTTCAGTTGCCGCGTATTATCGATCATGCGATAATTGGATCCGTTGAAATCGGTATCGATGTGATTGCGCGGGTCACCCATAACACTGATCCCCGTGCCGATGGCGTCCGTGTCCATGATCCGATTGGCTTTGAAAACCACTTCACCGGTACGGGCGTCGACCAGATACTCCCAACGGCCCATCGGCGTGTCGGATAGGATAAACAACTGCCAACATAGATATTCGTCACCCTCCCACAGGAACACGACGAGTTCCGGCGTCCCGGGATTCCCGGAACCGAAGAAACTCTGCAGGTCATCCGTGGCCACACGTACGGCTTCACCTTCGGAGAGCAGGGGATTGACGTCCAGATCTATCTCCGGATAGTAGGTGCCGTTCACGGCCTTTATTATGCCTTCTGACGTGAAGTGTACAATGAGGTCACCACCTATTACGCGCAGGTCCCGGTACATCTGGTCAAGACGCAGATGGCGCATCTGAAGTTCATCTACATCCAAGCGCCGCACCTTCAATTCGGATGTCGGATCCTCCATCCGGTAGGCGTCTTTGTGGGTCTCGAAGAACGAAAGAGCCGCCGTAGCTTCATCCCCACGATTCACCTGTTCCGATAATCTCCCCTCGACATAGCGAGGAACGCCCGATTGATGGGCTCGGTAGACTGTTACATCGGGATTCTTGCGCAAGAGATTCGGGCCGAAGAACCCGTCCTCATCGGCAGCTCCCCAAACAGAACCAAACAGGAATAACCCTGCCAGCAAGACAGTTACAACTTCTCTCATTTTTCCTCCAACTGAGCGGGCAATACATCTTGACAATTGCTCTCATGATCAGTAATACAAAAACGTAATTTGCAGACACACAACCGGATCGGCGGCCGGATTTGCCGTTTCCCCACAACATAACAAATATTTTCGATTCGTCAACTTAGAAACCGGGCGGGAAAGCCGCAGGCGGACCGATCGTGTCGACTGCACAGGGCCGCACCCTGCGCGTCACTTGGTTCGGCCGTCTTTACTGCCGTCCGTGAGAATGGCTTGTCACTGACCAACTCGCGCCGTTCGCCATACTCGCAAAACTACCAGCACCAGCAGATACGCCGCTCCGGCCACCAGAATGATCGTGGCCCCGGCAGGGAGATTCGAAGAAAAGCTGATTGCCAGCCCCGAGGTCGCAAACACCATACTCGCCAGACAGGCCGCGACCATCATTTTCCACAAAGAATGTGTCAATTTTCCGGCGACCGCCACAGGCAATGTTAACATGGCGATAACCATCACCAGCCCCACCACCGACACCAGAATCACGACCGTCAATCCGGTCAGGATGAGCAAGAGGAGATAGAAGAACTCGACGTTCACACCCCGGACTCGAGCGAATTCCTCATCGAAACAGACCGCCGTGAGTTGTTTCTGGAAAATTACCGCGATCGCCAGAACGACCAGATCCAGCCCGGCCACCAGGGTCAATTCAGTGGTGCCAACCATGAGAATATTGCCGAAGAGGTAGCTCATGAGGTTCTCGCTGTACCCGGGCGTCTGTGCGATGAATACCAGCCCAACCGCCATACCGACCGCCCAGATGGCGCCGATTACCGTGTCCTCGCGTTCCTTCGCCCTCAGGCTGACCAAGCCGATGACTGCGGCTGCAACAAGGGCTGCTGCCACCGCACCCATAAGGGGATGCAGCCCCTCCCAGCCTTTCACCACGGAGAGATACCTGGCTGCCCCCATTCCGCCGAGAACACTGTGAGCAATACTGCCGGCTATAAACGTAATCCGCCGCGTGACCACGAACGTTCCGACCACCCCACCGGCAACACTGGCCAGAACACCCATCAGCAGGGCGTTGAGCATAAACGGGTATTGACGGACGGCTTCTATGAAGTCAGTCATCAGCTCGCCTATTAGAGACAGACTCAGTCATGATCCTGGTGTTTGTCATGTCGGACCATCCGCATCGGGCTGCCGTACAGTTCGTCAAGAGCCGTTCCCTGCAATTGCGTGGTCGGATGCACCGCCACCGTTCCTTTGACGCAGACCACCTTTTCCACAAAGTCGGATACAAAAGCCGGGTCGTGCGAGACGGTGATGATTGTCAGCCGCTCGTTGAGCTTCTTGAGAATCTGAAACAAGTCACGTTCCACCTGCAAATCGAGGTTGGCGGTCGGCTCGTCCAACAGCAGTATTTTCGGTTCCGCGGTCAGTGCTCGTGCAATCAGCAGCCTTCGGTATTGTCCTCCAGACAGCTCCGCCAGCGGCTTGTCACCGGCCGGATCAAGACCGACCAGATGTAGAGCATCGCGAGCGATCCGCTTGTCCGCCGAGGAGTACGAACCGACCCGGCCGCCGTTACCCAACCGGCCCATCAGGGCCACGTCCATCACCGTCACGGGAAACTTCGGATCGAATCGAGTATGCTGCGGCATATAGCCGATTTCCCGGCGGGCGGCTTCCGGCCGCTGTCCGAGGACCCGGACCCTCCCCCGCGTCGGCCGCAGGAGCCCGAGAACGAGCTTGAGCAAAGTCGTCTTGCCGCCGCCGTTGGGACCGACTATCCAGATGAAATCTCTTTCGAAGAAGCTGAGATTGACGTTCTCCAGAATCGGCGCGCCGTTATAATTGAAGTAGAGGTCGTTTATCTCTACTACCGGTTCGGATGCTGACGCTCCGTTAGCCATCATCTTCAGCATTTCCGGGTTGGGGCCGGTTTCGGGATTTCAGATCCTGTTGTATTCTGGAGGCCATTCTCACGAGGTTGTCGGTGTAGTCGACTGCCAACGGATCCAATGTCTCGACGCGGCCGCCGATCTGTTCGGCAATCACCTCCGCCGACTTACGGGCAAACTGCGGCATTACATAGATCGTGGCGATGTTGTTCTCCTGCAACCGCTCCATAACCGCCACCATCTGGCGCGCGCCCGGTTCCTTGCCGTCGGTTTCGATGGCAATCTGCTCCAAACCGTAGGCGTCGCCGAAATAGCCGAAAGAGGGATGAAACACGCCGATGGCGCTGCCGGCATACGGCGACAGCATGTTCGTAATCACCTGGTCAACGGAATCCAATTTGGAACGCAACTGCAACAAATTACGCTGAAACTGCACGGTGTACGCGGGCAGCACATCGGAAAGCCCCCGGCAGATGGCTGCGGCCTGGAGCTTGGCCAATTCCGGATCAAGCCAGATATGCGGGTCCAATGTGCCGTGTTTTTCGTCCCCCTCGCCATGACTGTGTGAAATCGGCCTCAGTTGGATGCCCTCTTGCGTTGCCACCACCCGCAGGTCTCTGAATGCCGATTCTATACGTTCCAGCAGTCGCTCTTCGAAAGGCACCCCAACCGTGAACAACAGGTCGGCATTGCCCAGGCTTATCATTTCCCGGGGGTACGGATCGAATGTCACGGGCGACTGACCCGGCTCGAGAAGGATTTCGACGTTCACATACTGCCCGCCCACCTGCTCCACCAGATACGCAAGGGGTGGAATACTCACGACGGCCTCGATCTCTTCGGTCTGACCAACGGTCGCAAGGATCACCATAAGCAGGACGGCCAGGACGATGGTCTCAAGCGTGCCCGTAGCAGAACGAAATTGCCCCATTGCTCGCAGCACTTTCGAAGTCGTCATCCGGTCCGCTTCCGTCTTGTAGATCGCCTGGTCTGGTTTTGGCAGACGAGGTATTCCTCGTGGCAGTCGTCACATTCTTCGAAGGCATGGGTTTCCTGGAACCTGTTCCAGTGCTCACGTTGCTTGGTGGTCAGGACGCCCGTGCCGTGGCAGAGCGGGCAGCCGCTGTCCAGCGCCGTGATTACGGCCGAGCGGATGAAATCCGATCGGTTGGATATTCCGCGCATCGCCTCCAACAGAGCGGCGTCTACCTTGAATGTTATGATTTCGGATCTTCTTTTCATAAAACAATTATTACTTTGTATTACCCCTTTGTCAAGTAAATTCAATTTGCTATTTCTCTTTGTAAAACAAAGTCGGCAACGAGTTCTGCTGGCATAAGCCGGCCATTCTACAATTCGGCACAGAAGCATTCCTGCTCGGCAATAATCCTTGCTTTTCGTTCCCGGCACGTTTGACGCCACGCCCGCCAATCCCAACACCAATTGGAGCGGCGGCGCACTGGGGTATTTCGGTGCTTCCTACATCAATGAGCAGACGATCGTAATCGAGTGAGCCGGCGGCCAGACCTACTTCCGGCGGAACTTCAAACGCAGGGAGACGCCTTCGAATCCGAATTGGCGTCGGATCTGATTGGAAAGATAGCTGATGTACGTTTTGTCGATCAGCGTCGGATGGTTGGCAAAGAACGTGAACGTCGGCGGCGCCACCTCGGTCTGCGTCACATAATTGAATTTGATCTGTTTGCGCTGCTTGGCCGGGGGATGTTTCCGCGCCAGGACTTCCTGCAGGAAGTCGTTCAACTCGGATGTCGCTATCCGCTTGTAGTTTTCTTCATGGACTTTCCGGGCCAGCTGCACCACTCTGGTCACCCGTTGAGCAGTGAGCGCGGAGACGAAGACAATCGGCAGGTAGGCGTATCGAGCGAACGTGTCCCGGAGAGTTTTCGTGAATTCCTCCGCTGTCCCCGTTTCTTTCTCGATCAAGTCCCACTTGTTAACCGCCATGACGGCCGCCCGGCGGCAGGAAACGACTTCGTCCAGGACACGCTGGTCCTGACTACCGGCGCCTTCGGCAGCATCGATCAGAACGATCGCCACGTCGCAGTTCTCGATGGCACGTGTGGTCCGCAGGGTAGTATAGAATTCGATGTTCTCGTGAACCTTGTATTTGCGCCGCAGACCGGCTGTGTCCACCAGCACGTAGCTCTGCCCCTCGAATTCGAAATGGGTGTCGACGGCGTCGCGGGTTGTCCCGGCGATGGGGGTAACGATCAGTCTTTCCTGACCAGTCAGCTTGTTGATGAACGAAGATTTACCCACGTTCGGCTTGCCGACCACGGCCAGCCGGATTTCATCGACCGCGCTCTCTCCTGTATCTGCTGCGGGCAGATGCCCGACAACTTTATCCAACAGATCCCCGGTCCCCCGTCCCACAGTCGCCGAGACCGGGTGCGGTTCACCCAGACCGAGCTTCACGAATTCGTAGATATCTGCCTCTTGTTTCTCGGAATCGACCTTATTGGCTACCAGGATACAATTCGTCTCCGATTGGCGCAGTTTTCTGGCGATGGACAGGTCGAATTCATCGATTCCTACCTGGCTGTCCACGATCAGCAGCACCGCCTGAGCTTCGTTTATAGCAAAATCGGCCTGTTCCGAAATGCTCCGTTCCATGATCTCTTTCGCGTGCGGGACGATACCCCCGGTATCGACCAGCATGAAATGCACGCCGTTCCAGTCGCAGACCGCGTAGTTGCGGTCCCGCGTCACCCCCGGCTGTTCGTCGACCACGGCGATTTTCTTTTGCAAAAATCGATTGAACAGGGAGGATTTGCCCACGTTGGGGCGTCCCACCAGCGCTACTATGGGAAGATTCATGAGAAAGCCGAACGGAGGGTGGCGGCACAGTCGTACTGGCCGACCTGAACGTCTTTGCCGAGAACGGAGCGGAATTGATCCAGAGTCAGATTATCGAGGAACAGATCATCCTGATTCAGGCAGTTGGGCGGCAACACGAGCGTATCATAGTCATCGATCCGCTTCCGTGCTTCGCGCAACATATCCTGACCGGTCAGCAGACCTGATACGGTGACCGACTCACCCCAGAAACGGTTGGTAACGGGTTGAATGTCGAGCGTAAGCCCCAGTTCTTCGCGCACGTAGGGCAGAATGTACTTTCGCAGAAACGGGGCGGCGGAGTAGCCGGTGAGGAACAGGGCGCGCTTGCCCCGATTCCCCGACACTCTCCACTTTGATGTTGCGACAGGTCCTGATTGGCGCGAAGCACCGATTGTGACCTGGCGCTCCAGACTGCCGGCCATTTCTCCTTCGAACCGCCGGTTCACACTCCCGCCTCCGGCAGGAGCAGGAACCGTCGGAACGTCCGCTTGATCAGTATGGCAATCCAGATTGAGATTCTTCAGTCGTGAGCGGCGCCGATTGAACGACGTAATGAACTCCCGCACCATCCCTACCCCGTTCTCGAACTGGTTCATCTCCTCATACGTGTTCAACCTCGGGAAACCGTTACCGGCGATTACATAGAACTCGTCGGCGGGCCAGACGAAACGAGTGCCGTGGACCTGCAGATATTCCTTCTGCTGCTTTTCGACATACGAAATAACATCCCGCGCTTCCTCAACCGTGTATGTCCGCAGTTTTGCCAGATCCTCGCGGTATTTCGTCAAGCCAACCGGCACCACTGCCAGGGTTTCAATTGAAGGATACAACGCTGCCAGATCGGTAACGGTCTTGACCAGTTGCGGGCCGTCATTGATTCCCGGACACAGCACCACTTGCGTGTGTATCGTAATACCGTTATCACCGAGATACTTCAACTGTGGCACAATCGGCGCCAGCTTTTCGTTGCGCAGCATACATCGGCGCAGAGTATCATCGGTCGCATGAACCGAAACATACATCGGGGACAGACGCTGGTTGATAATACGATCCAGGTCCGGCTTGGTCATATTCGACAACGTGATGAAATTGCCGTGCGTAAACGACAGCCGGTAATCCTCGTCCTTGATATACAGCGCCCGCCGCATCCCTTTGGGCTGCTGCCGCACGAAGCAGAAGATGCAGTCGCACTTGCACATTTTGACCTTGCTGTCATCGAGCGTTATCCCCAGATCGGCCGCATCGACTTCGTCGAAATCGAACTCCAGTTCCTCACCGCGCTGATCGGCGAAGCGGATATTGACGCGTTCCTCGGCAATCTTGTACCGAAAATCGATCGTATCCTGCACCTGCTCGCCGTTGACCGCCACGACCGAAAAGCCGGGGCGGACGTATCCGAACAGGGGTGAAGATGGGTCTATATCAATAATCTTCATATCTAACTCACATAATAACAGCGGGCGATGGGACTCGAACCCACGGCGTCAAGCTTGGGAAGCTTGCATTCTACCACTGAATTACGCCCGCTTATACAACTTATGCTCCCAATTTATCCCCGCCCGGACGATTTGTCAACTGCCATAAAACCCTACCCCTGATTCCATTAACCGCAATCCCCCGGTTGACCCGCCAAACAATTTTCACTAACTTGTGTTCTTATTTTTAGTAAAGAAGAACTGGAGTGTTGTCATGTCGTACCTGAAAGAAACAGATCCTGAGATTTATGACGCTATAGTCGGCGAGACCAACCGTCAGCAGAATAAACTCGAGCTGATTGCCTCCGAAAACTTCACCTCCCGCGCCGTACTGGAGGCCTGCGGCGGCGTCATGACCAATAAGTACGCCGAAGGTTACCCCGGTAAACGCTATTACGGGGGCTGCGAATTCGTCGATGTTGCCGAAGATCTGGCGCGCGAGCGCCTCAAGCAGCTCTTCGGCTGCGAGCACGCCAATGTCCAACCTCATGCCGGCTCGCAGGCCAATATGGCGGTGTATTTCGCGGTCCTTAAGCCGGGTGACAAGGTTATGGGCCTCGATCTGAGCCACGGCGGTCACCTGACCCACGGCCACCCGATCAATTTCTCCGGCTTCCTGTTCGATTTCGAGGGCTACCAAGTGGACAAAGAAACCGAAATTATCGACTATGACGATCTGATCAAAAAGGCCAAAGAAGTTAAACCCAAAATGATTGTATCCGGCGCCTCGGCTTACCCCCGAACACTGGATTTCGAGAAGATCCGTGAGGCCTGCAATGCCTGCGGGGCATACATGATGGTCGACATCGCTCACATCGCCGGCCTGATAGCCGCCGGCGTCCACCCTTCCCCCATTCCGTACGCCGACTTTGTAACTTCGACCACGCACAAGACTCTTCGCGGTCCGAGGGGTGGCATTATTATGTGCAAGGAGAAGTACGCGGCCGATCTCGACCGGATGGTCATGCCCGGCATCCAGGGGGGGCCGTTGATGCACATTATTGCGGCCAAGGCGGTAGCGTTCAAGGAAGCCATGACCGACGAATTCAAGGCCTATCAGAAGCGCATCGTGGAAAACGCCGCCATCCTCGCGGAGGAGCTGAAAAACAAGGGCCATAAACTGGTCTCCGGTGGCACCGACACCCACCTGATGCTGGTCTCGTTTATAGACATTCCCAAAGTGACCGGCAAGAAGGTCGAGACGGCGCTCGACAAAGCCGGCATTACGGTCAACAAGAACACGGTCCCGTTCGATCCGGAGAAACCTTTCGTAACATCCGGCATCCGCATCGGCACGCCCGCCGTCACCACGCGCGGTATGGGTCCCGAAGAAATGAAAATGATCGCGCATTTTATCGATCGCGGCATCACGAACCGCCGCCAAGACGATGTCCTGGAAGAGATATCGAAAGAAGTCGCCGCATTGTGTGAGAGGTTTCCGTTGCCGTATGATGCCTAGTTGCGCCACAACGTCAAACCCCGAACCAGACAGGAGGTTAATATGATCTTTCAAGTATCCATGTTTCCAACCAGCAAAGGGGTCGCATCGGTCTCAGAAGACGTGGCCAAAGTTGTTGACATAATCGACCGGTCCGGCTTGTCCTATAAGCTTACTTCGATGTCCACAATAATCGAAGGGGACTGGGAGCCGGTCATGGCCACGCTGGGTAAAGCCCGGCAGAAGCTGCGCGAACTCGGTCATGAGCGGATTTACATGGTGCTCACCATGGATGATCGCAAGGACGCCGAGGATCGTTTGACCGGCAAGGTAGCATCAGTGGAGCAAAAACTCGGACATGAGGTGAAGAAGTGACGCAAGACATTCGTGTCGTCTTTGTATCCTTGCCCCGGGACGAGGCCAAAAACCTCGCTCGGGGTTTGGTGGAGAACCGCCTGGCGGCGTGTGTTAATATCGTGCCGCATATTCAGTCGTATTTCCGCTGGGAAGACAAGGTGGAGTTCGATGAAGAGGCGCTGTTGATCGTGAAGACAACCGCTCAGAAGTTCGAAGCGATGCGGTTGTGGGTGCTGGAGAATCATCCGTACGACGTACCGGAGATCATCTCGCTGCCGCTTTCAGAGGGACTTTCGGAGTATGTGGATTGGATTAAGCGGGAGACCGGCGGGTAGTGATCGATAGATGGGCCAATTGTCGGTCGGGTTCCGAGCCTGGCGCAGCCAGTGAGAAACCCGGCACCGATGAAAAGAAGACGTCGGGTTATTCGTCCGCTAAAGCGGCCTCCGAACTCGACCTACGAAAATGTCGAAACCCGAAGCGGGATTTCGACCTACAAGACAGCGCCCGTGTCATGACCAGACCATGAAATGCCCCCAATGCGGACATGAGGAAGACAAGGTCGTCGACAGCCGGCCCTCGCAGGACGGCCGCGCCATTCGCCGTCGGCGGGAGTGTCTCGAATGTAAGCACCGCTTCACCACCTATGAATACATCGAACACCAGCAACTGACCGTGCTCAAGTCCGACGACCGTCGGGAACCGTTCGACCGCACGAAAATCGAGCATGGCATCAAACTGTCCTGCAACAAACTGCCCGTCTCCAGCGAGAAGATCAAGTCCATGGTCGACGATATCGAGGCCGAAATCAACAAGCGCGGCCGCAACGAAATCAAGAGCCACGATATCGGCGCCCTGGTCATGGCCCAGCTACGAGAAGTGGATGATATTGCTTACGTCCGCTTCGCCTCGGTCTACCGCAAGTTCCAGGACACGGCCGAATTCCTCGAAGAAATCAAGAAGATGCTGGATAAGTAAGTCGGACGCCCCTTTCGGGTTTCGACACCTCCCCCTACAACTTCAAGCCCACCGATACCGGAAAGAGCCCAATCGCTTCATCGGAAATATCACCGGAAGATATCCCGATATACGCCCCCTGAACAAAGAACGTGAAGCCCGGTCCCACCTTGAACTCAAGACCGGCCCCGATATTGTAATAGAACTTCGTCTCGGTGATGGACTCAAGGTTGGGCGGTTCAGTGACGAATTCCACACTCGGCTCGATGTCGCTTCTCTTGATATTCGACATGCCTATTCCGGCGAAGCCGAACGGTTTTATCGGCACAACCGGCGCTCCGATCGCCAGGCGCGCGTCAACACCAAAGGTCAGGGCCGTGAAATCGCCGCCATCGGCGTTGGGATCAACGAAGTCATCGAAATCGCGCGTAGAGCTGTGCAGGCCGATCTTTCCCACCGCCTGAATCATCGGCGCTACAAACAGCCCCAGCCCGGCAAACCCATGATAGCCGAGGTTATAATTGTCATTGAACTCGCTCGGCTTGGTCGGAATCGTGATACCTCCCCCGGCGTAGATATTAAACGGCTTCGAGGGGATTTGCGACCATACGCCGCTCGTCGTTACGATCAAAATAATTAACGGAAGTAGTACTCGTATTCGCATTTACAGTTCTCCTGTGGTAGTGTAAGACTTGTTTACTTGAAGTGTAGGTGAATCCAGGGTCGAGAGGCAAGTTAAAACTGGGGTTGCCGAATACAGTTTGTGCCCTACTTGACTACTTGACCCATCCAGACGATTGGGACCGATGCGGGCTCAGTGAATCAGGAGGCACGCCTCAATCCCATAAGAACGCAGTAATTCCTACCCCAATCCAGATGGTCGTTCCCGAATAGTCCGAAATGAACTCTCTCTGCACCTGTAACCCGACATCGGCTGCAATCGTGTTGGACAACATGAATACCGAGCCGAGCTTGGCGCCGACAAGTGTCTGAGTCTCGGAATCACCGTTACTAATCGTGCCGATGCCAACGATCGCTTTCGCGTATGGATACGCTCGTCCTTTAACATCGGCGCCGGTTGTCGCGGAATTGAAGTAGTAGCCCAGTTGAGGTACAATGTAGGCATTGGTTAAACTGGAGCCACCTCGGGAGATGCTGACAACCGCTAACTCTCCCCCGAGGAACACTCCCGGCGACACAAAATACCCAAAGCCCGGCGCTACCGTAATGGTCTGCAAATCATCGCCCCGGTAATTCTCGTACAAATCTCCGGACTGATTCTGATAAAACGCCGTCCCACTCAATACCATACTCCCGGCATCGACGGGACTGTCCGCGGCACTTACCGATACGGTCATGAACACCACGGCAGCTAAGACAAACCATCGGCCTCTCATCATCATACCTCCATACTTCCAGATCCGACAACCACACAAAGGAGAACTGCCAAAATCAAAACATTAACTCAGTTTGCTAAACCCATTTGCCCGAATACTTGATTGGAATGTGCCCCCAGAACGGCCAACGTCAACAAAAAACAGGCAGGAATCAGGTTCCTGCCTGTGGTGAATTCTCGAATCTAAAACAGTCGACGACTACTTGAAGTAGTAATGAAAGCCCAGGTGTGAAACGCTGGCGCCGAAGGTGCTGAAATTCGTCTGAGAATCGCCGTCACCCGGGGGGCTCAGCAACTGGACATTGATTCCGTGTCCCGCTTCCAGTGAGAAATGCTCACCAAAGAACACTTCACCGGCCAGTGTCAGCGAGACCCGGACCTCCGTCCAGGTGTCGTCTAGCACACCAGTTCCCATCGAGAATGAACGGTCGTCAAGACTGGCGAAGACCAGACCGGGACGCACCATAAAGTTGGCTCTGTCTCCCGGGAATACTACGTACGGAATACCGGCTTCAACCCAAAAGCTCGTAGCTGTAGTCGTTTCACCTGTCGGTAAGCCAGTCGTAGTGTCACGTTCGGCCACTTCCGTACCGTTGAAACCAACACCAATATCCACACCGACTACCGGCGTAGCCCAGAAGCGGACACCCACCGGGGCATTGGAATTGAAGTATCCAAGTCCCCACTTGCCGGTCATGTCTTTGGCAAAACTTGCGGTGGACAGCACCAGCAAGAATGCGAGAGTGAGAATCGTTAGACGTTTCAACATGTGTTTCCTCCATGAAAGGATTTGAGGTTAATAAGGTTCAAAACGTTTTCTTACATCAACTTTCTTCATTTCGCCCGCTAGAAACGACAAATTCAATATTGAAGTCAATAAAAAAAACATTAAAAATCCGTTAACACGAGATCGATTTTGTGAATTCCTTCACTTGTGTGTCATCCCAAAATTGTTTATATAACAACCTTGGTAGTACTGAAGTTCTAATTATCTGGAGGTTTAAGATATGGCTGAGCGAAATGACGCGTATATCATCTCCGCCTGCCGAAGCGCTATCGGGGTCCTGCACGGCGGGTTGGGTTCTATTCCGGCTCCTCAGCTTGGCGCCCACGCTGTCAAGGAAGCCGTTAAACGCGCCGGTGTCGATGTTGCTGACGTCGAGGAAGTTATTATGGGACAGGTAGTTCAGGGCGGCTCCAACCAGGCGCCCGCCCGCCAGGCCGCCATCCACGGCGGCATTCCACCTCAGGCGGCCGCCATGACTATTAACAAGGTATGCGGTTCGGGCCTGAAAGCCGTAATGCTGGCCGCTCAATCGATTCGCGCCGGGGACCAGGACGTCATAGTCGCCGGCGGCATGGAGTCCATGTCGCAAACACCACTCGCGGTTTTCGGCGCCAAGACCGGTGTCAAATTCGGTCACCAGAAGATGGTAGATCTTATGATTTCCGACGGTCTCTGGGACAGCTTCAACAACTTCCACATGGGCAGCGCCGCCGAACTCACCCGCAAGAAGGCCAACATCACCCGCGAAGAGCAGGACGAGTTCGCCTACAACTCGCACCATAAAGCCTTAGCGGCCTGGGAAGCCGGGAAATTCGACGCAGAGATCTTCCCCATCGAAATCCCGCAACGGAAAGGCGATCCGGCGGTATTTAAGAAAGACGAAGGTCCGCGCCCGAAGATCTCGATGGAAATGCTCGCCAAGCTCCGCCCGGCCTTCGAAAAGGACGGTACCGTTACCGCCGGGAACGCCCCCGGCCTGAATGACGGCAGCGCCTGCACGGTGGTCGTGTCCGAAAAATACATGAAGGACAAGCGGCTTGAGCCGCTGGCCAAAATAATAGACTATTCCGTCGCCGGCACCCCGCCCGAAGAGCTCTTCTTCTCCCCCATCTTCGCCGTCCGGAAACTGATGAAGAAGATGAATGTCGATATCAACCACTGGGACCTGATCGAAGCGAACGAAGCTTTTTCGGCCCAGGCATTGGCGGACGGCAAAGAGCTCAAGTGGGATTGGGATCGAGTCAATGTCCACGGCGGTGCGGTGGCTCTCGGGCATCCGATCGGCGCCTCCGGCGCACGCGTCCTGACAACATTGATATACGCCCTCAAGGACCGTGGCCTGAAGACCGGCCTGGCGACTCTCTGCCTCGGCGGCGGCAATGCCGTGGCCATGGCGATCGAACTGGCCTGACAGAAGTGAGCGCAGGAACATGACGTACCTGCCCCCGTTGTTTGAAGCGCACTCGGTTCTGGCTGAGAACGCTTGTCTCGTAGAATTCCCAAGCTCTTTTTTGTCATTCCCGCGAAGGCGGGAATCCAGTCCCCATTGTGGCAGGTCCCGTCCGCCTCAGGCGTACATGATGTGCCACCGGTCCGTTCCACCTCTCACCCTGAGCGGAGTCAAAGATTGAAGCCATACAATGCAGTTAAACACAAGAATCAAAATAGAGGAACCATATCATGAAGCTCGATGACATCAAGAAAGTGGCCGTCGTCGGCAGCGGCACCATGGGCAATGGTATCGCCCTGGTTTTCGCAGTCACCGGATACGACGTCGTCCTGATCGACATTAAGCAGGACTTTCTCGACCGCGCCGTCGCGACCATCACGAAGAGTCTCGACCGCATGCTCAAGAAAGAGAAGATCACCGAGGCAGCCAAAAACGAAGCCCTGAAACACATCAAGACCAATGTCGACATCAATGCCGCCAAAGACGCCCAACTGGTCGTGGAAGCCGTCACCGAGGATTTGAAGATAAAGCTGGACATCTTCAAGAGCCTCGAAGATATCTGTCCCCCCGAAGTAATTTTAGCCTCGAACACGTCCTCACTGCCGATCACCGAGCTCGCTTCTGCTACGAAACGCCCGGATCAGTTCATAGGCATGCACTTCATGAACCCGGTTCCCATGATGAAGCTAATCGAGCTCATCCGCGGTTTGGCGACATCCGATGAGACCTTCCAGCTCATTTTCGAGCTGGCCCAGAAGCTCGGCAAGACCCCGGTCGAAGTCAACGACTTCCCCGGCTTCATCGCCAACCGCATTCTCCTGCCGATGATCAACGAGGCGGTGTATGCCCATATGGAAGGCGTGGGAACGATTGAGGCGATCGACGAGGTTATGAAGTTAGGCATGGCTCATCCCATGGGACCGTTCACGCTGGCCGACTTCATCGGGCTCGACGTTTGCCTGGCCATTCTGGAAGTGCTTCACGAAGGTCTCGGTGATCCCAAGTACCGTCCCTGTCCGCTGCTGCGGAAAATGGTCCAGGCCGGGTATCTGGGGCGGAAGACCGGGCGCGGTTTCTATGTCTACGATAAGTAAGGAGTTTTCTCATGGACTTTAATCTCTCCGAAGATGAACTCGAACTGAAACAGATGGCCCGTGAGCTGGCCCGGAAGCGCATTTACCCCATCGCCGAGGAAATGGATGAAAAGGGCGAGACTCCCGAAGCCCTCATCAAGGAATGCGCCGAGCTCGGTTACTTCGGCTTCACCGTCCCCGAGGAATACGGCGGTCTGGGTCTAAACGCCACGTCGTTCATGGGTGTGCTGGAGGAAATCTGTGCCGCAAGCGCCGGTTTCGGTATCATGCTCTCGGTGCAGAATTCTCTTACCTGCGAGATCATCAAACTCTTTGGGTCCGAAGATCTGAAAAAGAAGTATCTGCCCGATATGGCCGCCGGCGAGAAGATCGGCGCCTATTGCGTTACGGAGCCGAACGCGGGTACCGACGTCTCCAGCATCGAAACGACAGCGATACTTGACGGCGACAAATATATCCTCAATGGCACCAAAACGTACGTCACCAATGCCGTCTATGCCGGTGTTTTCATCGTCTTCGCCAAAACCGATCCCGAAGGCGGGCACAAGGCGCTGTCCTGCTTCGTGGTCGACGCCGGACTGGATGGCCTGACGATCGGCAAGGCCGAGCGCAAGTGCGGTATCAAGGCCTCCGATACCCGCGAAGTCAATTTTTCCGATGTCAAGATCCCGAAGGGCAACATGCTCGGTCAGCCGGGTGACGGCTTCAAAATGGCCGTGACAATCCTCAATTCGGGCCGGGTCGGTGTGGCGTTTCAGTCGATCGGGATAGCGCAGTCCGCGCTCAACGAAGCCATCAAGTACTCCAAGGAACGGGTGCAGTTCGGTAAACCGATAGCGGCATTCCAGGCCATCCAGTTCAAGATCGCCGACATGGCCACGAAGCTGGACGCCGGGCGTCTCCTGGCCTATCGCGCGGCGCGTCTGAAAGACGCCGGCGAACCGTGTCATCGGGAGGCTTCGATGGCTAAACTGTTCTGTTCCGAAATGGCCAATTTTGTCTGCGATGAAGCAGTCCAGATTCACGGCGGCTACGGCTACATCAAAGAGTACGCGGTGGAACGCTACTTCCGCGATGCCCGCGTGACCGAAATCTATGAGGGGACCTCCGAAGCCCAGCGGATGGTCATCTCCAAAGACATGCTGAAGGACTAGCCTATGCTGGAAAAGAAACATCTCGAATATCGCGACACCATCCGCAATTTCATGGAGGACAAGATCGCTCCGCTGGCGGCGACGCTCGATGTCGAGCAGCGCTTCCCGGAGGAGCACATGCAGCCGCTTCTGGAAATGGGCCTGATGAGCGCCCTGATCCCCGAAGAATACGGCGGGCGACCGATTGATACCTTATCCTATATCATCTCAGTCGAGGAAGCCTCGCGCGTTTGTGGTTCGACCGGTATATTCCTGGCCGCGCACAACTCTCTCGGCTGCTATCCCATTTTCAAGTTCGGCACCGAGGAACAGCGGCAGAAGTATCTCCCCCGCGCCGCGCAAGGCGAAGTGCTCGCGTTTGGCCTGTCCGAACCCGATGCCGGCTCCGACGCCGGTGGAACCCGCACCATAGCACTGAAGAAGGACAACCACTGGCTGATAAATGGGTCCAAATGCTGGATAACATCGGCCACGAAGGCGTTCGCCAGCATTGCCTCGGCGCGCACTTCCGAGGATCCCGAGGACAAGCAGATCACCTGTTTCATACTCGAAAAGGACTGGGACGGCTACGCGGTCGGCAAGAAAGAGAACAAACTTGGACTGCGCGGATCGGATACGGCGTTTTTGCATTTCGATGATCTGAAGGCACCATTCGACAGCCAGTTGGGCCAGGTCGGCGAGGGGTTCAAGCAGATGCTCATCACGCTCGACGGCGGCCGGATTTCAATTGGCGCCATGGCGCTCGGTCTGGGGCAGGGTGCGTTCGAGTGCGCGCTCAAGTATTCCGCCCAGCGCAAGCAGTTCGGCAAACCGATTTCCTACAACCAGGCCATCCAGCACAAACTGTCGGACATGGCCACGGAACTCGAGGCGGCCCGGCTGCTCGTGTACGAAGCGGCGCGCATGAAAGATGCCGGTATCCCCTTTGGCCACTTCAGCGCCATGGCGAAGCTGTACGCCTCGGAGGTGGGCACACGCACGTGTGCGACGGCGATCGGCATATTGGGGGCGGTTGGCTACGACACGGGCCCGTTCCCGGCCGAGCGCATGTGGCGCGACGCCAAGCTGTGCGAAATCGGCGAAGGCACATCAGAGGTGCAGCGGCTGGTGATTGCGAGGCATTTGCTGAAGTCTGTTTCGTAGAACGAAATCCCGCTTCGGGTTTAGACATAAAGGTACGCTAAGCATCGGGTGGGTTTGAAAGACAGTTGAAAGGAAACCAAAATAGCAGAACTCAATTCAGCAATGAGTCTTACTTCATTCATAAAGCTGCCCAAGGTGAGAAGACTGTTTAACGAAGAAATTCCAAAGCCATTGATCGAGAATCGTCGACTGAGAATAACCGTTCCACCTAGTTCAAAAGCCTATTCAACAATTGGGACTTCATTTGATTACCTTCTTCGATTCAGGCTTGAACGTGAGTTTTCAATTGCGAAGACGAGTAATTGGAATGCAAATAGCGGAATGGGATTACTTCCGGATGACATGTTGAAGAAGTATATTCGGCACTTTGCCGAGGCAGTATTGGCCTATGATAAGTTCAAGGACAACGGACGGATAACAAAGAAGCTTCTTTCTGGTGTGTTCTTTCTCGCTCAACTTGACAATGTCTATCGATCACATTATGTTCCCGATTCCTTTCGCGATCCCACTGAAGGCGAATTGTCTGAATTGCGTGCTTTGCTGAAACGCATACCATTGTCCGCTTTTCAACCGAAAAAGTATTTAATATTGAATCCAACGTTTCGCACAGCATCTGTGCTTGTTGGAGGAGCAGATGCAGATCTTGTTGTAGATGATACGATAATCGAAATAAAGACTACCAAAGAGCGACGTTTACATCGAAGCTACTTCAACCAGCTCATTGGATATTATATGCTGTCTCGTATAGATGGTGTTCGTGCATTGCCTAGATGGAAGAAGATCAAGAAGATTGGTGTTTATTGGTCACGTTATTGCCAATTAGACACGTGGCTAATCCACGATATAGCAAGTGAATCCGAATTCGAGGTCATTCAGACACGATTTGAAGAGCTAGCGAAGAAGAAGGGATATATGGCCAACATCCTTGGCGGCTTGTTACGTTTGTGATTAGCAAATCCTAAGGGCGGAACCCTTCTCGCTCCAATTCCTTTGCCACTCTGGGGGAGAGGTCAATGCCCGGATAGCAACTCCGTAGGGCAGAACCCTTCAGCGGTTCTGCCTCCGCGGCACAACCACTTCCGGTTGTGCCCTGCTTCTGTCGACCAGGAACAGACACGCGCCCCAAGGAGTGCGCCACCCTGCCGGGACAAGGGCCATAGCCCGAACCGCAGGGATTCGGGCCTATAAACTGTCGGCAGATCTGAAGCAGACTTGCCGGACTCAGGATTTTCGACTGCGCCCTCTCCGCGTAGGGTGCGGCCTTGTACCGCAAAGACTTACCGGATCGCCAGAGACGAGCTCCGCCTCTACGTGATACGAAAATCGACCGGATATCAACTTCTGGGGCAGCCCGGGGTCGCTTGACGGCGCGGAATGAACCCCTGTCTTCGGGGCCTTTTGAAAAACCCTATGTGCTGTTGTGTCGAGTCTTGAGCCCGCGTCGGCGGGATTGTGACCCGACACGTAACTCGTTGGCAAGCGGCAGCGGCAGCTCACACGACTCCACTAACGTGGATTCGCACGACCTGCTGCAACAGCCAAAAGAGGCTTCTTCAACACACCCCTTCACAAGGGTGACAAGAAAGAGGTTAGGGGTAATAGGAAAGCAGTCGGGGCGACTGGGAAGAAGTCAGGAATGGCAGGGGTCAGGACCGCCACGGTCCTGACCTACCTTCTACTTTCGGTAATTAGTACCGACGTCCGCCGCCGCCACCACCACCCTCGCGTTGGCGAGCCACGCTGACGTTCAGCGTACGGCCGCCGAAGTCCTGACCGTTTAACGCGGAAATGGCCGCATCGGCCTCATCCTGGTTGTTCATTTCGACAAAAGCAAACCCGCGGGGTCGGCCGCTGTCACGGTCCATGATGATGTTGACATCAGTAACTTCGCCATAACCTTCGAACGCCTGGCGCAACTGATCTTCGGTCGTGTCATACGACATGTTGCCTACGTAGATTTTCATTCTACTCTCCGGTCTTATTCACCCTTTTGAAACGCCCATACCTTCAGGATGCAGCTGTTCGGGTAAACAGATGAAAGCGCACAATTGCGCAGCGGTTTCTGATATATGCTTTTACGGAGTTTTGACGGATTAGAACAAAGCCTCGAAAAAAGCGGTGTAAGAAACCATTCGTAACATGCTTATATATATCGGCTATTGGAGGGGTTGTCAACAGGAATTTCTGCCATTCCTGGAGCCACACATACATGGCGGATAAAGGGAGTCGTTAATTCCCTAAGGCGCCGCAATGACTCATTCCGGGTTTTTGACAGGCCCCATGTGATCGGCTTTAAACACCTACGGGCACTTCATCCGGCTAACACACGTATTCCCTCAATGGGGCGTCGGACACAAAGTCAATCGATCGGGTTAACGCCTGTAGTGTCGGCATGGCGCCGCGCAGCAGTTTGCCCGACACATCGGTCGTGATTACAATCGGCAGGTTCTGCGTGTACACGTGTCCGTCGAAGGCGCGCGTGTACATACGGGCTTTGAAATCGCCGGTGTCGGCATTGTACATTCCGGACGACTTGAAACGCGGATCGAGCGTCTGAAGCATCGGGGGCAACTGACGATGTCGGATTCGGAGCGGCTCCGATATAGCTGCGAAATCGGATATCTCCACGCACGATAAGCCGGCCCTTCCGCCATCTTCAAAGCGTGCCGACAGCCTGACCGTTTTCGGCTTGAAAGAGATAGTCATCGGTTCCGCTATCCCGGCGAATCCGACGGGAAGTCTCACAACGCCGATGTTGTCCCCAACGCCGGGAACGGTTGCAAAGGCCGCATATTCACCTCGTTCCGGCAAGCGGTCGCCGAGCATGGTGGTTTCTGTCTCCTCTCCGGGAAACAGGCTCACGATGAAGTCTTTAAACTGCGTGAGGGCGTCAATAACGGATTGTACAATTGATTTTAGTTCTTCTACGACCACATCGAATATCCTAAAAACCGGCGGCATGTTTCTTTCCAGGATTTCACGTGCTTCCTGAAGATCCTCTTCGGTCGGCATAGCGCCTAACTGCATGAGAGTGGCAATTCTCGTGAAGAATGCCACCTTGTCGGCGATGTGACGCTTCAAGCCGTCGGCATCCGGTTTATCTCTCAATTGGATTGCTATGGCTTTGAGTTTGGACAATAACTCGTTGACCGCACTCTCAATCCGTTGGGTTTGTTGATCCGATAATTCCGCCATCCGTGGTGCTCCTTTCTTAGGTCTCGCCGCAGTGGTTGTTGGCTTCGAGAATTAATCTCTACAGCCAAGCCCAGGGAAGCTCCCTGGGCGGCTCGGTCCGTCACAGGCATTCAGCAGACGTATTCTCTTATGGGGGCATCCGACATGAAATCAATCGACCTCGTAGAGACCTGCAATGTCGGTGTGGCGCCGCTCATGAGCCTTCCTGAGACATCGGACGTAATGAGAATCGGCTGGTTTAAGGTGTAGACCTGCCCGTCAAAGGCTCGGGTGTACAATCGCGCTTTTATCTCACCGGTGTCGGCATTGTACATACCCGCGGACGTAAAGCGTGGATCCAGTGTCTGCAGCATCGCGGGAAGCCGGCGTTCGCCGATCATTATAGGCTGGGAAACCGCGGCAAAGCTGGGAATTTCTACGCATGAGAGTCCGGGAGTGCCGCCGTCTTCAAAGCGCGCCGACAGCCTGACGGTTGTGGGTTTGATGGAAATCGACATTGGCTCGGTCAAGCCCGCGAATCCGGCGGGCATCCTCATGATGCCGACATTGTCTCCGACACCGGGGACAGTCGAGAACGTAGCGAATTCGCCACGCTCCGGCAGACGGTCGCCGAGCATCGTGGTCTCAGTCTCTTCATCGGGGAACAAGCCGACGACAAAATCCTTAAGGATCGTGAGTGCGTCAACTATAGCCTGGATAACATCCTTGATGGCTTCGACTACAGCCTTGAGGAGTTCCTTGAAGAAATTGAGATTGTCTTCCAGAAGCCTCTGCGCTTCTTGAACGTCTTCCACTTCGGGGATCTCCCCCAATGAGCCCAGAGTTTTGATTTTGGCGATGAATGCCGTTTTTTCTGCGACTCGACGTTTGACACTTTTGTTGTCGGCTTTGTCTTTGAGCTGCTGCGTGAGATCGTCGATTTTGGCTTGCAGTTCGTCGATCTTCTTCTGAAGCTGCTTGGTTTGTTCGTCGGACAACTCTGCCATGGTGGGAATCCTTTCTCAATTGTTGTGGATTGGCCTGGGAAAAAGTTAGTTATGATCATTCTCTCCGTGAATGCGCGCGAAGACCCAGAACCGCATACACGCGTCCGGGTGCTTAGCGCTTAACATCTGTAATCCTCGACTTTGCTCAAAATGCCGGTGCGGTGAGGAACCTGCACTTTCCGATCGGCCGGCTGTATGACCTGCACATGCGACAAGGGAAGAGCAGGATTACCTTTGTCCCAGCGAGCAATCATAACAATATCGATCATTGTTGTCAATGAAAATATCCGATTCGAATGAGATTTTCAAGTTTGCGGCACACTAGTATTCGGTACCTCTGCAGCGCGTGCCCAAAGTTGCAAAGCCAGGGACGCGATCAACAAGGGATCCGTTCTGAATCAGTGGAACTAATCTCGCCACAGGCGGCTTATAAATAGGCACAACCTGATAGACCTGATTAACGTATGAGGACGACATGAAAGACAAAGCCTTTCCCCCGCTTCCGTACGAACAATGGAAGGAGAGTAAGATAACGCTCCATTTGTACAGTCAGATTGTAGGCAAGATCAGACTGGCGCTTAATCCCAAAGTCAATCACTGGTGGCACGTCCCCTTCTACCTTTCCGCGAGAGGCTTGACGACCTCCACGATTCCGTATGGCAGCGGGAATATGGATTTCGAATTCGATTTCGTTGACCATTGTTTGAGCATTCGGTTCAGCGACGGCGCCCGGCACAGGTTTGGCCTGGAGAATTGCTCGGTGGCGGATTTCTACAGACTAGTCATGGAGAACCTTCTGTCACAGGGTGTGTCGGTGGATATCTCGCTGCCGCCGTTTGATCCTGCTAAAACGGGGAGTGACATTTCTTATCTTGAGGACACTGTCCATGCGTCGTATGACCGTGACTACGTCGGCCGTTTTTTTCGGATACTCACCGGAGTTGAACCGGCTTTCAAGGAATTTCGGGGACGGTTCCTGGGCAAGTGCAGTCCACTTCATTTCTTCTGGCACAGTTTCGATCTGGCGTTGAGTCGCTTTTCCGGACGAACGACGCCGGTGGCTGCCGATGCCGACCCGGTAACCAGGGAAGCCTATTCGCACGAGGTGATCAGCGCCGGGTTTTGGCCCGGTGACGGTACGTTTCGTGAGCCGGCGTTTTACGCGTATGTGCACCCGGAGCCGGCAGGTTTAGTCAGTGCGGCCATATCACCGCGAGCAGCCTGGTGGCAGAACATGGGGACCAGCCATATGGCCCTGTATCGTTATGAAGATTTCAGGCAAGCGGCGGACTCACAGACAGACTTGCTGGAGTTTCTCCAGACCACCTATGAAGCCGGGGCAAAGTTGGCCCAATGGCCGCGGGAGAATTTGGAAACAAGTCAGCTGTCTTGACTGGTTTTACATGTACGTCTCCCCCGCTCGTACGTATAACAGGCATGGACCTGGTTGTACGTAGAGGAAAAACCCGCCCTTATAAACTCGTTATCGTGTTATTCGCCACAATCTGTTTGATCACCTCGATCATTGTCGACCAATCTCGAGCGGAAGTACCCAGGATCATTCTTACCGTGGCTGATACGGCCTTGTACCCGGGTCAAGACGGCACCTGTATCAATGTCTACCTTGATAATTTCGTTGATACTATAGCGGGATTCCAGTTTCAATTGCGATCGGAGCGGCCGGATTTGGTGACATTCAATTTCGAGCATGGCGGCTTTGATACGAGTGGTACGCTGGTGTCCGGATTCGAGTACGTGGAAGTACGTGACACATCGGTTACGGAAGAGTTGCTCTGGTTTCGGTGTATTGCCGATCTTCCGTTTGACACGAACATCACTCATGGGATTATACCTCAACAGGGCGGGCCGGCGGTACGGATTCCGGTGAACACGACCGCGACGCCGGATACGAGCGGCAGTCTGACTTCCGTCCTGACCATCGTCAAACCGTTTGATTTTTCGGACCCGTGGGGAAACTCGATCGGTGTCGTAACCGACACGCTGACAGACACGATCTACTATCTCTGCACCGAATGGCAAGAGGATTCCTGTCATACCTGGGAGATGGTAAATCCGGATTCATCGGACTATGATTCGGTTCACGTATACGACTACCTTTACGGATGGCTGGACACGACGGTTGTGGTTCCGAATCACGGCTCGGTCACTCTCCTGGCACCCGATCAAACGTTCTGTGATAATGACGGGGACGGTCAAATCACGGTGATCGATTTGAGCTGTCTGGTGGATTATCTGTTTCGCGGGCATCCCGATGCCGAGGCGTGTCCGTATGTCACTTATTGTCGTTCGGAGGAGCTGGGCATGCCGGGTGTCGACATGCTGACGGAGTTGGTCGACTTTCTCTTTCGGGGCGGTCCTCTTCCTTCCCCTTGATGCTCCTGATTTTGTCTTGCCAAAACAGCAAAAGAGGTTATCTTGAGGCAGTGGTCTAACCGCCGGAATCATGGACCGGAGTTGAACGTAATTATCTCAGAGGTGTCTGTATGAATTATCGCGTGCCAGGGGTATTGCTGTTGGCAGGATTGCTGTTGGTGAGTCTGACCGGAATTCAATCGTCGGCCGAAAACGCCTTTCCGTTAAAGAGACAAGTAGCTGCAAAGCCGTCTTACAAATCCCTGCCGCAAGGGATGAAGACTGACGAGATCATATTCAAGATCAAGGAAGGCATCGGACAGCCGGAATTCGATGGTGAGAGCTTCGTCAGGACGGGAGCCGAATGGAGCTTGCTCAATGAGGCGATTTCTCCCGCCAACAAAACCGTATCCGTGGAGCGACACATCACGGTTGAAGAATCGACCCTGGAACAGATGCGAGCTATCGGTTCGCAGCGGGCCGGTATCGAACTGCCGGATTTGACTTTGTATTACAGGTTGATTCTCGATGGCCCTCTAACGGATCAGGAAAGGCTGGATCGGGTAGCCCTGCTCAACAGTCTCGATATAATCGAAATCGCCTACTTCGCGCCGAAGCCGGTTCTGCCCATCATGCCTCGCGTCTTCACGCCGTCATTCGAGTTCGGTCAGTACTATCTCCAACCTGCCCCGACCGGAATTAACGCGTACTACGCGTGGAGCTATAGCGGCGGCCGCGGCGAAGGAGTAAAGGTGATCGATATCGAGGGCAACTGGGTGGAGAGTCATGAAGACCTACATGGCGGCACCGATCACTTTCATATCGCCGGCGCCAAGATACAGGATCCGACCTGGTACAACCACGGTACAGCGGTCCTGGGTGAGATAGCGGCCGATTCGAATCTGTTCGGAATGACCGGGATTGCGTTCAATGTCGATCTGGGCACCGTCTCTATCGGATCGATGAGTACCTCAGACGCCATTACCACGGCGTCCAATAATGCCGACACCGGTGACATTATCCTTATTGAATTACAGACGGGAGGCCCCAATGGTGGAGCCTATGTACCGGTGGAGTACTATCAGGACAGTTTCGATGCGATCTTGACCGCTTCGGCTCTGGGCCGCATTGTAGTCGAGGCAGGCGCCAACGGTGCCCAGGATTTGGATGACGAGTTCTGGTACGGTTCGCTGTTTGACCCGGATTATCGGTTTTCCGGAGCTATTATGGTAGCGGCTTCGTACAATGATCATGTCCCTGCCCCGTTCACGAGTCATGGGCAACGTCTGGATGTCCACGCCTTCGGCACGTGGGACGTATATACGCTCGGCTACGGGGGTCTTTATGGATCCGATACGACCGACTACTATACGAGCAGCTTCTCCGGTACGTCCAGTGCTTCGCCGATCATAGTGGGGGCTAGCGCCATTCTGCAGGGAATCCACAAGAGTGTACACTCACGGGTATTGGATCACAACGGAATGCGAACCTTGCTACAGGCTTACTCGACGCCCCAGGCTCCGCACTCGTGGCTGATCGGGCCGCTGCCGGATCTTCAGGGAAGTATCGATGAAGTAGTCGGCGTGGCTTTCTTTGCGGATACCACTATCGGCTGGGTGCCTTTTGACGTGAATTACACGGCTACGTCGGGTCTGCAGGTTGACACCTGGGCATGGGACTTCTTCGATGGCGACTCGGCGTTCGTGCAGTCCCCATCGCATACGTACACGATTCCGGGCATGTTCGACGTGTCGGTCGAGATCGACGCAGATGGTGACATCCGCTATTCACAGAAAGATAATTACATCGTCGCTCTGGCTGATTCGATGATTGCGCCCGATACCGGTCTTCTGCCCGGTGAGACTATTGAAGTGCCGATCTACGCGCGGAATATAACGCCGTTGACATCAATCATCATTCCGGTCGAGTACTCCGGTGTTCTCAATTTGACGCTTGACTCGTTTTCTACCGCCGGATGCCGAACCGATTATTTCGAGCTTCAGAACTACATTCACGCCGATGCCAACAACAAGCGCAAGACCATCAAGCTGCAGTCGTCGGCTTCAGGCGGAGCTCCCGAATTGAGTCCGGGCACAGGGTGTATCGTGAAGCTATACCTGCGGTTAGCCGCCGGGGCAACTCCCGGAGATTCGGCAATAATCGGCCTGGACGGCTATAGCTTCTACACCCCGGAATTCAACGGTTCCGTTCTCAATTACGAGCCGGTGGCCCAGTCCGGTTCGATATACGCCTGTGCTCATCGGGGTAACATGGACGGGGAGGAAGGTATCACGGTGAGCGATGTCACTTTCCTGGTGGATTATCTGTTCAAAGGTGGTCCGGCGCCCGATCCGCTGGAATCTTCCGATGTGAATTGCGATGATGAGACGACTGTCGTAGATTTGTCTCATTTGGTCGATTACCTGTTCCGGTTTGGACCACCGCCCTGTGGCTGCTAATCTCATGATTCACAGTACCTTGGAAGCGCTTCCGACCGGGAGCGCTTTCGGCATTTGAGGTTAGTCTTCAGCAGTCCCTGGCGATATTGTCTCATCGAGACTAATCGCTGCCCCGCGCCGACACGGACTGTTTCTTCCGGCGTGAAAAGCCTTGCAAACCGGACTACATTCATGTAATTTGGGTAGTTGCGAAAGGATGTGTTCTGCGGTCAACGACGTTTTTGAACAGGATTCATTTCCAGACCGTCAATGTGCCGTCTGGACATAGGTTCGAGGAGTTATGAGAGTTATCCCGAATGCGCTGATCGCCACTGCCGGAATCGCAGGCTCACTGCTTTGTTATGGCATCGTCGACGGCCGAGCTGAGTTGCCGGAGATCAATGACAAGTATTATCGCGGGGGTATGGTGGCTCAGGGTCACGCTCACTGCATTGCGTCACATAGAGTCGGCAAGATCGTTTTGGCGGTTAACAACAACGGCACGCTGGGGACCGGGTTCCGACAAGCCGGAGCAGGCGATTGTTTCACGGGCGGAGAAGTCCGATCGTGCGAATATCCGAAAGGGTCGCGAGTCGAATACCTGTTCGCCGGAGCGTTCTGGATCGGCGCCGTCGTGGGGCGGGACACGCTCGTATCTCTGGGAGCGGACGGTTGGTCGTTTCACCGGGAGTTTCGTCCGGATGCTTCTCCTTTCGGCGACATGGTCTATCGGTCGATAATAAACCCGGCACACCCCCGATTCGAAGGGGCTATTTCGGAGGAGGATTACATCTCGGTGTATACCGACACTTTTACCCGAGGTGTGGAGCCCGATTATTTAGGCCAGCCGCATCGGCCGCTTTTCATCGAAGTGACCGATGCTTCGTATGCGTGGTCTTACGCGTATGCGGAAGATCTCGTTCTGTTTGACTACAAGATCAGGAATATCGGCAGTGCGCGCTTGGACGACGTGTATATGGGGTTGTACATAGATGGTGATGTCTGTGACGATTGTCAGGGGAGCGGCGGCTACAGCGATGATATCACCGGGTTCCTGCAGACAGTAGAAACGGAATTTCGCGGGTGCACGTTTATGGATACGGTCAATACCGCGTGGCTGGCGGACAATGAAGGTGACCTTGCTAACACCGGCGAACTGAAGCCAGCGGAGCATGTTTCGGCCATGCGTATTATCCGTACACCGGCACAGGAATTGGATGTCTCGTATAACTGGTGGATAAGCAGCGGCGCTTCCAACCTGGACTTCGGTCCGAGAGAGAAAGGGGGGGTGGGACGCTGGAAAGAGGACTTTCGTGATTACCGAACCGGCGGTCTGGGCACGCCCGAGGGGGACGTCAACAAGTATTACATCATGAGAAACCGTGAATTCGATTACGATCAGGCCCGAGTGGCGTCGATCCAACCGGGTGATCCGCTGTGGTTGTACCCGACCCAGGATTATGTGGACGCATGGGCAAGGGGCCTGGATACCCGGTACCTGCTGTCCTTCGGTCCCTTCACGATTGATCCGGGACAGACGCTGCCGCTTTCGTTCGCTTATCTGGCGGGTGAGAATCTGCACTCGGTCCAGGGGAATCTCGAAAATCTACCCCATGATCCGGATGCCTTTTACCGCAACCTGGATTTCAGTGATCTCGGCTTGAACGGGCGCTGGGCGTCATGGATATACGATAATCCCGGAGTGGATACCGATGACGACGGTTACGCCGGTGAATTCAGGATTTGCGTTACCGACTCGACGCCGTTCGATTCGACGATGATGATCGACTCGCTGGTCGTGCCGCCGGAGACTACCTGGACTTATGACTACCGGGCGTTGACGGCCGATACGCTGTGGTATCTCGGTGATGGTATACCGGATTTTCGGGGAGCTTCTCCCCCCCCGGCGCCGACCGTATGGCTCACACCCGAGGATGAGCGGATTCGGGTGAGATTCAACGGTATGCTGTCGGAGACGACGCGCGACATATTCTCTCGAGAGCGTGATTTCGAGGGATACCGGATCTACATCGCGCGGGATGAACGTCCGAACAGTTTCAGCGTGCTGGCCTCGTACGATCTGGAGGATTACAACAAGTATACATTCAATTCTTCGCGGGGGATGTGGGTATTGCTCGATGACCCATTCTCGCTTGACGAGTTGCGCACTTTGTACGGGGATTCCACGTTCGATCCGTTGAACTACACTCAATCGCATCCGTTCACGCATCCTCGGTTTCCCGATTCCGTATTTTATTTCGAGGCTCAGGATTTCAACGTTTCCGACTTGAATCGACCGGACGGAATTCGCAAGATCTATCCGGATCAACCTTTTCCCGGCACGCTCATCCCGGACTCGGCGAGAGCGGGCGAGCTTACCGAGGATGGCTATTTCAAATACTTCGAGTACGAATACGTGACGCCGCCGTTGTTATCGACGGTCGACTGGTGGATAAACGTGACGGCGTTTGATTACGGATCGCCGGAGTCGGGCCTGCCGCCACTGGAGACGTCACCCAGTGTCGGGGCCAAGAGCGCTTTTCCGCAACCGTCGGTGGATGACGTGGCTCGGGAGAATCTCCGGGTGTACGTTTATCCGAACCCGTATCGCATTGACGCCGACTACAGAGGGTTAGGTTTCGAAGGCCGTGCGGACCGTGACCGGCCGGAGAACAGGGTTCGGGAAATTCACTTTGCCAATCTGCCGGCCAAGTGCATGATTCGCATCTACAGTATCGATGGCGACCTGGTCAAGGAGATCTATCACGACAAAGATCCTTCCGACCCCAGGGCCTCGCACGACAGCTGGGATCTGATAACCCGCAACACGCAGATGGTCGTATCCGGCCTATACTACTGGTCCGTCGAGCCGGAACAGGGTGAGGTTCAAATCGGCAAACTGGCCATCATCATGTAGGCGGGCGGCTATGTACTGGCGCGTTTTCTCCCGGCGACGACTTTCCCGAATCGCAATGCTGCCGTTGGTCCTGATGGGCTGGTTCGGAGAGGTTCACGCGCGTGAGGACAATCCTAAGATCGCGTTGTGGCACAAGCAGGCGCCTCGCCTGTCAACCCAGGCCCCGATAGTGGATTACACGGCTCACAATCGCGGTAATATCCAGTTGGCCATCGCCAACAACGGTACCTTCGGCACTCTGGGCAGCTCGATAGCCGATCCATTTACCGGGGAAGCGATACCGTCCTGCATCTATCCCAAGAACAGTGATCTTGTGTACTTGTGGGTAGCCGCCATATGGATCGGGGCGGTGGTGGGACGAGATACGCTCGTCTCGGTCGGTAATGAAGACTGGTATCGGACGACCGAATTCTGGCCGGACTTCGATTTCTCCCGGGGCGGCGCCAAGCCGCCGGGGGGATTCACCTATCGTTCCATCGACATCAACAGCCGGTTTCACAGTTCGGATGCGCTCTCCGAGCAGGATATCATCTGCGAGTATACCGACACGCTGGATAATCCGGCCATCGTTCAGTCCGACCCGGTGGACAATCGTCCGCATATCCCGCTGGGTATCAAAGTGTACCAGCGTTCCATGGCGTGGAGTTTTTCGTATGCCGAGGATTTCATCCTGTTTGATTACCAGGTGGAGAACATCGGTCAGAAGCAGCTCAATAACGTGTATATGGGTATATATGTTGACGGGGACGTCTGGCACACGACACGCCAGGGTCCCGATGGGTGGAACGACGACCTGGTCGGGTTCTATCGCACGCATCCCGCTCCCGAGGGATGCGGATTCACCGATACCATCAACGTGGCCTATCACGCGGACAACGACGGAGATCCGGTGGGCGGCGCCTGGAACGAGGCCTCGGCGCCGCATGCGGTGGGAGTACGGGTGGTACGTACGCCGGCCGAGGAGTTGAACTATTCCTACAACTGGTGGATCATAAACTACGGCAACGCGGCGCGTGATTTCGGTCCTCGTCGGGCCGGTACCCCGGATGATCCGTACCGGAGTTTCGGGGCGCGCCTGGGCACCCCGGAGGGCGACAAGAACAAGTACTACATACTCCGACATAAGGAATTCGACTACGATCTCCTGTTCACGGCCGTGGATCAGACGCATCAGGGCTGGCTGGCGCCGCCGGAGAACGCCGAAGATTACGCGCGGGGGTTCGATTGTCGGTACCTGCTTTCTTTCGGGCCGTTCGACATCAGCCCCGGTCAGCGCTTGCCGATTTCGTTCGCCTGGCTGGGGGGAGCCGATCTGCATTCGCACCCGAACAATTTCTCACAGCTCTTCGCGCCGAAAACGCCCGCTCCGTTTTACAACAGTTTCGATTTCTCCGATCTGGCGGCCAATTCTCGCTGGGCGTCGTGGGTGTACGACAATCCCGGCGTGGATACGGATGACGACGGGTACGCCGGCGAGTTCCGGGTGTGTCAATTGGATTCGTCAGTCGAAACCGCGGATACCTTGATATCCGGTACTGACACCACTATTACCGTGACGTGGGAGTATACGGTGGCCGAAACAACCTGGTATCGGGGTGACGGCGTGCCGGACTTCAAAGGGGCCGGTCCGCCGCCGGCGCCCAGACTGCGAGTGGTTCCATCGGATGGCCGGCTCGTGGTTCGTTGGAACGGTTACTATAGTGAGTCCACACCTGACCAGTTCCTGGGTAATCTCGATTTCGAGGGTTACCGGGTGTATATCGGCCGAGACGACCGACCTCAGAGTTTTTCGTTGCTGGCTTCGTATGATCGGGAGAACTACAACCGCTACGTCTTCCGGGAAACCGGAGAGCGGATGGGCCAGTGGGTGCTGGAGGAGGCTCCGTTTACGATTGACTCGTTGCGGCAGGAGTATGACGATCCGGATTTCCAGCCGCTCCGGTATACCCGGTCGTCCCCTCTTGTCTTTGGCGGTGTGTCATATTATTTCGAACCACAGGATTACAATGCCTCGGACCTGACCCGAGCCTCGGGAATACACAAGGTATATCCGGAAGCGCCGCATCCGGGACTTGACAGCGCTCGATGGCGACCGGAAGACCTGGTTCACGATTACGGCGAACCGCTGCCAAAGTATTTTGAGTACGAGCTGGTGGTCGATGACCTGTTGCCGACGGTACCGTACTACGTGGCGGTAACGGCAATGGACTTCGGCTCTCCGGCGGCGGATTTACCTCCTTTGGAAACGGATCCCACGAATAATATGGTGATTGCGTATCCGCAGTACAATGCCGATTCCGTCGCCCACAAGCAACTGGACGTATACGTTTATCCTAATCCGTATATCACGGATTCATATCGCCATCTTGGATTCGAAGGCCGCAACGAGCCGAACCGTCCCGATCATCGTGTACGTGCTCTGCATTTCGCCAATCTGCCGCATAAGTGCAAGATCAGCATATTCTCGATCGACGGTGACCTGGTGGCGGAAATTAATCATGAAAAGGACCCGAGCGATCCCCAATCGGCACACAATCAATGGGACCTGATCACTCGCAACACGCAGGAGGTGGTGTCGGGGCTGTACTACTACGTTGTCGAGGGTGAAGATCGTGTTCAGATCGATAAGTTCGTAATCATCCGCTAGTCAGTCCGCTTCCGAACGGTTAATGGCTTCGGGCAGGCGCCGCTTGAACCAGAAATAACCGACCGCGGAAATCAGAGCCAAGGAGGAAATAGAAGTCCACGCGACGGCCGGTTGGTCGGCGAAGGAGTCGAGGACAATGCCGCCATAGAGCGGTCCCAGTGACCATCCCGCGGCCAAAAAGAAGCCATGAATACCCATGTAGCGTCCCATACGCGTCTCGGGCGCCAAACGTGAAGTGAGGGTTAGTGACGGGGGTGACATGAACACCTCCCCGATGGTGACTATCACGATCGCGATTATAAAATATTCAAAGCCGACCAGAAGGCCGACCATGCCGTAGCCGATCGTGTAAAACAGCGAGCCCACGGCGAGCTGGCTGGACAGCGTGTACCTGGCCAGCAGACGGGTAACGGGAATCTGCAGGGCGACGACTAGAAGACCGTTCAAAGTGAAGAGAAACCCGAGTTGCGCTTGTGATATCCCGGCCACATCGACACTGTAGACAGAAAAAGGTACGATCAACTGTGCGACCACCAGATAGAGAATGAACAATAGGCTGACGTGGACAGCCAGAAGGGGGTCATTCCTGATCGCAATCAGGTCCTTGATGCGGAACCGGTCGGCGTTTTTAACGATCGCGGGTGGTCGCATGAACAGTCGAAAGACCAGGGCGGACAACACCGTGACAAACGCCGAAATGACAAATAGCATGGCGTAGGATGAAGTAGCTAAAAAGCCTCCGATAGCGGGTCCGACTGCCCAGCCGAGATTACCGGCGGCGCGTGTAATGGCGTAACCGTCAAGCCGCTCCTTCTTACCCAGGATGTCCGAGACCAAGGCGTTCGCTACCGGCATGAATACAGCTCCGAGAATGGAGTTAACAACCAGAAATGACGCCACCCACCAAAAACCGAGACTGAAGTATATCGAGACGGCTATGCCGGCGAAGGAGATTGCCCGAACATATTGCGATGTGATCAGCAGGGTTAACCGTTCGAGGCGATCGGAGACTTCTCCCCCGACGGCTTGAAACAACGAGCGGACAACCGCCAGAACGCCGAAAAAGGCGCCGATTTGGGTCATGCTCATGCCGAATTCGCTGCTGAAGTAGATCGCTATGAAGGGTAAGGAAGCAGCGAAACCGAGCGCGCTCACGAACCAGCCCACTGACAATACCCAGAGACTGCGGTCGAATTTCCGCACGTATTGCCAGTATCCCGCCATCATAGTTCCGCCAATAAAAGGGAGTTGTGGCGTAATTACAAGCGAGATCGATAAATGAGTAACCTGCGATTGAATTAACTCGTCAACCGGGCCAGACGTTCACGGGCGTCCTTAATTTCTTTGAGGTCTATTTCGGGATCAGCCCAGTACTTGAGCATGGTCTGATAGTCCTCTATGGCGGCCTTGTTGTTGCCCAGACCCTCGTTGGCGAGGCCTATCAAGTACTGCAGATATGGGTAGAGGTATCCGGAGGTAACCTCGTCGGGTCCGGAGACGAACCGCTCCAGAATCTTTTTGCCCTCTTCAAAGTGACCTGTCAGAACAAGGCAGATGCCGATTTGGCGTTCATCGCTCTGTGTCTGACCTTCCTGCTGCGAGGCAATGGTCTGCCTTAGAGCAGTGACAAGTCTCGCGGTGTCAGCCTCGCAATACGCCTCAAAGACAAGCTCAATATTGTCCAGAAACGACCACATTTCGGACGGGAATCTCTCCCGAAACAGCCGTATCGCGCTTTCGAACTGTTCTCTTACGAGGGGACACTTTGAGGGATCCATGCCGGCCGTCTGCAAGGGATGGTTAATCAAGCGGAAGCCGTTCGACCATTTGTTCGACTCAGCACTATAGAAGAAGGCGCTGTCGGTCATATCGAAACGCGAGTAGTATGTAGCTATCGACTGATAGGCTACCATAATGAGAATACTGTCACCGGTCTTGAACGATTCTTCAAGGGCTCGAAAGCGATAGTCCATCCCGGTTTGGAAACTACCGGACCAGTCTTCCAGATTGGCCCGACCGGAGTAGTACTCCATCCAACAGTATTTGTTGTCTGTGCACTGTTCTTTGTATTTCTCCAGGTACTCCCGTGATTTTTTGAAATCCTGCTTCAGTATATAAATGCGACTGATTCGGGCATACGGCGCCGACTCATCGGGAAAGCGATTGAGTGCCTGTTCAAACTCCTCGATTGCTTCGTCATAACGCAGCTCCGATCGATACAAGTTGCCGAGTCGCAAGTACGGTTCGGGGGAATCCGGATGATAGTCTTTGAGACGGCGGGCGTATGAGATGGCTTGTGTCAACATCTTGTAGCGCTCATATACCTGCACGTAGTAGGACAGCGCCAGTTGATAGGTAGGCACCTGCTGCAGAACGGTATCCAGTTGAGCGAAGCAGGCCGTCGTGTCTTTGCTGAAGACGTTTAGGAATATGGCGTAGAACGTTCTCCCCTCAATATCATCGGGGTAATTATCGACAAAGGACTTAATCATGTAATTGGCTTCGTCGAACTGCTCGTCCACCCAGATCTTAGCGTACAAATCGACCATGCTTCGCTCTCGTGAGGGCAGTTTGTCCCGATACTGCCGGGCCTGCGCCAGATACGCGGCTCCTTCCTGCTGGCGGCCGCTGAAGACATTGGCCATGCCGATCCGCATGTAGGCCAGTGCAAATGTGGAGTCAATCTCTATGGCCTGGCTGAACTTCTCAATGGCCCCATCATGGCGCTCCTTCAGGAACAGCTCCATACCTTCATGATACAGGCGGTAGGCTTCGGATGAAGACGTCGTGACACTGGCCACGCTCGACGAGGTTGCGACTGTTTCGGACACGTTGAGTGACGATGCGATCTTCTTCGTTAAGCTGTCAACCAGGGCGAACGGATCGTCTCCCATCACTTTTTCCGCCAGCGTGATTTGTCCGGTGCCGACATCCTCCAGACGCGCATCGATACGAAACCTGGCGCCCAGTTGATAGAGTGAACCGGTGAGAATGTTTTTGGCCCCAAGGGACCTGGCGGCCCGGATCTTGTCCGAGTACGTAAAACCGTTCTCGGTAGCACCGGCATTACGGATCAAATAATCCTGTATCCGCTCCCCGCTGATAACGGTGATGGCCTCGGTCTGGGCGAGATCAGTAATGAGGATTTCGGGGAGTCCGGTTTCGAGCCAGGTGTATTGATCGTCACCTGTTTTGTTTTCAAAGCTGATGACGGCGAGGGCGTTGCCGGGTACGGATGTCGCCAGCTCGGCTTGTGAGTCCGGGCTCTCGAAGTAGTTCATAATCAAGAGGGCCATAACGGAGAGCACAGCCAACCCAAACAACAGTTTCAGCCAACTGGTCGAGAATACGTTCGCTGTTGTGCCGGCGGCAGAGGTGACCCCCGAAACGGAGTCGGTGACACCGCTACCGTGTTGGCGTCGGAGATTGCGAAGGTCCACAAGCAGGTCGGCGGCTGATTGGTAGCGGTCATTGGGGTCCTTGCGCAGGCATTTGTCGATTATTCTCTCCAATTCCGGGGGCACATCGGCTCTCTTGCCACTGGGAGCTTCAGGCCGGGATTCCAGAATCTTGGCCAGCGTCTCCACTTGCGATGGTCCGGCGAAGGGGAATTCACCGGTGACCATCCGATACAGAAGCACGCCGAAAGAGAAGATATCGGACCGAACGTCGACCGTATCTCCCCGGGCCTGTTCGGGCGACATGTAGGAGACGGTGCCGACAATCTTGCCGGCTTTGGTCAGCTCGGCCGAGACAGTATTCGGGTCTGCATCCTCGTCGGTCATAACGGGTTCAATCGGTTTGGCGAGACCGAAATCGAGGATTTTGGGGTTTCCCTCATCGTCGATCAGGATATTGGCGGATTTGATGTCTCTGTGAACAATGTTGAGTTTGTGGGCTGCGGAGAGTCCCGAGGCGATCTTTTCCGCCAGATGGATCATTTGTCCCGTGTCTAATTGATGATCTCTCAGATAGTCGAACAGCTGCCGTCCCTGGACGCGTTCCATGACGATATAGTGGACATCTTCCTTCTTGACGGGGTGTTCCGCCACGCCCATGTCATAAATGCTCATGACATATTGGTGGGATACTTGTGCGGCCGTTTTCGCTTCTCGTTCGAAGCGCAACAGTCTCTCCTGTTCACCGAAGAACTTAGCCAGCAGGATTTTCAGAGCGACCGGCCGGTGAAGTTTCTGGTCTTCGGCCAGATAGACTTCCCCCATGCCGCCGGTGCCCAGGTGGCGGATAATCTTAAAATGCGCGAATACGTGCCCTGGCTGTAACATACTTACTTTTCCCTTTGCAAGACGAGGAGTGTGATATCATCGGACTGTGGAGCGTCCTGTACGAAATCACGTATCTCGTCCATCAGATCATGACATATCTCAACGGCTTTCCTGTCTCTGGCCGATATGAGGAATCGCTCCAGACGTTCCTCGCCAAAGAGTGATTCATCGGCGGCTTCCGCTTCAGTGACTCCGTCGGTGAATATAGTCAGCGTATCTCCTTTGGACAACGTAACAGTCTCTTGTCGCCAGTCCGCGTCCGGCATGGCTCCCACCATAATCCCCGATGCCTCGAGGTGTTCGGTAGCACCATCGGACTTGATGAGTATGGGTGGATTGTGTCCGGCATTGACGAATGCGACCGTGTGGTTCCTCGGATCCAACAAACCGGCAAACAGGGTGGCGAAGTCGGCCGGCGTGCTAAACAGGCATAGCTGGCGGGAGACCTGTCTGATGGCTCGCAGCAGGTCGAAATCCTTCTGATCGTACAGTATACGAAACGACGCCAGGATATTAGACATGAGCAAGGCCGCTCCCATCCCTTTACCACTGACATCGGCCACCAGAAACAGCAAGCGGCCATCGGGCAGATACGCGACGTCATACATGTCTCCCCCGACAGCGCGGCATTGTTCCTGGCAGGAATGAATGTTGTAATTCTCGGTATCCGGCAGAGATTTCTGCAGCAGGTACTTCTGAATGGCAGAGGCTCGGGCCAACTCCGCTTCTATGACCTGTTTTTCCTGGCGTTCTTCCAATAGAGCGTAATTGAGCATCCTGGCCCCGATAATGTTGCCGAACGTGGCCAGCAGACGGAGGTGGTCGTTCGTGTAGCGGTGGCCGGGATTCGTCGTATCAACGTACAGAATGCCGTAGACCTTGTCTTCATCTATGAGCGGGACTGCCATAGCAGAGTTGATTTCCGACATGATAATCGAATGCTGCTGGGCGAAATTGGGGTTTTCACGGGGATCGCCGATCAAGATCGATTGTTTGTCGGAGAGAATCTGATTAACGATCGTTCGGGACATATTAAACTGTCCCGGGTCTTTGCCTTCGGGCAACAACGTGGCGGCCGTATACACTTCGTCACCGTCTTCCGATGTAAACAGGACCGCGAATCGCTGGGAGGGTATGACTTTCGCTACCAGTACGAGCGAGCGCTGAAGCATGATCTCTCGGGGCTCCGGCAGGACGAGCATTTTGGCCATTTCGAACAGCGTCGGCAGGACGTCGGGCTTTTCGGTGATATTCGACGGCAACGGCTTGAGGGCTTCATTGATATCCAGCAGGACCGACTTTTCGGGTTCATATTGTGCCAGTTGGGTAGTGGAAACACGCGGCCCACCGGATGAGGCGGGATCGCCGTCCGTCACTCGAAACTCGACCTGCCCGAACGTTATCGAATCACCGGCCTTAATCTCAACCTCACTGTCGATCAGCTGGCCGTTGTGGAGTGTGCCGTTGTGGCTGCCCAGATCACACAGAATGTGTCTGTCTCCTTCCGGGCTGACTCTTATTTCTGCGTGCTGTCGCGAAACGGTGCGGTTGGGGATACAGTAGTCACCGTGTTTGTTGCGGCCGAAAACGTGGGTCCCGGGTATGAGATTCCAGGCAAAGTACTGATTGCCGTCGGTACCGACTATTTTGAGCATATATCCTTCTTCTCCGGTTAACACATGAGATATTGATGATTACCGGATATTACGGGCGTTCGCCGTATTTGTTAACCAAAAAGTCGGCTATTTTAGCGAAGCCGTCAATAGCTCTTTTCTCCCATCCGGCCTGTGCCATCTGCATGAGATATCCGCGCTGGTGAAGTCGATCCAGGCGAGTGCCGAACAGGTGAGCCTCCAGTTTCGTTTGCAGGCTCTCGGCCACCTCAGAGCGAAGCAACAACTCTCGGTTGAGGGGTGCAAAGGGCCCGACCGTGGGCTCGAGGACAAACATCGGCAACCCCAAGCCAAGCGCCCAGTTGGTTCGCTCGTGTGCAGGCGCAACCAGATAGTCAAACTGTGGAAAGAGATAGGCGGTCAGCAGGTTCTCTTCACGACGTGAGGTGAAGGACACGACCAATACGGGCGGTTGCTCGGACGGAATCATATCTCTGGAGTCGACACACATATGTGCTATAGAAGTCTTTGATAATGCCTTCGTTACGTTCGAATAGAGCCGGCCTCCCTGGCGGGCGAAAACCACAGCCCGTCCTCCCAGCTTCGTTGCCGACACCACCGCGGCGGCAATTTTGTGAAGATGTTCGGTCGGTTCGGCTCCCGAACTGAAGAATGCGCCCGTCAATCGCCGGCTTGCTATGAACCGCTCTCGTCGCGCTTCAAAAGCGTCGGTCGCCTGTCGAACGAGACCCGGCTCAAGACAAAGACCGGTCACTACCACCTGATCGGGACCGTAGCCTCGGTCGGCAAATGCCGTGGCGGCCTCCAACGTGGGGACGAACACCGTGGCAGCCCCCTGAACGAGGGACTCTCGGGGAGTCACCAGTTCACCGTGTTGATAGAGCAATTCCCTTTTTGCATTGAGAATCCCCACCAGCGAAGGATGAGCGACAATGAGCGGCCGATCGTCTTCCATGAATTCCCGTCGTATGTCTCGTCCGATGCGTTTGAGCATTCCGCTGGCGCGGTTGTAGTCCTGATCCCGCCTGAGTCCGGTATAGAGCTTGTTGATGATCCCTGATGATGAACCCCGTCTGTACAGCCACCGCGCCAGCTTCCATCCCAGAGCTGCAGAGCCGCGCGAGACGTCAAATACATCTGTTTCGTGCCTGACCAAACCGAGATGTTTCTTACGGATCAAGGCCTCGATAATGCCGTCGAGGTAGAACGGGTGGCCTCTTCCGATATTCGTATAGAGGAAACAAATAACGGGTACGCCGGTCTCGAGTTTTTTGGGCTGAGTCATGATTATAGCAATCGTTGACCTGTACCGTTTTGCATTGACCTATCGCGAAAGAGATATCATCTTGTAGCGTTGGTGACAATATAAGTTAGCCCGGGCAGATAAGTCAACTGAAGGTCAGGTGCATATGAGTAGTATTTGTAGAAGAACATTAAGAAACGGCAGATGTCCGTTCATCTCGGTTGCAGTGGCGGCAGGATTTCTACTCATCACAATGCCGTCCGCTTGCTCCGACTCCGCGAAAACGGAACCATCGGAGGAGTACTTCGCGCAGGCGAGAGAGGTCATGGTCGAATCCCAGATCGAGACACGGGGTATTGAAGATGAGCGCGTATTGGCGGCAATGCGGGAAGTGAAACGTCATCTCTTTGTCCCCGAGGACCTGCGATATCTGGCTTATGGCGATCACCCGCTGCCTATCGGCGAGGATCAGACCATTTCGCAGCCTTATATTGTCGCGGTGATGACACAACTGCTGCATCTCGATGGCCCGGACAAAGTACTTGAAGTCGGAACGGGTTCGGGCTACCAGGCGGCGGTTCTGGGTGAAATCGCTTCGGAGGTGTACACGATTGAGATCGTGGAGCAACTGGCAAAACGATCCGAAAAGCTCTTGCAGGATTTGGGTTACGACAACGTGCACGTTCGCCATGGTGACGGCTTTCTGGGTTGGCCGGAGGAGGGACCGTTCGATGCGATTATCGTTACGTGTGCGCCACCCGAGATTCCGGAGCCATTAAAGGAGCAGTTGGCGGACAGCGGTCGGATGGTTATCCCGGTGGGAACGGATTGGCAAGAGCTTATGGTCCTTGAGAAACATGACGGGAAAATCGAACAGAAGAGCGTCCTGCCGGTGCGGTTTGTGCCGATGACGGGCGACGGTGTCAAGAATCAGGATTAACCTCGGAGATAGCCGCCGCCTTGATGCGGGTAGTAAGGAATGTGACCGTTGCTCTGCGGCGGACAGATCGCGACCTGTCCCTACGTATCCGGGAATCACGACAATAAAAAAGGCCGGTCAACGACCGGCCTCTCTGGGCTCACTACGTCCTTGTAGCTTAACCGGTTACCCCCGCCATCTCCTCGACATTGAGAGCCTTGGGCAGGTCCAGTATGAAGAATCTGTCTTCGTCGATTTTCGCGACTCCCTGAATGTATTTGGGATCGATAATCGTGGTTGTATCCACTTTGGAGTTGACTGCAGACGGGGGAATCCTGAGTACTTCGGATACAGAGTCTACAATCAGTCCGATTGTTCGCTGATCGATTTCGACCACGATCACTCTGGTGTTTCGGTTATATTCCCTGGGCGTAACGCCGAACCGCTTCCTGAGATCAATGGCGTTTATGGCCTTGCCTCCCAGCGTGACGGTCCCTTCGTAAGGAGCTAAGTTCCTCTCGCGGTTAATGTCCGCCAGACGAGTAACTTCCGCCACGTAGTGAATATCAATAGCGTAGAATTCATTTTCGATGGCAACAACGATGAATTGCAGCCTGTCTCGCGAACTGGCTTTGACTGGTTCTTTCTTAGGCACGTCGTTCTCCTTCACTCCATCATCGTGAGCCGGTCGGGCTCTATTTTGCAGTCACAAAATGTATCGGTAGGGCAGAGTCAGAACTTGACTTCTCGGATGGTCGCCGTTTTGCAGGTCGGGGCAGTGTCCGGTCCGATCAAGATCAGAAAAACGCGCCCTCAACAGATAAAGCGGCACATCAGAAATCCGGGATAGTCGATTATAGAAGAATAGGTTAGAATATACGCATGTCGTCTCTCACCATTGTTAGTCTGCTTAGCGGATTCTTGACCGCGATTTCTCGGGTTGGTTGCAAAAGAAGTAGAAATGTGCTATGTTGGCTGACTAAGAACAGTTAAGGACTCGAAAAGGAGACAGCATGAAGGACAAGCGGAATGAAGTTCTCGCCCGGCAATTACTCGATTACTCTGTTGAATTGAAGAAGGGCGAAATTCTGTATTTGGAAATAAAGGGTAAAGAAACACTGGAATTGGGCAAGCAGATAATCCGACTGGCCACGGAACGGGGCGCGACTCCTTTCTGGTATTACAACGATGAATCGCTTATCAGACAATGGGTGCGGTTTGCCGGGGACGATCAGTTTCGGACCCAGGCCGAACTCCATCTGGAGCTGATGAAGCGGGCCGACGCGTATATCGGATTGCGCGGTTCGGACAATCCGTTTGATCTGGCCGATGTCGATTCCAGGCAGAAGGACAAGCAAAACACGCTGTTTTATAAGCCGGTACACCTGGAGGAACGAGTCAAACGTACCCGGTGGGTGGTCCTGCGATATCCCAACAATGCGATGGCTCAGTTGGCCGAGACTTCGCAGGAAGCGTTCGAGGACTTCTACTTTGAAGTGTGTTGCGCCGATTATGCGAAAATGTCGAAGGCCCAGGACAAGTTGTTCGCGTTGATGGAGGCGACCGACAAAGTCCATATAGTCAGTCCCCGGACGGACTTGACGTTCTCCCTGAAGGGAATTCCGGTGGTCAAATGTGACGGCAAACGCAATATCCCGGACGGGGAAGTATACACGGCGCCCGTGCGCGACTCGGTGAACGGTACTATCACCTATAACACTCCTTCGCTTTATCAAGGGACGGTGTACAACGGCATTTCATTTACCTTCGAGAACGGGAAGATAGTCAAAGCCACCTGTACCGGCGATGATACGAAGCTGAACAAAGTGCTCGACACCGACGAGGGAGCGCGCTACGTGGGTGAGTTCGCTATCGGCGTCAATCCGTTTATCCTGCATCCGATGAAGGATACGCTGTTCGACGAGAAGATTGCCGGGTCGTTCCATTTTACTCCGGGGCAGTGCTATGACGAGGCTCCTAACGGCAACCAATCGTCCATTCACTGGGATCTGGTATTGATCCAGCGGCCGGACTACGGGGGTGGCGAGATCTATTTTGACGATAAGCTGATCCGCAAGGACGGCGTCTTCACCGATGAGGCCCTGGAGAGGGATTTTGCGGCAGAAAACCTGAAATCCAGCGAACTGTAGGCGGTCTTCCCCGGTGGAGCGATTTTGATTTTGAAAGGACAAGCACGATGAATCAGCAGGCAGATACGGGCGACATTTTCTCATTTGCAATGCAGATGGAACTGGACGGCAAGGCGTTCTATGAAAAAGGAGCCGACAGCACCGATAACGAGTCGCTGAAAAAGATCTTCCAGCAATTGGCCGAGGAAGAGCACCGCCACTATCACGTATTCAAGAAACTGCAAGCCGGTGAGACGTCTGATCCATCGGCGGACTTGGCGCCCAAAGGGTCAACAGTGAACTCGGTAAAGAACATATTCAGGGAGATGACCGAGTCCGGCCGGGACACACTGGCGGGCGATAGTTCCAGGACTCTCTGGCAGGAAGCGCGGGAGGTGGAAATCAAGTCCGAGAAGCTGTATCGCGACGCCGCTGACCGGCAAGCGGATTCGCATCGCCGGAAAATGCTCAATCTCATTGCCGATGAAGAGAAAAACCACATCTATCTTATCGACAATATGCTCGCATTTCTGACCGATCCGAGCGGGTTTGCGTCGAGTCAGGACTACAAGAATTTCATGAGCTGGGAAGGTCGGTAAGATCGGGAGCAAGTACTGCCTGTATGAGTTATCGATCAAGGCAGAACCGTACGGATGATGCTCCGCAGGTAGGGACAAACAAAGGAGATTCTGGTCTCGCCTACCCTCTCCCCTTTGCGCTGGTCGTTCTTTTGCATCTGGCCGGTTGGTACTTTCCCACTTACTACACCTGGGGGTTCAATTACTGGCATTGGACGGGCGATATCGCGGCCGTCGTCGGGTTGACCACGGCTCTGATACTCCTGGTTCCGTCGCTCAGCAGTCTCATTGCGGACACGGTGACTTTTGTCATAGCCTGGTTCGGCCGGGTGTTCTTTCTTTTCGGTGCGATATCGAAGAAGGTCGTCTTCGCGGTTTTGCTGTTTTGTATCCTGTTCTTGTTGCGTTCGGAGGCGCACGTGTACGGCGACGGATACACCGTGCTGAGCAGTCTGATGTCATCGGACGAACCGTGGATCTTCGACCAGTTGTATCTTCAGCCGGCGGCAGTTCTGTTACATCGGGGGGTCATCTCACTGACGCAGCCGTGGCTCGGCTTTGACGTTGAGACGGTATTCGCATTGGTTAACTGCCTGGGGGGACTGCTGGGATTATGGGCTGTCTACAGGTTGGCGTCAGCCCTGGCCGGCAGCGTAAGCCACCGGTGGTGCCTGGTTTTCGGGACTCTGACCAGTGGCACGGTGATATTGTTTTTCGGATACATTGAGTATTATACCTGGGCAACGGCTATCGGTCTTTGGTCGTTATACTACTCTGTGAAGCATGTTCAGGGACGGAGCCGCCTGTGGCCGGCTCTGCTTCTGGCGGTACTGGCCGTTACTTTTCATGTCGTGGCATTGCCTTATCTCGTCGTAGTGATTCTATCCTGGCTTGCAGCCGGAAAGTCGGATTCTGTTAAGCAACTCAGCGGGACGAACCTCGTGTTGGCGGCTATGATTCTCTTCTGCGTCACGGTCGGCATCGCGGCCGTGGTCCAGTATACGAAGCTTGAAAACGTGCTGGTCCTGCTGTCGCCCATTTCCATCAACCCCTACTGGCTTCTCTCGTGGGCTCACATTATCGACGTCGTCAATCAAGCGTTGCTGGTGGCGCCTTTGGGAGTTGTAGCGTTTTTCTTCCTGCTTTTTACGCGAGATAAGAACCCCGGTCGCCGACCGCGCGAGTCACTCGTGCTGGGTTCGGCAGCGTATTTTCACTTCCTGGCGGCTTTCTGGATATCCCCCGTTATCGGCGCTCCTCGCGACTGGGACCTGCTCTCGTTTTACGGCATTCCTTTCTCTCTATGGGCGGTGTGGCGGCTCTCCCGGATAGGCAAAGTCTCCCTGTCGCGCCGGTGGGTAGTTGTGGCGGCCGTGGTGATGCTGGTCCACCTGCTGCCCAACCTCTACGAAAAGAACCACCTGTCCGTGGCTGTGACGAGACTCGATGCCATGTTGTGGCACAGCGATCAGTACCGAATCGAGCACAATGGGGCGAATCAAGCCCGGGTCTGGGGCATCCTGCTTCGGGACGAGCTGGAGCGGCCGGACCTGGCCGTGCGGCATTTCCGTCGACGGCTGCAGGCGGATAGTACCTGTGCGACGTGCTGGTTTGGGATCGGTGATTACTTCCAGTCTACCAATGTGCTCGATTCCGCTTCGTATTACTACCGTCGGGCGGCAACTCAAAACTCTACCCACAAAAAGTACTTATTCAGATTGGCTAACGTGGAAACAGAACTAGGCAACTACGAAGTCGCTTACCAGGCACTGCAGCAAATGCTCAGTATTGACCCTGACGATTCGAAGGTCCATCTTGCTGCCGGCGTGATTACATCGAAGACTGGTGATTTCAAAAGGGCCTTGCGACATTACCGGCAGTCGTTGCAGTTACAGCCCAATCAGCAGTTGGCTTTGGCCAATATGGGCCGGATATATGCCCACGAAAAGGTATATGATTCTGCTACGGCCTACTATCGGCGGGCTCTCTCTTTGTCACCGGAGGAAGAACTGTATCGAGAGTTACTTGAGTTTCAGGTTTCGATGGGTAAGAACGAAGACGCCATGGAGACCCTGAACTCGCTGATGAGTCGGCTGCCCAACTCCGAGACGGCGAGATTGTTTCGATCCCGTTCGGAACAGGAATAGGCATCTTTTCTACGATGTCTCGGTAATTATGACGCCCGATAGAACGACTATTCCACCAAGGACGAAGGAAAGCCCGAGCGGTTCGCTCAAGAAGATATAAGCGACCACGGAGGCTATAATCGGCTGGATGTTGTGGAAGACGGCGACCCGCGAGGCGTCCATATACTTGAGCACCCAGTACCACAGCACGTAGGCCGCGACCGATGTACCGAGCGCCATGTACAGGACAGACAGCCAACCCACGAGGGTAGCTTGCGAGTAGTCGAAAACAGCGGCGCGGTAGAGGCCGAAGGGGAGGTACATAACGGTCCCGGAAGCCAGGGCATAGGCGGTGACCCGAATGGCGCCGTATTTTCGGACCAGTGGTTTGCCCCAGACGGAATACATGGCCCAGGCGATAACCGCGACGAGAATGAAGGCGTCGCCGACCAGATAGTCGCGGCCGATTTCGATAGCGCCGGCGGACATGATAATCAGCACTCCCGTCAGGCCGAGGATCACACCGACCAGTCGACGAATGACCAGTCTCTCCCGCAAGTGAAATAGAGCGCCGATGAAAATCCAGATTGGGACGGTGGCAAACAAGAGCGAACCGTGGCCGGCGGCGGTGAGTTTCTGGCCGTAGAGAAACGTGGTTTGGTTGAAGGGGATAATCAAAAATCCGAGGCCGATGATCTTGATGTAGTCCTTTTTGGCAACGGGAACGGCATGTCCGCGCAGCTTCACTATGAGCAGCAGCACCGCGGCCGAAATGATGTACCGGTAGAAAGCATAGGTGAAGGGCTCAATGATCAGCAGTCCGACTTTGGATATCGGGAAGGCGAGCGCGCCCAGGACTTGCTGGAAGAGGAGAACCCCTAGTATGATTCCGAACCGGGGATCCTCACTCGATCTATTCACTGAATCTAGGTGGGCAAAAGGCTAAGACGGCTTGTGGCATCGAGTACTCGCACTGCTGTCAATTGTTGATATATCCACACTATTCCATTCACGCCAATAATCTACGACCTCTATAACTAGTGAACTCAGGGTGACCTTCAGGTTCTCTTGCTCGCATATGACTCGATACATGTCGAGAGTCAGAGATAGGAAGTTCTCGGCGTGACTGTACGAAGCTGAAATTAGCTCCTCGGCCTCATTTGGACTCCTGACTGATTCTACTTGATCTATAGAGAGCAGATCGGCATGTGTATAATTGGAAAAGTACTTGTATAATTGGAAATGCTGAGTTTTATGAAATCCGGCGTATCCTGCAATTGTCTCCACTTTATCGCTATGCCACTTCTTGGCCGTTTTCTCATCAATTCTGGTAACGTAATTGCGAAGCCGTTCTGGAAGTAGGGAGAATTCAGGGTGCTTCCGGATGTCCAGTTTCAGCTGGCCTAATTCATCTCTTATCTCTGCCACTCGTGGATGGGTGCTTCCCATGTTTTCCGAGAGAACAATTTGCTCTTTCTTCGCATGAAGTCGGCTTATCAACAGAATGACATCTCCTGCTTGCTCAAAACACCTCGCAAGAAGTATGTAATGGGACATTATGTATGTTTCATACATCGACCTCAGAATAACGTTAGCAGAAACGAAGTCGTGGAAGACAGACTCATTCAGATTTGTGAGGTCGGGTGTGGGCACAGGCCTACAAATACGCCAGATTGTAACACCTGTGAGAATTTGCCTCAGTAATACCCCCACAGAATACCGAAGACGGTTAGTTCCTGGTAGTCCAGTTGGCTCTTTTGAAACACGTATCGACTCGTCTAGTATCATTCGATACCTTCGTTCGTCGCTCATCTCGTAAATATTCGTCATAATAACCAATGTTCAGAATTGATTTCAATTGGGATGCGCTGAAAACGCAATTATATCAGCGCTTTCGTCATCCCGCCGTCGACCGGAATGGAGACGCCCGTAATGTAGGCCGCCTTCTCCCCGGCCAGGAACGTGATGAGGGCTGCCGGTTCTTCGGGTTGGCCGACTCGTCCGACCGGACTGCCGCTACCGAATTCCTCCATTACGTCTTCAGCCGTTTTGCCCGCCTGTTCGGCCCGGTTCCTCGCCAGATCCCATAGCCGTTCAGTGGCCGTATAGCCGGGACAGACCGTGTTGGCCGTAATACCATAACGGGCGTAGGTGTTGGAAACGGTTTTGCAGAAAGCAGTCAGGCCGGCGCGAAACGTATTGGAGAGAATCAGATCGTCGATAGGTTGTAGTACAGCCACGGAGGTGATATATATCAGCCTGCCCCAGCCGCGCTGTTTCATGCCTTCAATGATCTCGGTTGTCAGGCTGATGGCAGAGTGCAACAGGAGGTCTGCCGCGGCGCGCCACTGCTCCTGGGAGTGTTGGTTCAGCGGTCCGGGCGGCGGTCCACCCGTGTTGGAAACCAGAATGTCCACATCGCCGGCGGCGGCGACAATTTTCTTGATGTCGTTTGGTCGGGAGAGATCACCGACGACAATATCCGGCTTGGCGCCGGTTTTCTCCTCAATGGCGGAGGCGGCTGCGGTCAGTTTATCCTGGTTCCGGCTGTTGATGATAACCCGGGCGCCTTCGGCGGCCAGCGCGGTCGCGGCGGCCCGGCCCAGGCCGGTTGAAGCCCCGGTAACCAGGGCACGTTTATTCTTGAGACCCAATTCCATACCTACTGCCCCACTTTCGCCAACTCATCGGGAAGCACGGCCGCCGTACGGCAGCCGCGCTCGAAGTCCTTGATCCGGAAGCGTTCATTCGGTGAATGGATGTTGTCATCATTCTGACCGAAACCGATCAGGAGCGTATCCAGGCCCAGCATTTCCTTGAAGTCGACCACGACCGGAATTGAGCCGCCCTCCCGCATGAACACCGGTTCTTTGGAAAAGCCCCGTTTGATAGCTCGGGAGGCTGCTTCCAGCCAGGGACCGTCGGTAGGGACAACGACGCCTTTGGCTCCGCCATGCTTGACGACTTTGACTTTAACCGATTGTGGTGCAATTCTGTGTAAGTAGTTTTCGATTTTCCGGCAAATGTCCATCGGTTCCATGTTCGGTACCAGCCGCATGGTGATCTTGCAGGAGGCCATCGAAGGTATGATGGTCTTGGCACCTTCGCCCTGGTACCCGCCGGTGATGCCGTTAATGTCGAGTGTGGGTCTGGCCCACGTCCGCTCAAGCGTAGTAAACCCTTTTTCTCCCTGAAGGGCCGGAACACCAAGGGAGGTTTTGTATGTACTGTCCCGGTGCGGTAGTTTCTTGAACTGTTGGCGTTCCCATTTGGTCAGGGGTTTGACTTTGTCATAATACCCGGGGATGGTGATCCGCCCGTTCCGGTCATGTAACACGCTGACCATCGAACACAAGACGTTAACCGGGTTAGCGATAGCGCCGCCGAACGAACCGGAGTGGACATCCCGATTCGGACCATAGACAAACAGCTCAACAAAAGCGATGCCGCGCAAGCCAAACGTCACGGCCGGCAGGTCTTTGTTGAACTGGGCGGTGTCGGAAACAACCACGATGTCCGCTTTCAACATCTTCTTGTTTTTCTTGATAAAGGCCGGCAGGTGGACCGAGTGGGTCTCTTCTTCTCCCTCGATAAGAAACTTGACATTAACCGGCAGCTGGCCGTTTGTCTTCAACGCTGCTTCCAGCCCTTTGATATGCGCGAACGTCTGGCCTTTGTCATCGGTGGCGCCCCGGGCGTAAATATAGCCGGCACGAATCTGCGGCTTGAACGGAGGCGACTTCCACAGATCGAGCGGCTCGGGCGGCTGGACGTCGTAATGTCCGTAATAGAGGATCGTGGGGGCGTTTTTGTCGGCGACATATTCGGCGTACACCAGCGGATGACCGCCGGTGGGATAAACCCTGGATTTCAGACCCATCTTGTTGAGATGATCGTTGAGCCAGTTGGCGCAGGCAACCAGATCCTCCTTGTGTTCCGATTTCGCGGACACCGATGGAAAACTGAGCAAAGTAAACAGTTCGTTCATCCGCTTTTCTTTGGTCTTGTCCAGGTATTGAAACGGGGTCATAGCATATCTCCTGAGTTACGATTCAATCAAAGTCCGAGGAATATACAATTGCGCGAGTGGTCTGTAAAGGTGCAAGTTAAGAGGGGGGGAGTCGAAATCCGAGGCGGGATTTCGACCTACGGCTCGGCACACCGCGGCTCAATATAGAGAGACGGATCAGGGATGGACAGAACCCACACCACAAGCGGTGGGGGACCCCGGCCCCCTGAGTGCTACTTGTGTTCTTTGAACCAGGCGGTGGGGTCTTTGGCGAACAAAAGGCAGGAGCGCAGGAGACGGGCGTGCATGGTTTCTTCGTCAATCAGCCACTGGTAGAACTTTTTTATCCTGGGGTCATCGGTTTCCAGCAGCTTCTGTTCATAGAATTCTTCGGCGCCGTTTTCGAACCTCAGAGCGACCTCGTAGGCTTCCACATCAGACAACGAGGGCGTGACCGAATCCTTGAGTTCGGCGAGGTTCTCATTAAACGCCTGCAGTTTGGCTTCCGCGGTCGACACTTCAATATCGGGTACGTCTTCGCCCTTTGAAAGCTCCAATGATTTGTAGAATCGCTCAATATTCTCAATATGCTTGTCTTCTTCGGCCGCCAGAAACTCGAATGTTTGCCGCACCAACTGACTCTGGGTTTTAGCGGCCGCTTCGGAAAAGAACCGTTTGCCTTCGTTCTCCAGCCGCAAGGCGATGCGAAGCGGCTCCAGAAAGGCGTCGAATTTCTCGGTATCTGACATAGTGAGAAGAGTATAAGGCGGTTTCTGTGGAAAATCAATGTTGAACAGGATCGGGGTTAGTAGTCTTTTCTGCGAAAGATGATGACGGTGGCCCAGATAAGAGCCAATGAAAACAGCAGGGAGCTCCACAGGGGCATCCAGTCACGAACGGGCTGACCGGCGGCCAGCTGGTCGGTGAGGTCGGAGATTTCACCAGTTTTGGGGACGATGTAGTAGAGTACTTTGGCGGCTCCGACGACGAGTTTGGAGTTGATCAACATATCCAGGCCATCGTGGAAACGCAGGAGAAGCTGGAGCACCCAAATGATAAAAGCCGTCATGAGGCTGAGAGCGTTGGTTCCAAAGGCTATCCCGGCAAAAGTGGTTACGGACAACCAGATTATCAAGCCGGCCAGGTTCATGAGAAATATGTGGACCACATGCCAGTCGGCGATACCGTGCACGGCGAACAGGGCCAGGTATACGAGCACGCCGCTCATGACGACCACCCCGCCGTAAACGAGCCAGACGCCGAGCAATTTCCCGAGATACAGATTGGCGCGAGATATCGGCTTGGAGAGATAGAACTCAGCCCGTCCTCTGACAAACATGTTGGGGAAAACTCCCGCCGTTGCCAGCACTGTCAGGAAAACGAGGAACGAAACGTACGACGACAGGCCGCGTAATGCGGCCGCACCGGCTACTTCCGCAAAGGGATCAGCCTCGGCGCCAGTGTCGACACCGAACTGTACGGTAAACGACCGGGTGGCGATAATCATCAGCAGGACAATGACGGTCAAGACCCCGTATATCCAGAAGATCTTGCGATCCGACATTTCTCTAATGCAATCGCGGACTATACCTTTCATGATTGGTCTCCACTCGAAGTGGCGCCGGTCGGTTGCCGGACGGCCTCCATGAACGACTGCTCCAATGTCAGTTTCAGAGGCTGAACCGATTTGATGGCTATCTTCTTGAGACGCAATTCATCGATCACATAGTTCACCTGATCATCGGACACCAGCTCTACGATCAGTTTGTTGGTCGATACGCTGAGAACGCGGCCGACTTCCTCCGGGATATTGATCAACTTATTGCCGATGTCGGCCTGGATTTCATATTGACTTTCCCGTACCGTCAGCTCGTCGATCGTACTAACTTTCACGACTCTCCCGCGAGAGAGAATGGCGACTCTGTCGACGACAGACTCCACCTCGGACAACAGATGAGAGTTCAAGACGATAGTCTTGCCTTCTTCCCGGACCGCTTTGAGGACGTCCCGAATCTCGACTTTGCCGACCGGGTCCACACCGTCGGTCGGCTCGTCCAGCAACAGAACATCCGGGTCGGGCATCATTGCCTGAGCCAAACCGATTCGTTGTTGCATGCCCTTGGAGTACTTCTTGATCTTCATCCCGGTCCATCGGGCCATATTGACGATTTTCAGCAATCGCTCCGTTCGGGCGTCGATTTCGGACCGGCTCAACCCGTACAGGCGCCCCGTGAACTCGAGCAGGCTGAGGCCGGTATGGTGATCCGGGAAGCGGTGGTTCTCGGGAAGGTAACCCAATTGCTGTCGCGATCTGGGATCGGTCGGTCGGTATCCGGCAACTTCAATCCGTCCGGTGTTCGGCTGCACAATTCCCAAAACGACCTTCAGAAAGGTTGTCTTTCCGGCGCCGTTGGGACCCAGCAGACCGAAGATCTCTCCCTGCGGAATAGACAGCGAGACATTGTCGAGCGCGACAATGCCGCGTTTTCGAGCGCTGCCGTAGTAAACCTTGGTAACTTCCTGAACGTCAATAATCGTCATATATTATCCGATATCGGCCAATTTCTGAGTATTCTATGGTAATCTTACGTGAGCTGTCAACAAGAGGTTCGGACTGCTTTTTAGCCTGGCCCCGTGGTTATTCCCAACTGCAAAGATAAGAGCCGGCGAAGGGACTCGAACCCCCGACAGGCTGATTACAAATCAGCTACTCTACCAACTGAGTTACGCCGGCCCGTATTGATACCTTTAACCGGATAGCACGCTCTTTCTAACCGATCAGTTTGTAAAAAGTTGCTTTGCAACGCGTTTTGTCAAGGGTTTTTAAAGCTGCAGCGACTCCCGCTCGATTGAAACCCGATCCAAGGTCGGTGCCCACCTGCTTATTGAAAAATCCGAATTTCTGTTGTGTCGGGTCTTGATCCCGTCCCTACGGGATTGTGACCCGACACTTAACTCGTTGGGAAACAGAAGCGGCAGGTCAGACGACTCCACTGACGTGGATTTAGAGAAGACCTGCCGCAACATCCGAAACGGTGGGCGATCCATCCACACGGTACTATTGCGGGGTCTGGCAGGTTAGTCACTGGTCTCTTATACTTTGCGTTTCCATTTGACGCCCTGAGGAGTGTCCTCGAGCACGATACCCATGTCCGCCAGTTCGTCGCGGATCTTATCCGCAAGCGCGAAGTCTTTGTTCTTGCGCGCCTCCGTGCGTTTCCTGATCAGGTCTTCGACCCGAGCATCCAGATCATCCGCCGGCATATGTTCAAAGCCGAGAACCGTGTCGAAGTGTTTGATCGTTTCGAGCGCTCTGATTCTCTCGTCATTGGATAAGCGGTTGTCGGATCTCAGGCGGTTGATGTCTCTGATGTAATCGAAAACAACCCCCAAAGCGCCGGAGATATTCAGGTCATCATCCAAGGACTCCTCGAATCCTCTGACGGTTTTCTCGATAATGTCGTCGACCTCTCCCCCGGACGGCTCCCCGCCCGAGTAGTCGGCGAGGTTTCTGATGAAGTCGTTATAACGTTCGAGCGCGTTCCGGGCGGCGTCGAGACCCTGGAAGGTAAAATTCAACTGCTGCCTGTAGTGGGTGGCCAGGAGCAAGTAGCGTACGACTATCCCCGAATAGCCCTTGTCGAGGATATCTCGCAGGGTGAAATAGTTGCCCAGAGATTTGGACATTTTGCGGCCTTCGACTATCAAGTACTCGTTGTGCAGCCAATAATTGACGAACTTCTTCCCGGTCGCTCCCTCGGATTGAGCTATCTCGTTTTCGTGATGAGGGAACATGTTGTCCACGCCGCCGCAGTGGATATCGAAGTGCTCACCGAGATACTTCATGGACATGGCGGAGCATTCGATGTGCCATCCGGGGCGACCTTTACCCAGCTCTGTTTCCCAATAGACGTCGCCATCGGCCTCGTCCCAGGCTTTCCACAGGGCGAAGTCTGAGACGGAGTCCTTTTCATACTCGTCGGAGGCTACCCGGGCTCCGGCTTTGAGTCCGGACATATCGAGGTTGGCCAGTTTGCCGTAGTCGCTGAACGCGGAGATTCTGAAATAGTAATTACCGTCGACTTCATACGCCTTGCCGTTTGCGACGAGCTTTTTGATTATCTCGACCATTTCCGGGATGTGCTCGGTGGCGGCCGGATAGACTTCGGCGCGCTCGATGCCGAGTGTTTCCAGGTCTTCGAAAAAGGCGTCGATGTACCGTTTCGTATAGTCCTGCAGCGCCAGACCGGCCTTTTGCGAATCCCGGATTGTCTTGTCATCTATATCCGTCAGATTCATGACCTGAGTGACCTCGTACCCTTTGTACTTGAGGTATCGTCGCAGCAGATCTTCAAAGATGTAGGCACGGAAATTACCGATATGAGCGAAGTTGTAGACGGTGGGTCCGCAGGTATACATGCACACCTTGCCGTCTTCGATCGGTTTAAATTCTTCTTTCGTGTGGGTGAGACTGTTACGAAACCTGAGTGCCATAACTGCTTCATACCTCCGTAAGGGACTCTACTGTCTTCTTATCCAGTTTCTTAATTACTTCGGCAATCAGCTTCACCGTGTTATTGTAGTCCGTACGGTTGAGAATACCGTTGTGGCTGTGTATGTAGCGAACCGGGGGGCCGATGACAATTGAAGGAACTCCTGCTCTTGAGAGGTGAATCCGTCCGCCATCGGTGCCGCCGCGTTCCATATAGGTCAGGTGGAACGGAATCTTCCTGGCTTCGGCCGTTTTGACCACCAGATCCCGGAGTTTCAGATTGGGGATCATAACCGCGTCATAGATGAGAACGGCGGGTCCGGCGCCGAGTTTTTCGTCTTTCTTAAAACCCTCGGGCGGTACGTCCTGGGCGATGCCCGTATCGACTACAATAGCCACATCAGGGTCCCCCAGATGAGCCAGCGTTTGCGCCCCGCGCAGCCCGACTTCTTCCTGAACCGATGCGCAACCGAGAATAGTGTTGGGATGCTGGGCTCTCTTGAGCGTGTTCAGCAAGTCGAGAACGATGGCGCACGCCACGCGGTTATCGAATGCTTTGGACATATACATTTTCGGATTACCCATGATGGTGAACTGACTCTCGGGGACGATGGGATCGCCGGGTTTAATGCCCAGCTTCTTTTTGACGTCGAACTTTTCCTGCACGCCGACATCGATAAACATATCCTTTATTTCAATGACTTTCTTGCGTTCTTCCTGCGGCAGCAAATGTGGTGGCTGCGATCCGATCACGCCCACTACGGGGCCTTTCGACGTGATAATGCGCATGCGCTGGCCCAGGGCGACGTGCCCCCACCAGCCCCCGAGCGGCAGGAACTTGATGTAACCGTCCTTCGTAATCTCTTTGACCATGAAGCCGATTTCGTCCATATGGCCCACGACCATAACTTTGGGAGAATCGGCTGTGCCCTTTTTCCTGCCCAGGATGGAGCCCATCCGGTCGTATTCGACCGAATCGGCAGTGTCCTTCATTTCCCGCGCCATGATTTGCCGGACTTCTCCTTCGTACCCAGAAACACCATTTGCTTCCGTGATTTCTTTCAGAAGTTCTTCTGTCTTATCCACGTCAACTCCACTGCTTCAAAAATCGAGTGTTATGCCCCCATGACTGAGGCCATCCTTATTGCAAAATCGGCCGGTAGTATAGCACAAAATCGACGGATCGTCTACTCAAAAACTAAAATGATCCCGCAATTCGGCCAATTTATCAATACGTCTGTCAGCCAATGGCATATCTTCGGGATACTCTCGGTTCGATTTGACTTTGAGGATGGCGGGCATGCCGATGCCGGTCGGGCCTTCGATATCTTCCATGTAGCGATCGCCGATGTAAACGCATTCAGCGGGTGCATAGCCGGCCAGATTGGCGGCCTTGCGAAAGATGTCGGGATGCGGCTTACGCTTGCCGAAGGTTGAACTGAATATGGTGAAGTCGAAGAAAGAAGCGATGCCGAAACGTTTCAACTCGGCAAGATGGATCTTCTCAGGAAAGATGGTATTGGACACCAGTCCTATTATGGGATGAGCCTCTCGTATCCTCTCCAAGGTGGAGACTGTATCATCATAAACGTACAGTTGCTCCCGCACGGGTGTGTAGAAGGCTTCAAATAGATTGTCCACGATACCGTCTTCGGATACGATCTTGAGACTCGTCAGCAGGTCGGCCAGCGCCTGGTTGATTCGCCACTCGACATGGGTGTTGAACGCTTCCTCTCGATAGCAGGATTTGGCCTCTTCCAGTTTTTCGACGAATTCCTCTTCCAGCGGAAGCTGGAAGGCGCCCTCGTGTTTCGACAGATAGGAAAAGACACTCAGAGCGCACTTTCGTGAGAGGATATCCCAGGTTTCGGATTCGTATTCTATCAAGGTGGACCCGAGATCGAATATCACGGCTTTCGGTTGCAGTCTGTTCACAGTAATCTCACTCTCCGGCGGCCGAGTCAAGTAATCGTTGAATAAGCTGGTCGAAACTTATACCTGCCGCCCCGGCCGCCATGGGGGCAAGCGACAATTTGGTCATTCCCGGCAACGTGTTGATCTCCAGAAAATGGTATCGGGAGTCCTTGTCAAAGATGAAATCTACTCGCGCCAGTCCGGAGCCACCGATGCAGTTGTATATGGCCACGGCGGCTTGCTGCAGACCCGACTTAACCTGACCTGGAATCTCTGCCGGAACAATGTACTCGGACTTCCCCTTCGTGTACTTGGCTTCGTAATCGTACAGGCCACTCCGGGGAATGATCTCAACTACCGGAAATGCCTCGCCATCGAGAACGGCTACCGTTAATTCTCGGCCGAGAACGTACGTTTCGATCAACACGTTCGGTGATTCCTGAGCTGCTGTTGCCAACGCCTCCCTAAGTTGATTCATGCCCTTCACGACCGTCAGGCCTATAGTCGAGCCGCTGTCGTTGGGCTTGACCACGAAAGGTGGCGTGAAGTTCTCCGATATCTCCCGGTCAAACACTGCGTGTATCTCCGACGTTACGTCTGTATACAACTGCCAATGCGGTGTTCTGATGCCCAAAGATGAAGCAAGCTGCTTGGTCAGGGCTTTGTTCATGGCGATGGTGGAAGCCGCTCGACCGGCGCCGGTGTACTTCATCCCGGCCAGATCCAGCAGGCACTGAATGACGCCGTTTTCACCCATGCCGCCGTGGAGGGCATTGAAGACAACATCGACATCACGAAATTCGTCCGTTTGAATTTGCCGGGCAAACGTTATCGAGTTGCCGGTTGAGGTGTGCACCGCAGCGCGCCCCAGGTAATGCCCCTCGCGGGTCAGCAGGTTTTGCCCGGTGGAGGGATCTATTGCGAGCACTTCATGTCCCAGCGCCTTGAGTGCATTATGGACACTCTCGCCGGAGTCAAGCGAGACTTCTCGTTCGCCGGAATCGCCTCCGGCCAGAAGCAGGACTTTCATGAGCCGCTCCTCCGCACTTGCATGATTCGCCAGACAATAAGCATGGTTACGGCCAACACGACTACGGGCCAGGCGATGTATTTGTAGGCATCGAAATAGTACGTTATCTCGTCCAGATTTTTGACCACCACCAACATGAGATAGAACAGCAGTCCGACGAACATGATATAGGAAATGGTGGAGAAGATCAACATGCGCACGGGATTGTATCGGCCGATTCCCGCGCCGAGGGCGATCGCCGAACGAAACCCAACGACGAAGCGCGAGAAGACCATTAACAGGGCGCCCCAGCGTTTGAGACTGGATTCGAACTTTCTGATATCTTCAGCCGAAAAGTACTTGAAATCTTTACGAATGAAATACCGCCGACCGTATCTGTAACCCAGAAAGTACATAACCATGACCGACATCACGCCGCCGACAATTGCGAGAACAAAGCTGGAGATCAAATCCAGCCTTCCTAATGCTACGAGTCCGCCGGCGGCGGCGATGAAGCTGTCTCCGGGGAAGGGGGGGAACAGGTTCTCTACAAAACAAGCGGTGAACAACACGAGATAGACCCAGAAGGGACCGTAGGCGAAGATGAAATCCAGCCACTCGCCGGCGTCATGTGGATTATCAATCATCGCTGCCTATCATGCATACGGCCATGGCGGCAATACCTTCCTGCCGACCGATAAAGCCCAGTTGTTCCGTTGTGGTTGCCTTGATATTAACCTGTTCCCTCTTGATCCGGAGAATTTCACTTATCGCCTTGCGCATAGCTTCAATGTGCGGTGCAATCTTGGGCTGCTCCGCTATGACTGTCGCGTCGATGTTGCTAATGCGTGTAAATCCGGCCGAACGGATCAGTTGTCCGACACGACTCAACAGCACGCCGGAATCGGCGTTGCGGTAGGCCGGGTCGGAGTCGGGAAACTGCTGCCCGATATCGGGCAAGCCGGCTGCGCCGAGAAGCGCATCCATGATGGCGTGCAGGAGCACATCGGCGTCACTGTGGCCGCCGAGACCTTTTTGGAATGGAACGGGGACGCCGCCAAGGATCAATTCTCGATTATCGACGAACGGATGGACATCAAAGCCCTGGCCGATTCGCAGGTTCACTTTGTGACTCTCTTTCTAACAGAAGTTCGGCCAGTGCCAGATCGGCCGGGGTCGTCACTTTGATATTCAGTCCGGACGGTTTCACTGTCTGTACTTTGAACCCGACTGCCTCGATCAGTTGCGCATCATCGGTCGGAATACTCTCGGACTGCCCGGCATGTTTACGGTACGATTCCAGAATGAGATCATATTGAAATACCTGCGGCGTTTGAGCCGCGAACAGCTTGGTACGGTCCAGCGTGGCGATTATGTAGTCACCGTGGACGCGTTTGACGGTGTCGGCGATGGGGGCGGCCAGAATCGCAGCCTTTTCCTTATGTGCCTTGCGGACCACCAGATCAATGTCCGACGGCTGCACCAGCGGGCGAGCACCGTCATGAATAGCTACGAAGTTTGTGGATATGGGGAGAGACTCCAACCCTGCCAGCACCGATTCGAAACGCGTTTCTCCCCCCTTGATCAGTTTCGTGACTTTGGTGAATCCAAACGGGTCTACAACACTTTCGTTCGTATACAACAGGTGCTCTTCAGCAACAACCAGAACAATTTTGTCGATTGTCTCGGCGGCCTCGAATCGACTGATAGTCCACGACAAAAGCGGCCGCCCAGATATCTGACGAAACTGTTTGGGTACCGCTCCTTCGCACCGACTCGAAACACCGGCTGCTACTATGACCGCCCAGGTTCTCATGTGGTCCAATATAGGGAGCAGCATCGACCCGGAAAAGATAATTATAGAATCAACATAGCGTCGCCATAGCTGTAGAAGCGCATGCGCTGATTGATAGCTGCCCGGTACGCTTCCAGAATGAACTCTCTTCCGGCAAAGGCGGATACGAGGATGAGCAGCGATGATTTCGGAAGGTGGAAATTCGTTAGCAGACGATCTACGAACCGAAACTTGAACCCGGGCCGGATGTACAGGTCAACCATTCCTGAAAACGGCCTGATTCCTCCTTCGGTCGTTGGCGCGGATTCCAGTGTTCTCATTGTCGTCGTACCCACTGCGTTGACCCGGCCGTTATTCCGGCGGGCAGTGTTAATTCTTCCGGCGGCCTCAGGACTGAGTTCGGCCAATTCCGGATCTACCGTGTGGTTCTCGACCCGGTTGACTTTGACGGGTTTGAACGTACCCGGACCCACATGGAGCGTTACTTCGGCCCGTTTCACTCCTCTTTGCTCTAGTTTGTTGAGTATTGGCCGGGTGAAGTGGAAGCCGGCAGTCGGCGCCGCGACGGCCCCGACTTTGTCTTTGCTCGCGAACACGGTCTGGTACCGCCTGATGTCTTCGGGTCGATCCTCGCGTTTGATGTAGTGCGGCAGAGGGACGTGGCCAAATTGTTGAACAATGCATTCTTGCTGATTTCTCGAGCGGAAACGAACCAGCCATCTTCCGCCGCCGATATCTCGTTCAAGTGTTACTTTATGGTCTTCGCTGAAGTGTATATGTTCCTTCTCCTTAACTCTCCTTGACGGGCTCACGAATGCTTCCCAAAGCGGTGCGCTGTTTATGGGGGTTTCAGGTGACGAGTCTTTGTGCCTCTCCCTTACACTACGAATGAGGAACACCTCAACTCTGGCTCCTGTCTTGCGCCTGCCGAACAGCCGCGCCTTGAACACTTTCGTGTTGTTGACAACTAGCAGGTCGCCGGCATCGAGATAGTCCACGATCCGACGAAAAGGCACTACATCGATCGAGTCCGTCGCCCGGTCGAGGATCATGAGGCGTGACTGGTCACGCCTTCGGGAAGGGTACTGGGCTATGAGTTCTTTGGGCAGGTCATAATCGAATAATGAGATGTCCATTTACGAGCTACTTCCTGAAGATGTTGAGGATGATGGTGAGCAGGATGGAGATGACGATCATGGTGACGATGGGGATATAGATCGTGGTGTTGTCTTTCTTGAAGACGATGTCACCGGGGAGTTTGCCCAGGAAGGGGATTTTGTCGGCGAAGATCAAGATCAGGCCGACGATGACCATGATGACACCGAAGAGGACGAGTATTTTGCCGAGGTGGGGGAGCATGGGTGCTTCTCAATACTTCATTGCCGGATGACCGTCAGGTCACACCCCGCTGACGCGGGTCAAGACCTGACGGACCTGGTGAATGCACTAGTATCGAGTTCTGATTCTCTGTCATGCCTCGCTAAACTCCTCTGTGTCATATGCACGTGGGTTCAACCAATGAGATATCCTTCCTTCTTTTTCATTTCGATGAGCTAGCTCTTTTACTTCATCTGGAAGAAGGATAAAGGCCTGAGGCTCGCTTGAAACATTGATCACAATAATCCAGAAATATCCCATATTTTTTGTCCAGAGTTTTCCCCAATGGGACTGGATTGCGCTTACTCAGTGTTTTAACTTGAATTCCGACGAACTCGATTCCTCCTGAGTTGTGGGCTATTATGTCAAGGCCTCTCGCGTTTCTGGCAGCCCGTATAACATTCCATCCTAATCGAGCTAACTTATAGCATACATAATAGAGACCGATATTGCCAGTAATCTGTGCTTCCAGCTTCATTATTCATTCCCTCTTTTCAGAACGCTTCCATCCTCATGTCACCTCACTTCCCAAAAATCGTTAACCGATCTATCCAGATTTGCGCCAGCGCGTTTTGCTCGGGGGTCAGATCGTCCGGAAGTTTGTTGGTTTTAAGATACACTTCCAGGGCATCAAGCGCCGCGCGGGTATCGGTCACGGTCAGTGCCTGACCTGTGTCGGCTTTGAGTTTGTCGCGGAACTTGAGCGTCTCGGTAATAAGCATGGCAACCGTCCCTCGCGGGTCTCGCTGTCCTTCAGCTATTTGTCCGCCCAGCGCTTGCAGCAACAGACGAATGGCATCATCGGTCATAACTAAAACAGATTCTGTTGTGAGTCGCCCTGGGCTATTTTCAACCCCAAATGGTCGGCCGCAATCTGAGCCGCCACTCTGCCCCGTTTGGTTCGCTGCACGAAACCTATTTTCAACAAATACGGCTCTACCATATCGACGAGCGTATCAATCTCTTCGTTCAATGTCGCGCCCAACGCCTCGATTCCGACCGGTCCGCCGTTGTAGTATTCGATAATCACTTTGAGCAATTTCCGGTCCAGGTTGTCGAGGCCAAGGCTGTCAATACCTTCGGCATCGAGAGCCTCCGTGGCAACATCGGCCGTGATTTTGCCGTCGGCCTTGACTTCGGCAAAATCCCGCACCCGACGCAGGAGCCGGTTGGCTATTCGCGGAGTGCCGCGCGAACGGACGGCGATAACGTCGGCGGCATCGGATTCAATCGTGGTCTCGAGGATGTTTGCCGATCGTCGTACGATTCTGGCCAGGTCCTCCGGTGGATAGAAGTCCACGTGATAGTACAGACCGAACCGATCACGTAACGGCGCGGACAACAATCCGGCCCGGGTAGTGGCGCCGATCAAGGTGAAGCGCTTGAGCGGGACGTTTATCACCTTGGCGAAAGCGCCTTTGTCGACTACGAAATCAACTTTGAAATCCTCCATGGCCGGATAGATGAACTCCTCAATGATCGGCGACAGCCTGTGGATTTCGTCGATGAAGAGTATGTCTCCTTCGTTGAGGTTGGTCAGGATTCCCATTAAGTCGCCGGTCCTTTGCAGTGCGGGTCCGGCCGTGGCGACCAGTTTGGTGCCCATTTCATTGGCGATGATATGCGCCAGGGTGGTCTTGCCCAGACCGGGGGGACCGTAGAAGAGAGCGTGCTCAACCGGTTCTTTGCGCTGCCGAGCTGCCTCAAGCGTTACTGTTAGTTTCTCCCGTAACTCCTTTTGGCCTATGTATTCCGCGAGAGACTTAGGTCGCAATGTGACGAACGCCTGGTCTTCCTCGGGAGCTATCTGATTTCCTGTAACGATTCGTTCGCGGGACATTCTATGACGTCTTTTGTTGTTCGTTGCGGAACACTATGGCAATCAAGTCTTCTACTTTGTTGACCTTTGGTTTGTTCCTCAGGGCGGCCTGTATCATCCGTTCAGCTTCGACCCGACTGTACTGGAGTTGAGTGAGGACGTCGAGCGCCTCGTCGGCGAATTCCGGGGAGCGGGTCTTGTCCCTGGTCAGTGGTTCGCCGTCTCGGGCGAGAGCGAATTTGGCGACTTTGCCGTTTAGTTCAGCGACGATCTTCTCCGCCAGCCGGGCGCCGACTCCGGGGAGGCGGTTCAGCCGGGCCGCGTCTTTGGTTTCGATCGCGGAAGCAATGTCCTTAATCGGCATAACCAGAGATTTGAGGGCCTTCTTTACACCGAGTCCGGGCACTTGCGTGAGAATGGAAAAGAACTCGCGGTCAATCGGATTGGTGAATCCAACCAACTTGGGGAAGTGGCTGGCTTTTTTGTCACCCGCTTCAATGTAATAGATCGTTTCGAAGGCGATTTCGTGGCCTATCTGGCCGTTATTTTTCAATCGATCCGCCAGCGCCGACGGCAGCAATACTTCGTAGTAGACACCGCCGTTTTCAATCAGGGCCGAAGTATCATTGACCCTGGTCAGCTTTCCGACAATACGGCTAATCATACCGGTAAGGCCTCATTGTGGGCGACCGCTCGCACATGACATAAGGCGACAGCCAGGGCGTCGGCGACATCGGGCGGGTCCGGAGTGGCGGCCAGATTCAAGGCTGATCTAATCATGAGCTGCATCTGGGTCTTGCTGGCCCGACCGTTGCCGGTCAGTGACTTCTTTATTCGAGTGGAGGCATACGGTATTACGGACAGGCCGGCTTCAGCTGCTTTTAAGAACACAATTCCACGGGCGTGTCCCATGATGATGGCGGTCTTGGGATGACCATAGTGGGAGTACAACTCCTCCACCGCGACTACGGCCGGCTGATACTGGCGGATAATGGCCTCAACCTCCGTGGCTATTGTTTGCAATCGACAGGCCAGTTCGCTCTTCGTTTCAGTGCGGACAACACCTGCCTCCACAACGTTGATACTATCCTCGATCTGCTCGAGGACGCCATACCCGGTGATATTCAGACCGGGGTCGATACCCAGGACGCGCATAAGTACAGGATGAGGCAAATTGCCTGAGAATTCAACAAAAAACGGGAGGTTGTAAACTGTTCATTCGGGACTCAAACAAATCAAGAATTCACGTCCGGTTTCCGATAATACCCAAAAAGCTAAGAAGTAAAGTCAACCTTGGAGGAAGTATGCGTTTTCTAGTCACGGCTCTCAGCTTAATCTTCCTGGCCGGCGCAGTACTGGCGACGGATGTTTCGGAATCGGAACAGGACATAATCAACAAATTCCTGAAGAAGACCGAAAAGAAACACACGACCAAACTCAGCTGGATATCGGTCAATTTTGCGGCCAATCGGATCAACCGCAGTTCTGAGTACAATGATTTTGCGACACTCGTCTCCAATGATTTCAGCAATGCCAGTATTCCGGGCCTGTCTCAGGCGAGTTCATTCGGGCTGGACTTCGGTCTGCATCTCAACACGAGATTGGCCGTTCTTTTTGGCGGTGAGTATTGGCTGAAACTGGGTTCAAGACAGTCGGGCAGTTTTGACTACAACCCGCCTCAAGGATCAAACGCGACGGTAACCGAACTGGTCAGCGAGATTCAAGTTTTCGGTTTGACGACCGGTGCTCAGTACCATCTGCTGAATCCTCCTACTGCCAACGAGGCGACGCGGAATGCTTCACTTTTTTTCAAAGCCCATGTCGGTTTTTTCTGGGCGGATTGGGACCTCTGGCAGGACTTCGAGAATCTTAATCTGTCGACGGCCACACCGGTAGATAACAACACAACATTCGGCGGTTCGGCCCCCGGATTTTCTTTTGGTGTCGGCGGTGATTACCCGTTGAATTTCTTTGACCTGGCTTTGGGCGCCGACTTCACCTACCTTTATCTAAACTTTGACAATGTTGCATGGTATAATTCTCAGGATGAGGAGATTATTGTCACCCATGACGGCACCGAGGCCGGACGCATTGACCTGGAGCTGTCGGGTTTCAGGGGTAAGATCGAATTGAAACGGTATTTCAGGTGGTAATGAAGATAGAGCTCTTCCGACAGGTGCGGTTCATAGCCGCACCTGTCGCCCGTCTCTAACCGGTGTCTGACGTATCTTCTCTTAAAGACAAAGACGTTGTGTCGTCGGTCCACACTACCGCCGCCGAAGTATTCGGTCTCTCGATCCGCCGCCGTGAGTATTCGGTTGACATCCGGCTCCTCCCACCTATTTTAAGCGCTGTTGAACGAACGAATCCGAGGTGCCCCGGTTAGCACCCACAAACATGGAGATTTATACCCGTGAGAGTACGAGAGTTACCGACGCTGCTTGCGTCTAGCCTGTTGCTGGTAGTACTGCTTTCCCTGCCCGTGTCGACGTCAGCCGCCGAGAAATTGCCGGCCGAAATCGCCGGTGAGCTGGGTGAGCCCGAGGGAAAGATTGCCTTCATCCGAAACGGTAATGTGTGGGCGATGGACGCCAACGGCCGGAACCAGGAGATTGTCTGCGAAGCTACCAATGCCGACGGTCGCTTGAGCTGGTCGCTTGACCGGAAAAGGATCATGTTCACTCGCTCCGGGTTGGTGGATTTGAAAGGACCGGACGGCATCGTGGGCGGCAAGCACAAGGTATATGATCTGTTCTACGCCTGGATGGACTCCGCCTATGCCAATAATCCCCTCTTCTGGACCCGTCTAACCGATGATTTGGGGAGCCGGGATCCGGAGATCGATTTGGACGGCACAGTCATTTTCTACAAAGATATGAACGCGAACACGGTCAATGCGGGTGGGCCCAATTACCAGGTGTGCACCATGTCCATTGAGGGTGACGACTTCAAGGTTCTGCGCAAGGACTGGATGAATTTCTCCGATCACTTTCTCTTGTCGCCATCACTCAGCCCGACGGGGCAGATCGCCGCCGTAGCTTTCTATGATTTGAGGCCCCAGGGGCTGGTTGTTCTGCCGATGGATCATTTTATGGTCCCGATCGACACCATCCAGGCACAGGCCGAGAGAAACCTCAAGAAAGTAGCCCCGTGCTGGTCGCCGGACGGCCAGTGGCTGGCCTATGTAAACAACGATATCGATGATGGCGGGCTGTATATTGCGACGCCCGATCTCAAGAAGCACTACCTGGTATTTACGCCGCCGGTGGGGGCTTATTTGTACACCGTGGCGCCTTCGTTTTCTCCCAATTCCAAGTGGCTGACGTTTTCCACGACCGACGGTTCAGTGTGGGTCTGTGATATTACCGGTCAGAGCCCGCGGCGATTGACCGGGCCCGGTCTGGACAAGAATCCAGCCTGGTCCAAAGGACCGGCAGCCGCGGCTGCGGAGGCAGATCAGGGAAAGTAAGACAGCAGCGGACGGATCAGCTGGTGGACTGATGTAGACTAGTTTAGGGAACGGACTCTTTTTGCTTCATTCTTCGGCTTCGCTCACTCCTCGACTCCGCTGAGGGAACGGACCCAGCGCGAGTGGTGGTCGACCCCGACTTAACGGATCGGCGGGGACTAGCCCCGCCGGTACGCGATACAAAAATCAACCGAATATCGCCTTTTAAGACAGCCTCCAAGCGGTGGGCGACCACCTCTTTAGTTCGGTTTATGAATAGTCGGACTCATAGCTTTTTCCAGTTTGACAGCAGTTCTGTCAACAGCCGGACGCCGAACCCCGTTGTCCCCTTAGGCACATAGGCTCTGCCCTTAGGCTCCATGTCAACGTAGGCGATGTCAATATGCGCCCAGGGCCAATCGCCGATGAAATTCTCCAGGAAGGCTGCCGCGGCGATCGTACCGGCGGGCTTGCCCCCGGAATTAACCAGGTCGGCTACTGATGATTTCATCTGATCCCGATGATCATCCCAGATGGGCAATCCCCAGACACGTTCGGCCGTTGCCTGCGAGGCGTCCTTAATGCGTTGCAGCAGGTTGTCGTTGTTACCCAGCACAGGCGCTCCGGAATAGCCCAGAATGTAGAGCGAGGCGCCGGTAAGCGTGGCTATGTCTATGACGGCCTGCGGTTCGAATTTGTCGGCATAATCCAGCGCATCTGCCAGGATAAGCCGCCCCTCAGCATCGGTATTGATAATCTCGATTGTTTTCCCTTTGCGAGCCGTGATGATATCTCCGGGCTTGATGGCCGATCCGGAAGGGAGGTTTTCGGTGGCCGGTATGAGGGCTATGATGTTGCGAGGTACCTGCAGTCTGGCTGCAGTGATGATGGTGGCCAGGACGGCCGCTGCCCCGGACATGTCGCTTTTCATTTCGTGCATATTAAGCGCCGCTTTGAGCGATATGCCGCCGGCGTCAAAGGTCACTCCCTTACCCACGAGGACAATCGGCTTTTGTCCCTCTCGGGCGCCGTTGTATTCGAGGACGATGAAACGGGGTGGCTCTATCGAGCCTTGCGCCACGGCCAACAAGGCTCCCATCTTCTCCTGCTTGATCGCTTTTTCATCGAGTACAGTGCACCTGAGTGCATACTGCCGGGCCAATTTCTGCGCCTCAGCGGCCAGTTTCCGCGGCGGCAGATGATTGGCCGGTGTATTGGCCAAACGCCGCATGAGCAACTGCCCCTCGGCAACAACCCGCCCTCGCTCCACAGCCTTTTCGACCTTCTTCAGAGACGTCTTATTGTCCACCCGGAAATAGAGTCTCTCCAGCTTGTTCTTACTTTTAGCATCATCGCCGGACTTGAAATCCAGGTGAACGAAACTGCCCAGTAAGTACCCTTCTATCACGGCCTGGTAATAGTCTCTGTCGTGCATGGCATCGAGATAGAACACCGCCGACTCGGAGCTGGTCAGGCCGGCGAATCGGGACAGATACCCGGCCGCCCGGCGATAGGCGTCCGGCGCAACATCTTTTTTGGAGCCGACGCCGACCAATATAACCCGTTTCGCCGCAAATCCTTCGGGCTGCAGAATCGACGTCACCTGTTTTTCTCGGCCGGTGAACTCCTCGGGCGCGAGCAGCGTCGATATGGCGCCACGGGTGGCCGCGTCCAGTTCCTTGAGGACTTTGGCTGAAATAGAGTCGTACTCGGACAGGAATATTACCAAGCTGTCGACGGCAATTTCATTGAGTGGGTCTGTGATGTACATAAGTTTCATTCTAAGTCTCCTTTAATTTTTGTTAGTGTAGCGAATTTGGTCTTGATGTGCAACGGCTGATAAAGGGGAACTTAGCTCGGACTATTCACAATTGCCTGTGTCGGGTTTAAGTTGGAGAAAGAACCATGCATTCTCGGCCTTCGACTCCCCTCGGGCCGCTCGGGGATTGAGTCATGGTCAGTCCGCCCGAGGCGGTGACCATGAAGTTTGTTGCCACGTCTCACATTGAGAAGGCTATTAGCGTTACTCGGGGCACTATGAACAACGCGGGTTGGCTTTCGGTTGAAAAATGAGAATCTAGAAAAGTGGCCGACTTTCGGATCAGCTGTCAGCTTCCAGGTAGGAATTGAAATTGCGCTCGATTTCGGCCAGGTTGTCCCGGCCGAACTTCTCGAGGAAGGCTTCGGCAAGCACGAGAGCCACTACCGCTTCGCAGATGACTGCCAGCGCCGGAATGACGCAATTATCGGTTCGTTCCACCATCGCTTCCGCCGGCTCTTTGGTCTTGAAATCAACGGTGCGGAGCGGTTGGTTCAGGGTGGATATGGGTTTACCGGCAGCCCGGATGATAATGTCCTCGCCGTTGGTGATGCCGGCTTCCAACCCGCCGGCGTTGTTCGTGGGCCTATGGAATCTTTTCTTTCTAGGTTCTCCGGTCGCTTCATAGAAGATGCGATCGTGCACTTCAGAACCTCGTCGAGACGCCATTTCAAACCCCAGCCCGATCTCCACTCCTTTTACGGAGTGAATAGCCATGACGGCGCCGGCCAGGCGACCATCGAGTCGATGATACCATTGTGAGAAGCCGCCCAACCCAATGGGCAGCCCGCGCACGATCACTTCCGCCACTCCGCCCAGCGAGTCGCGGGCTTTCTTCGCGGCTCGGATGGCGGCTATCATTTTCGATTCCGTCTCCGGATCGAGGCAACGAACCTCCGACTCTTCTGTTTTCTTAATGACCATTCTGAGATCGCCGATGTCATAACCGGGGTCGACCGTCACATCACCGATTCGAACGACATGCGACGCCAGGCGTATTCCGAAATGCTCCAACAGCTGGCGGGCCAGCGCTCCGAGGGCGACGCGAGCCGCAGTCTCCCGGGCCGAGGCGCGTTCCAGGACATTGCGCATGTCCTGGTGATTCCACTTGACGGCGCCGGCCAGGTCAGCATGTCCGGGCCGGGGACGGGTGGTATCGAAGGCAAGTCGCTTCTCGCGTAACGGCAGATTGTCCGGTATGGGATCAGTCGGGTGCATGATGCGGGTCCAGTTTTCCCAGTCCTTGTTCTCGATAACGAACGTGATCGGCCCGCCCATGGTATAGCCGTGCCGGATGCCGGAGACAACTTCGACGCGATCTTTCTCGATCTTCATGCGTCCTCCCCGGCCGTATCCCTTCTGACGGCGAGAAAGCTGGAAATTGATTTTGTCGATGTCGACCGGAAACCCGGCGGGGAAGCCGTCGATCACGGCCGTCAATTGCTTGCCGTGAGATTCACCGGATGTCAGGTAAGTCAACATCTCCGGAAGGTATATCGGGTAATGCATTCGGTCAAGTGGCCAAGTCGACTGTCGGGCAATGTGCTCACGCTTGAGCGAGGCAGTGATTTGAGGCATCGCCGGGAGCGGGTCGCAATCAAGATTGGTGCTCTGCTGATTGATCTAGCCCGCGGTGACCGGCTCGGTTTTCTCGGACTGCTGCATCTGGCTCAAGCGTTGAGAGATGCGTGCATCGATATTGAGCGCTTCGGACATTTTGTCGAAGCGGACTGTATCAATGGGAGAAATCTCTTTCATTTCTTCCAGAACGGCGATAATCCGTTTGACCGACTTGTCGACAACATTCAAGTCACCGTCCAGCCGCTTGAGGAGTTTGTCGCTCTGGTCGTTATTGTGATACATCCGCATCAGCTGTGACCGACCATAAATGGCCATAACGGCGTTGTTGAGATAATGCGACAGCGTCGCCAGTGCAATTCGTTTCGATTCTTCCGATCCACGCAACTTCTCTTCCTGAAGCAAACGCTGGCTGAGTTCCTGCCGTTCCTTGAAGAGATTCTCTATCGTGAGGTATGACTTGCATATTTCCTGATTGGCGCGGATCAGGATTTCTTCGATGTTGCCTATATTGAGGTTCAGGTACCGGGCGGTTTCGACCGTGCGAGGCAGGAGCGAAAACGTTACATGGTCCACTTCACCTTTGGAAAGTGAGAGTTCCTGGGAGATCTTGTGTATTGCTTTGAGTCGGTCTTCTATATGCGTATTGAATCCGGAATAATCTTCGCTGGTCAGAAGGACCGCCAGCCGAACGATATGGGCCAGTTCATTATAGGTGGATCGCTCCCGTAAATCATGGTGGTTCTTGATGGCCATTGATATGTATTCCGGCAAATTCCAGGTGATCGCCAGATGGTAGCCAACCTCGGCGTGATCCGCTCCGAATACTTCTTGCTCGGCTTCAACCAGCGTTCGAGCCCGCACGTCCTTTCTGATGATGGCGTTGTATTCGACCGGATGATGATGTAGAAGAAACAGAATCCCGATATCCAGCAGCAAGCCGGCGATAAACGCTTCTTCGATTGATTTGTAGCCGACCTTTTTCGCCAATTGCTCGCTGGCGGTTGCAATCGACAGGGTTGATGTGAAGAACGCTTTGGGGTCTACTCCGGAGTGAGCAGCTATCGTCTCCGGTTTCATCAGCGACGACGAAAGAGCCAGGCACTTGACTGTGGTCATTCCCAGAATGGACACGGCCTGGTTGACGGTCTTGATTTCTGTCAGTCTCTGATAGAACGACGAATTAGCCAGACGTAAAATGTTGCTTGTCAGAGACGGATCCTTGAGGATGATCCTGGCCAGGCCGTCAGCAGAATAATCCTCCTTGCCTACTTCCCGCAGGACCTCCATGACCACCTGGGGCAGGGAAAGCAGGTTTTCGTTTTTTCTGATCTCATCCAGAATATTGATCTTATTCATTCAGTTTCCTTTTGGGCTACTTCTATAGTATCGGCCGCTGGATAAGTCCTTTTACCACAAAAGACGAACTGCCCGGAAAATGATAGTAAGCTGCGAAGATCTAAATAGATGGCAAGTCTTACACCTGAAGGGTTGCTACGAATCCTCGTTCACTGTTGTATCAGCTACTTGGAAAGTAAGGGCAGCAGGTCACATCCGCCTCCGGCGGACAAGACCTGCCGCAACAGTCAAAGGTGGACGAAATGGAATGATACGGGGTCGGTCGAAGGGCTAATCGACTAAATCACCGTGAAGTGTGTACGCATCGGCGGCCGAGATTCGGACTTGCACGAGGTCACCGACGTTGATCCGTTCGGCTTTGAACAGGACCGTCTTGTTACCCTCGGTACGCCCACGGTAGAATTCGTTACTGCGGCGGGAGTAGCCCTCGACGAGACAACTTCTGGTTTGTCCCAATTCTCTCTGATTGCGATCGTATGATATCTGCCGTTGCATTTTTATAAGCTTGTTGAGACGCCGGATTTTGTCCTCTTCGGGGACATCATCATTGTAGCGGGAGGCGGTGGTCCCGGGCCTCACCGAATAGCGGAACATGAAAGCAGAATCGAACTGTATTTGCCGGACCGCCTCCAGGGTTTGCTCGAACTCCTCCTCGGTTTCCGACGGAAAACCGACAATCAGGTCCGTGGTAATAGAGACGTAATCGAGCCGTTCGCGGATGTATTCTATGATTTTGAGGTAGTGTTCGATGGTGTAGACGCGACCCATTTTGCGGAGAATCCGGTTGTTGCCGGACTGCAGCGGCAGGTGAATGTGCGGCATAAGTTTCGGTTCCTCGGCCATGACATCAACGAGCTTTTTGGACAGGTCTTTGGGGTGAGAGGTCATGAAGCGGAGCCGCTGTATTCCGGTCCGGTGTGCGACTCGGCGCAGCAATTCGGGAAAATCGACATCGTTAAATCGATAGCTGTTCACGTTCTGCCCCAGAACCGTCACTTCAACCACACCTTCATCAACCATCTTTCTGATGCCGTCAAGAATGTACCGGTCGGCGTGGGCGCGTTCTCGACCGCGCACGTACGGGACAATGCAGTATGTGCAGTAATTGTCACAGCCCCTGGAGATCGAGATGAAGCCTGAGTAGGGCGACTCCTTGACGGGTTGGATAGTATCCATGTTCTCATGCCCGAAAGCCGTCATAACCGGTGACGTGCCTTCGATACCTTCTATGGCGTCGGGGAGTTCGAACAAGCGATCCGTGCCCAGCACGTAGTCGACGTGCGGTACTGCTTCTTTGAGCCGGTCACCCAGCCGTTGCGCCATGCATCCGACCACTGCCACCTGGAGGTGGGGTTTGCGCCGTTTGAATTTGTAGATCTCCCCCAGCCTGCCGAATACTCTTTGCTCGGCCTTTTCTCGGACGGAGCAGGTATTGAACACGATTAAGTCTGCTTCAGACTCATCACTGACCCGCTGATAACCGCGCGAGATCATGGTCGCCGCCAGGGTTGAGGAATCGGCCAGATTCATCTGGCAACCGTAGGTAGAAACATGAAACGTCTTGATCTTTGGTTGTCTGTTCATCGTCAACCGGATAACTCCCTTAGCTTAAGAGTCTTCTGAATATACAAATTAGATACGCACGCGAAACCGGTCCATTGGAAAAAAGGTTTCTGAAGCATCAGAAACCTTCTTCCGTGTATGGCGGGTGAATTCGAAGCAGACTTATTCCACGCAGCCTGGCAAAGGTGCCAGACCGTTTCTGAACAGATAGTCAACCAGATACGTAACATCTTCCACGTTGATCTCGCACGAACCGTCAACGTCTGCCGTGTTCAGGATTTCGGGCGGACCACCTTGACGAAACAGGTAGTCTACGAGAATTGACAGATCCATGACATTGACGTCGTCGTCGTTGCTCAGATCGCCCGGCACGTACGTTACCGGAGCAATATACAGTACGAAATCAGCCACGTCCGTATAGCCGTAGCTGTTGTCATTGATCGTAACATCAAAAGCAAAAAGGCCGGTATCGGTAGTGGAACCGGTGATAACACCGTCGTCATCGAGAGCGAATCCATCAGGCAGTTGACCGGCCGAGATCGACCACGAGTATGATCCGGAGCCGCCTCGGTATTCGATGGTATCGTTGTACTGGGTGTACTGCTGTCCGGCTGCCAGTTCGTCTTCCAAAGAGACGATGTGCAGCCACCAATTGGCTTTGACGTTATACTTGAGCACCCAATCCGATGGATCCAGCTCCATGTCGGTGACGTTCTGAGGTAAATTCAGTTTGAATCGGTCGGTTCTTTCATCAATGAACAGTGTCGCAGTATCCGCCGGTCCTTCGAAGTAGAAGTCGACCGGCATGGTGAAGACCTGCGGGTTGGTCGTCTGCACCTGCTTGACATACACGTAGACGTCGTAGCCGCTGGAATCCGAGACCTCGCTCCAGAAGGCCCAGTGGTAATTGGGTCGGTATTCCCCGAATATCCACTCATCGAAGAACCAGTCCAGATCGACACCGGTGGCGGTTTCGAAGACGTTCTGGAAATCAGCCGTCGTGGCTGAACCATGACGATGGGCGGAGTTGTAATATGCATCGACGCCCACGAAAAACAGCGAGTCCCCGAGAACGCCTCGCAGCATGTGGACAGCCCAGGCGCCTTTGTCATATACTCGAGAAGTAAAAATACCGCCCACCGACGTCGTATCCTGGCAATAAATAGTGCCGCCCAGACTGTAATCCATCCCGTTCATATAGCTGTGGTAGCTCGCCCAACCTTCCGTCTCGAGATAGTAGAGTGCTTCCGAATAAGATGCCCAGCCCTCGTTGAGCCAGATGTCGTGCCATGATTCACAGGTAATCATATCACCGCACCACTGGTGGGCCAGTTCGTGCACGACTACCGGCGTCGAGAAGCCGAACTGGGACCCGGCCATGGAACTCATGGTCTGGTGTTCCATAGCGCCGGTCCAGCTAAAATTGGAGTGACCGTATTTCTCGGTGGCAAAAGGATACTGCCCGTAGTTGTTCGAAAGTACAGTCAGAGCACTGGGGGTAATATCGAAATGATCAAGCGAATACAGGTACCAGGCGGGATACACGGCGTGGACCAATGGCATCGTGTCGGCACCCGAGTTATACACCCACTCGTCATACCAGACGAAGTACTCGGAAATAGCCAGGGAAAAGAGATACGTGGCCATCGGGTAGCCGACGAAATAGTAGAAGGTATGGGTGTTACCGCCGTGGTCAATGGTCGAATCCAGGGTACCGTTGGAACCGACATAAAAGGCCGTGTCGACCTCAATGGCGATCTTGAACGAGTCGGCCTTATCATCCATGCGATCCTTGCACGGCCACCAGGTGCGGGCGAAGTACGGCTCGGACAGGGTCGAGATGATACGGTTACCGGAATTCCAGGAGAACGAGAAGGCCTGGAATCCTTCCTGTACCGGTGTTCCGTGATAGAAAAAGTCGAATTCGAACTGCTCATTAACGCGATAAGTGGAGTCCAGGGTGACCGTCACGACGTCGTTGGCACGGGTGTGAGACAGCGGACCGGTGGGTGCCACAATGGAGTCTATGTCCATGTTGTCGTAGAAATCTATCTCGACGGTATTGAGCCCACCCACTGTCGCCTGCGCCACGAACTTGACTCGGCCGTAGATTACCTCGGCCGTGTCATCGACACGGATGAATATGTCGTAGAACAGCATATCGTAATCGGTCTGGTTGTTCGGAGCCATCTTTGCCTGGGCCAGGCGCCGAACCATTTCCTTGTCGCTCAGGGCGGTGGCTTTGGCTTCCCAGAGTCTTTGGTGTATCTCCGCCGGCGAGGCTTTATCCCAATCGGTTGCGGGGCCGCCTGCATCAGCTGACACGGAACTGCCTGTCACGATCAGGCAGACTATCAAGGTTAAGACACCATGATTGCGGCGGATTGACTCCATCACTGAAACCTCCTTCTATTGAAGAACAGCATAATCCAACAATTCACAACTTGCAGTATCTCGGATCTGTCGGCACCGGTGTAACTCTGACATAAGTGTACTAAAAAAACCGATTTTGTCAACTAAAATGGCAGGCGGCGGTTCTCTTGGACCAACATGTTCCTTAGTAATAACGGCAATCCCGGCATTTCCGTTCAGTTATCTTACCGATAGACAGCCATATGAAGAAACGCCACCGGGGTTACCCCGGTGGCGCTGTAAACGTCACGAACTGAAGTGTCGTTACTTGTACGGATTGCCGCACGGGATGGGCCCGTGTCTGAAGAGGTAGTCGATCAGGTAAGTCAAGTCCTCGACGTTGACTTTATGATTGCAGTTCAAGTCACCGACGAAAAAGGTCGGCTGCGGTCCAGGTCCCATCTGGAACAAGTAGGCGACAAAATAGGTGACATCCAGAACGTTGATGAACGCATCGTAGTTCAAGTCGCCATGGAAGCGCCAGACGCGGAACAGGAGATCGACCTTGACCGGACTGTTGGACGCGGTGTCGGAGAACACGAAAAATGAATCCGGGTACTCACCGAATAGATAACCTGAGGCGTCGGCGTTGAGATTTATATCACCGGGATTCGTGCCGAAGGAATCTGACGGTGTCAGCCAGGGAACGTCTTCCTCAATATACCAATCCATGCAACCGCCGTATTTGTTATTGATAGCGAATGAGTTGGGCGGCACCGGGCCGCTGTTCTCCTGGGCGGGAATCGTCACCAAAGGCAACGAGACGACAATCTCGGGGACTTGTGTGGCCGGAATCACGTTGTACTTGACAATGAGTCGCCTTGGATTATTAATCGCATTCTGAGCGACAATCGTAATCGTATCGAGATAGACACCAAGAGGCAGGTCAAGGAACTTTGAACGGACCTGCACCAGGGCAGGGGCGACGCTGCTGAAGTTGGTTACCTCGAAAAGATCAGACTCCCAGACAAACGTGAGGTTCATCGGGTTGTCGCCGCCGACGTTGGACACCGTGAACAATCCGATCGGCAGAGAGCCGGTGGTCCCCATCTCGCATTCGTACAGATTGAGACGTACTGTGTCCGTCGAAAGCTGAATGTAAGCGGGATTCTCAACGAAGTGGAACTCGAATACAACCGGATACGGCGAGTTGATGGCTTCATTGGAGAAGACCCAGACCGTGTCGGAGAATACGTCGCCGGCAGAGCCGCTGGTGACTTTGAATTCAACTTCCACCTCCTGCGGTGCGGTGCCGCTTGATGGCGTCAAGGTCAGAATGCGTGACGAACTTTCCTGCAATGTGAAGTTCATCGTACCGGCGCCGTCGTTCTTGACAAGCAGGGTCTCGGGGGGTATCGAAGATACGCCGGTTGGGACCACTACATAGTTGAAAGTAGAATCAACAGCAATTACCGGGAGGTCAGAAGCCACGGTGAGCATGACCGGCACTTTGACCGGATCGTTGGTGGCGTTGGGATCCGACACGACTATCGTGTCGTGGTAGTCACCAAAAGCGAGTCCGGTAATATCGACCGAAACCGTAACATCACCCGAATCGACACCTGCTCCAGGTGATAGACTCAACCAAGTTTCGCTGTTGCTGACGGTCCAGTTCAGGGTCTGTCCCCCGGTGTTCTTGATCGTAAGGATTTTGTCGGCCGGATTTGACCCTCCCGCTATGGCGTTGAAGAAGAACTGCGAAGGCATGACGTTTATCACCGGAGGCGGTTCCTCGACGACGAACGTTACCTTGACGTAGAGTGGTGAGTTCGTAGCCTGACCCGATTGAACTCGAATCGAATCCACGTACGTACCTGCCGATAGGCCCACGATATTCGGTAGAACGGTGATCTGCTGTGTTGTTATCCCGGTCACAGGACTGACCACTATCCAGGGTATATTCTCAACCAGGTCGAAATTCAGGGGCAAACCGTCGGAGAGTACGGTAAACAACTGAGGCGCCGGGGATGAACCACCCTGGACTCCTTCGAAGCCGAGTGAATCCGGATCCACAATAAGGTTGGCTTGGGTGCAGGCGGTGTCGCGAATGACGAAGCGCCCGGTCCAATAGGGAGAGTAGTTGCCATTGGTCGAGACAAACAGGAGGACGCTGCCGGCATTAAACGTGAGTGTGTCAATCGGGATAGAGTCACACACTTGCCAATCCGAAAGCGTGAAGTAGTAGCTACCCCAAAGTTGACGAGTCGGATTGGGTGTGAACCCGGGCTTGAAAATCCTGGCGCCGCCAAAGAGAAACCGCTGGTTTGCATTCGTGATATTAATATCGTTGTCTTCGTAGAAGAACGGACCGATATCGAGTGCGTCGATACTCACTTGCGACGCAACGGCGCTATCCATCTGGAGATTGGGGTTATCCCACTGGAAGCCGGCCGATACCGAACTGAACGTGTTGGTATCGTTGAAAACGTACAGGTCCAACTGCACCTGCAGTTGGTTGGTAGTGAAGTCGGGCGCCACCGTTACAACCAAATCGAGCGTATCGGCTTCACCCAAATCGTCCGGATCCTGATTGAACTGAGCCTCTGCAACCGAACCGCAGAAGAAACTCAGACCCAGGAACATGAAGAGAAAAATAGGAAAACCTCTCATACATCTGCCTCCGTGCCGTTTTGGTATTGTCGTGTATTCACTTTTGTTAATCACCCTACAACTTCATTTGAACGAAGAGAGAAACAACCTGATAAACCGACGTTGCTCTCATACTACATGTTCGTTGGTTTCATTGACGGCGTAGCCGGACGATTGTTCAGCCGGTTGCCCGGACGGGCCTGGTCTGTGTATCCATCACTCAAACGGAATTCCTCTCATACCTTCTTGTGTGACCGAATGAATCGACTTAAGTCAGCTAAATCCCACCGGTCAAGTAAGCAACACAGTTTTATGTCATCAAGCGTGTGTCGAACGTGAAGTTACCAGGCGGATGGTCATAAGACTATCAGCCAGTTGCGTTTAATATAGCAACGAGGAATGACGTTTGTCAAGCGATATTGTCTGAGGGAAAGCGCTTACTTCCTGGAGGACGACCGCGACGCTGCGGAACGTTTGGATTTGGACCGAGACTTTCTCTTCTTGGCCTTCTCAATTTCCTCAGCGAAGATCTTCTCCAGAGTATATGACGAAGGCGTGAATTCCAGCAGGCAGAGACCGAACAGATCATCGACGCGTTCAATGTACGTCAGTTTGGTCTTGCGCAGGATTTCCTTGGGAAGTTCCTTGGTGTCCTTTTCGTTCTCTTTGGGCAATGCAACGTGTGTGATTCCCGCTCGGTAGGCCGCGGACACTTTTTCCTTGATGCCGCCAACCGGAAGTACTCGGCCTCGAAGAGTGACCTCACCCGTGACGGCAATGTCATTCCGTATCGGCCGTTCGGCCATCACGGAAGCAATAACGAGGCAGACAGTCACACCGGCGGACGGACCGTCTTTGGGAATGGCACCTGACGGAAAATGAATATGAATATCGAAGTTGTTGAAGTCGGTGTAGTCGATTCCCAGGATATCCGCTTTGGAGCGGATGTAAGAGTGGGCCGCCTGGATGGATTCCCGCATAACGTCCCCCAGGGATCCGGTCGTCGTAATCTGCCCCTCCCCTTTCATTTTCAGCCCTTCAATGAACATCAGGTCTCCCCCAGAGCCGGTCCAGGCCAACCCGGCAGCCGTGCCGATCTCCGGGGCGCTGACCGCCCGTTCCGGGATGTACACCGCCGGGCCGAGATACGCTTCGAGGTTTTTGTCGCTGACACTCCAGGATTTCCTGGGCTTGGCCGATTTGGCCAACGCCAGTTTGCGGAAGATCTTCTCGATCTGCTGAGAAAATCCAACCAGGCCGGCCTCCATAGTGTAGTTATTGATAATCCTGGAAAGCGCCTTGTCGGTGAAACGGACTTCCGACTTCAGCAGGCCGTGTTTCTCCAGCAGCTTGGGGATAATGTACCTCTTGGAAATGACTATCTTTTCTTTTTCGATATAGCCCGGCAACTCTATAACTTCAAAGCGGGAGATGAACTGTTCCGGGATTTCTTCGTAGGCGCGCACGGAACAGATAAAAAACACTTTGCTCAAGTCGAAGGGTACGCCGAGGTAGCGGTCCAGGAATTTGGAGCTCCAGCGAGTGTCAATCGCTTCGAGGAGGGCCATGTTGACGGTCGAGTCGTTTTCCATATTGAAATAGTCGATGTCTTCAATGAGTACTACGGGATCGCAGGCGTCGGCATCACGTAACATGCGCAGTATCTTGCCGGGCATGGCTCCCAGAAACGTCCGCGGGGATCCTTTGATCTCACTGGCGTCGCTAATGCCGCCGACGGAGATGCGTACCAGCTCCTTGCCGAGAGCATGGGCTATCGCCTTGGCGAGAGATGCCTTTCCGGTACCCGGAGCCCCGACCAGACAAAGTGTCGGACCTTCCTGCACTCCTCCCATCAGCTTGCGCACGGACAACCGCTGCAGAATCTGCTCTTTGAGATTGACCGGACCGTAATATTCGGAAGAGAGGGTCTTGGCGGCATCGGCGATTTCGTAATCCTCGGGCCTACATTTGCCCCAAGGCAAAGACAGAATCCAATCCAGATAGTTTTTAGTGACCCCGTACTCGGCCGATGCCGGCGGCAACTGCGCCAGTCTATCGACCTCGATAGTGGCGCGATCCGCCACCTCTCTGGGGAGCGTCGCATTCTTTATCATGTGACGGAAACGGGTTGCTTCCCGCTGTTCCGAAAAGTCATCGCCCAGTTGACGTCTGATTTCGAGAAGCTGCTGCTGCAAGTAATGGCGTTTCTGCTCTTCTTCTATGTTGAGCTGCACCTGGTTCTCGATTCGCCGGGCCACGGCCACTCGGTTCAGTTCTGCATTGAGGCAGGAGAGCAGGCGCTCGAAACGCAACTGCAGATTGACGGTTTCAAGCAATTCCTGTTTAGCGGCCAACGGAATGTGGAAGATTGAGGCAGCTTTGTCAGCCAACCGCGACGGGTTTTCCCTGTTCAAATTGAGCACATACAATTGCTCGGACGAATAGGTTGGGTCCAGATCCGTGATCTCATTGGCGATGGCGATCACATCGTTGATCTTACTGCCGATGTTTTTGTCAACCGATTGCGGATCCTGTAGATAGCTTACTTCGGCAACCGGGTAAGGCTTGCGTCTGACAATCTTGTCGATTACGACTCGTTCCCGGCCCTCAATCGTGACCGTCAGCGATTCGCCGATGCCCGGGCGGGAGTCGCACAACTGGGCCGTAACGCCTATCTGGTGTATAGAGCCCAACTCATTGCTGTCCGAGGGGGCCAGGGCGTAAGCGGCAACCAGCTCGTTGTTGTTGTCCAGGCAGTACCGCAGCATTTTCAGATTCTCCGGTCGACCGACCTGCAGGGTCATGACCGTTCCCGGAAACAACACACCTGTGCGTAAGGGCAACAGAGGGAACTGTCGCTGAACGTCGGCAACGATTACGGAGAGTTTGGAATTGGGTTTGATGAGTATTTGGGACGGATCATTCACCTGGTACAACCTGAATTATGCTCTGATATTGGCGCTGCCTGTTCCGAGTAGCGTTCGTTTCTTCTGTATATAACACTTTTATCGGACAAAAGGTATCAGCCAACAGCAAAAAAACGAACCGGCCTGGTGTGGTCCGGTTCGTTTGAGGTGGAATGATGGGTAAGGGGCAGCTTTTATTGACGGGTTAACCCGGATAACTCATAAACTCGTTCAAGGACCGAAACTCTCTGTTCAACTTGCAACGTGACGTAGTTGAACAAAGCGGGGCAGTTCGTAGCCGAGCGGACCTGAGTGCAAGCAGTGGGTGGCCACCTTTAATTGACGGTTTCACCGGTTCCCTCGGCAATCATACTGCGGAGCTCGAAATCCGGATGTTTTCTGAGATTGTCGATGTCCAGACTTATCCGGGAAGGGTCTGCATTCAACCGGTAGTATCCAAGACGATTATTCTCAAATACGGGCCACCCCATATCGAGCCCGGAAGCGATCTCGTTTTTCATTCGATACAAATAGCGAGCCTGATTAAAACCCTGTTCGATATCCTCTTTGTAAATCCAGCCCGATTCCCGGTTCAAACGCGACCAAGCCAGTTTAACGAAGTACTTGAATGATTTGCCGGTCAACAGGACCGGAAAGCCGTTGATCCTGATCAAGTATCGCTCGCCGTCAAGACTGCCATCGACTACAATCGATTCCGGCTTCGTGGTCAACGCCGGCCCCACTTTCCTTGCTTCCGACATGGTACGTGTTCCTGGTTGCATATCAACCTCCTGTCTAAGATTAGTCAATATTTCATTGAAGTTCTTGTGCTTATTGGAATTGCCCATGATCCCGGCCAGCTCTTCGGGGGAGCTTGCACACAAACTTGACAAATCCCTGAGACCGGCTTCCTGCAGCGTCACATAGTCTGATCTCACCAGAGCATCACCGAACGTCCGGCGCAGGTCGTGCAGTTCGGCAGGCAGACCGAATCTCAGACCGAACGCCAATGCTCCCAGGGTTTCTTTGACCGGGGATTCATACTCAGTGGCTTCGATCAGCCGAGCCATACCGACGACAAGATGCGCAGCATTTTCTCCCAGCGTCATTATTTGGCCAAGATGAATCTGGAATTGTTCCTCGAGCTGCTGGACAGGCGTACCGCGCCGCCATTCACGAAGCACGAGCAGACTCTTCAGCCGACCGGCGGTCTTGAAATGGAGAGGTTGACGAAGGTTCGTTTCTTCGATTAGAAAGCGAATATCCTCAATCAGGTTATCATACTTTCGGTAAAGCTCTTTCACTATGCGGTTTTGGGCCAGTTCGTATCGAGTCAGTATACCCGGCGGCAACGACCAATCGGGAGCACTGAGAGCCAAGGCAGTCCATCCGTCAGGTGTTTGCGGCAAGACGCCACTGATGGCCCGGGTGAAATGACTCGCCTGGGCGATACTCAGCCCTGTAATTGCAGCGGCCCGTCCGATTGGAGTCGGAGCGAACTTCTCTTCGTTATTGACTTCTACAAAGTGCTTCTCCACCAAAGAGCGCAACGCAGGCTCAAAGTGCCATTCAATCAGGCTCTCGATACTATGAGTTTCTGATTGTGTTCTGGCCCACAATGTCTGAGGGAGGACGGATCGCAAGTCACTGAGATCGCCAATCAAACCCGAAACTATCATGTTCAATAACCAGTCTCCGATTTGAGAACACCCCAGGACTGACTCGATTGACTGCGACGTATCGAAAGCGATATAGTTGTCCCAGAGGACATCCCGGTCAAAATCAGAATCTGCCAACATGATAGCCCGTCCCGGTTTGTTGTCGCCGCGCCCCAGCCGTCCGGCTCGACCGGTCATATTGCTGAATTCCGCCCGGCTGACCGGCACCAACACGGGTCGATCATCATAGGCGCCCTGGGCGTACTTGAGGGTTTCCAGATACACGGTGTCGGCCGGGAGATCCACCCCCATAGCTAAAGTAGTGGTTGAGAATATTACCATAATTGTTTTGTTGGTAAATGCTTCTTCGATAATGAAGCGCTGTTTCTGGGATAGATCGGCGTTGTGAAAAGCTACCCCCCGGCTGAGAGTCTGCCGCAAGGTGCGAATGAGGAACGACGGCTCTTCTTCGGCCAGCGCCTCCAAAGCCTGTGTCGCCGGCGGCCAGTTGACCGAGGCTGCCAAACGGAATGCATTCTCAACTGTTTCGCGACGGGATTTAAGAAATACCAGGGTCGAAGCGCTGCAGGATTTCAATTGCCGGACGAATGAATCAAAGTTATCTTCCCCCGCCTGGGCGGTTTGGAAGGGCTCAGAGCCATCGACCTCGTCATTAAACGAACGATATCGAAACGAACCTTCAGCCGCCACTCCACGGAAGAGATCGAGCGGACGAGTTGTTTCCTGGATCAATACCGCTCCCAGCCAATCGGCAAGGCGACCTGCGGCCGAGTCCTTATCGGCAATTACCGCCGAGAGAGCAACCAGTGACGGTACGTATACCGAAGCCAGGATTTTGGTAAGCAGCCGCTCCAGTACGGCGCCTCTGCCCGGCTCGCCTACGGTCTGAATCTCGTCAATAACCACCAAGCCGATATTGCTCAAGGCATCCAGGTTGGCGGTGAGCAGCAGATCGAACTTTTCATAGATAGCGACCGCCACCTGGTAGTCGCCCTGCGAGAACGCAGTATCATTTTCAGGGTGATCACCGGAGGCAATAAGGCATTTAACCCCAAGCGGCCCGTAGGTCGACATAAAACTGCGATACTTCTGTTCGGCAAGTGACTTCAGAGGAAACAACAAGACCGTTTTCTGTCGATTCAGAAGAGCCTGAGCCATTGCCAGCTCGGCGCAGAATGACTTGCCCGAGGCGGTGGGAGCGGAGATGACAAAGCGAAACGATTCATCGGAAGAATCATCGATCGGCCGTCGGAGCAGACCCCGGCGGACGGCCCGGTTTTGTATCGGCAGTAAGCGGTCGCCCTGACGCTTCGACCAGGCTTCAATTATCCGAGGGGGAATCCCCCATTTCTGGAGGTCCTGTAGTTTCATCACGTCCTCGCTTCAACTGAAAATCATCCGCAAGCACCCCAGCCGCATGATAAGCACGTGAAGCAAATTCCCTGACGAACCATGCCGGCGCCACAATCCGGACAAGTGGCGGCATTGACATAACAGCAAACTTCATCAGACTGGGGCTCAATGTCACACATATCCAATAGCGGAGACCCGTCACATTCGTTTAATGGACCATCGATTGTGTTCTGACTCTGTCGGGACAGACTGGATATGTCAAAACGGTACTCATTCCCAGGGTGTGTTGTTTTCTCAAAGCAGTTCGCATCCGGTTGCAGCATATTCAACTCCTTGTCGGATTAGTGTTGTTTATCGGCCTGGGGGTAGAATACTGCACATTTGTGCCCTTGTCAAGCGAAAAATACCCTTTAAGTTGAATAAACGTCGCTTCCGAGAGACTGAAACAGGTTAACTACTTGTTAAACTTTATGTTAGGCGATCGAACTAACCCTCCAGCCGAAACTCGACCGAGTATATGACCGGTACTTTGATCGGCCGGCCGTTTTGTATGCCCGGACTGTACCTGCACAGATAAGCTGCTGCCACAGCGGCTTCGTCCAGTCCCTCTGAGCCGGACGACTTGAAAACCCGGGCCTCTGCCACCTCGCCCTTCTCGTTGACCAGCGCCCATACTACCACATCGCCTGTGATGCCGGCCTGCTCCAGCAGGCGCGGATACCTGGGTAAGTGCCTGTAAATCATTTCGGGCCGGATTTCAGCCACAACGAAGGAGTCCATTGTCCACTGTTCGGCAGGCGGATCTTCATAGACAGCGACATGCTCCAGTCCTCCGTGCAGGGCGTCCGTGCCATCAATCAGGTCCGCCAATTCGTCCCGCGAAATCAGCATGACGCCTTCGTCTTCGAAACTATCATCCGGGACGGGCTTCGGAATTCCGACATCGACATTGGCGGCAGGCGGGGTGCTTACTTCGGGTCTCGTTCGCATCTTCTGGATCGATACCGGATTGGGAATATCGATCACAGTGATAATCGGCTTCTCAGTACCACCGGGATCAGGCGTCGAGCCCGGACCCGAAAGCACCGATAATGACCAAGCCAGGAAAAGGCCCGACAACACGATCAGGCAGACGATCACAGTACCTACGAGCATATTCCGCTGATAGGACGATTTTAGCTCATACGCCCCGTAGGGCATATACAGTGCGTTGTGGCTCGTCGACATAATAGTACCCTCCTTCATCATGGTGGTTTGCTTCCAGTCTGCCGGCGGAGAAGAGAACAACACTGAAAATCTGCCTCCCCTGCGTCATAGAAGAGACGCAGGTCACGGCGCTTCTGCTCAATGCAAAATTGGTTGAAAGCTCGGAAGAGACGGGATTCTCTTCTTTCGAAGGCCCCCCAAAAAACACCCCGGCGTGAGAACCGGGGTCATAATAGACTTCTTTAGATGTGTAGTTTGTCGGTGGTGCTAGTTGTCCAGCACAAAATCAACTTTGTATGTCACCCAGACTTTGACCGGTCGACCGTTTTGAATCCCGGGTTTGAACTTGTTATGATAGGCCGCCTCGATCGCGGCCTCGTCCAGTGATTCGGTGCCGGAAGACTTCGCAACCATGGCCCTTAATACGTTACCTTCCTCGTCGACCAGGGCCTTGACGTACACCCGGCCGGTGATCCCGGCTTGTTCTGCGAGGCGAGGGTATGACGGTTCATGTTCGTAAATCATCTCCGGCTGAACCTCGACCGGAACGAACTCGTCCGGGGCCGGCAGATAGTCGTCATCCTGAATGTCCACGACGATGTCACCGGAACCATCAGATGAGGCCGTAATGTCCGGAGCCACGATTTCAGCTAATTCTTCTCGGGTGGCCAGGACGACGTCATCATCGATCACTTCTTCATCGGCAACCGGTTTCGGGATACCGACCTTGGGTGCGGCCACCTGCGGCTGGCTCACCTGCACCTGTGGAGGTTTCTTGGCGACACTGGGCGGCGGGCCGAGATCGGCCACGGTCTTAATGACGACAGACGGCACATTGCTGTAGTCTTCCTCACCCAAGCTGCTGATGATCCAACTCACGGCCAAAATCAGCAATACGAAAGAGAGAGTGAGCAGTGTGCCCAGGCTGAAATTCATCTGGTACTTGGCTTTTAGCTCGTGAGCGCCGTAGGGAGACCAGAGGGCATTAGATCTCGTAGCCATTACATCTCACCTCCTGCCATGGCCGCATCGAGGGCGGCGGCTATGATGCGGTCGTCTTTATCTTCCCAGTCACCAATGGCATAGCGGTAGGAGAACTTGCCGTCTTCTTTGGTCAACTCGTCCACTTTCTTGTCGAGTTCATCGGCCAGGTACTTGTTCCAGGAGCGCTCGATCAAGTCGATTTCGTCAAGGATATTGACCATATCGGCATACGTAGCTTCTTCGTGGATAAGAACTAACGTATTCAACCTGTTGTTCTCCCGGTTCTGTTCCAGTAAAAGTCCGCGCAGCGTGTCGGGCCAGAGTCTGTAAACCACCGTGTCGGGAGTGTTGGGATGAGAAGGCAACAGCTTGGGTAGATTCTCGGGTGACGGTGTTCTCAAATTCCAGAAAAACCGGCCTTCGTCATCAACGCGAATCGTGAGCAAATTCGACTCCTTGACCTCCAGTTCAGTATTCATGTCGTCCGCAGGAGGCAGATTGATTTCCATAGCCTGGGGCATGGCGAAAACCGTCGTGACCATATAGAAGATCAAAAGCAGAAACGCGATATCCACCATCGGCGTCATGTCGATACGGATGGAGATTCGTCGTTTCTGTCTTCGTAATCCTTTTTTACCGCTCTTTTTCTCTCGTTCTACTACTTCACCGGCCATGGACTATCTCACTCTCCTCTCAGAGTTTCAGCCATCTATAGTCTTTTTACCAGCCAACGTCGGATTTCTTCCCAGGAATTTACGCTTCCGCCGCGGTTGTCTCCTTGTCGGTAATGATCAGGAACCGCTCGAGATGGTTTTCCTGCATGGACGTCATGACGTCATCCATAATACCGTAGCTCGCTCGTCGGTCGGCCTTGATCACGATCAGCGCCTTTCGGTTCTTGGCGCGGGCTTTGTTGATCTCAACCGAGACGTCGTATTTATCGCAAGTCCGGACAATACGTCCTTTCGTTTCCACGTCCTGACCGTCGATATTAATGGTCACTTTCTCGACGTAATCCACGTAAATGGAATCGTACTTCGTTACCGTGATATTGATAATGTCCTTGTCCGGCAACTCAATCATCGAATGGGACGTCGGCAGTTCGACCGCCCGTGCTTCCGGTGGTTTGAACTGGGTCGTGGCCATATAGAAGATAAGCAGCAGAAAGGCGATGTCCACCATCGGTGTCATATCGATCCGGATAGAGATACGACGTTTCGCCATGGGTTAGATTCCCTGTTTTGCCTTTAGTATTTGAAGGACCTCGAAGGTCGCTTCGTCAGTCGTGTAATTAAACGCATCTACCTTATTAACAAAGAAGTTGTAGAAAAAGATTCCCAAAATACCGGAGGTCAGTCCGCCGGCCGTATTAACGAGGGCCTCCGAAATACCCACAGCCAGCTGCTGAGCGTCGATCACGCCGCCTTCGACGTTACCGGTGGCTGCGAAGGCACGGATCATGCCGATAGTGGTACCTAACAGACCGACCATGGTGGCGATCGAGGCAATAGTCGACATGGCAATGAGGTTGCGCTCCAACAGCGGACCTTCCAGTGCATTGGCTTCTTCGATAGCCGACTGGGTCAAGTTGATTCTCTTTTCGGGGTTGTACTCGGGGTTATCTTTGACTTCCCGATAGCGCTCAATGCCGGCCCGCAGGACGTTGGCGGTGGTGCCGCGCTGCTTGTCACAGGCGGCCAGGGCACTGTCATAGTCGTCATCCTGAATCAAAGTTACGAGCTTCTTGAAAAAGACCTGCACCGAGCCTTTGCCTTTGGCGACTCGGTATAGCGACAGATAGCGTTCAACGACAAAGATCATGAGCATGATCAGAATCATGATAAGCACGATAACCAGGTACCCACCCTGATAAATAGAGTGGACAATCGGGTTTTCGGATGTTCTGAAGACCCCGAAATACAGACCGGCACCAATGGCGAATGCGACAATAGCGTTTAATGTCACAAAGATCGTCTGTTTAACCACTTGAAGAATCCTCCAACTTTTGAAATATCATCATCAACTTAGATTTCAGCACCTTTGACCGCCACCAGTATGAAAGCGGCCAGTGAAACGTACACTCCCCAATTCAATGTCACGAAGAAGGCGCCGATCCCGTAGCTATCGCCCAGGCTGGAATACAATGCAGCGGCATCGAATCCGTAATCAGCACCAAGAAACGAGACAAAGAAGCAAACCACGAATATAACCAGGGGCAGCCAGTTGTAGCGCAGGACTTTCTTTAACCGTAAAGCCCGGTCGTCCTCGGACATCTTTCCCGCATACAGCCCCACCAGCGTATACGCCGGCAAGCCGATACAGAGGAGCATATAGACAATAAAGAGCGCTCCGGTAAACATAAGCACGACCCCGGACGAGAACACGTGTGAGGCCAGAGATCCGATGGCGACGAAGGCGCCGATTGCGGATACCCGGCTGTGTTCCTTGTAGATCTTCTTTCTGGCCACATAGCCATGCAACACTTCTTCTGAGGGGCCGCGCTCCTCGGTAGTGAGTTCCATGCCCTCGTCCGTGACGGGCTCCCCTGGTTCCGGTTCGACGGGAGCTTCGTCACCGGCCGGATCGTCCAGGACCTCCTCGAGATCAGGTCGAACCGGTTCGAGTTCAAGACTGTCGGCCCATAGCGAATCCGCCAGTGTATCTTCTACCGCCGCCAGCATGGACGTATCTGCAATACCGGCCGCCGGTTCACCGCCGGTGAGTTCAACCTCATTGTAGACGCCATACCACGGCACGAACAGGCTGGCCAGAATAACGATACAGGCCAGAGTCAAAACGATCCGGTCGCTGCCCGAGACTCGTTTCTCCAGCAACGTGCAGTCTTCGCGAATCCTGCCGGCCTGTCGTCTCTGGATAACCCGTTCAACCAGTTTCTCGCGTTCGGCCTCGGATTTGAACAGGTCCTTCGGCTTCCCCGGAAAGACCTCAAAACCTATATACTTGAATCTATCTTTGTCGGATATTACATTTGCCCCAGTTGACTCCTGTTTCTTATCCTCATCAGCCATTCAGGCACCCATCTATAAAGAGACTCGCTTTAGAATTCGTACTCGGTTTCATCTTTCCCCTTCCTCGCATCAGGGTTGGCGGGATCGCACTTCAGCACCTGACCATACCATTCGTTGGCTTTTCTGAAATCTTCACCGGCATCCTGCTTGGCTTCGGTCTTTTCCACGGCGCGCAAATGATAACACTGCGCGATCCACAACACGAGGGGCACGTCACCGGCACACGGCTTGGAACTGGAGTTTTTGGCGCACTGATAGGCATCCTGAAGATAGCCCAGTGCCTTCGTGTAATTTTTGTTACAAACCCCGCCGAAATAAGCATAGCCAAGCGACTTCTGGGCTTCGCAATTGTCCGGCTCCAGTGAGAGAATCTGCTCGTAGTACTTGACACCGTTGATGCAGTCGGAGAGCTGGTACAGGTAGGTGTTGGCCACCAAAGCCAACGCCTTGAGATCGGTGCGTTCGTACTCGAGGTACAGTGTCATGTATTCGACCGCCTTCAAGTAATAATCCGCAGGATCGACGGGATCGACCTGAGCGAATTCCTCTTCGCCCAGCTCATCGCCCAAGTCCTCGCCGCCTCCTTCGTCAGTGGAATTCGCGATATTCAATGCGCAATAGGCCGCATTTTTGACGATTGACGCGGTTCCGGAGTCTACACCCATTTCGATGCGCCGGTCGTAGTAGTCCAGGGCCTGCTCATAGCTGGAGAGAGAGTGATAGGCGATTGCCACGTTCTGGACAATACGCTTCTGATCCGGGTCACTCTCGAGTGCTTTCTTGTAATAGGGAATGGCGGAAGCATAGTCCTTGTCAGGCTGGCGATAGAAATAGCTGTCGCCCAGCAATTGATACAACTCATCGTCGCGAATGCTGGACGTATAATCTTCGTCTTGCTCCTTGACCCAGGCGATATGTTTCTGAAGCATCTCAGCGCTTTTCTCGTACTCTTTGTTCCAGAAGAGGGACTTGCCGTAATAGAAGTAAATGTCTTTCGGTTCATAGGGTATCGAGAGCACCTGTTCAAAGTACGTTGCCGCATCTTCAAAGCCCGACAGATTGACGTAGGACATGGCTAATTCGAAGAAGACGCGCACGTTGGACGAATCGGGGCGGGCATTGGACAGTTCCAGATACCGCTTGTATGATCCGATGGTCTCTTTGAATCGCTCCACTCTCGCGTCGCGTTCCCGGGTGGATCGAGCCGCTTTGAAATAAATCTCACCGGCCCGCATCCAGGCAGCGGCGTGCGTGCTGTCTTTCTTGAGAACCGTACGCAGCTTATCGATGGCGCAGGTGTAGTCCTTGATCTCCAGACAGGCTTCCGCCCAGTGGTAGTAGACTTCGAGGCCCGCCGTATCCAGCTCCAGTGCCTTTTCGTATTCCATTATGGCCAGATAAGGCACGCCGCTGTAAAAATTGGCGTCACCAAGGTGGATATGATATTCTGCATTGAGAGAATCTCCCAGAAGCGCCTGACGAAACGCCCGGTCGGCCTCCTGGTACTTCTCACGCTCGAGCATCACCAGACCATACCCGTCCTCGAACCTGTGTTCCTGTTCGTCTTTGGCCTTTTTCCGGCCAAGTTCCATTGCCTCTTCGGCTTCCTCGAGGTGACCCAATTTGAGATGCGCCATACCCGAGTAGTAGATCGACTCGAGATGGTTGCTCTTCTTGTCGAGAGCCGTTTCAAAGTGCTCCAACGATTCGCGGTACTTCTCTTGTTTGTACGCGATCAAACCGAGCATGTAGTAGTTAAGGTGGTAACCTCTGTCCAGTTCAATTTGCCGTTCAAGCATGCTGACGGCGGCGGCGGTGTCGCCGCTCTTGAGCGCTTCAAGGATTTCCGGCTCGACGTCCTGCGCCGTCGTGGGCAGCGCCATAGTGAGAATGGCGAGGGCCATACAAGTTCTTATCAATAAACGTCTTAAAATCATCATGTTTGCGTCACATTTCCTAAGGGGCATTCCAAACAAGCACCTATATTATGAGTTATACAAGTAATGTCAAGCGATTATTTCCCGGATTCTTCATTCTATCTCCCAACCGGATTTCCTTTCCAGACCGTCCGCGCAATACTGTAGTTGAAGGAAAAAGTACAGTAAGGTCCCGGATGTAATCACGGTTCTAATCAAGGGCGAGAGTACGGCTGAAAATGACAGGTAAACGTATATCCCGGTCACCAACATTACAATCGCCGAAAACATGTTGAGCAGTCTCACGGTTGTCTTCATTTCCCCCTACCTCCTTCTTTGTACAAACCAATCCAGTATTTCTTTCAACGCAGTATGACGGTGAGTACAGAAAATACGACTATAATTGTGACAATAAGCATGCCAAACAGGCCGGGTGGCATCTCTGACTCCGCTTTATGCGTTGACCTGCAATGAGATAGGATGTGGCGACGAAATAATGGGTGTCCCGACGGAAGACTTGACGCAGAACCTGCGTTCACGCTACGGGGTAATAGAGCCGACCGGCGCAGCTAACGTATTCATCAGCAATTAGTTAGAAGTAGGGAATGGCTATTCTCGCGCGGGCTACCAAACGTAGTCAATTCGTATTTTCTTACTACCCGCAAATGCGATCCTAACCAGACCTGAATAGTACTGTGGTCTGCCTTGATAGTCTAATGCCGGATAGAAGCTCAGCTGATTGACCAGTTGTCGCACTACCCGATGTTGCGGCTGTGTCGTTTTGCTGAAGCGCCGGAAACCGGTTTCACCGGAGCTGTCGACGACCATATGTATACTGATGGTATCAATGACGCCGATGCTGTGGCCGCCCACGTTGAACTCGTTGCCGGGCATCTTGCGTGGCAGCGGCTTCTGCATCAACGCCACCGTGTCTGGGATGAGCTGTACGCGAGCTCGGTGCAGGGGGATCAGTGAGTCGAGCTGTTCACGTTGCCACGGCTCCGTCGGATAGTTGATCTGAGGAAAATAGCAAATCAGCAGGAAGCAATCCGAGGCAACCGCTTCTCCCCCGACTCGGGCTGGTTTATAATCCGCCCAGATGGCTGCGGATTTGGATGTGAGGGTGTAGGCCGGAAAAGTCGACAGGACCTCGTTGACCGACGTTGGCCGGCCGGCCGTGTCAAGGGTCAGCCGCAGCAGCACGAACGGGTATAGGCCCACCGTATCGAACGGTTGGATATTCCCGAAGTACCGAGGAAAGGTCTCCAATTGCGGCGGGTAGACTTCGTTGAGGCGGCAGGCATCAAGATAGTGTTGTCTATCTCCTATTTGTCCGGTGGAATCGACCGGAAAGGAGAAATCGGGGTATTTCCGTCCCGGGCGGAGAGTAACCCGTACCGGCAACCGGGAATCCACTCGCCGCCCAGCGAACTGCGCCGGCTCGAAGTCGTGGTTCCGAAGGTAGTCGCGCACGTATCGGGCAATCAGCGAATCGGCGGCGCAGGCGGGCGGTACATCAAGGACCTGGCCCTCCTTGTCCAGTCGCAGGTGTATTTCGAATGACCGCTCATAGGTCAGGTAGGGCGGATTGGATGGGGGTACGAACCGTTCCGACGACCCGGTCGGGTAAGCGGGCGCGAATCCGAGGTAGTTGTGTCTCGCGAGAGAGTTTCGCGGCGCAAAAAACAGCATCGCACCGATACAAACCAGCAGCCACAGATTACGATACAAACCACGCTCCGTCTTTCGCAATGACCACAACCTCAACGGCCATTACAATCGTTTCCCGATTGCCACCATGCATTCGGCTCCGGGCAGAGTTGACGTACGCCACACAATTCAGCAGCGTCTAGTAGTCGCCGTGTAACTCCTCCACGGCTCCGACCACTTTATCTACGTTCGGCAGGCAGGCCTTGTCGCCATCCATACCATAGGCCACTCGAGCATCGACAGCAGTCACCAGTTTGACCGGGGCTTCGAGATGAAAAAGACCTTCACCCCGGGTGATCACGGAGGCAATGGTAGCGGCCGCGCCGCCGTGAAAGCGGTCCTCGGTGACAACGAGCACTTTGCCGCAGTCTTTGGCCGCAGTGAGGATGGCCGCTTCATCCATCGGCTTGACGGTGCGGAGGTCGACAATGCGGGCGTGTATGCCTTTTTCCTTGAGCACTTCGGAGGCTTTGCGGCAGATGTGAACCGTGGCTCCGTAGGTAATGATGCCCACGTCGGAGTGTTCTTCATCGTGGATTGTGGCCACGCCGAACGGAATCAATTCATCGATCTCAGGCACCGGCGTTTCGACCGAAACGCCTTCCCAGTCGCGGCGGTTGTACATGGCCACGGATTCACAGAATAAGACGGGATCATCCGAAGCCCAGGCAGTCTTGAGTAGACCGGCCGCGTCGTAGGCGTTGGACGGCACGGCGATCAGGAGTCCGGGGATATTCATCCAGGTGCCGAGGTTCCCTTCTGAGTGCCAGAAGGCGCCCGCGCCCTGTTTGTAACCGCCGTAGGTCGTGCGAACGACCATGGGCATGCTGTACATTCGGTTGGAACGCTGATACATGGTGGCGATGCGATCTTTGAGCACCTGGTACGCCGGTGACATATAGTCGAGGAACTGGATTTCCGGTAGCGGCCGATGTCCCTGATAGCAATGACCGATCGCCCGGCCCAGTATACCGGCCTCATCCAGCGGAGTGTTGAAACAGCGGGCATTGCCGAATTCCCGCTGGAGGTTCTTGGTAACCAGAAAGACGCCACCCTTGCCTTTGAGTTTCTTTTGCTTCTCCACTTCCTCGATCATGTGACCCGAGAAATCCGCCACATCTTCCCCGAAGAGCAAAGCATCCTCAGTGAGATGAAAGAGATCGAAGAGCGTGTAATTCAGGGCAAACCGCATTGTCATCGGGCCGGCATTTTCGGGCAATTCCGGTGTCGTGAAGTACCCCTTTTCGTGATACTCTTTGAACTTGGCCGCGCGGTCTACGTTACTTGCCTTGCGGTACTTCTGCCAGGTTTCCTGGACTTTATCAAAGTCGTACGAGTATACGCGGTCCAGAATGAAATCAAGCGTCTTCGGCTCAAAAGATTTCACGGCTTTGGCCGACAGCTCGGATACTTCGGAATCGAGCTCATCCCATATGGTACCGATTTCCTCGGGAGTAACGATACCATCCTCGATGAGCGTGTTGCAGGTCTTGAGAATGCAATCATTGTAGGTGTGCCAATCCTGCTCCACGGGATCCATATAGAACGATTGATCGTCAGAGCCGGAGTGTGAGCCTTCTCTCGTGACCCGGATGTTGGCGAGGACAGGTCCCTTTCCGGATCGGGCGTATTCTTCCATCTCGGCCACGTCGGCCAGGCACGATTTTATCTCCGTACCATCGACGTGCATGATTTTCAGACCGAATCTCTGGAAGCCCTCGAACGGTGTGGTCGGGTCTCCCTCCGGGAATTGCTCTTCGACCGAAACCGAGATCGCCCAGCCGCAATTGTAAATGGCGTAGATGGCTTTGGCCTTGTCGAAGACGCTATAGAAGACAGCACGGCCGAATTCGGCTGACGAAGTTGACCCTTCGCCTATACAGCACAATGTTATGGCGTCTTTGGTAAAGGCGCCGCCGGGGAAAATCGATTGTCTGGAAACCGGCACGGGGCTGGCCAGGGCTGAACCCAGACCTGATGCTTCCAGGGCATGAGAACCGGTCGGGGAGGCTTGCGGGAGGACGGCCAGGTCAGGGTACGTTGGGTGAGCCGGAATCTGCATACCGCCCACGAGGGAACGGGAGTCACCGATCGCCTCCAGCATCTTCTCCCAGATACCGGAGCCTCGATGTATATCGAAGGCTTTGTTGCGGTAGTAGCCTACAAAGGGATCGTTGTTGCGTAACGTATCCGCCAGACAAACGTCGATCAGTTCCTTGCCCCCGCAGCCGATGAAGAAGCGGTTGTAGCCCTTTCGCAACAGCAGTTTTTCCTCTCGTTCGATACGACGAGCGGTCAGCATCGACTTAAGCATATGCTTGAGTTGTTCGGATGTTTTGCCGCTGTAGTCTTCCAGAGGCTCGTTGAGTTTGGGAGTGGTTTTCGGTTTCGCATCAGCGTTACGAACCTGATCAATTAGCGCCAGGACTTCCAAAATGTATCCTCCAAGAAAGCAGTTATGATTCTATATTCATCATTTCCCGTTTTGATCTGTACTCATAACGTCGCAGCGATCAATTTGCTCCCGCGGGATATAATTTCCTGAAATAAACCAATTGCGGAAAACAGCGCAAGCCTTAATGCCGAGCTGACATCGCAAACTCGAATACCTCGTCCAGAATATTCTTGTCAGGCCCGGCCAATTGCTTTACATATGTCACATGCCAACAGCCAACCAAGCAAGGACAGGATGAGATGAAAAAATCGACCAAAAAAGTTAACAAGAAACGCGCACTCAGCGCCGAAGACCTGTACAAACTGCGGGTCGCCACTTCGGTGGCCCTCGCCCCTGATGAGAAACAGGTGGCATATACCGTGGAACGGATGGATGAGGAGGACCAGAAGTACTATTGTCATCTGTACGTCTGCGATACTGCCGGCGGCGATATCACTCAATACACACACGGCAAAGTTCACGACAGCCAGCCGGTGTGGTCTTCGGATGGTGAGCGGATCGCCTTTGTCTCCTCTCGTGACAAGAAGACGGGAATATACATAATGCCGGCCGCCGGCGGAGCTGAGCAACAGATTCTGGAAGCGGAAGGCAGTATCTCCGATTTACAATGGACTCCCGATGACAAACACCTCGTTTTCTGCTTAAGATATAAAGACAGCCATTTCATCAAGGACAAACAGGAAAAGAAGAAACCACCGGTTTTCAGGCATATCACTCGCTTGTTCTTCAGACTCGATGGCGCCGGCTACCTTCCCAAGGATACATTCCATGTGTACGCACTGGAAATCGCAACCGGGTCACTCCGCAAAATCACATCCGGCAAGCGTGACAACACCTCACCCCATGTTTCTCCGGACGGGAAATGGATCGCGTATACATCCAACCGCAGCGCTCAGCCGGACATCGACCTTCTCAGAATGGACCTGTTCCTGATCCCGTTCAAGGGCGGCAAGGAGAGAAAAGTGACCACGCCGGAGGGTCCGGTCGACGTGCCTCGCTTCTCCCCGGACAGCAAAACGATTGCGTATATCGGTCATGACAATCCCGATGATGCCTGGGGCGTCACCAACTGGCATATCTGGAAAGTAGGCGTCAGCGGCAAGCCCAAAGCCCGAGACCTGATGCCGGATTTTGACAGAATGGCACACGACGATTCAATTAGCGATACCAGTGACGCTCACTCCACGGCCCCGATCCTCTGGTCGGCGGACGGCAAGAAAATCTACTTTCTGTCATCTGATACCGGTGCCACCAATCTTTATTATGTCCCGGCGGCAGGCGGGAAGCCGACCCGGATTTTCCAGGGCAAGTGTCACATCAAAGGAGCTTCCCTCAACGGCCAGACCCGTACGGTGGCACTGATCCACGCCGACATCAACCAGCCCGGAGAGATCGTAACCTGTCCCGCTACCTATGGAGCGGAGAAAAAGGCCGTGAAGCACACCGATCTGAATCCGTTTTTGAGAAATGAAGTCAAGCTGGGCCGGACCCGGGATTTGATGTTCAAGTCGTTTGACGGAACAGAAGTACAAGGTTGGCTGGTAACCCCGCCGGATTTCAATCCCAAGCGGAAGTATCCTTCGACACTCCAGATCCACGGCGGCCCGCGGGTCCAATACGCCCATACGTTCTTCCATGAAATGCAGTACCTGGCCGCCAAAGGGTATGTGGTCTTCTATACTAATCCGCGCGGCGGGGCGGGGCGCGGCGAGACCTGGGCGGATGCGATTGCGGGCGGCTGGGGTGAGCTCGACTATCAGGACTGCATGGCGGCGGCCGACTATTTGGAAAAGCAGAAGTACATCAATCCCAAGAGGATGGGAGTTACCGGCGGTTCTTATGGCGGTTACATGACCAACTGGATTATCGGTCATACGGATCGCTTCAAAGCCGCTGTGACACAGCGATCCGTGGTTGATTTGAAATCGATGTTCGGGTCGTCCGATATCGGTTGGTCGCTGGCCAGAGAATTCGACGGCACCCCGTGGAAGAATCGGGAGAACTACGATAAGTGCTCACCGCTGACTTATTTCTCCAAGGTTAGAACTCCGGTCCTTATCATTCACAGTGAACAGGACTTACGCTGCAATATCGAGCAGGCCGAACAAATGTATGTGATGCTCAAGTTCATGCGGAAGAAAGTGGAGATGGTGCGATTCCCGGAGGAGCCTCACGGTTTGTCCCGTCACGGCCGCCCGGATCGGCGCATTGCCAGACTGGGGTGGATTGAAAAGTGGTTTAAGAGGTATTTGAAGTAGGAAGATTTGGGCTGCCGTATTTGGAAGCACCGCACGACAAAAGCTTTCGACTTGGCTCACCGTTTCCGCTGATGGCGGACTCAGAGTGATTCAGATCTGTCATCTCTGAGAAGGCAGGAATCTATTCCGTTCCCAAGTACAACTTGGGAACGAGGAGATCTACGATCCTGACTTGACGCCTTCCTCTTCAGCCGCCCCAATCTTTTCGATTCTCGCTATATGCCGACCACCCTCGAATTCGGTTTCAAGGAACGTCTTGACAATCTCTTCCAGTTGATCCTCGGGTATGAACTTCTGTGCCAGTGACAAGACATTGGCATCGTTATGTGATCTCGTCAGGTAGGCCATTTCAGGTGTCAACGCGATTCCGGCTCGTATGCCTTTGATCTTGTTGGCCGCCATGTTCATGCCGTTAGCTGTCCAACAGACGGTAATACCCCGGTCAGCTTCTCCATTGGCAACAGCCCGTGCCACCTTCAAACCGAAGTCCGGATAATCCACCGACTCTTTGGAGTTGGTGCCAAAATCCGTAACTTCGTGTCCCAGGCGTGTCAGAATCTTTTTGGCCTTCTCTTTGTATTCCAACCCCGCATGATCGCAGCCGATGGCGATTTTCATTAGACTGGTACCTCCTTGTATTTCGGCACCTTGGTCAGCCAGTTATATTTATCATCCGTGCGACCTTCTATAACGTCGAAGAAGGCCTTCTGGAGGGACTTGGTCACGGGTCCGGCTTTGCCGGCGCCGATAGTAATGTTGTCGATTTTCGAAATCGGTGTAATCTCGGCTGCCGATCCCGTAAAGAACACCTCATCGGCCAGATACAACGATTCGCGAGGCACATTCTGCTCGATTACTTTTATATCCATTTCTTCGGCCAGTTTAATGACCGAGCGGCGGGTAATGCCGGGCAGGATGGAGGCCGAGAAGGTCGGCGTGATGAGCGCGCCGTTGCGCACGAGGAAAATATTCTCACCCGAGCCTTCGGAAACATGGCCGAACACATCGAGAGCAATGCCTTCGACGTACCCGTGACTGATCGCTTCCAATTTGATCAACTGACTGTTCATGTAGTTGGCCCCGGCCTTGGCCATGGCCGGCATGGTGTTGGGAGCCATCCGATGCCATGACGAAACACAGACCTCAACGCCGTTTTCCAGTGCCTCGGGCCCCAGATATTGTCCCCAGGGCCAGACAGCAATAGCCAGATCTACAGGACAGGCTGACGGGTCCACTCCGAGTGAACCATAGCCCCGGTAGGCGACCGGCCGTACGTAACAGGCTTCCAGATTGTTAATACCCACCGTTTGCAGGATGGCATTGTCGATTTCCTCGACTGTATACCCTACGTCCATGCGATACAGTTTTGCCGAGTTCAACAGGCGTTGGCTGTGGTCCCGGAGGCGAAAGGCAGCCGGCCCGTTCGGCGTCTTGTAAACCCGCATGCCTTCAAAGACAGACGAACCATAGTGAATCACATGAGAACAGACATGGATTTTCGCGTCATCCCACTTGACGAATTCGCCGTTCATCCAGATATATTCGGTTGGCGTCATAATATCTACTCTCCATTGCTAAGTTGTTATATTTGTGAAAGTATAAGGCAATACGGGCTGAATTTCAATCCCCGACGGTGAAATTCTCTGCCGCCAACCGCCGCAGGTGTCACGTTTCCAAACGATCGGTGGTTTGCCGGTCCGGTGTGTTACAGCCGGTCCCGTTCAAAGCTCCATCAGGCGTACAAGTTCCGATAAATCACCAACTTCCAAGTCCGGAGCCGCGGCGGCGGACGGAGTCGAGCCGGGGCCCGGCTTTCGAGCACGACGGTCAACCCAGACCGTATTCAACCCCAATTGCCCGGCCGGAACAATATCGTGATAGAGACTCTGTGCGATGTGCAGAATGTTCCCTTTCGGCCCTCCGATTATCTTCAGGGCATATTCGAAATTTTGCTGCGAAGGCTTATATGACTTGACGTGCTGCGCGGTAATCAGAAAATCAAACGTAACCTCAAGACTCTTATTTGTCACCTCAAAGAGGTCGGTATCTACATTGGAGACGATGCCAAGTTTGTATCTGGATTGCATGGCCCGGAGCGATGCCACGGTATCGGGAAACGGCGGCCACTCCGAAAGCGAATCTTCCAGTATCGTCAGTTCTTTCACTGTCGGATCGAATCCGAATTCCCGACCGAATTCCACGACGACATTGCGCAGCACCATGCGATACGGTCGGTACTCGCCCTTTTCGGCCGCAGACTCGAAAGAGCCGTATAGTTCCAGGATCTGCTCATCCGACACGGTAATACCTCTTTCCGCAAACAGCGGTTGCAGGGCGCTGAGAATGCCGGTCTCCCAGTCAATCAGTGTTCCGTAGCAATCGAACGTAAGCACCCGGTATCGATCGAAATCGAGCATAGCGCTTCAATATGCCGGCCGATGTCCCGTATCGACAAGCAAAATCACGGATCAGTTCATTTGAGAATAAACGAAAATTCTCCTATTTCCGCTCGAACGTACCGTCCATCATCTTCTGATTTCCCTCGGCAGTCTTTTGGAAGAGTGACCATTCGTAGTGATCCGGACCGGTGAATTTCCAGATTTCCTCGAATTGCCCGCCATACCGGCCATACCCAACCAGTTGGTTCACCATCTTGTCCCCTTCGAATCGAGTCGTGTACTCATACAAGTCAATGCCCATGCCGGTCGCCACGAAGTATCCTCTGATCTGCTGCTCGCCCGGATGCCAGAACCAGAAGCCTTCGCTGACGAGGTTGGTTTCTCCGTCGGATTCAACATATGAACTCACGACGACCGACTTCTTGCCTACACCCCATTCTACAGCATGATACGTGTTTTCGAGATGCCATTGTCCACCCACGAGTCTCGAAAACGGCTCCAGGGGGTTGGCGTTGGCGGAATCGATCTTCTCGCCCGCGTTAGCGGGTCCTGAAAAGCCGGTCAGGCAAATGGTAAGTGACAGCAACACGGCGCAGAACTGGAATACAGGTTTCATCGGTTTCACTCCTTTCTCGTAAAATTCGTGATTGTTGATATTGCCATAATAGTGTACAAATGCGGTCTATGTCAACATTGCCACCGAGTCTTCTGAGACAGGGTTGCCGGTGCTCTCACGAGATCTCAATGCCGGTTCTCCACCCGTTCAGCCGGTTTACGTTGACATTTGCGTTTCGAACGCTCAAATTCACACCCGTATGTCGGAAGAAAACGATCAAAAAGAACCAGAAGAATCATCCATGCCGTTCCTGGATCACATGGAGGAGCTTCGCTGGCGCCTGCTGAAATCCCTGACGGCGGTGATCATAATGGCCGTGGCGGCGTTTTACTTCTCCGATGAGCTGATGAAACTGATCGTGATCCCTTTAGGCGAGCAGAAGCTCTACAATATGCAGGTGACCGGGACATTTTATGCTTACTTGAAACTATCGCTGGTGACGGGCATCGTGGCTGCCTTGCCGTTCGTGTTCTATCAACTCTGGATGTTCATTGCGCCCGGCTTGTACAGGCATGAAAGAACATCGGTCCTGTCACTGGTCTCCGTGTCAACCGTCCTGTTTTTGATCGGAGCGGCTTTTTGCTTTTTTATCGTGCTGCCGCTCGCCTTCGAGTTCCTGACGGGATTTGCCGGGGAGTTGGTGACGAACAACATCACTATCAGCAGCTATATCGGTTTTTCCGGACTGCTTCTGGTGGCATTCGGGTTCGCCTTCCAGCTTCCGGTAGTGGCCTATTTTCTGGGGAAAATGGGTCTAATATCATCGGGAATCCTGGCTAAAGGCCGACGGTACGCGATCGTAGCCATCTTGATTGTGGGCGCCATAATCACTCCACCCGATGTATTCACACAGTTTCTTCTGGCAGTGCCGCTGTACATACTTTATGAAGTGTCTATTATTGTAGTGAGACTAACCGGTCTGCACGAGAAAGAAGACCAAGACGAACCTGAGGAATTGGCGGGGTAGCGGTCGTACAGGCCTCAGTTTGGCTGAACAAGTTTCCCCCAATCATGTTTAAGACATTGAGTGTGAATAGAGTCGACATAAACCAGCTAAGGAGAGACGGTACATATCATGGCTTCTAGCAGCAAGACGAAAGAAACCGCGCAACCCGGCGTGGCCGGCATCAAACATATTGTAGCCATTGCCAGCGGCAAGGGGGGAGTCGGCAAGTCGACCGTATCGACCAATCTGGCCGTGGCGGTCAGCGAAACCGGTGCGAAGGTGGGTCTAATGGATGCCGACATCTACGGACCGAGCCAGGTGGGCATGCTGGGCTCCAAAGACGATCAGCCGCAGATTGGAGACAACTACTTCTGTCCGGTAACGAGGCACGGCGTCGATTTCGTTTCGATGGGTCTGTTGCTGGGCGAGGATGCTCCCGTCATTTGGCGGGCGCCGATGGCGACCAAGATGATTCAGCAGTTCATCGGCTCCGTTCTGTGGGGTGAGCTGGAATACCTGTTTATTGATCTGCCTCCGGGTACCGGCGACGTGCAAATCACCCTGGCGCAGCAGGCGTCTCTAACCGGCGCCGTTATTGTCACGACGCCTCAGGAAGTGGCCCTGGGAGTGACGCGCAAAGGCCTCAAGATGTTTCAGCAGGTGAATGTGCCTATTGCCGGAATCATCGAAAACATGAGCGGATTTATTTGCAGTCACTGCGGGAAGGAAACGGCCATATTCAAAGAAGGCGGGGGACACCGCATGGCTGAAGAATTCGGGGTACCCTATCTCGGAGCCCTGCCACTCGATCCTGAGATTATGAAAAGCGGCGACGAAGGCGTACCGGTCCTGCGACAATCGACTGATTCACCTGCCGCAAAGGCTATCCTCGACGTTGCCGGCGAGTTGCGCAAGAGCCTGGAGAAGATCAAAAATCAGATCAACGCCGTCGAACCCAAGCGAATAGAACTCAAAGACGACAGCCAACTGATCATACAATGGCCTGATGGTCACGTGGGCGAGTATTCCGCCTATCATCTGCGCACGCATTGCAACTGCGCGGCCTGCGTCGATGAGAATACGGGCCGGAAGATTCTCGACCCGAAACGGGTACCGCTTGACGTCAAAATCACCGGTTACAATCCGGTCGGCCGGTATGGTTTGGCAATCGCTTTTTCGGACGGCCACAATACCGGGATATATACGTATGAACGACTCCGTAAACTCTGCGAGTGTGCCGAGTGTAAGACTAAAAGCGGCAGCAAGACTGAGTCATTTGACGTTTAATCATAGAGAGGAGTTTCTCATGACGACAGAACACGAGGAGATTAAGATAATCGGCGAACCGACGCTGGAACCGCACGTGTGCAAGTTTATCGTCAACTTTGATGTTTTCCCTGAAGGTACATTCAATTGTCGCAGTAAGGAAATGGCAAAGGGTTCACCGCTGTTGGAGGGCCTGTTTGCCGTTGATGGCGTCGCTGACATCCTCTTATCGGGCAATACCCTGACCATAGCGAAATCAACGCCTACTCCCTGGCCGGAATTGGGCAAGGAGATCGGCGGGGTCATACGGGAGAAGATCAATTCCGGCGAGAAGCTTATTGCAGACGACGTTGAGAAGAGAGCGCCGTCGGACGACAGAATCCGGCAGCAGATCGAACAGCTTTTCGAGCAGGAAATCAATCCGGCCATCGCCTCGCATGGCGGCCGAGTTGAGCTAGCGGACGTCGACAAAGGCAAGGTATACCTGCGCTTGGGTGGTGGGTGCCAGGGGTGTGCTTCGGCCAACGTCACGCTCCGACAGGGTATCGAGCAGGCCATACGGGCCTCGATTCCGGAAGTAACGGAAGTTATCGATGTCACCGACCACACGTCGGGAACGGATCCGTATTACCGCTGATTGACGGGCGAGACAGCCGACGGGGGTTCATACCTGGTGCCTGGTGAGACTTCGTGCTGCGACTCCGCGCAGCATGACTCAGACGAGACGGTCCAGATGGACATAATTCCTCTCATACAAGCTAGCCCTACCGCACCCGTGCGCAATCATGCCGACTTACCGGCTCCGTCATTCTGAGCCCCGCTCCGTCACCCTGAGCGGAGTCGCAGGGTGAAGAATTCCGGAGCCCGGGATTCCGGCCCCAGGCTGCCGCCGGTGGACTCAGCCCTCCTTCAGCTTGTATCCCTTTTCCTGCAGAAACTTCTCCCCTTCGGCCGTGGAGCGAAAAGTCTTGGAAATGCCTCGAGTCGAGCCCTTGGCAAACATCCGCATCAACTGACTGTACGTTACCTGATTATTGATGATATTGACGGACCACTCCATATTATTGTCTTTGCACCATTGCAGGTGACGTCCGACAATGTCAATGACTTCCGGGTGGGATGTCTTCCAATTGGTCAGGTTGATAAGTTTGGACCAGGGTTTATCGATTAACGGCTTTACTTCTTCTTTGAAATCCTCGGTGTACGCCTGGGCGGTTTCCGGCCGCCAGATACCGAATATCTTTTCGTAAACGACCCCGTTTTCTTGGTCGGCGTCGATGGAGTATTCTAATCGCCATCCACTCATAATTGTCTACTCAAGCTGAGGTTCACTTGTTTAACAGGAGTTTCGTTCCGGAGTTCACTAGGTACTGATTATTATACGTGTTGACAAGGTAAAAGGTGGGAAGAAATCGGTCCGCTAAATCGGGATCGATAGCGAGGAAACCAAATCGAAGCGCCGGCCTCCTTCAGCAAACCGTCACTTGTGCCGCAGAATCCGGTTGCGCTTGTAGTCCACCGTGATCTTGTGGCGGTAGAGAAAGCTGGCGCCGAGAATACCTTCGAACTCAATATCCCGAAGTCGTTTCCTGAGTTGAGTGTAGTCGGATCGGATGACAATGACGTCCTGCGAAAGGATGGTGTCCTCAATATCGATCTTATCCACCGTCGTCTTTTTCTGCCCGGCGGCATCCATACCGAGACGTTGTGCGAGCGACTCGGAGACGAATACATACGAAGCGCAGTAGTCCATTATCATCGGGACCGTAATCGTATCATCGAACGTGACGTCAACCAGGATCAGGTGCCGTATGGACTTGAATGGGATAATATCGTATTCCTGGTTCTTAAGGAAATCGGGTTCGGACATCTGCAGGTCGATCGTTCTGTTCGGATAGTCGACGGTGACATAGAACCGCTGCAGCAGATCGTAGCCGATTAGTCCATCGGGTATCCCCGCCCGCTTGTCATCGATGAGCGCCGCCATGTCGATCACCGTAGCGTACTGGTTATGAAGTCGCTCATCCCCAATTTCCAGTGAGCGGAACACCAGCGTCGAGGCTTCACTGAAACCGTCGACTCCCACTACCCCGCGTTGCGGCGGACCTTCGCCAACCGGCAGACCGTTGTCCTCGGCAAACTTCTTGTCTATGTACAAATGATCCGCCCCGGTGTCTATACCGAAGCTGCCCTTGATCGTGCCGTTGATTGTAACATCGACTTCAACCAATCCCCGAATCGGGTCGAACGGCATGGCTAGAGAAAACACGGGTCCTGCCAGAGCGGCTACGACAATGATTGTACTCAGCAATTGCAACATAGTACACTCATCGACACAACCGGCATATGCATTTATCGAGACACCGTTCCCAGTTCCCGGCGATGCCTTATGTGCACGATGACGGATCCTATCAGAAGCAGAGTCGTGCCGACCCAGACCAGATTAATGACCGGCTTTTTGGACACGTCAAGGAGCAACGTCTCCCCTGTGTTATCTTCCAAGAGGCCGGGTACATCGATCAGTATGGCGCCTTCATCGATAAGTATACGATTGACGGAAACGAAAAAAGTGTCACCGTTACCCGTAAGCTCGGCCGGTTCGTTCAGCAGACTCGATGTGCCGTCGTCGGCCATCAGCATGGTAACTGAAGGAGCAATCGTATCTACTTCGTCGCCATAAGAGACTATAATCGAAGTCGTCACCGTCAAATCGCCGGTATGCTCGCCCATCGTAAACCCGGTGAACATGAATCCGTAATCACCGGCGTCGACCGTTTCGTTCTTCGGCAAGAACAAGCCTTGCTGCCGCTCCTCGACACCTCGGACTTCCTGAGGCGAGAAATACAGATCATACATCAGGGTCCGCTTGATGTACGGTCGTTTCATGAAACCGTCCATGCGCGATGAATAGTACAGTTGCGGCCGGCCAATATCAACGTCACCGCCCTGTTCGACCGCCAGAATCAGTTCATTCTTATCCACCATAATATCGTCGGCCATACCCTCGTAGGTTACACTGTAACCGTACGTCTGCCTCTTGTCGTCTTGCGGCAGAACGAGCTTCTCACTGGAGCTGTAAGCTGACGAACCCAGCACACCGATGGTCATGATGCCGAACCCGAAATGGACTACCCGTCCCCCGGCTGCTCGCCACTGATTGGGGAGCAGCTGCGCAATTGAGATCAGGTGGGTCGCTACACAGGCCACGGCGGAGGCGAAAAAGAGTATGTAGAGCTGTTGTCTGATTCCGATAGCGTAGCAAATCAGGATCGTTACCAAGAATGCACTGACCGCCGGAAGGACACGTTTCCTGAAATCGGTGCGCAGCAGAAACAGTCCGAAAATCACGACGGCGATCGTGAACAGAACTGCAAAGACAATATCAAAATGCCCCTGTATAACCGACAATCCGGCTCCGACAACAGCCGCTGCGCCCACCAGCAATGCCGTCTTCCTCTGCCAATTGGATAGGATGGTCGCTTTGAAGGTCGTCAGCGGCGACACCGCCAGGAAAATCGCAAAGACAACCGTCAGCGGTAAAGCAAAACTGTTGTAGGTCGCGATATCGGCAGCCCGTGGCGCCGCTCCAATCAGGTTCGTTAACATAGGCAAGGACGACCAAAACAAGACCATGAAACCAAACAGGAAGAGCAGGATCATAGCTGTGAACAGCTGAAATTCCTTGCCGAACGGATTGTAGTTGATCGGCACGTGTCCCAGTGATTTGATGCGCGGCACAAACAGCAGAAGGCTGAGAACCGCAAAACCGATCATAAACCCGATCAGGTAGGTGTTGCTCCCCAGATCAACGAAACTGTGTACAGAGAAATCTGCCAGCACGCCGCTTCGTGTCAGGAACGTACCGTATATCACTAACAGGAACACGAGCGCCGTCATCAAAACGTTGGTTTTTCGCAGAGCTCCGGTTCGGTGCTCGATTAGTAATCCGTGTAACAGTGCGAGAGACACCAGCCACGGCACCAGTGAGGAGTTTTCGACGGGGTCCCAGCCCCAATAGCCCCCCCAGCCGAGGGTCTTGTACGCCCAATAGCCGCCCAGGATATTGCCGGCAGCCAACATCAGCGCGGTGACCGCCACCCAGGGGAAAGCACGCTTGACCCACTCCGAGAAGTCGTTTCGGATGAGCGCCGCGAGCACGATAGAAAACGGCACCGCTGCAATCGAATAGCCGACAAACATAACAGGCGGGTGAACCACCATCCAGGGATCCTGAAGCAACGGGTTAAGTCCGGCCCCATCGGGAGGCGTACCCGGCAAGACCGCGAACGGAGACACTTTTATGAGCATGACAAGGAGAAACAAGTTAACCAGAGAATAGACGACCATTCCCCAGTTCGTGTAGATGCCGCCTTTTCGAATTAAGAGATAGCCGAACACGGCGTTGAACAGGAGCCAAAGTAAGTACGTACCCTCCTGCCCGCCCCAAAACGCCGACAGGAGATAGAAGAAGGGCAGAGAGCGATCGGAGTAGTTGTAAACGTATTTAAACGAAAAATCGTGACTGAAGAACAAGTAGAAGAGCCAGGCCGAGGCCAGGATCACAAAGAGAGTGAAGATATTATAGCTGAGATGGGCCAGGCTGGAGAAAGAAGAATCTCCTCTGGCCGTTTTCGAAAAGGCGAAGCCGGCGACGCAGTTGGCAGCCAGGGCTAAGAAGACGCAAAGCTGCCCGGGGACCTGAAGGTCCATACTTAGATGCCTGCCTCTTTCACCGCATCTTCATGCTTGCGCATATCCTGGTATCCCTCGCCCCCTTCCCCCTGATATTTCGAGGGACATTTGACCAGCATTTGTTCGGCCACAAAGGTCTCTCCGTCCGGTCTGCCTTTCAGCACGACGGAAGAGGCTTGGTCGAAATTGCCGGGTACGACGCCGTGATATATCACGTCTAACCGTTCCGCACTTGATTCGTCTGCCGCTTCCGCATCATAGATGGAAAATTCCAGTCGGGAGTCGGTGCTGTTGTAGGCTACGGCGTCAAAGTCGATCTTGCCCATGACCTGCACCGTTCGCGTCGCGTGCCGGGCTTCCTCGATTGAGACGTATTGAATGGTCGTCTTATAGAAGGCCGATGCGCCCCAGACTATGAATACCAGGATTATTATGCCACCGATTACGTACTTAGCCGTCACTTTATCTTCTCCTCGAGTTTCTTCACTTGCTTATCCAGCTTCATGAGATATACGAAGAGTCCGGTCCAAACCGCCAGCGTAACGATCATCGCTATGTAGTTTCCGTCCACTTACTCCTCTCTTTCGAAAATGCGGCGCTTCACTACATGAAACCGCCGAGCTAAGTTAAAGATCCAAAAAAAGATAACCGTAAACAGAACCAGAGATGTAAAGAAAATTATGCGCACTGTAGGTCCCATTGTGAACTTCAGATTCTCATCGATCACTGAGTCGGACGGATGAAGCGACGGGACCATCCGGGGGACTACGAACACGAGAAAGGGCACCGTTATAAACGCGAAAATGGCGTACACCGCCGAGAGGGCCGCCCGTTTCTCTTCCACTTCAATAGCCCCTCTCAGGGCAAAATAGGCACCGTAGATGAGTAACAGGATAAATATGGAAGTTTCCCTTGGGTCCCAGTTCCAGAAAGAACCCCAGGTGACTTTGGCGAAAATGGACCCCGTGACCGTGGCCAACATACAGAACACGAAGCCAAGCCGGGCCGCTTCAACTGCCTTGTCGTCCTCGTACGGCTGTCGGCTTTTCAGATACCGAATCGAGAAGATCATCGACATGGCGAAGGCTACGACGCAGATCCAGGCCTGAGGGATGTGGTAGTAGAATATCCGCGAAGCTTCACCGATAGTCTGCTGCGGGGCCGGGGTAACGAAGCTGAATACAATCATTCCCGACATTACCAGAAACAAGAGAATCTTCCACCACATACGTCGTTCCATTTCACTGTTTTCTCGGCCGAAAATATACTATCTAGAGCCAAATTATCAACAAGAAAGCTCAGACAGCCGCTTTTGCGGACTTAATCAAGTGCCGATCCAGTGGCCCATGACCCGACACCGATATCGCTGGTTTACAGGCGCGGCAGGTCACACGACTCCACTGATGTGGACTCGCAAGACCTGCCGCAACTGGCCCGCAGGTCTTTTTCAACACCCGCTTAAGAGTCAACGCAGATCTATCCAATGCAGCCAGATCAGTCCTCCCAAACGAATTTGAATAACAAAACCGAGCCAGTGATCATCACCACCGCATAGGCCACCAGGAACTGCAGCTCGGTGCTTATCGTACCGAACGGAAGCTCGTCAAAGATGTTCTGTGTCGCTTTCACCAATGGCAACAAAAGAGGAATCAGTATCGGAAACGACAGCACCGCGAAGAGGGCGCCTTTGACGGCGGCTTTGGCGATGATGGCGGCCACCAGGGTGGTCGCCGCACAGAGACCGATTACGCCCAACACGACGACCAGTATGAACACCAGGACGTCCCCAACAACGACATCCGTGAACACGAAAAAGAGGGGCGTAATTATGGCCGCTAGAAGCACCAGCAGAATGAGATTGAACATGAGCTTACCGATGTAGATCGGCTCAGCGGGTGATGACAGTCTGAGAGCCAGCGAAGTGCCGCTTTCTTCCTCCCGGATAAACACCTGCGCCAGACCCGCGATGGCCGAAAAAAACAGGATCACCCAGTACAGGGCCGCCATGAGATGTGGCGGCAGATTGCTTTGTCCCAACGAAAAAGATACCACCGCCAACGTGGTGATACCAAACATGAGTATGGCGTTCAGCGCATAACGGCTGCGCAGTTCCAGTCTGATATCCTTGGCCAGAACCGCCAGCGACCTAGACACCAAGCCGATATTCGGATCGGGCAAGTCCATACTCCTGAGTTTCGTTCGTTGCGATTACTATGATGCATCGGTTGCGGTACTCTTCGACTATCTCACTGACCGTCTGTTTCCCCTGCCTGTCCAGATTGCTGGTCGGTTCATCGAGAAACAGAAACGACGGCGTTCCGAGCAACGCCACGGCGTATTTCAGACGCTGTGTCATTCCGGATGAGTAGGTGGCTGCCGGATCGTGCCCTCTCCCCTCCAGTCCAACCCGAGCCAACAGGGAATTCAGCTGTTTGCCGGTCGGCGACAACCCTTTCATCGTGGCCAGGAAGCGGAGGTTTTCCTCGGCTGTTAGTTGACCGTACAGCTGCAGATACGGGGATACCAGAGCACTCCGAGCCTGGACCTCTTCTCTGCTCATTTTGCGGCCTTCAACAAGAAACGTGACCTCACCCCTGGTCGGCCGATGCTGTGAGAGGAGACAGAGGATGAACGTGGATTTGCCGGAACCGTTGGGCCCGGTAACGGCCAGGGAGTCACCGGTGTCAAGTTCAACGTTGATTCCCGAAAGGACCTTGCGATAGCCGAATCGTTTTGACAAATCCTTGACAGTGAGTCGGTGCATGAAGAGAATGTGCAGCATATCCGGCAGAAAGCAACAAAAAGGGGGCGGAGCCCCCTTCTATCGACAAAAATTCGGCGGGAAATTCAGATGTGCGGGGAAGAGCTACCGGTCGGAATTGCCCGAAGCGGCCCGCTCTTTGACGCGATACAGCCGTTTGATCGGCAGCGTATACCGCGTCTCTTGATCGTCGTTTATCTGGAATGTCAGTGAATACTCGAACGCTTCCGGAATTCTCTCTTCGTGAACCGTGATTTCTCCTTGAGCGGTTTCACCGGCCTTGACCTTCTTCGGGAGATCCACCGTGAAGTAATCCTCCGCCCAATCGATCGGCGTTATTTCGTAGTCGCGGTCACTTCGATTTTCAATGAGAAACTTACCTTTCCGGCGAGGCAATTCGGTGAACTGAGATACATCCAGAGGATTAGGGTTTATCACAATCTGTGAATCTTCTTCCGGTTTCGGCAACAGATGGGCGTGTATCTTCAGGTAAACCTTTTCATCGGGGTCGATATTGGTCTCCAAATACGGCCGCTTCGTCACATAACCGCGATATGACCTGGTCTCGAAGAAGAGATCCAGTCGCGTGCTGTCGCCCGGTGCCAGAGTTGAATCCTGGAGGGGGGCCTGGGTACAGCCGCAGCCCGGCACGACTTTCGTAATACGCAGGGTATCGTTACCCGTCGATTTGATCCAAAATGTATGGCTGATTTTGGCCCGCTGACCCACCTTGCCGAAATTGAACACGGGATCCGGAATCTCGATCATAGGCCCGGCAGCGACAGATGCGCCGATGAGTATGGTGGTTGCCAGTACAGTCGTAAGTTGCCAATTCTTCATGGTCGATACTCCTTACTGCTCAATTCAATATTCGCTCCGACATTGTCTAATCGATCGGCTGGAACAGCCGACCCCACCGTACTTTCTCGAAGAAATGAATGGCGTTGTAGACAAACATGCGAGGTACGGACAACGGGTCCTCGACCGAAACCTCCGGTGAGGGGTGGGCGTCATCGTTCCACGACCAGTGTATAATCAGCGCTTCGCCGAGAACATACTCCTCCGGCACCGGTCCCCACCACCGAGAATCGTGGGAATTGTCACGGTTGTCCCCCATCATGAAGTAACTTTCGTGAGGCACCACATAGGGTCCGAAATTGTCGCGGGGGCCGTCCAGTCCGCCCGGACGGCGTGGTTGAATCCGCTGACTGCCGTTCGTCATGGTATCGATAAACTTGTAGTGCTCGGGATTCTCGAATCTTTCCCCGTTTACGTAAAGCACCTTGTCCTTGATTTCTATGGTATCCCCGGGCACACCTACACATCGCTTGATGTACTTGGTGACGTGGTCACCGGGATAAATGAAGATAACGACGTCTCCCCTTTCCGGCTTTTTGATCGCCGGCAGACGCCAGCCGACCACCGGCAACCGGGCGCCATAGACGAATTTATTGGCCAGCAAGAAATCGCCCACCAGCAGGGTGTCTTCCATCGATTGCGACGGTATCTTGTAGGCCTCTACAATCGACGTCTTTATGATAAACGCCATGATAACGGCAAAGGCTATTTGCTTGAAGTTGTCCCAGAACCCGTGCGGCTGCGGCTTTTGATGTTTATCGCTCATCTTTCTTTCTGCTTGTTTTGCTGTTGTCAGGCGCTCGTTCATATACAGTTATACAGAACTTGAGAGGAAAATGTTTTCAGTTTGTGAGGCGAAGTCGGTCGGTTCATAGTTGTACACAGGGAAACACGAAGTCGGTTAGAATCCTCGAATAACGCGGAGAATGTCGTTGTAGGTTACGAAGACCACCAGAGCGAGAATGACGACAACACCGACCTGCTGGGCGGCTATTCTGGCCTTCATAGACAGGGGACCGCCGCGAATTTTCTCTATGATAAGAAACACCAGCTGACCGCCGTCAAGAACCGGAATGGGCAGGATGTTGACTATAGCTAGATTGACCGAGAGCAACGCCATGAAGAAGAACAGGCTCGCGGCGCCTTTTTCCGCTTCCCGACCGGATTGCTGGGCTATGAACAACGGCCCGCCGATCATCTTAGAGGACACCTCGCCGAAAACCACCTGCTTCACGAATTGCGCGGTCTTGTAGAGAATAACGTGGGTCGTGACGAATCCCTGTTCGACCGACTCCAATAAGCCGTAGCTCTCGTGTCCTATGACCTTCTGGGTAAACCCGATGATGCCGATCGTATCGAGTCCGCCTTCCGCGTTCGGCACTTCGGTCATCTTGGTAACGATAGATTTCGTAATGGTGTCATTCTCATGAAGCCACGTCACTTCAATGGGTTTCTCGACCACGGCATTGATTCTCACCCGCAGAGAATCGAAACTGGATACTTGTTCTCCATTGACGGCAATGATCTCGTCATCCGGCTGCAAGCCAGCCTCAGCGGCCGGAGCTTCCTCGGAGACAGTTCCAACCACCACTTTGTCTTCATTGAAGAGGGGCCGACCGCCGAAGTAGAAGATCCCGATCAAAATAACAATCGCCAGTATATAGTTCATTACCGGGCCGGCCAGAATGACCGCGGATCGCTGACCGACGGACTTGGCCATAAACTCATGGTCGGCCCCGGTGGCTTCTTCGGTGGGCTGCTCCCCGGCCATCTTCACATATCCGCCCAGGGGAATAACACCGATGCAGTAAGTGGTCTCACCCCACTTGCGGGCAAAGATATTGGGCGGAAAGCCCAACGAGAACTTCTCCACCTTAATGCCGACCTTCTTGGCGATCAAAAAATGACCCAGTTCATGCACGAACACCAGGATACCCAACACAAAAATGAATGACGCAATATTCAACAACATGCCGTTTTCTCCACTAAATCCGATGCCAGCTTACGAGCTACCTCGTCCGCTCTTAGAATATCGTTCAGGTCCGGTTCAGACACAACATTAAATGTATCGACTGCACTTTTGATAATATCAGGTATATCGGTGAATCTGATATCACGGTTGAGAAACGCCTCCACCGCAACTTCATTGGCGGCATTGAACACGGCCGGCGCCGTTCCGCCGGTCTTGGCTACGTCAAAGGCCAGCTGCAGGGCCGGAAAGCGCACGAAATCCGGCGATTCGAAGTCCAGTCGACCTAACTCAGCCAAATCAAGCCGTCCGTAGCCGGATTCGACACGTTCCGGCCAGAATAGCGCGTACGTAATAGGTAAACGCATATCCGGATTGGAGAGATGGGCGACTATGGAAGAATCAACGTACTCCACCATTGAATGAACTATAGATTGCCTATGAACTACGACCGATATCTTCTCTACCGGCACACTGAATAACGCAACTGCTTCTATGACTTCCAGTCCTTTATTGACCAAGGTGGCCGAGTCTATCGTTATCTTACTACCCATTTTCCAAGTGGGATGTTCCAGCGCCATATCCGGGGTGATGTCAACGAACTTCTCTGCCGGGTAGTCGCGGAACGGTCCGCCCGAGGCTGTGATTATGAGCCGTTTGACTTCATCCGGTTTGCCAGCCATCAGGCACTGCCATAACGCCGAATGCTCGGAATCTATAGGTAGTATCTTTGCACCGGTTTTCTTAATAATGTCCGGAAACAGCGGGCCTCCGGCAACCAAGGATTCTTTGTTCGCCAGTGCCAGGGACTTACCGTTCTTTACGGTTTCCAGTGACGCCAGCAGTCCGGCGGCGCCGACAACGGCGTTGACCACGATGTCAACCTCGCGTAGAGCTGCCAGGGATGTCAGTTCTTCCTCACCGTACACGGCTTCAGTCGGCAGTCCCGTCAGCCGGTCTTCCAATTCACTTCTTCGCGCAGAATCAACCAAACAGGCGTACATAGGCCGAAACTGTTTGCATTGTTCGGCCAGCAGATGGGCATTAGAATGAGCAGCCAAGGCCGTTACTTCAAATTCTCCCGGATGCCGCGTAACTACGTCAAGAGTCGAGCGCCCAATTGAACCGGTTGATCCCAGAATGGCTATTTTGCGAAGCTTCATAATTCTACTCTGTATAAACGGATCAAAACGTCTGGTGTTCCATGCCGGAATCTATGGCCGGGACTATCACCTGACCGGCACTCCAGGCTTGGGGAGATACCCCAAGTACTGTTGTGTCGGGTCTTGAGCCCTCGTCAGCGGGATTGTGACCCGACACGGAACTCGTGGACAGGCAGAAGCGGCAGGTCCTGACTCAGCCAAACCAGAAGCGGGACATTTTTATGTCCCGCTAGTGTCCTGTCCCGGAAGTGATTTTCATAATACGTCGAACACTTTTATCCGGTTGTCTTTTTTAACCAAATCTCTCATATGACCTTGCGGCAATGCTGACTGTGACTATTGCAGGTATAAAGCCAACATTGTGTAAAGCTATTCGCGGGACAGGACACTAGCATTTGCTTAACACTCAATTCCGTCCTAGTTGACCGGGTTACCCTCGGCGT
>CAZLBP010000004.1:0-159498 GCA_964557855.1 uncultured Ignavibacteriales bacterium | reverse complement strand
CGGATTACCCACGGCCGTTCATAGATGAGGCGCCGGTGACGCCGTATGGGGATGATAGTAGTTGGGGTGATCCTCACAAGAACGGCGTGAGACTCTTTGGCGAGTTAGAGGTCTGGCACTGGCTTTCGACACAGTTAATCAATATTGTTGTACAAAGACATCTAGAAACTGATACGAACGGAAATGAGCGGGCCAAAGATGGGACTACTTTCGAGAGCGGAAGATCATCTGCTTCAAGATAGATTTCAAGAAACCCTTAAAGCGCTTGAATCCATTGATATCGCTGTACTGAGCAGAGAAGAGTACGGGCTCTACTCTATTATTTACTCTGAAGCGAATTTATATATTGGGGAATTATCGAAGGTATGCACCGATGAAGCCATTGAGATATTCCGGCATTCTGCTGATACCGAGAGTTTTGCCAGAGCGAAGTTCATAAAAGGCTGGGCGCAATCTGCAATAGGGGAACATGATCAAGCTAAAGAGACGCTGATTGAAGCTTATTCTCAGTATCTTCGGTGTCAAAATATGAATGGTGCCGCGAGGACCTTGAACAGAATCTCCTATGTCGCTTTCCAAACCGGCAACATTGGATCGGCAATCACCAACTTGCAGAAATGTTTGGCTATCTACGAGGAACTCGGCGATCGAACCAACGCCCCCGTGATATCAATGAATCTGGCAATGCTGCAATTTAGGGCTGGATGGCTTGGGAATTCCATTTCGGGATACACCGAAGTCCGACCGTCAATAATAGCGCTAGGTGACAAGAATGCCGTAGCTTACTACAACATGTCCGCACTACCCCACGCCCTCAAAGGTGACTACAAGACTGCCCGTGCCGTTATTGCTCGTGCCCGCCCCTTTATCGACAAGTACCCCCGCGAAAACGCCATCTATTACGAAAACCGCGGACTGATCGCGATACTCGAAGGGAACTATCGAGAAGCGGACAAAGCGCTCCGGAAAGGTCTGGAGATTTCGCTGGAGATTGCGCCCGAGTCGGCGCTCGTGTCACAGATCAAACGGCTGTTCGGCGATCTGTACATAGCAATGGATGACTATGAACAGGCTGAGCGGTATGCCAATGAAGCACTCAAGGTCGCCGAGAAAATCAACGAACGGGTCGAGATTGCCGCCTGCTATCGCATTTTCGCGCAGTTGGCGTTGCATAACAAGCAGGGTGAAAAAGCCCGGGAATGGTATGACCGGGCGATCGATCTCTTCCGCATGATCGGCTCGCAGTATGAACTGGCCGCAACGCGGGTGCTGGCCGCCGAGTCCAATCTGTACGAGAAGAACGAACGCACGGCCATGTTGTATATGGCGCGGCGGTATTTCGAGTCGGAGCAGGTGGCAGACCATGTTCGTAAAATAGATAACGCTCTCCGCGCGTTCCCGGTCATGATGACGGCCGATCGGGCGGCTGGAAAACCGGGTGCGCCGACGATTGTAGCGGAATCGCCCCAGATGAAGTCGCTGCTGCAATTCGCGGAGCAGATTGCGCCCGCCGATGTCAGCATCTTGCTGACCGGCGAAACCGGTACAGGGAAGGATGTCCTCGCGCGCTATATCCATCATGTGAGCGGCCGCCAGGGGAAGTTCGTGTCGGTCAATGCGGCGGCGCTGCCGCATGAAATGATCGAGTCGGAGCTGTTCGGATACAAAAAAGGCGCTTTCACCGGCGCCGGGTATGACCGTCCCGGACTGTTCGAAGAGGCCGACAACGGGACGTTTTATTTGAATGAAATAGCCGATGCCACACCGGAATTTCAGGCCAAGCTGCTTGAGGTGCTCGAGACACATCAGGTGCGCCGGCTCGGCAGTAATACGGTCAAAACAGTCAATTTCCGCCTGTTGGCGGCCACCAATCATGATCTGAAGGAATGCCTGCATGATAACCGCTTCCGCCGGGACCTATACCATCGCCTCAACGAAGTGCAGCTGCACCTGGAGCCGCTACGTAAACGTTCGGCCGATACCCCTGCCCTGGTTAGAAGTTTCCTGACGTTCGCCGGGTTCAGTCTGGTCGACGGTAACCGGGACAAAGTGGACAGACTGGCTGAAATATTCGGCAAGCGCATCTGGCCGGGTAATGTCCGTGAGCTCCAGGCGGCAGTCAAGAGTCTGTGGCTCAAGAGCCAAGGCAACATAGACACGATGATTGAGCTGGCGATCCGCAACGAACACCTGTCCGAGAGCGAGATTCTCCTGCACGTATTGGAAAAAACGGATTGGAACCGTCGGGAAGCCGGCCGCATCCTCGGGATAAGCGACGCCGCGGTCCGAAGGCGGATCAAGAAGTATAATCTCTCCCAGACCATCTAATCGTATCGTGCGCCTCCGGCGCATAACACAGTACAATCGCCACGCCCAGCGCGGGCAACCGATTACATGCCCTTCACGCCGCTCGCGACTATCGGTGCGACGGTTTCAATGATCTTTCAACTTTGAGGCCGGAATCAGACAGACAGGTATCGTCCCGTAAGATTATGGGCGGTAAGGTGTTGCATGACCAAGGCCGAACGCTCTGCGATTTGGCATGAGAATCGTATTAGGGAACCATGCGGAACATAAGAGCGAAGCCCTCCTTTCGTGTGAGCGTAGCAACTGGTCAGGACAGTATGGGTGGGATGTGGTTGTGGATGCCCTGACCGGCGGTGAGGAAAGGTGTGGATGTTGAACCGGAGGCGGCTGTGATCTTCTGATTGATCAGGGAATAGGTGCTACAAAAAAAACCACAGTCATTCATATGTGGAATTCGAGAACCGACCATTCGGTGGTCACGAAGAAAGGTACAAACATGAAGAAGAAAACGAAGAGAGTCGCATGTGCATTGGCAGTCTTAGGTATCCTTACTCTTGGGATCGGTGGCTGCAAGCAGGGGCTCGGAATAAATGCATTGTATCCCGGGAAATGGGTAATTGGTGTAGACGAAAACGGCAAGCGAGTGAAACTGTGTGTACCATACGGCAAAGATTGCTTTGTAATCGAATTTGCCAGTTGAGAAAGATCGCACTATGATATCCGGACCACCTAACCTTTGACATATGGTTAGGTGGATCGGGGCAGGGTTACAGTGATTCTGCTATAGCTCAATCTTCTACAACTTGCGAAGGAGGAGAATAGTGAAGTTGCGGGAATTAGTCGTTATCATACTTGGCATGGGAGTTTTGGCAACGTGCCCCGGTTGTGGAAATGAAGGGAGTACCGGCAATGATGAAGATCAACTGCCAAACGAAATCGTTGCCACTTGGACATTTCAATCCGTTACGTATGATGGAATATCGCTTAGACTGTCAGATGCGTTTTCCTGGGAGGCCGAATCGGTGGCGTGCCAGATTATTGTCAAGGCGGATCGCACCTACGAATATCGCGAGATTGGTGGCGACAGCTCAGTAGTGTTTTTGACCTCGGGGACCTTTTCAGTCAGCGGCAATAGGTTCACAATTACGCCGCCTATTGGTCCATATATATCGGGCGGTACCTGGCAAGTCGAGAAGTCAACACTGACATTGACAATAAGTGCTGCGAATCACACCGCAGTTATCATTGCGACGAAGTAATGAGGTAAAGGTTGCTGCACCAAGTGGGACCCCCTAATCAGCAAAACACGTTTGTAGTTCTGTCCGTCATTGTGGCAGGTTTAGCTTTACCGTATCCGTGTCAGGCAGAGTCATTGCTGACTGAGAAGCATTTTGTTTTATCTGCTCAGAATCTGGCATTTGAGGTCACTAATGGATGGTACCCAACCATTGGAGGAGCACTTCTGATCGGTGATTCTATCTTTGTCAGCAATTCCTCCGGTATCTTGTACAGAGGTGTTGAGGATAGCGTGTGGCAGAAACTAGTAGCTTGTAGTACAAAAGGAACTAACTGGTGGAGCGATTGCCAAAAAGCACTGAACTCGAATGCGATATTCGCACCTAGCCAACTGTGGCTACCCGCTGCTCAAGGTCGGGACATGGCCACAATGTACGTATTTGACAGGTGGGTTGGCTCGACGTATACCGTGACGGATCGCCACCGAAGGCCGGCCACAGTATCCAAATGGAACGTGCAAACTGGAGAGGCATATGTAACAAGTGTCTGTCCAACTGGCGATGTGGTATTCTATGGTGTTGTCGGTGAGCCACGGAAAGGGGTTGTTGCTTCGGCATCATACGATGAAGACAATATAGAAGTAGTATTTCGATGTTCATCTTCACTTGAAGAAAAGCTTTCGAGCGTAGGGGCAAAACCATTCTGCATTCCGGCATATAACCCGAGGAATAATGGCTTGTGGGTTGCGTTTCTCTTCTACGATTACGTCTACATCGTGGATTGGCAGGGTATTATTCGGGACAGTATTGAAATTGCAGCAAGCGATTTCGGAGCTCCAACGAGGGGTCCGGTGTCTCGAGTAAAATCAGATGCCGTATTCGAAGAATGGCTCTCTCGATGTACTCCAGTCAGTTCCTTATTGTATATTGAGCCAGGTTACTTTGTCCTTCAATATCGATCCGGTTGGAGGTCCTGCTGTGCCGACTCATTTTCGACGCAAACGACCTTGGCATGGAATGTTAAAGGAGAACCGCTTCCTCTTGATGTGAGCAAGACGTGGCTTCTAATTGGAGTCCAAGGCAATAACCGTATTATGTTCGGAGAGTACCTGGTAAGGCAAAACAGATTTGACTCTTCAGTTATCTACATTTCGAAGTTAGTTGAATGAACATTTTTGCAGTAGTCGCCAAATCAGAAAAAGCCCGAACTATTTCATTCTTCGCTATATTGGTATACCAGTTCTCATGCTGCAACGGAAGTAACGCAAACCATGTATTGATTCGGAGTACCTTTTCATCTCAGCAATGCGTTTCGGACGGGCCAATGTTCGTCATATACTTTAACGCGGATGTGTGCTTGTCGTGTTTGGAAGATATTGGCGATTGGAAGCGCCTTGAAGTCTGCCTCCGCTCATCCAGTGGAACGTTATCTATTTGGACAAACGCTGCCGATTCCGCAGATGTTGCCATTGCCATGGCATTGGAAGGGATGGAAGCTCCGGTGCGAGTGCTAGAATGGGAAAAAGTAAGACTCCTTGATTGGACAGACATCACGAGGCCTGTCAAATTCTTACTGTCAAAGGCTAGTAATGGTCAATTAGAACTGACAGTGTATTGCAATGGCCGAGATTGCGAAATCCCAAACGAACAGCTCGTACGACTCATTTGTGGCCCGAGCTTTGACTTGTCGGTTGGCAAACGGGAAGCGACTCGCGTTCAATGCGCTGTCATGCGGGCTGGCGGAGATCGACGCGGACAGTTACGAAGTCTTTCTGGGGCTGTGTAACGGCGGCAGGGGCGTGGATGTCGAAAAGCACGAGGAACTTGTCAGGAATCTGAAGCTGGGCGGATTCCTGATCAAGGATGATATTGACGAGCTTGACGGCATCCGCGCCGCACATTATCAGTCCCGGTTCGGCAACCGGGGATTCGGGCTGACGATAATCCCGACATACAACTGCAACTTCGCCTGCGACTACTGCTACGAAAGCTCGGATCTGCATTCCATGCCCCGCTCGGAAGGCAGTGTGATGTCGGATGAGGTGTGCGATAATCTGGCCTTTGCCCGTGTTATCGCAACAAACTGTCCCAACGGACCAGACAAGAGCACCGCTATTCGTAAAGTACGCGAGCCCATTATAACAGCAAATGCGGCGATCGCCTGCTGCGGGAAGCCGTAAGACAGCTAACCCGCGCTATGGCTGGAGTCCGCGCCTGAGAGGTTCTAAGGGTAGAAGTATCGCCTACGAGGCGCGAAAACCTTCTGCAGCTTTGAAACCCTCGGCTCCGGCCAAGTGCGGATAAAAGAGAGCGTGACGACAGATAAAGGCTGACCGGAGTGATAAACTACAACCCGAAACATCGTAGAACTGTTTCTACAGAAACGAGGTTCCGATGAAATTTTCACTAATTATAACCCTTTCACTGATTCTGTTAGCACCTTGCATTTTCGCCCAGGGCAAAGGCACACTAGTCTTTGTTGACGAGGGGGCGTGGGACGCCGATGGCGGCAATGACAGTAGTTGGGGTGACCAACATAAGTCACCGCCTAAACACCTCGATCACGGCTGGAGCGGAGAACGGATGAGCGGCATCGACAGCCCCCCCAACGGGTCGGTCCGGATCAACCCATGGACGGGACTTGGATGTCCTTCTGGGCATTTATTTTCAGAATGCACCAGTTGTTCGCGGGAACGTTCATGTAAGAACGGAATGCTACGGTCAGCCTATTGTTATGAAGATGTTGATAGAAAGAGACGCTGAACTTCCAGCCCTCGCGGTCGGGGTGATAGGATTACTGCTGGTGGTTGGACGGAATGCTACGGTCAGCCTATTGTTATGAAGATGTTGATAGAAAGAGACGCTGAACTTCCAGCCCTCGCGGTAGGCGTGATAGGATTACTGCTGGTGGTTGGATTGATGTTAAAGGGAACCGCGAGTTCAGCAAGCCGCAACGACAGCATTAAGGTTGTCGTGTGTGGCTCCATTGCCGACTACCAGCAGGAAAGTATCCGGCAGGTCAGGACATGGAAGAGGGGACCTTCATGGAAGATCGTGCCGGATGATTCTAGCGATTCTGCCTCTGACGACGGCGGAGCCGGGCAGCCCGCAATGAAATATGGATTTGACCCACCTGCGATGGCTGCCCGACTCGTCTCTGATTCGGTGGACCTGAGTGGTCTGTGGTTGGCGACCCTCGACTCGTCTGGGCTGGTGTACGTGACAAGGAGTCGGAAAGGAGAGAATGATGAGTGAGGTGACTAGCTGTTTTTCTTGTTGATCCTGGTATGAGTTGATTTATCTTGGCACAAGCCTAAGCCTAAACAGCTAGTCGGGAGAGGTATGTATGTCAAGGAAGCTGCATCCTTGGGAATCGCTGGACAAACAGGATTATTATACCCTTTTTCTGTCACTTCTGTTTGCTGTCTACACACATTTTGTTGTGGACCGAATAGTAGTTTCTTTGGCAAACCCAATTCCAAATGAGACTTCCTTAATCTTCGACATTTTTGTGATCTTGGTTCCTTTGATTGTTTTTGCGTACACATTGATATATCTGTCTAAAGGTAAGTGGTTGGATGCCACGGCTGGATTTTCTCTTGGCAAGATCGCGCTCCCTGGATATGCTATAGCTCTCATCACGGTTGCCTTGTGGGCGACAGAATCGGGATCTATTCCTGAATCAGGGTTTTTTCGCTGGACACCATTCCTCGTAAACATTGCGGCTGGGGAACTGCTGCTGAGAGCATTAGTTACCGAAGTGATTTTCAAGGCTGTCGACAAAACATGGAAAGGAATGACTGTAGCATCCATTCTGAGCGGCGTGCTTTTTGCCGTGGCCTTTTCTACCCAGTATCCGCTGACATTCTGGACCATTCTGGGCTCTGTCGCAGCATCTCTTTTCTACTGCGGAACACGATCGATTCTATTCCTTATTATCTGGGATAGCAGCGAAATAGTCGATGGGGCCAATATTGAACACGTGAGCAATATAGCCAATGCCATTATAGGCATCTTAATCTTCTTTGTGATAGCCGTTCCTGCCAATTTGATCTGCCGGTCGCAACGCAAGCGAATGCATGTGAGAGATGGTAGCACTTAGCGCCCTCAACTTCAAATACCCGCGTAAGAGCCGGTTTTCATTGAAGGACGTTTCTTTCTCTATTCAACCGGGGGAGATCTTCACGCTCCTGGGGCCGAACGGCGCCGGGAAAACGACCCTCATTCGTATTCTGTCAGGATTGATACTGCCGTCGTGTGGAACGGTGACAATCTGCGGGCAGGCGATGAAAAAGAACACGTACCGGATCAGGGGCGAAATCGGGCTGGTGATGGGAGACGAGCGATCGTTCTACTTTCGCCTCAGCGGCGCCCAGAACCTGCGCTTTTTCGGAGGACTTAACGGCATCAAAGGGAGTGTCTTGAAACAACGAGTCAGGGAAGTTATGCAACAGGTTGGACTTCACAAAGAGGCCGGGCTGCAGTTCATGCGGTATAGCAGCGGCATGAAGAAACGGCTCAGTCTGGCCCGCGCGCTGCTGCATGATCCGCAGGTGCTGCTGCTGGATGAACCGAACAGCAGCGTGGATCCCGAATCGGCCGCGAAGATACGGGAGATCATACTAACGTGCCGGCGCCGGGGAAAAACGATTCTCCTGACGACGCATGATATGCACGAAGCAGAACGGATGTCCGACCGGGTTGGCTTTCTCAGGGAGGGTGTTCTGATTAAGTGTGGTTCTGTCGAAGAGTTCCGACGCCTGATCGGCAAGCGCAAGCTCCGGATCGAGTTCGAAAGGGGTGTCGCCAATACCCGAACCACGTTGTTAGAGTTAACCGGTGAGCTTCAAGATACCATAGCCTATGAAGCCATGTATTGTGAAGACCATCGCCTTACGATTGAGTTCAATGGTTCCTTTGACTTCAACCGCGTGATGCGCCTGGTGACAAGCAAGGGTATTCCCGTGACCACCGCCAACACTATTGATCCTTCGCTGGAAGACGTCTTCATAAAGCTCGCCGGGTAGCTATATGTCCAGGATACTCCTTTTTCTGATGCGGTATGTGGTTACACTGATAAGTTATAAAACAGCCCTGGTTCTGGGTATACTGGGCAGCTTTGTGGGTTTGCTGCAGTTTACCTTTATGGGCAAGTTTTTGTCTGATGGCAACAGCTTTCCGGCGGTGGAGCAGTACGGGGGTAACCTGTTATCATACTTGATAATTGGCACTGCTTTTACCAGTTTTGTCGGTGTATCCCTCAACTCTTTCCAAAGTACCATCCGCTCAGAACAGCAGATGGGTACTCTTGAATTCCTCTTATTAAGCCGTACGAGATTGGAATTGCTGTTGCTCTATGCTGGTGTGATGAATTTCTTTGAATCGGTACTCAATGTGGCAATACTTTTGGCAGTAGTAATTTTCGTTTTCGGCATCCCGTTGAATATCAACATCCCGGCTGCAATTGTCACGATTCTTCTCACGATAACTTCCCTATCCGGCATCGGATTGATGAGTGCGGGAGTGATTATTGTGACCAAGGTAGGTGATCCCATTACGTGGGCCATTACGACATTGACCGGCTTGTTGAGCGGGGTTCTGTTCCCGGTCGAATACCTGCCGCCGTTTCTGCAATACGTATCGGCCCTACTTCCTACAACTCATGCTCTGCATGCGCTGAGAATGGTGCTGGTGCAGCAGGCGCCGATTGTTGCAGTGGCGCCCCAGCTTCTGTTCCTGTTTTTTATGAGCCTGCTCACGATCCCGCTTGGTCTGGTGGCGGTTCGGTTGGGGTTTAACCAGGCTCGGAGGGTGGGATCCCTGGCACAGTATTAGCCTGCATTATTCATAAACTGGAGGAGAGGGAGCGACACTCTGCAAAACAACCCTGCATCATGAAGCTTCATGGTTCGACTCCGCTCACCATGACTCAAACCCAGTCACCCGTGCGGAGTCGAAGGGTGAAGTCTGGAAACAATCAATGGGTTTGCAGTTGTCCCGGGAACTTGTGAATAATCCGGATTAGAAGTATGTTGTTCAGAATAGTTGGTTCGACCGGGACTAGATAACTCTACGAGGTTGCAAATGAGGAGAATGATGAAACCCTTGATTATCGTAGTTTACGCTCTAGCTGTATCGGCATAGTGCGTACGATCACTCTCATCCTGTTACTGATCTGCATTAATACAGCACACTCAGCTGTTGTCACCGGCACGATTAGCGATGCGGAAACCGGTGATCCCATACCGGCCGTGACCGTCCGCGTGGAGGGGACCGGCCGGTCTATGCTGGCTAACGACGTAGGTCAGTATCGATTACTGCTCAAGCCAGGTCGCTATCGACTCAGATTCAGTCACGTGGCTCACCATTCAGTGTACCGCGAGATTCAGGTATCAGATTCGAGCCAGGTACTGCACGTATCGATGCGCGGAGCACTGATAGAGCTGCCGGGGATCACGGTGTTTGATCGCCCGTACGATCCTGCCGAGCAAATCATTCGCAAGGCCATCGCTCACAAGGATGAGATTCTCCAGGGACTGGAGAGTTACAAAGCCAAAGCGTATGCCAAATTGGTCGTGTACGATCAAGACGACAACGATTCCGGCCGGGTTGAGACCATTCTGGAATCCCAACTGGAGTGCTTCTGGAAAAGGCCCCATCAGTACAAAGAGACAATAGTCGCGCGCCGGCAGTCAGCAAACTGGAAATCGGAACAGAACCTGCTCAACATCGACAATATCCCGAATTTCAACATGAACCGCGTTGAATTCGGTCCCTATTCTATCATATCACCCACCGCCACCGACGCCCTCGACCACTACCGCTACCACCTGCTCGACACGATCATCGTTGACAACAGATTTGTATTCAGGCTTGAAGTTGAACCGAAGAATGACGCCGATCCGTTGGTTTTCGGTACTATTGACATACTGGATTCAACGTTCAATGTTGTGGGCATAGAAGGCGGTTTGGGCAAAGGGATCTATCTGCCGTTCGTAAAAAATCTCCGCTACAGTCAACGCTTTGATCTCTTCGAGAATCGGTACTGGATGCCGACAGAGATACATCTGAACTATGAAGTAGGTCTTACTTTTCCGATTCAAAGGAGACTGGCAGTCGACTATGTCGCCGCACTGTATGAATATGGTATAGACCCCCTTCTACCCGAAGAGACATTTCAATATGCTCTGGAAGTGGCCGAAACTGCCGATGATGTCGATTCTGCGACCTGGCATACTCAACAGGTAATCCCGTTGACACCAGTGGAAAAGCAGGGATACGCAAGAATCGACTCCGCCGCGAGGGCTCCGAAACCTCTTTACAATCATGTCCTTCCGGTAATCGGCTTCCTGGTCGGATCTTCGCTCAACTACAAGCTGTTTCATTTCAATCGAGTGGAAGGTGCCTATTTGGGCGCAGGCCACTATTGGTTCGAGCCGATACCGCGCACGGAGCTGGACATCAAAGTTGGCTATGCTATTTCACGTGAGTATTGGCAGCAGCGATATGGAGTCTACTACCGGCCCTGGGATCGACAAAGAGTCTATATCGGAGCAGAGTACCGAGACGAGATAAGACATCGGCCTGTAATTCTGGCATCACCGGGATTCAACCCTGCCATATGGAACCTCTTCTTCAAAGCCGATCCCCTGGACTACTATCACGAACGGGGACTTGGATTCCATTTCGCCTCAGACATAATTGGCCATGTTAGAGTAAGTTTGAGCTATAGGGATTACCGGCAATCTTCAGAAACCAACAATACCGACTACAGCTTTTTCAGCCGCGACGAAGAGTACCGCCCCAATCCGGCGATTATTGATGGAAGACTCCGCTCGTTTGGAGCGAAACTCATCTACGATTCTCGAAAGCGGGCCAGGATCAAGGGCCGGGATGCGGTGATGAATTCGCTCGCCTATTCGAAGCTGGAGATAGGATGTGAGTTTTCCTCGCCCGACCTGGTCAGCAGCGATTTCGATTTTGTTCGCTACTATTGGCGTTTCAAGCGCACCGGTCACACTATACTGTCCGGCTTGACCACTGTCGAGCTCTATATTGGCGGATCTGACAAGACTCTCCCACCTCAGCAATATTTCACCATCGACTACACGTACAAGGTTCTCGACAACAGCATGTTTTTCAGAACGGTCGGAGAGAGCAATTTCAGCGGAAACCGGGTGGCGGCGATCTATTTGTCGCATAATTTCGGTCATTGGCTCTTTGATAGAAGCGGCCTGCCACTGATCAAGCACATCCCGTTTCCACTGAGCCTGAATGGAGGCGTTTTCTGGACGGACTACAGAAACCACACCGCCCAGCCGGGAGACAATATCCTCAACACTGCTTCCAAGCCGTACCGGGAACTCGGCTTCAGCATCGGCCGCGTTCCGCCATTGAATTACCGGTTGGATTTCACGTGGCAGTTGTCCGATTACGATACACATCGATTCCGGTTTGGTCTCGGGATTGGGGCTAACATGGAGTGACGGCGATTGATTGGAACGACTGGACCCCCGCGTTCGCAAAAATGACAAGGGAATAGAAGGGGGCTGCTATGCAAGGGTGGCCCGGTGCCGCGTGCCACAATCCAACGGTGCCGCAATCCAGGGGTGGCCCGGTGCAACGGTGCCGCAATGGAGGGGCGCCCCAATTGACGGGTGCGTTTACGATTCCATCGTCCCTTCCGTTGTCACATATCCACGATCTGCGTGCTGGTGATCCGTGATCGCAAGAATCAATCGCTATCCCGCCACCCTCGGCCCAGGAACATCATCACCACGTGTGTAATACTACGACTCTCCTCCTGGCTTCACACCCGCCCGTGACGCACCAGCTTGCGAATCGTGTGCCCACGACGGTACGCCCGGATAACATGGAAAAGGACAACCGCTACTCCCACCGTCCCGCTCGCGAACAACAACACCTTACTGGCGATGCTCAACCACGTAACTGCCCCTGCGCTGAGTTCAAGGCTGCCGATCTCGTGCAGGTATACCGGAATGATGACTCCCCGGCTGATCACACAAATGAAAATGATCAGTCCGGTTATCAAACGGATAGTGTGCTCCTGAACAACTTTCGTCCCGTACGTCCCGATATGAATGCCGGTCAGCGAACCCAGATACAACAAGAACACGAGCCGCAAGTCAACCAGTCCGTTCCAAGCGTAATTGATCGCCCCCCAGGCGCCCATGAACGCCGCCAGAAACAGTTCCGTACCGGCCGCCACGGCGGTCGGCACACCGAACAGGTAAATCATCGCCGGTACTCCGAGAAATCCCCCCACGCCAATCGAACCGGCCAGAAAACCGGTCAACAAACCCACGATCGCCACCAACCAGAATGACAGCTTCACATCCGCCACCGGAAAATAAACGAGCGGCGGTATTCCCACCCGAGACAACAAGTCCGTCAGAACCGGTGACGCCTTGTTCGTTCTCCGGTCGTGACCCACCGCCTCGATCAACATCGGTATCGAGATCACCGACAAAACGACCACGAACAGGACACTGATATACAAATCACCCGCCACCCCCGCCACGCCCTCGATCTCCATTTCCGCGAAGTACTTATTGAGCCATACTGCCAGACGGATTCCGAGCACCGCCGTTATCAACATGAAGAAGCCCAGCTTCCGATCCACGTGTCCCAATTCGCCGTGGCGCCGCGCCCCGACTATCGACTTCCCGAACTTGTGCGCGATGTTCGATCCGACCGCCACCAGCCCCGGTACTCCCAGGTTCATCATCCCGGGCGTCATGATGAACGCCCCACCCGTTCCGATAAAACCGCTCAACACCCCGCCCATAAAACCGAGAAACGCCACTTCGATGGCGGACTGTAAATCAAGATGTATAAACATAGCTTAATCCAAACGCACCCATCGTAACACATGCCGCACGAACGTACCGTAGCTGATTGCAAACACGGGCGTCAGGGTTGCTATGATCAGCACAGACACGACCTTTCGCCAGAACGGCTCCGGCGCCGACGCCAGCTCCATGACCGCGTCCTTGAAAATGAACAGGAGCCCGAAGAGCACGACCGCCGGCAGCAGCCATAGTCCCATACGAATCATGTGCGGTCTTCTCACGGCGTAATACTCCTCCAATTCTTCCGCCAGCACGACCGGAAAGCGCAAGTTGTCCTCCAGCAGTTGCTCCAACTCGAGACGCATCCGGTTACGGACAAGGTCCGCTTTCTGCGCGAACAGGGTCCCGATTATCAGCAGCTTGCAGTCGGTGCGCCGCTGCATCGCCCGCACCAGCGAACGCGGAGTATCGTAGAAATGATTGCTGCCGCCCGAGCACCCCGCGTCCCGCAGGACCTCCAGGCATCGCGGCACGCCGATCGACTGATCATCCTGTTTGACCGGCGAGCGTTCCATCACGAAATCTCCACTGACATCCGGTGCGATCTTTTCCTCACCTTTCAACTCAACCTCGCTCAGCGCCGCCGGCATCGTCACCAACTCCACTGCCCATTGACGCCGCCGGGCGATATTGACGGTCGACTGAAAACCGTCCGAGTTGGGATCAAAACGCTCGCCCACGTACAGCACGGTGTCCAGCGCTACCGTTACGTGCACTTCACGAATGTCATCATGCGCTTGCAGCACTTCGGGCACACGGTCCAGCGCCTCGGCGCTGCGGGGCTGCCCGGTCACCTGCACTACGCCGTCGTCGGCGTTGACGGAGAACAACGCCCGTTTCGTACGCTCATCCGACGCCAGATGGTAGTGCGCTTTCGCCGCCAGATACAAATTCTTGAGCGAACGAACCGAATAATCCGTAAACTGGTACTGCGTCAGGTTCGCCATCGACAGCACCGCCGAAGCCGCCTGTTCGAGAGCAGCCTGACCCAGATTCACTGTCAGGTCGTAGTTAAACGGGCCGTGCCAGTCGACCACGTACAGAAAACGCACCCAGCGATCACGGTCCTCGTCCACCCGCCGGATGTAATCCTGAGCCTCCGCTCGATTGCAAGTGTACTTCGTCCGTACGGCATCGAGACGATACTCCATATCCGCCACCACGTTCACCCGCAGAAGGTGCGGTATGCCCAGAAGCAGCATATGCCCGGCATGACCGTTGTACACGATGTTTTCCTGCAGTGCTTTCTCACACAACAGCATCGTCACGCAGGACACGTATCGATCTCGTTCTCCCAGCACCTTCTCGACCGCGCCGGGCGGCTTGCGAAAGGCGTCCAGCAGAAGATGGACCGGCACTCCCATCGTTTCCGCTTCTGCAAACAAATCTTCCCGCGTCACGTACCGATAGCTCAACTCTTCCGCCAGATGCTTCCCCAGCACCTCACCACCGGTAAACGTCTGCCTCGATATCGTTATTACTGACATGTCAATCCACGCTCATTTTATCATTCATCTCGAACACCGGCTGGCTCCCACACGCCAGAAACTCGAAACAGTATATGTGAACGGAGACGGGCGCGCAAGGGCCGACGTCAATCTCTCCCCCTTTGCTTTTCTTGCCGCCATAACGTATACTCCGAATCTATGAACGAGAAGAAGCCGGCCATAGCAGCCTCCGCCCGCGCCAGGAAAAAAGCCGTGGTCAGACAACTGCTGCAAAACAGAGACTTGCCTGCAGTTAGACAGTGGGCTGACACTACCCGAAACCCCTTGAATGTCCTGTCATCGCTCCTGTTCTCCACGGATAAGTTACTGTGCTGGCGAGCCATCGAAGCTATCGGCGTGGTCACCGCCCAATTGTTCGAAAACGATCTGGAATCCTTGCGCAAGCTGATCAGACATAATTTCTGGATGATGAACGATGAATCCGGCAATGTCGGCTGGTACGCTCCGGAGACAATCGGCGAGATCCTGTATAATGTACCCGCTCTGATCGATGAATTCGGTGCCATGCTGCTGTCGTTTCTCGACGAAGAGCCGTTCGAGCTCGGCGCCCATTGGGCCCTCGCCCGTATCGCCGCCCGCCGACCTGATCTCATCACCCCGGCCGTCGATAAGCTCAAACCCTCTCTGGAAGACCCGGATGCTTTTATCAGGGGAACGACCCTCCTGGCGCTGGAACAGGCCGACCTGGCCTCCATTCTGGCGGCGGCGGCCCTCCTCGAACATGACAACAATACGTTTGAAATCTACGATTTCGACACCGGGCAATTCCGGCAGATAACGGTAGCCTCCATCGCCACCCGCATCATGAAACTGTAGGTCGAAATCCCGCTTCGGGTTTCAACCCCTGATTCTGTCATTCCCGCGAACGCGGGAATCCAGTCTTCCGTGGGCAAAAGTCACGCTGGGTGGCACCCCGTACGATATTCATGTCACCGCACACGATATTCATGTCACCGCTGCAAAGGCAGGGATCCATACTTCCGTACGGACAGGGCGCGACCTGCCTGCCGTCACGAACCATCGCCCAACAAACGCAGAAGCGTTGTAGCTCAAGACCCTTGCGGTCCTGACTCCCGCATTGCGACCACAGATGTTGGCACACAATCAAAGAACATGAATAATCGTATCCCCTATTGAGGGTGTATTGAAAAACCCATGTGCTGTCGTGTCAGGTCCTGATCCCGCACCAGCGGGATTGTTACCTGACACCACCTACACCCCCTTCGGCAACTTCCCCGTCGCGATCAGCTCTTCCTTCTTCTTCGCCAGAGCGTCGCCCTTCACCTGCAACGTCTCCTCACCGAACAATGCGAACCGCAGCCACTTGTACCCTAACTTCAACAGCTCCAGGTCATCTTCCTTGATCTTCGCCTGCGTCGCCTCATCCACGTCGAACTTCTTCAGAAAACTCGACTCTAACACGAACTTCCGGAACCGATCCAGATCATAGCACGCCAAAAAGAACATCTCTACCTTCTGCGGCGTCAGCTTGCCGCCATCGAGAAAGAACTTATGCGTGGTCAAATCCTTAAAGAGCTTCCCGGCCTCGTTGTAGTCGGTAATTCCCTGATCCTTCAGCCACTCACTGATAGTCCACTTCACCCCGTCCTTGAACCCCTGGCAAATACCCTCTTCCAGAAGAAAATAGAATTCCTTATCCAGTGCCTCTGCACCTTCGCCCGGCGAGGCCAAGCCCAGCGGATACATCCGGCACGACCACGGCCGATCCGCATACACCCGACAGCCTTCTTCCGTCACGAACGGGCACTTCTTCTTCTCGTCGTCACCCATCTGCAACAGTATGACCGGGTACTTGAGGTTCTCGTCGAACGGCGACAGCGTATACTTGCTGAGGAATTCGGTGGACGTAATACCCAGACTCTGCTTCAGCCGGATGATGTCGTACGGGGTCAGGAAGATATTTACGTCACCGCAACATTCGTTGAAACAGGACACCCCTTTGTGACACCGGAACGAAAAGGAACTGCTCTCGTTCAGCTTCGGATACTCCTTCAGGATGTGCTCTTTGAGTTTTTCGATCTCATTCATATTACTTCTCCACTATTATGCCGTCCCGGAGGGCGGTGTTCGACCACACCGGCAACGGGCCGCTGTCTCCGGTCGTTGGGTCCGTACGGTGACGGTACGAGGCTTTCTGCTGATAGTTCGACCACATGTGGTCCCAGCCGTTAACATAGTACGGACATTCGTCATTGAAACAGACGAATTGAAACGGCGAGTCCCAGCTGGAATCCGGAGGTGATTCCCATTTCTTCATTGCCTGTCCGCAATGCGGACAAACCGGTATGGTTTCTGCCATGACTTTCCTCGTTCGAGACTTATACTTGTGAAGCAGCTCTGTGCTTCACGTTAAATGGCTAACTTCTATCCAAAATAGCCATTTTAACGCTTCGCCGCAAGCTGCCTCCGAAGAAAAACCTCCAGGTGCCGCTTGTGAGCACCTGGAGGCCATCTCTATCACCGGAGAATACCTCCACAGGTATCCTCGGATCACACAACCGACGATCAACCGCCCAACAGTTCGTGTTCCTTGGCTTTCGGATACAGATGCAGAACCGGCCGCTTGATCATTTCCCATTCCTTCTTGTCGGGAGCCCAGCGACAGTTCGCAAAGGCATTCCAGTTCTCCTCATCCATGTGCGGGAAGTCCGCCCGACGGTAGTAGCCCGGCCAGCGGGTCTCTTCACGGAACAGGACCGTCCGGGTATGCGCTTCGGCCTGCCACATGCGCTGGACATTCTCCCAGCAGCGCAGCAGTTCGTGCAGATCCTCAGCCGCCAGCTTCTCGGAATCTTCGGCCAGCCAGTTCAGCAACTCCAGTGCCCGATCCAGACAAGCTTTGTTGGTCGTGAACTGAGACGAAACACCACCAACATACTCATCCATGATCTTCTGCAGACGGAACATGAACATCTTCGGACGAATGTAATGCGGATTGATATCCGGATCAGTCGAAGCACTCTTGTGCTGCTCGAACGTCTCCAGCGGCTGGAAGATATTCTTCTTCAGCTCTTCCACCACGCCCATGTCGACATTCGGCTGCTCATTGTTCTCGACAATGTACTTCACCGCCGCCTTGCCGCAAATACGACCTTCCGCATGCGAACCGGAGGAGAACTTGTGCGAGGAAGCGCCCGACGCGTCACCGGCACAGAACATGCCCTTGACGGTCGACATATGGTCGTATCCCCAGAAGTACTCACTCTTGGTTTCGTTACTCTGCAGGTCTTCCGGACCGCTCACCCACGCGCCCGAAGCGCCGGAGTGTGATCCGATGAAATACGGCTCGGCAGCCGCGATTTCGGAGGACCTCTTTTCCGGCTCGACATTGGTCGCCGCCCAGAGCAGAGCCTGCGAAATCGTCATATCCAAAAAGTCTTCCCAGGCCTCGGATTCGAGCTCTTTGAGCTTCTTCTTGGCCGCCTTCTCGTCACCGGCTTCGGAGGCGATCTTCTGAATCGCTTCTTCCGTACGCATGTATATCGGAGCCTTGCCTTCAATAATGTCCAGCATACCCAGCCAGTTACGCAGGTTCGCCGGAATCGGCTTCACCATACCGTACGGTTTCCACCGCTCCAGCTCATCTCTGCGTTCCACCATATAATTGCCGCCCATGGCGTTCGTAGCGGCCGACTTGAACAACAGGAACCAGGCGCCCACCGGACCATAGGCGTCCTTGAAACGCACCGGAATAAACCGCACTTCCTGACTCGTCATTTCCGCACCGGCCTTCAACGTGAAATAGGCGCTGGAACCGGAGTTCCACGGCGGATACCAGGCCCGACCCAGACCTTCACCGGTACTGCGCGGCTTGAACACGTGCACCGCACCGCCCATACCGACTATCACGGCTTTGGCCTTGAAGACGTAGAACTTGTTCTCACGGGTGCTGAACCCAACGGCGCCGGCAATCCGGTCACCGTCCAGAATCGGGTCCACGATGAAAATACGCTCGAAATACTCGCCACCGGCTTCCGCCAAAGCGTTCTTCGCGGCTTCCGCCACAATCACCTTGTACGATTCGCCGTTGATCATCAGCTGCCAGCGACCTTCATGGACATAGTTGCCGTCCGCGTCTTTCCAGATCGGCAGACCCCATTTCTCGAACAGGTGCACCGAGGAATCGACGTGACGAGCGATATTGGCAACCAGATCTTCACGGGTGATACCCATTAAGTCATTGCGGACATAGTCCACATAATCCTTGACGGTATTTTTGCCGCCGGTCAGATCGACATACTGGTTAATGGCCGACAAACCCATCGCCACGGCGCCCGAACGGTCCATGGCGGCTTTGTCAACCAGAGTCACCTTGATGTTATTCTTTTTGGCCCAATACGACGCTTCTACTGCCGCGCCGCAGGCCGACATGCCACCACCAATTATGAGCAGATCAGTGGTGACTTCAACAGTTTCAAAATTCGGCATGTTTGTTCTACCTCCTGTCTGCCTATTTAACGGTGTACAGTTCGGGGATTCTAAGAGCTTCCGGCTCCTGGGCCAGCAGCGGGCTGTTCAGATCGTCCTGCGCTGTACCGAAATCACCGGCAGGCACGGCTTTCCCTTCTTCGGTCGTACGAATCGGGAATTTGAACCGCTTCAGCATTCCGTTACGGAACTTGACGGTCCACATGATGGAATCGGTACTCCGCATCGGGGTCACCGAAGCTCCCAACGGGACAAAATCGGCATAGCCGCGAACTTCGATTGCCTGTACCGGGCAAATCTTGACGCAACTGTAGCATTCCCAGCACATCTCCGGCTCACGATTGTAAGCCTTCATCGTCTCCTTGTCCAGAACCATCAGGTCATTCGGACAAATGTACTGGCAAGCAGTTTTGTCCAGAGCTTTGCAACCATCACACTTTTCCGGATTGACAAAACTAGGCATTGCTTCCTCCTACTTGGATGTTATCCAAATTGTTAATGTATCTATGCATCTTCTTTGTTGTCATTTCCGCTTGACGTCGGCATCACCGGTCGCGTGGCCGTGCATCTTCACTTCCACCTTCTCCTTCAAGGAGCCGTAGTACTCGCGGAGAATCTGGAGCACTTCCGGACGGCTGAATTCCGCCGGTACCTCACCACCCTCTGACAGAGCCTTCCGCAACGCCGTACCGCTCAGGAACAACCGGTCTTCCTTGGCATGCGGACAGGTCTTCATGGAAGCCATCCCGCCGCACTTGTAACACCAAAACGTCCAGTCAATCGGCAGCGGCTGGCACTCGAGCGCACCGTCCCACAGTTCCGTGAATATCGTCTGGGCATCGAAAGGACCGTAATAATCGCCGACACCGGCGTGGTCACGGCCGATTATCATGTGCGTGCAGCCGAAGTTCTGACGGAATACCGCATGCAGCAACCCTTCGCGCGGTCCGGCATAACGCATGTCAAGCGGATAACCGCCGGTTACCACACGTTCCTTGACAAAATAATTCTCAACCAGCGTATTGATACACTTGACCCGCACATCCGCCGGAATATCGCCCGGCTTGAGCTTACCCACCAACTGATGGATATACAGACCGTCACTGACATCAACCGCAATCTTCGCCAAAAACTCGTGGGAACGATGCATGGGGTTCCGCAACTGCAGCGCCGCGATCCGCTTCCAACCCTTCTCTTCGAATATCTTGCGACTTTCCGCTGGACGCTGATAAATGCCCGCAAAATCCCTGGGGAAGTAACTCTCGGACAGTACCTTAACCGGACCGGCGATATTCCAGGCCTTCTGAGCCTTCACCATCAGTACGCCCGGATGTTCAGCATCCGTCGTAGTGAAAACATGCTTACACTCAAAATCCTTGTCGATCTGATACGATTCTGTCACTTTCATCGTACCCATGATCTCGTTCGTTTCCCCCGACACCAAACATATCTCGGTGCCCGGATCAATCTTCTCGTCATGTGACAACGTCACCGGAATCGGCCAGAAAACGCCGTTCGACATCTTCATCTCTTCACAGACGCCCTTCCAGTCAGCCTGTCCCATGAATCCATCAAGCGGTGTGAAACCACCGATACCCAAAAAGATGAGATCCCCTGTCTCGCGGGAACTCATCAGAATCTTGGGAAGAGATTCAGCTCTCTTCAACTCCTCTTCACGCTCTTTCCCCTCCAGCAACAACACCTTGAGCGTTTCACTGCCGTGGGGGGAAATCAGATTTGACTTAGCCATGATACCTACCTGCCCTGTTAAAAGGCTTTTCAATTACAACCATGTTTCTCTTAATTTCATCGGTAATAATGTGACTTTTTTCACAAACTTTCCTAATAAAAAAGTGCTCTTTCACACTTGTTCTTCTCCGCTTTCAGGCAACAAGAAAGTAACTTTTTTCACAAGCACTGTCAAGCGAAAAATAGCACCAAGTTCGAGATTTTTTGCGGCCTTGTCCATACGGAGACCATAATTCGGTTAATTCATAACAACTTATAAGATCGTAAACTCACTACCGACATAATCGGCAATCTCTTCAACTCCAACGACCTCAGAACCGACTCCAACCAAAATATACCATTTCTTCCTGTTATACACCAAAATACACCGAATAAATCCGACCGGTTCTCTCTCTGTGTTCGAAATATAGGTTCCGCCATACACCCCATTTACATGTACCACCAGTAAGCCACAATATAGCAGCAACTTAACTGTCGCGTGAATTATTCGGAGTAACGTCCAGGAATACCCTGCCCGACCCCTATTCGAACCCTGTCACCCCTGTTAACATAATACTTACGCCAGGCAAAGAACCTCCACCTGATTGCTGATACATTGTGAAAAAAGTAACAAAAAAATCGTTGACTTTCCTGCTCCCGATTGCTTATTTGAGCCGATGAAAGAATGCTCATTTTCGAGCACACGTCTCTGTGAAAGGAGAGCGATATATGTCGGTTGAAGCATTAACGAACCCTGATGTCGGCCTCATCAATGATGTAAGGAAATCGGGCGGCGACACCGTAAAGAAGTGTTATCAATGCGCCACCTGCTCAACCGTCTGTAATCTTTCGCCCGCCAATAAGCCGTTCCCCCGTAAAGAAATGCTGCTGGCGCAATGGGGCCAGCGCCAAAGACTTGTGGCCGACCCCGATATCTGGCTTTGTCATCAGTGTAACGACTGCACCACTCATTGTCCGCGGGGCGCGCGACCCGGCGATGTGTTGGCTGCCGTGCGAGCATACATATACAAATCGTACGCCTTCCCATCGTTTATGGGGAAGGCACTCGCCAGCCCGAGGGCACTGCCCGCCCTGTTTCTCGTACCGGTTGTCATCCTCCTCGGCTCCATTCTCCTGTTCGCACCCACGACTCCCGATGGCTCCTTCCAGTTCCTGCAGGCCAATCACGTTATCGATTTCAATATCTTTCTGCCTCACAGCTCGGTCGACGTCCTCTTTGTAATCGGTAACATCCTCATCTTCATCTTCGCCGCCATCGGCTTTCGGAGATTCTGGCTTGATCTCCAGCGGGAAAGCGGCAATAAGACGATTTCATTCTATAAGGGGCTGGTGCTGACACTCAAAGAGTTCCTCATTCACAAGAGATTCAACCAATGCGGCGAAAACAAGCCCCGTGCTATCGGACATATGATCCTGTTCTTCGGGTTCGTCGGCGCCATGATCACCACCGGCTGCGTCTTCATCTTCGTCTTTGTCCCTCACTACCTGAATATGCTGGGATTAGAAGATCTGCACAGCTTTTTTGCCCTGCCGGTGGAGTTGCCGCATCCCGTCAAGATTCTCGGCGGTCTGAGCGGTGTCGCCCTCACGATCGGAGGCGCCATGCTCATCTACCGACGCTGGACTAATCGCGACAACGTCGGCGCCAACGGCTACCAGGACTATCTCTTTTTGTACGTCATCTTCCTGACCGGGGTCACCGGCATGTTGTCCTGGCTGACACGCCTGAGCGGTGTCCCGATGCTCGCCTACACCAACTACTTCATCCACCTCGTGTTCGTCTTCTTCCTTCTCTGGTATATGCCCTATTCCAAATTCGCCCATATGTTCTACCGCACCCTCGCCCTGACATACTGCAAACAGATCGGGCGTGACCCGAGGAAGTGAACCAGCCGCTGCATTTGAATGCAAACCCAATGAAATAAACAGAGAATGATCAAAACTATCGTATTGTACTGGAGGAAAAAAACATGTCGACTAAAGAGCTTCAGGAAAAACTCATCACTAACATGAAACACTGGATGAAAGTCGAGAACCAATCTGTCTCTTCCACCGGTCAGGTCATCGAAAAGACCGACAACCCGGTCGTCCGCATGGTCATGGAAATAATCCAGCGTGATTCCCAGATGCACTACCGTGTTCAGGAACTCATCGCCGACAGCCTCGAATCAAAAACGATCTCCATCACCCCGGAGGAACTGGGCGAAGTCTGGGGTCTGATCGAGAAGCATATCGCCATCGAACAACGGACAATCGAGCTGGCCAACCAGGCGCTGGAAGGTCTTGAAGGCAAGAAGATGGTGGTCCAGGAGTATTTGCTCCGCTACCTGCTGGAAGACGAAACGAAGCACAACAATCTTCTGGAGAACCTTGCCACAATAAAAGACGGAATGTATCCTTACGGATGATCGCGTGCCGGCTGGAACGTAGGTCGAATTCTCGCGTCGGGGTGGGCACCCAACTCGTTTGGGGTGGAAAAGAAACGAATATAGAAAGTTCCGTCCGGTCTTGACCCACCGCAGGTGGGTTGTGACCTGACGGCCGTTAACACCGGAGGAACAATGAAAATACAGTCCGTAGACGAGATCCTTGACTTCGCCATCCAAAAAGAACAGGATGCGGCCGATTTCTACAACGACATGGCCGGCAGGGTCGAAGGCGGCTCGATGGCCGACGTCTTCAAAGGCTTCGCCCGCGAAGAAATGGGACACAAGGCCAAACTGGAATCGGTCAAAGCCGGCAAACGCCTCTTGCGCACCGAAAAGAAAATCCTCGATCTCCAGATCGGCGACCACCTGGTCAAACCGGAGCCGGACAAGAAGGATCTCACGTACCAGGAAGCCCTGATTCTGGCAATCAAAAACGAAATGGCGGCCTTCAAGCTGTACAATGATCTGGCGATGGCAACCAATGACACGGGCGTGCAGGAAGTGCTGCTGGGCCTGGCCCAGGAAGAAGCCAAACACAAACTTCGATTCGAAATCGAGTACGACGAAAATATCCTGTCCGAAAACTAGACTTTGATCTGTGACCGGCCGATATCCACATCGGCTGAACCCGCGCCGTCATTCATGAGTTTCGTCAGGTCCTGCCCGCGCTAGCGGGCGTGACCTGACGATCCTAAGTTGGTTGGTGCGCGCTCTTTCACCGCCGCGAACGGGCCGGCCGAGAAACCCAGAATTTGTCATTGCGAGGAGCGGAGTGACGACGCAATCTCCGCGTTATTAAAGGGAAGACATCGATTTTCAGAAGGCCGTGACGACGCCGAGTCGACTTTTTCAACATTCCCGAATGCCGTGGGTCCAGTCCTTAGCCGCCCTCACCACCTCACCCCAACCACCCCGCCACGTCCGGCGCATGATACGATATGATAATATCCGCCCCTGCCCGCTTTATAGACGTCAATATCTCCATTGTCAGCTGCCGCTCATCGGCTATGCCGCGCTCCGCCGCCAGCTTCACCATCGCGTACTCCCCGCTCACATTGTAGGCTGCAATAGGAACGTCAAACCGCTTCTTTGCTTCGGCGACTACATCCAGATACGCCAGCGCCGGCTTCACCATCACGATATCCGCCCCCTCTTCGATATCTAACGCTATCTCCCTCATGGCTTCCCGGGAATTGGCCGGATCCATCTGATAACCCCGACGATCCCCGAACTGCGGCGCCGAACCCGCCGCCTCTCGAAACGGCCCGTAAAACGCCGAACAATACTTGGCCGCATACGCCATGATCGCCGTCTGTGTCAAACCGTCCGCATCCAGCGCCTTGCGAATCACGCCCACCCGACCATCCATCATATCGCTTGGCGCCACTATATCCGCCCCCGCTTGCGCGTGACTCACGGCCTGCTCCGCCAACACCTCCAACGTGGCATCATTGTCGATATCATTATCCTGTATCAACCCGCAATGCCCGTGATCCGTATACTCACACAAGCAGACATCCGTCACGACCAGTATATCCGCATTACGCGACTTAATCTCTCGCACCGCCCGCTGAACCACACCATCCGGCCGGGCCGCCGCCGAGCCCGTCGCATCCTTGCGCGACGGTGTCCCGAACAGCAGTACCGCCGGCACACCCAGCTTGAACACCCGCTCCGCTTCTTCGGCAATCAGAGACACCGGGAAGTTGAATATTCCCGGCATCGACGTCACCGACGTCGGCTCATCGACCAGCTCACTTACGAACAGCGGATAAACGAAATCAGATACGGACAATGTCGTCTCTGATACCAGCAGGCGCATGCCGGCGCTCGTGCGCAAGCGCCTCGGTCGATTGGTCGGAAAGCTCATATCCCTCTCCTCAACGAATGCGTTTCGGCATAAGCCTCCAGTTCCCGAATGACGTCCGGAATCGTGTGCCGACCGGCCTCCAGCCCCACCTCCAGGCCGTACGACCGGATCACCTCCGATGTCGAAGGCCCGATAGACACCAACAAGGCCGACTTGATTACCCGGTCTATCTCCTCTCTTGACAGATTCGCGAACAGCCCGTCCACTGTCGTGCCACTGGTAAATATAACGACGTCCGGCGGTATTTCCAACAGCTTGGCCTTCAGATCACCCGGCCACTTTGTAAAATGGGTCTCGTACACAGTCATCGGCAGCAGTTCTCCACCTGCTTGGGTTACGGCTTCATCGATATTCGTCGTGCTCAAATTCCCTCGAACCCGGACAACGGTTGCGTTACTGAGTTCACCCTGCGATTTAAACTCCTCCGCAAAAGCCGCCGTCGTCGCCCGCGAGGGCACGAAGTCCGGCTGCAGCCCGTGCTTTTTCAAAGCCCGCTCCGTCCCCGCTCCGATAACCCCGATCCGAAAACCGGTCAGCGCCCGAATATCGTACTCGCGCTGCAACAACTGCGACACAAAATACCTCACCCCGTTTTCGCTTGTGAACACCAGCCACCGGTGTGGCCGCGCCGCCCTGCCGAACTCATCCCAGGCCCTGTTATCTACGTATGCTTCTGTCGCGATCGTCGCATAAGGCAACACCTCCGCCCCCAGGTCGCGCAACTCCTCATACATCCCTCCCGCCTGGTCGGCCGGTCGCGTCACCATTACCCGCACCCCGAGCAGCGATTTGTCCTTGAACCAGGCCAGGTGTTCTTGAAGCGACACCACGTCTCCCACTATGAACACCGCCGGGCCTTTGATCCGATTCTTTTCCACCATGACCGGCAGCTCACTTAACGTACCCACCACGGCTTTCTGACTCGGGAACGTACCCCGCTCGATGGCCGCCGCGGGAATGTTCTTCGCCATACCGTGTTCCACCAGCTGCGCCACGATATTCGGAATTTCGCTTACTCCCATATAGATCACGACAGTCGTCCGGCGCGCCCGAGCCACCCAGGACCAGTCCACCGAGGCTGTCTCCTTCTCTTTCGCCTTATGCCCGGTAACAAACAGGACAGTTGACGCTATATTGCGGTCCGTGCAAGGGATCCCGGCGTAAGCGGCAGCCGCCACGCCGGAAGTAATCCCCGGTACGATTTCGAACTTCACGCCCGCCCGCTGCAGATGCTTCGCTTCCTCACCGCCTCGTCCGAATATGAGCGGGTCGCTGCCCTTAAGCCGCACCACGGTCTTGCCTTCCCGCGCGAGCTTGACCAGCAGCTCGTTGATCTCCGCCTGATTGCGACAGACCTTCCCCGCACGCTTGCCCACGTAAAACGTCTCCACCCCGGAGGGCAAAGTTACGATCAGTTCGTCGGGGATCAAATTATCATAGACCACCGTATCGCATATGCCCAGCAGCCGCCGCACCTTCTCAGTGACCAGCTCCGGATCGCCCGGACCCGCCCCCGCCAGGTAGACCATACCCTGTTTTGTTGTTTTCATTAGAGGACCCGTTTATCCGCAGACTTGAAGCAATGCTTCATTCATTGGTCAACAGCCGATTGAGAACGTCCTGCAGCACCGCCTCATCCTGTTCTTTCAGGATCTCCTTCCAATCCGCCTCGACAAACCGTTCGAACGCCGCCTTCTTCTGTTCCGGCTGTCCCTGCCAATGGCGCTGCACGTCCTTTCTGAAGGCGGCCGCCAATTGTGACATCTTTGTCCAATGCTCCGGAAAGATGTTTTCCAGCACGTAGCGCAAATGCCCGGACAGAAACGGCGCCTGGCCGTCGGTCGACACCGCCACACTCAAACAATCCCGCCGCAAAACTGCCGGGAAAATGAAATCGCAAAGCGGCGGATTATCGACCACGTTGACCGGTATCCCGGCCGCCTGACAGTCGTCGTACACCGCCTCGTTCACCGTGGCATCGTCGCTGGCGCTGACAACCAGCCCGAAATGCGTCGCCTCCGGCGATTCATACGGCCGTAGGTGCACCTTGATTCGCTGCGACTCAGCGAAAAACTCCAGCTTCTTGGTTATCTCCGGAGCGATCACGGTTATATCCGACTCATAATCCAAGAGCGTTTCCACCTTGCGCACCGCCACGTTGCCGCCGCCGACCACGAGACACTTGCGATTCTTCAAAGACAGTGATATGGGCAGGTACGTATGAGGCATACCATTACTCCGTAGTTGAACATTTGCTGCAGGTTCGGGCTGTCACCCGCAGGAGTTTCTGAACCAGAGATTTCGAAGATTCCTCCAGCTCGGCCCGAAGGTCCGGCGGCAACTTGTCGATCACGCCGGCCAGCTCCTGACGACGCAAACTGTCGAACGATTCGTCGATCGTAGTTGAAATCAGTTCGTGACGGACGTGATCGAACCAGTACATGAACTCACCGAGCCGATGCTCCACAATCAGTTCCGCCTGTGGCACGGCCGCTTCGCGCTTCTCCTGATGCTCCCTCAGGAACCGCCGCACGTCCTCCAGATCATAGACTTCGATATCCGAACAATGGCCGTCGATGTCTTCCACGTCCCGAGGAATCGCCATATCCATAATCACCAGCCGCTTCCTCGGAGCCGCTGCCACCGCCTCAGCCAGCATGCTCGCGGTGATAATCGGTTGCTCCGCGCCCGTGCACGTGACCACGATATCCACGCCCGCCAGGAATTGGGGCAACTCCTCCAAACCGCCACCGTGCCCGTGAAAACGCTCCGCCAGCCGCTCCGCCTTCTCCCGCGTGCGATTGGCGAAATAAAAATCGCCGTGCGGCTCCTGGCTCAGGTTGGTCGCCGACAAATCAATCATCTTGTTCACACCGACGAATAACACCGACGGACTCGGCAGCCCGTTCACCTTAGTGCGCAACAGATCGAGCGACGCACTGCTCACCGAGCAGGCCCCCTTGCCCATTTCAGTATCGGTTCGGATCTGTTTGCCGACCCGAAAGGCCTGGTGAAACAGCCTATGAATCACCTTCCCGGCCGACTTGATACTGCAAGCCGAACTGTAAGCTTCCCTGACCTGCCCCAGTATCTGGTTCTCACCCAGCACCATCGAATCCAGCCCGCCCGCCACGCGTAACAAATGCGCGGTCGCGTGGCGATCGCGCTTCGCGTAGAAACGGTCGCTCAGCTTCCGGGAATTCAGTTGACGATGCTGCTGATAAAACGAATGCACTACGTCCAGCGGCGCTTTCTTCCGACGCGTTACGAAATAAAACTCGACCCGGTTACACGTCGACAGAATGCAGGACTCGATCACATCCGGCAGATCGTTGAACGCCGCGTTCGCTGCGGCCAGATCTTCGCGACCCACGCTCAACGGCGACCGCTCTTCCAGGGTCGATGTCTTGTGGCTGATGCCGCATACCACTAAATGCCAGTTACCTGATGACATAGTCTTCTCTTAATACTCGTCCAAACGTCTTACTCTCCGAGCAGACCGGTTGTTCCTCCACTGACCACTTCGACGTTATCAAATCCGGCCGCTTTCAAAATCAGGGCCGCCTGATAGGATCGTGGGCCTCGTCGACATAGAATAACCATTTTTTTCGCGGAATCAAGCTCCGCGAGATGGTCGACCAGTTCTAAAAGCGGTATATGCCGACGGTTGTTCGCTCCCCCCAGCACTTCGTCACTGACCGGCTGCGCCTCCACTTCGCCGTTTTCGCGAACATCCAGCCACATCGGTGAACCATCCATACGTGCCAAATCAAAACCAGGACCGACAAATCTCACTCCGCGTTCCTGAGCCAGCGCCGCCCCGGCCAACTGATGCAGCGGGTCCAGCGCTTCCGAATACGGGGGCGCATAACCATGTTCAAAATCCAACAGGTTCTTCACGGTTGCCTTATGCTGCAAAAACGTCGATAACACGTCAATTCGCCGACAAATATCCCCCTTCCCCACTGCCTGCAACCCCAACAACTGCAGTGAATCCGGGGCATACAGCATCTTCAGCAGAAACGAGGCGCTCTCCGGGTAATACTCCGGCTTATCCGTAAATGCGCCCCAAATTTCACGGTACGCCAGCCCGGCGTCCGTGGCCGCCCGTGCCGACAGACCCACCGAACCCACGTTCGCATCGAACACCTTCACGAAGAACGCCCCCAGCACACCCGGGAACTGGGCCTTATTACCGACAATATTTTCCGCTATAACTCGCCCATGTCGGTTCGCCAGCGATCCCAATGGCAAGTAAAGTTCCCGGCCCGTCAGTTGATGAATTGACTCGATACAGTCCCCGCCCGCGTAGATGTCCGGATCCGATGTTCGCAGGCACTCGTCGACTTTGATGCCGCCCGTGGTGCCCATCTCTAGTCCACACGCAACCGCCAACTGCACCTCCGGCTTAACACCAATACTCAGGAACACGTAATCCGATTCGATCGTCTTCGTTTCTGACGGCGTCACTACCTCCGTCAGCACTCGATCCTCGTCCTGCAACGAAATGGACTTCACCATCGAACCGGTCATCACTTCGATTCCTTGCCGCTCCATCTCCACTCGAACCAGCCTGGCCATCTCCGGATCAAGCGCATACGGCAGCAACTGTTTCTCACATTCTATCAGAGTACTCTGTATACCCCACAACCCGGCAGTCGCTTCGGCCAGCTCGCAGCCGATAAACCCGCCGCCCAAGATGACCGCCTCTCCTACGCCGCCGGTCTGCGCTTGCTGCCGGAAATGAATGGCGTCATCCGGGCGAGTAAACGACCTGATTTTCGGTGACTCCGCCACCGGAAATCTGGGTTCCATGGGCGTCGCTCCCGTTGCGAGAACCAGTGTACCGTAACCATGCTCGAACGTCTCGCCGGATCCAACATATCGTCCGGTAACCACTTTGCGTTCCCGGTTTATGCCGGTAATCTCCACTCCGGGTACGGCCGTAAACCCTTTGGCCTTCTTGAAAAACTCGGGCGAGCGCGGTATGCCGTACGGTGTCAGTGTCAATTCCTCGAAACTGTTCACATCCCCGGAAGCGAAATACGGCATCCCGCACGTCGCGTACGACATCCGCGGTTCCTTCTGGAACAGCGTTACTTTCAGCTTCGGATTACGCCGCATCAGGGTCGCCGCCGTTTTGGGACCGGCCGCCACACCACCGACTACCACTACGTCAGATTTTGTGCCGATTTCCATTCTTCTCCAGACAGTTGAGGGGTTGCAACATGCAACCCCCGACGCTTCATGGGCTCTCGTATTTACCCGGCGCGCCGCCCACGGCGCGCTCCTGATTCTTGTAAGACCTCGCTCTTAGACCAATTGCTTCCTCACCGACAACGCAATCTTGTACAGCACCGTGACGATCAACGCCCCCACCGCATAGACACCGAGCGTGATCAGAATCTCCGGCAGGGTCGGCATGTACTCTGTGACCTGGCCCAGCGGATTGGGCACGAAACCGGTCACCACCATGCCCATCCCCTTGTCGATCCACAGCGAAACGAACACCGCCACACAGGCCACCGCCAGCAAACCGTGATTCCTTCGGAACGAAGGCACGATCAACAACACCAGCGCCAGCGCCGCCAGTATCTCCGAGGTCCACATGAACGGCACCAGGAAGTCCTTGCCGTCTATACCGAGAAACAGATATTCGAAGTGCATCGTATGATGCGGAATATCGCTATACACCGCCGTGAACACTTCCATCAATACGAAGAAAATGTTGATCGCCATGGCGTACGTCACGATCGTCGCCAGTTTCTCGATCGCCTCCTTGCCCGCATCGAACTTAGTCGTCTTCCGCAAAAACAGAGCCAGTATGATCAGCAGCGCCGGCCCCGAAGAGAACGCCGAAGCCAGAAAGCGCGGCGCCAGAATAGCCGTCATCCAGAACGGCCGCGCCGCCAGACCGCTATAAAGAAACGCCGTCACCGTATGAATACTGACCGCCCACGGTATCGATAGAATAATAACCGGTCTTATCCACTGCGGCGGCGGCACCGATTTGCGTTCGGCCGTTAACGTCACGTGACTGATTACCACGTTGAGAACCAGGTACCCCGACAGCACCACCGTATCCCAGAACATCACCGACTGCGGTGTCGGGTGCAGAAACACGTTCAAGATCCGGAACGGCTGCCCCATATCCACGAAAATGAACAGCATGCACATAGTAACACAGCCGACCGCCAGGAATTCCCCGAGAATCGTCATCTTCCCGAACACCTTGTAATTGTGCAGGTAGTAGGGCAAGACCACCATCACCGCCGAAGCCGCCACCCCGACCAGGAACGTGAACTGGGCAATGTAAAACCCCCAGGTCACGTCGCGACTCAGTCCCGTAATTTGCAGGCCCTCTTCCAGCTGACGCAGATAGTTGATGGTACCGATCGCAATCACAATGAATAGGAACGCCACCCAGCTCCAGTATCGCTTATCTCCTTCTAACGCTTTCTCCAGCATATCCGCCTCACACTACATAGTAAACTTCGGGGTTCGTGCCCAGCCCCGGATTGCGTCGTATCGTAAAGTTCTCTGCCAGAATCTGCCGCACCTCGGATTCCGGATCCTCGAGATCGCCGAACACCAGCGCCTTGGCCTCGCACGCTTCCACACAAGCAGGCAACTGCCCTTTGGCCAGACGCTCCTCACAGAATGTACACTTCTCCACGACCCCACGCACCCGCGTCGGAAACTCCGGATCGATCTTATCGATAAACGGCCGCGGGTCACGCCAGTTGAAACTTCGCGAACCGTACGGGCAGGCCGCCACACAATACCGGCAGCCGATACACCGATGCCAGTCCATCATGACAATCCCGTCACTCTCCCGCTTCCACGTCGCCTGCGTTGGACAAACCCGCGTACACGGCGGGTTGTCGCAGTGATTGCACAGAAGCGGCAGCTTCTCGTGACTGAGATGACTCTTTAAGTACTTGTGATCCTGATTATGAAACGCGTAGTGGAAATCTTCCTTCCAAATCCACTTAATCTCATCCTTCTTGTTCTCGAATTCCGGCACGTTGTGCGTCACGTGACACGCCTTGATGCACTTGTCACACCCTTTTTCTTCCACGCACTTGCGCATATCCACCACCATTGCCCAGCGCTTCCCCACCAGCGGCTGGCCGGTCGGGCGCTTCGCCGCACTGTCAACGGCAGTCAACGTGGAATCGTCACTCCCCAACAAACGTGCCGGCGCCGTCCCCGCCAGACCCAGCAAAGCCATTCCGGAGGCCCTGATGAACTTGCGTCGGTCAATTCCCATCACCGCACCTCCTTCGGATCAACATGGCAGTCCCAGCAGTAAGGCGACACCTCCAGATAGTCATGGCAACGATCGCAGAAAGCGTCCTTGTTAACATGACACCCCAGACAGGTCCGCGTCAAACTCATCTCCACCGCTTCGCCGCCTAAACTCTCATCCATCCGTACGCCTTCCCGTACTACCCGGTCACGCCACTCGTCCAGCAAATCCATATGGTGCGCCGTCATGTACGTCGTCTCCCGTACACACTGTTCGGCGTCGGCCGGCTTCTCCAAATCGGGCACATACCCCGCCTTGCCGCTCGCCACGTTGTACCACACCGGGTAGGAAATCAGAGCCAGGAAGACGACCAGTCCGATTATGATCCGTCCCCTATTTTGCATCAGCCACCTCCTTCTGCTGCTCCGCTTCCTCGGGCGGCGGCTGGGTGCCAACAAACGGATCCCCGCGGAAATCCGCGTTGCGGTCCTTTTCTCCCTTCATCACCAGCGCGTTACCCACCAGCTCGTGCAGACCGCAGATTTGCACCTCCGGCAGCCAGTACTCCATCAGTGGCGATAACGTCGCCTTATCGATCGCGCAGATACAGGCCATCATGTCCACCCCGTACTGTTCATGGACGAACTTAGCTGCATTAGCGCGCGGCATGCCTCCCCGCATGCGCATCTCGAAATTTTCATCCGTCCCCAGCCCGGCCCCGCTGCCGCAGCAGAACGTCTGCTCCCGAATGGTGTTCTCCGGCATCTCGTGGAACTTGTTGCACACGTGCCTGAGAACATATCGCGGCTCCTCCAGTAATCCCATCGCCCGCGCCGGGTTGCACGAATCATGAAACGTCACCGTCCGATGATCATTCCGACTCTTATCCAGCTTCAACTTGCCGTGCTTGATCAAATCCGCTGTGAACTCCGCAATATGCACCATCTTGGTCGAGGCGGCGTTCTCGAACCGCGTCCCCGTAATGGGCGACACCGGTACCTCGAGAAAGTCGGCCGGACCGTTCATCGTATCCATGTACTGGTGAATGACACGCCACATATGACCGCATTCACCGCCCAGGATCCACTTCACACCCAGGCGTTTCGCCTCCGCGTACATCTTGGCGTTCAGACGCTTCATCATCTCCGACGAATGGAACAGCCCGAAATTGCCCCCTTCCGACGCGTACGTGCTGAACGTGTAATCCAACCCAATCTCATGGAAGAGTGCCAGATACCCCATAAACCCGTAATAGTGCGGATCGGCAAAATAGTCAGCCGACGGCGTAATGAAGAGAATCTCCGCCCCTTTCTTGTTGATCGGCACGTCGACTCTGACCCCGGTCGAAGATTCCAGATCGTCGATTGCAAACTCGACACTGTCGGCAAAACCGTGCGGTTGAATACCCAGATGATTACCGGTGCGGAAACAGTTCGCCGCCGGCGTCGTCACCCAGTCGATATCCAGACCCAGCAGATTCAGCAGCTCCCGGCCCATCATGGTGATTTCGGCCGTATCGATCCCATACGGACAAAACACCGAACAGCGTCGACACTCGGTGCACTGGTAGAAGTAGTAAAACCACTCCTTGATCATCTCCACGGATAACTTCCGCCCGCCGGCCAGCGTGCCGAACATCTTCCCCAGCAGCGTGAAATCGTTCCGATACAGCGACCGCAACAACTCTGCCCGCAGCACCGGCATGTTCTTGGGATCGCCCGACCCGATATAAAAATGGCACTTGTCGGCGCACGCTCCACAACGGACACAAATATCCATGAACACGCGCAGCGACCGGTACTTGTCCAGCCGCTCCTTGAAACCCTGGTGGATGATCTCCTGCCAGTTCTCCGGGAGCTGCCAGTCGTCCTCCATCGGCTGCCACTTCCGTACGTTCGGCAGATCGAGATACGCCATGCTTTTCGGCTGCGCCGCGTAATTGAACGTCCCCTTTCTGAACTCCGTTTTCGGGTCCAGCCAGGACCGGTCCGGCGGCGTGTGTTCAACCTGCAGCAGTTCTTCCGGTTTCGGTTTTGCTTCCGCCATATCTACTCCTTCTCCAGCGGCAGGTTGGCGCCTTTCATCAACTCCCGGAACTCGTCCTCATACTCCTCGTACGTATGCAACTTCACGTCCGGATTCCACGGATTGACATGCCGTTTCATCCGGTTGTTGTTGGCCATGTTCCGTGTCGGGCTCAAAAACACTCCGCCCAGATGCATCAGCTTGCTGAACGGAAAATACGCGAACAAACAACTCACCAGGAACAAGTGAATGAAGAACGCCACGCCGATTCCGGCCGGCGCCACCGGGCTGAAACTGATAAGCCCCGTGCCCAGCTCCTTAACGGCCACAATGTCCGTTTTGAAGAAGTACCGGACACAAATCCCGCTGATAGCTATCCCCAGCAGCAAAAACAGCGCAAAATAATCCGCCGGCAACGACAGATACCGCAGCTGCGGAATCACGACTCGCCGCAGAAACAGATAAGACAGGGAAACTACAATTATGGCGTCGGTCACGTAGATGACCGGCAACCCGACCTGGAAAAACCCGTCCAGATTCTGCAGCACCGTCACGAAATACGGTACCGGTTCCGCGAAATACTTGAAGTGGCGAATGAAAATGATCAGGAACGACCAGTGAAAGGCCAGGCCCGCGGCCCATAACCACTTGTCGGCGCCATACACGATCTTCCGGTCGCTGCGGACTTCCATTTTCGTGTTGCGAAACAACGAACGGAAAAACAATATTTCCAGCAACATCCGCTTCACTACTCCCCAACCCGTGTGCGGATTCTCCAGACTGTTGTGCTTGATAAACGACAGACTTTTCTGCTGCCCGCACGTGGTGGGAATCCGAAACGGCACCGGCACCTTGGCCCAGACCAGGATCCGGTAGATGAAGCCCAGCAGGAAAACCGCTATCGCCGCGTATGGGATCACCACCGCAAACACGTACAGCATACCGGAACCGCCGGCCCCGACCAGCACCCACGGCAGACAGACCAACACTGCCACCGCCAGCAATGTCCAAAACACCTTCGTCATGTACCAACCCCGTTCATGTCACTCTCCCGGCCGGGCGTCAGGCGCATCGGCCGTCCCCGGTCCGTCTGTCCCGTCGTACACACCCGCCCGCTGCAGGATGCGCTGTGTCCGACGTTTGTAATCATTGACCTTTATATCATACATACGCTCGCGACACTTCATGAATATATCGAACGCCTGCAACGCCAGGCGGTCGATTCGTTCTTCCAGCGCCCGCCACTCCGACAGCGACGCCGCCGACCCGCCCTTATCCGCCAGCGCCTCATGAATCACCGCTTTCAAACCGAACACGAACTCTATCGCTTCCGCCGCCGAGAAATCCTGCACCGAACGAATCCGGACAATGTTGTCCAAACCCGCCGCCATGATTGCCTCGTCACCGGTCGTCAGCAACTCCGTCAACACTTTCTCCGTCTCGGCTTCGATCGTAAACCCCACCGGGTTACGAAACCGATCCGACTGTTGCTTCAGAAACACGGCACTCTGGGCCGGATAGCTCCGAATAATCGATTTAATCCAGTTTTCCAGAATCGCAGACTTCTCTTGCAGCAACAACTCGTTTAACATCCGCATGTGCCTCGCTAACCGCGCCCGGTTACGGTTACGGCAGACCGACGGCCTCCCGTCCACGTCATCGCGGAAGACCGTCAATCTGTCGATTCACCTTACACGCATCCGGTCGGCTTGGCCAATCCGGCCACCTTACAGGCGCCCTTGGCCGGTCCCGACGGAAACAGTTCGTACACCTTCTTGAGCGGAAAGCCGGTCTCTTTACACAGCTTCCGAATCATGGGCGCAATGCCGAACTTCTGGTAATAGTCACGCAGATAGTTGACCAGTTTCCAGTGTTCTTCGGTCAGTTCATTAACGCCTTCCGTGCTGGCCAGCGCCAGCGCAATTTTCTCGTCCCATTGCTCCGGTTCCTGCATGAAACCGTCTTCGTCGACTTCGATCTTCAGGTCGTTCCATTCAAAGGTCGGCATCTCAATTCCTCCACAATGCTATTGTATTTCTAAACATCCACTCACGTATCTTCTATTTTTACCGCAAGTCTATGTACCCGCAAGGACAATTCTCGCCACATTTCTTGCACCCCTTGCAAAATTCCATCTTGACCTTGTACTGCCCTCCTTTTTGCAGCGGCTTGATGATGGCGTTGTCCTGACAGAAACTCCAGCAGGTGCCGCAGTCGAAACATTTCCCGCAACTCATGCACCGTTTCGCTTCCGCCACCATCGCGTCCTGCGGCAACGTCGTTATGATCTCCGCATCCATCTGCTGCAAGCGTTCCGTCACCGACATCTCCGGAATCGTCACCCGGTCCTTGTGCTCGTAATACGAAATCGCCATCGTGTCCGGCTTGACCAGGGTCAGCTCCTGCATCGGATCGTCGGTCACTTCTCCGGAGAACTTCTCGTGTATCGCTTCCGCAGCCCGGCGACCGTGATAAATCGCCGTGATGGCGATATCCAAGTTGATGTTGTCGCCGCCGGCGTAGATATTATCCGCCTGCATCTTGAAATGATCGTCCACCTTGAACCAGTCCCGGCCCTCGATGTACTCCTCGAATCCCTTGAAATCCGGCGCCTGCGATATCGCCGCGATCACGCAGGACATCTCCACGTCAAACGTGTCGCCGTCGATCGGTACCGGACGGCGACGCCCGGAACTGTCCGGCTCACCCAGCTCCATACGCTGGCATTTCATACCGGTCGCCCGGTTGCCGTCCTTGTAAATTTCGATCGGCGCCGCAAGAAATTCGATCTTGACACCCTCTTCCAGCGCCCCTTCAATTTCCGGCTCGATCGCCGGCATCTCCGTGCGCGTCCGACGGTACAGAATCGTCACCTCGGCGCCCAGCCGGCGCGAGACTCGAGCCGCATCGATTGCCGTGTCCCCGCCGCCGATAACGACGACGTGATTCCCCACATTAATCTTCTCACCTTCGTTGGCGCGATGCAGAAACTCGGTGCCCGTCCACACGTTCTCGGCGTCTTCACCTTCCACGCGCAACAAGTACCCCTGGTGCGCGCCCAGACCGACAAAGACCGCCTGATACTCATTCCGCAATTCCGACAACGCTATGTCCTTGCCGACTTTCATGTTGCACTTAAGCTCGACACCCATTTCAACTACACGGTTGATCTCCGCATCGAGGATGTCCGTCGGCAAACGGTAATCCGGAATCCCGTACCGCAGCATACCGCCCGGCTTGTCGAACGCCTCGAACACCGTCACCGGGTACCCCCGGCGCGCCAGATGGTACGCCGCCGTCATACCCGCCGGACCGGAACCGACAATAGCCACCTTCTCGGGCCGCGTCTCGTCCGTCAGCTTCTTCGGCGTCAGCTTGTGCTCCAGCCCGTAGTCTCCGAGAAAACGTTCGAAGGCGTTGATGGCTACCGCGCCTTCCAGTTTATTCCGGTTACATTCGTCTTCACAAGGATGCGGACACACCCGCCCGCACACCGATGGAAACGGGCTGGTTTCCATCCATATATTCCAGGCCTCTTCCAGCGCTTGGTCGTACGTCTTGCCGAAATCCTCCGCTTTCGAGACCGTCATCAACGCCTTCCGGATCCGATTGCTGTTCGGACAGCGGTCCAGACAGGGCGGTTTCTTCTCTACGAAATATGGCCGAAGATCCGATTCCTGCTGCGTGCCGACTCCGGCGCCGCCGCCGAACGAGCGGGATCGGAGACCTTTCTTCTTTTTGACTACCTTGGCCATGCTGCAACTCTTTCGTTATAGACATTATCTATGTTATTGCGGCCTCCGCGACCCTCGTTATCCGCAAGGGGTGTCCCGGTTGCCTCGTTTTCTTCTCTCGTATTCTTATACTCACCGGCGTTCGCAACCAGGGCCGCAGCCCACTCTGGTACACCGTCACTATGTATGTGCGTGTAGCTCGCCAGCGTCTTTTTGAAGGTCAGACCGTCCCGACCATTTCCCAAGCCCACGCCGCGGTTCAGACCCAAACAGCCGGTCGCTTTCGGCAACGGCGATGACGGCCGCGAATAATGGAATTCGTGCCCGCGAATCTTCATCCCCGTCCGAAAGAAGGCATTCGCCTGTTCGACAGTCGCCTCCACGTAGCCGTGTCCGGCCGGACGATCCTGAATGTGCAAATCGACGTCAAACACGCCCGCCATCGGATATGTCCTATTCTGCCAGGTTAACGAACGACAAAGGAAAATCAGACCGCCGCATTCGGCATAGATCGGCAGACCGGCCTCCGCTTTCTTCCTGAGCGATTCTTTCAATGACGTGTTCGCAGCCAACCGTTCGCCATGCGTCTCCGGAAACCCGCCGCCGATGTACAGGGCATCGATATCCGGCAGCACGTGGTCAGTCAACGATGAAATCGGCGTCAATTCCGCACCTGCCGCCCGCAGGCCTTCCAGGTTCTCCGGATAGTAAAACGTGAACACCGAATCCCGAAAAAAACCTATCCTCACACGCGGCTCCGGCGCCGCCATCGCACTCGATTCTTCACATACGATCCCGGGCGCGGATTGGGCTATTTCCCGAAGCATTTCTAGATTGATATATTCATCTGCTATTGACTCCAACCGCTCTCGCAGCTCCGCCCGACCCGCGAATTCCGCCGGCGGTACCAGACCCAGATGACGGCCCGGTATCACGGACTCCTCCTGCGATAATTTCGGAATACTGCCCAGCACCGGAATCCCGCAATACTCGGTAACAGCGTCGGCTAACACCTGCCGGTGACGCTCTCCCGCCACGCGGTTCAAAACCACTCCGGCTATGTTCACCTCGGGATCGAACACCTGGCAGCCCTTGACGAGCGCCGCCACCGTCCGCGTCACCTTGGTGGCGTCGACCACCAGCACCAGCGGGGCGTGCAGCAACTTCGCCAGCCCCGCCGTGCTGTGGGTACCCGAAACATCCTTGCCGTCATAGAGCCCGCGGTTCCCCTCGATAATCGCGACGTCAGCGCCACGAGCATGCCGCACAAACGACTCCCGCACCGCCGCCTCCGGTACCAGGAACGTATCCAGATTGCGACAGGGTGAGTCGGCTGCGAACGCCAGCCACGCGGCGTCGATATAGTCCGGGCCTTTCTTGAACACGCTGATTGCGGTTCGTTGTCGGCGCAATGCCGACACCAGGCTCAAACTAACCACAGTCTTGCCCGAATCACCGGACAGTCCGGCAACTATCAACCGAGGAACATCAATCTTCATAGCTGCACCGTCAGTGCTGTATCTTAGTCGTTGGCGGCGCCTTCTCTGTGCGGCAGCTCCAGATAACTCCCGCCAAAATACGTGTACACCAACCGACCCGAATCGACCAACTGCTTGATCGCCGTCTTGCACAGCTTCTTGTCGACTTCATCGCCATAAGTCTCTATCATGGCTTTCGTCAGGTCCATTGGCTTCAGCTTCTTCTGACCGGTAGCATCCTTCACCATGTTGAACATGGCATCTGCAACTTCATCTACCGTCTTCATAACTAATCCCCTTAAAAGGTTAAGTGTGTTGACCGCTTAAAGGTCAGCCCGGCATGCTTGAAGTCATCGATATGCGTCTTGTCGAACTCGATACCGGACATTCTAAAGAACTTCGGCCAGCCGATCCGCTCGATCCACTCGCCCATACGCTCATACTTGCGTGCGTTCTTGGCCCACAACTCCACCAGATCCCGGATCGCCGTCGTCACTTCCGGCCAACGCGGCGGGTTGTTCGGTAGGAACGGTATGGCCAGCTTCGAAAACATCGGCTCGTGACGCGCATTGGAAACTTTGCCGCCGATCCAGATCGACACGCCGTCGTTCAACGGATCGTTCAAAGGCATCGACGGACACACGGTATAGCAGTTGGCGCAGAACATACAGTTCTCTTCAATGACCTCCACCGATTGATTCCCGTTGACCGTCGCCGGACGAATCGCCGCCGTCGGACACGACGCCACCACGTTCGGAATCTCGCACTGCTTCTTCAGCATATCATGATGAACTTTCGGCGGGCGACGATGAATGCCGAGAATCGCGATATCCGAACAGTGCACCGCGCCGCACATGTTCAAACAACACGCCAGAGCGATACGCAGCTTACCCGGCAGCTTCGTTTCCTCGAAATACTCGATCAAGTCATCCATCACGGCCTTGACGATACCCGAGGCATCCGTGGCCGCCGAGTGACAGTGTACCCACCCTTGGGTATGCACGATCGACGTAATCGCATTGCCGATACCGCCTACCGGATGACCCAGCTCTTTCAGATCGTTTATTAGAGGATCAATGTTTTCTTCCTTCGTCAGCAGGAACTCGACATTGTGACGACTCGTAAAACGCAGGTATCCATCGCAATACTTGTCGGCCAGGTCACAGTAGTTGCGAATCTTGTCGATTGCAATGAGTCGACCCGAGGCCGCCCGGACCGTGTACAGCTTCCCGCCGGTCTCGGACACGTGCACCATCACGCCCGGCTTCAGAATCTCATGATATTTCCACTTGCCGTAATTCTCTTTGATAATCGGCGGCAAGAACCGCTCGTAATGTGGCGGGCCATAGTCTGTCCGCCGCTCTTGTACTTCTGCCATCTCTAACCTCTATCGTTAAGAAGTTTATTATCCACTCTGTTTAGCCTTCGGCTTCTTCTTCCTCATCACCGTCTTCTTCATAGTACTCATCGTAGAAGACGTACGGATTGTCGCGTGGGGCCGCCACCATCTCGGGGACAGGCTCCACTTCGATCGCTTCAAGGAAGTTACCCAGTCCCACCCGCTGGATGAACTCACCCACGCGCTCACGGTTCTTGCCTTCTTCGCACCAGATGTCCCAGATTCGCTCCACCAGATCCTTGAGATCCTGATACGGCGGTTCCGGCTTCCAGAACGGAATCAAAACCGACGACAGCAAAGCACCTTCTACGATCGGCGCCTTCGAACCGATCAACACCGTCGCGCCACGGTCCTTACCCGGACGTAGCGCCTTCGGCATCACATTTATGCAATGCATGCACCGTACACAGTACGAATTCTCGATATGCAGTTCCTTGCCGTCCCAAGCCATACACTTGGACGGACAATTCTGCACCACATCCGAGTTGATATCCATGCCGCTCTCGGCATACTCACGGACCGCATCCTGATCGACCTGTATGTCATCCCGCCAGGTTCCGATAATCGACATGTCCGCACGCGCAATCGATGCTACACAGTCGTTCGGGCAACCCGACATTTTGAATTTGAACTTGTACGGGAACGCCGGACGGTGAATCTCATCCTGGAACGACATGGTCAGATCATAAGTCAAACCCATCGTATCGTAACAGGCCCACTCGCAACGTGACATGCCGCAGCAACAACTCGGCGTCCTGACGTCCGATCCGGACCCACCGATATCGAAATCGATCTTGGCCAAATCCGCAAAAGTTGGCTCCAGCTGATCCGTCGTCGTACCAAGAAGAATGATGTCCCCGGTCGATCCATGCATATTCGTCATTCCCGAACCGCGCTTCTCCCAGATATCACAAATACTGCGCAACGCTTCGGTCGTGTAATACCAACCCGCCGGCTGGTTAATACGCATCGTATGAAAATGCGATATGCCCGGCCATTCTTGCGGCAAATCGGAATAGCGACCGATCACACCGCCCCCGTAACCCATCACACCGACAATACCGCCATGTTTCCAGTGGCCGATTTTCTCTCTGTAAGACTGCTCCAACTGACCCAGCAAATCCCGAGACATCGGGCTCCGCTTGGCAGCCGTCTTGATCTCCTTTACGAAACTGGGCCACGCGCCCGCCTCAAGTTGATCAAGTAGCGGAGTTTTCGGTAATGTGTCTGCCATTGTTCTTCCTCACCTCAAATAGGTATGTGTTCAATCTCTCTTTGCTTCTCTCTCACTCTCACCATACAAGACCAAAACAGGTCTCTTTACTGTATCAATCGGTTTTTCCCGTCCTAAACAAAACCGAAAAAGTTACTTTTTTCACTAACTCATCATGCTATGTAATACATTATACAAGGTCCGTCAAGGGAAAATTGTGAAAAAATTCATTATCTCCCAGGAGTCGCCCAATAAATCCACGGACAATTACAGAACCTGTTCGTATTGTTATCTTGCTATTATAAAACAACTTAAGTGGGCGCGACAGACTGTGAAGAACGATATTAGGGCAAAATCCGTGCTTTTCGGATTTACAAAAGAGTTACTAATCTTTGCCTTCTCGTCGAATTGCGACAATTGATCCTGAACCCACCTGCACTCCAAGAATCCCCTATTTTCTTGTCATTGACCTGTACATTGAAATCCCACCTGGCAACCGGCCGACGGTAATCCGGTACGTGACTCAAAGGGCATGTTGAAAAAGCCTCATCTGCCGGTTGCGGCAGGTCTTCTCTAATCCACTACAATGGATTCGTGTGACCTGCCGCTTCTCCGTGCCAACGAGTTATCTGTCGGGTGACAATCTCGTTGGCACGCGATCAAGACCAGCCACAACAACATAAGGGGTCTTCGACATGCCCGAAGGCAGGGGTCTATAGTACCGTGCCGGGAGTTGCCCCCCCCGACGACCCACTCGATTTCAGGTGTAGTCCGACAGCACATCCTCTTCCTGCCTGTCGATGCCCCTCTCCTTTCAAAGGAGAGGGATGATAGTGAGGTAGATTCCACCCTTCCGTCAGGTCCTGCCCGCGCTAACGGGTGTGTCTCCTCGTTCCCAAATTAGCATGTGGGAACGGACTTGTACTGTAAATTGCCCTTGGCCGGGTACCGCTCTTCAACAGGCGCCGTCGGGAAGCACTGTCCGACGACAGAGTATACCGACCGTTATTGATTTACTTCTTCTTCGTGTAAGTGGCAATTCCGCTGGTAAACCACGTTTCGCCGCTGTCGGCTGAGCTCTCGTATTTCCAGTCGAAGCTGTCGGGAGTGTGGTTGAACGTCGTAATGCGCGCCAGCATCACCTTGCCGTCGTACCTGTCCTCGCCTTCCATGACCGACTTGTCCTCATCGACTGTTCCGGTGTAAAAGGATATCCGGGCAGCCATGTTGTCGATCCAGACCGACTGCCATTGCTCGGTTTCCCGGTCATAGGTCATCAGCATGAGACCCTCAAACGGCATATTCATCATAGTGGAGTGATAGTCCATCTTGATGGCAGCGCCGCCGAGTGTTTTAGTGTATTCGGCAGTACCTTTCGATTTCATTTCCACCGTGTCCATATAGAACGTCATGTCCACCTCCCACTCTCCGAGCAATATCTCACATTTCTTCAACTCTTCGGGCGGTCCCATGGGACCCATCTGTGCGAACAGGCTGCCGCTCACGATAAGCAGCATCGCCACAATCATTACGCCGGCGCGAGTAATTCCATTCATGTCATCCTCCAGGATAAGAATGTTTAACTTAACGGTTAAATTACGTTGTTGGCTTTATAGAGCTTAATAGACCATATTTACTAACCAGGAGGGATTTGGGCAAGCACTTTTTACCTGTGGAGGGCAGTCTGGTATCACATATTGATGTGAATACGTGGGATCGCCGCATAGTAGTCAGTGCCGTCGATACAAAAAAGTCCACCGCCGGGTAAGCCGGAACCCGGCGGTGGTGCACTAGGCGCTTGGCATCCTATGCCATTCAGGAGGGGAGGTGTTCCGATACTATGAGCCGAAGAGCTCAATTACCCCTTCGGCGCTCAACAAGGAGTGAGCCAGTAAGGCCAAACTCGCGTTGCGGATAATGATCGCTCCCATGAGATTGGCATATTCCGCGGCAAAATCCGTATCCCGAAGCCTGCGTTCAGCCTCCATCAGGTTTTCCCTGGTAACCGCCAGTGAAGCCTGCTGCGCCTCCAGGTCATTGGTTTGGGTGGCGCCGATTTCCACCTGCGCGTGATCGAGAGTACGCATGGCTTCATCGATAGCAGCCAGCGACTCATTGGCCGCTTCCGCCGAAGACAGATCAATACCCGCCAAGGTATCTGTCTCTGCCACGGAACCTTCGGAACCATCGAACAGCCGCCGGCCATTGTATTCGGCGTGCTGCACGAGATCATTGTAGCTGGAGACCAGGCTTTGGGCGGCGTTATCGTAAGCAGCCTGGATGTGCTCATCGTTGAAACCCTCGTTGGCCGCTCCCACAGCCAGAGACCGAATCTCAGTCAGTTGGCTTCGGAGCTGACCGATGGTTGACGAAGCGTATTCGTACTTTTTGACAGTCATGGACAGGTTGTCGATCTGCTGACTTAAAGCGGCCACCTGCGAGCGCAATTGCTCCGATATAACCAGCTGCGCCGGACCATCGGCCGCCCGGTTTATCGCCAACCCGGACGACAACCGCTCCAGAGACCTGAATATGTCCCGGCCGCTCAACTGCACGTGATAGAGTGTACTCCAGTGGTCGAAATATGTACGGTAGTTCGTCAGCATCATCTGTCTTTCGTAAACCCAGGGACTGCCTGACCTCAGCACAAGCATCATCCATACCTGCCCGCGGACTTCCTCTAAGTCCATGTTTCTCAATATATTATCAATCACGAGGAGCGTCCTCGGCGGACGCAATTGTGGGGCTCCGCCTATGTAGTATCGACTGTCGGGCATACCCGCCCGATTTGAAGGTTGCGTTTTCTGATCGTTCGACATTTCATTGTCGGCAATGTCGGAACCTGACAACCAGTGTTTCATACGACGAGAACAAGAAGAGTACGAAAAACCCTGTTATTCGATATGTGATGATTCATGTAGTCAGCTTACTGCTTATTCTGGAGGCAGCCGTTGGCGGTTATGCCGATGCGGTTGACAACGCCGGCCGATCAGGATTTGCAGAATAACGTGCTTCTCTGGAGGAAAAGGAACTGCAGTTCGGACTGGTTTATTCCGGTGAGGCGTTCTCTAATCTGGAGGGTGGTATCGATCAAAAGACGGTTCAATTGCATAAGTGGCTCACGCCCATCTCCCTCGATCTTGACTGCCTGGTCGGCCTGAATGACCTTAATGCGGGGTTCGATGTCATTGAACGAGCCGACACGTTTATCAACAGCTCGTTCGGAATCGGTCCCGGTTACTCTCAAAGTGGGGAGAACGGACCATGCGCTGGTGGTCGGACCGAGAGTTCATTTGACTTTGTAGTCAGGGTTGACACGGCCGATTCCAGACGAGACAAAGAAATACCGTCGGCAGGGTAGTTTAACCGACGGTATTCCGGAGGAACCAAGCAGCAGAAGCCAGTCTGCTCTCACGTTGGTTTTTTGTTTTTTTGTTCTCCCTTCTCACCGTGGGTGAGACAGGGATATTTTCTTGTGTACTTTCTTATGTATCTCCTTATCTATCATTTAGGCGGCGTATGTACGCCGGGATAGTCCGGTCCGCCTCAGAAAAGAGAGGGACCCGATTCTTACCGTTGTTGCCGTTGCCGTTGTCCTCGTCGTATCGAGATGTCTCTTTTGGCGGCGCCCCGGCGTATGCCGCTTCCGGCTCCGCCTCGGTTACGGTTTGGGGACGGCCGGCCGGTACCGATGTCTCCGGAAACAGCGACATCGGCTTCCCCGTCGGTCGCGGCGCCGGCTGCTGTTCCTGCTTCTTTTCTGTAACTACCGCTTCTTGATCACCGAAGCCTGTGGCAATGACCGTGACCCGCATCTGTTCCGACATCGTGGGATCGATCACGGCGCCGAATATGATGTTGGCGTTCTCGCCGGCCGCTTCATATACCAGGGACGTGGCGGTGTTGACGTCGAACAGCGTCATGTCCTCACCGCCGGTGACGTTGATGAGCACTCCCTTAGCGCCGCTGATCGACACACTTTCCAGCAGCGGTGACGAAATGGCCTGTTGCGCAGCGTCGACGGCCCGCTCTTCGCCCTGCCCGTAACCGGTGCCCATAAGCGCATCCCCGCGCTCCAGCATCACCGTGCGCACGTCGGCGAAATCACAGTTAATCAGCCCGGGAATGGTGATGAGATCCGAAATGCCCTTGGTGGCCTGGTGCAGGACCTCGTCGGCCGTCGCAAAGGCCTGAGACAGGGTCGTGCGCTTGTCGACAATCTGCAGAAGCCGCTCGTTGGGAATAGTGATCAATGTATCGACTTTGCTGCGCAGTTCTTTGAGTCCGTTGTTCGCCCGGTTGATGCGATGGGCGCCCTCGAACCGGAAGGGCTTCGTCACGATGGCCACCGTCAGCGCGCCCGACTGCCTGGCGATTTCCGCCACGACCGGAGCCGCCCCGGTGCCGGTGCCGCCCCCCATCCCGGCCGTAATAAAGACCAAATGGGGCGTCCCCAGCGTCGCCGCCACGTCCTGACGGTTTTCATCCATGGCCGCCTTGCCCACTTCCGGATTGGCGCCCGCTCCCAGACCGTTGGTCAACTGGCACCCGATCTGGATTTTCTTGTCGGCACGGTTCTGTTCCAGCACCTGGGCGTCGGTATTAATCACAATGAATTCCACGCCTTTCAGCCCGGCCTCAATCATGCGGTTGATGGCATTTCCGCCCCCGCCGCCGACACCGACCACTTTGATATCGGCCCGGTTTACGTAATCTTCGGAAAACGTGAACGAGTGTTTGTTCTCAGTCATAATCAGTTCCTCCTGGGTCCTTCTATGTTAGAATTGCTTCGATATCCATCTTTCACACTTCTTGAGTAGCCTCCCGAAGAAGCCGGTGCCTTCGGCTGTGTCCGGTTCGTTGAGAAAGGCGTAGCGCAGCAGGCCGTGAACGGTGGCATAACGCACGCTTTGCAGTTCGTCGGGCGTATGCTCGATATGCCGAATCCGGCCTATTCGCACCGGCATATCGAGCAGCTGCTCCGCCAGGTTCACCGTGCCCGGCAACAAGGCGCCGCCGCCGCAGAGCAGCAGTCCGCCGGTCAACACGTCGGGAATCTGGGCCTGCTTGATAACACGGACTATAAGAGAGAATATTTCCTCCATGCGCGGCTCGATGATCGAGGCCAGCACGTGCCGGGACACTGGCCTCCTTTCCCCGGCCGTGGCCGTTTTGACGGGAATCATCTCTTCCGGATCGACCATCGAACTCAAGGCCGCACCATGCCCGGTCTTGATAGCCTCGGCCTCGTCCACGGTCGTGCGCAAGCCGATGGCAATATCGTTGGTCACATTCTTCCCGCCCAGCGGAATCACGGCCGTATGTCGAATGGCGCCGTCATAGTAAACCGAAATGTTGGACAACTCTCCCCCGATATCCACCACGACCGTGCCGCTTTCGATCTCCTCGGCCGACAACAACGTTTCGGCCTGGGCCAATGATTCCAGGACAATATGATCCAGATCCAGACGACAACGTTCCAGCGCGCGATACAGGTTGCGGGCCGTGGTGACCGAGGCGGTGACGATGTGCGCTTCCACCTCCAGCCGGACTCCGGTCATTCCCACCGGGTCCTTGATGCCCGCCTGTTCATCTACCGCGAATTCCTGAGGCACGACGTGGATTATTTCGCGGTCCACGGGTATGGCCACTGTGCGCGCCGCTTCCAGCACTTTGGCGACGTCCGCTTCCGTGATTTCGTTGTCGGCCCGGTTGACCGCTATGACACCGCTGCTGTTGATGGAGCGAATGTGCTCCCCGGCGATACCGACCGTCACACGATCCACTTCGGTTCCCGAGACCATGGCCGCATCGGTGACGGCTCCTTGTATGGACTGCACCGCCTTTTCCATATCAACCACCACGCCGCGCCGCAATCCGTCCGCCGGCCTCGACCCGTGACCGATTACATACACCCGACCGTCGCTGTCCATCTCACCCACCAGGGCCGTGATCCGGGAAGTACCGATATCCAGGGCCGCTTTAATGTTTTCCCGGTTCACGTCACGCATCCTCTTTGGCGCAGATGATCATTTCCTCGAAACGTAAGTCAACGTATCGGACGTCATTGAGATCGGGATTGAACTGCTCCATGAATTCCACGAACCGCTGCAGATCTTCGTCCAGCCGTTCCACCCGCATACGGAGATTGAACGGCAAACCGGCCAACCGCACCGACACATGACCGGGATGGGTCACATCCAGCTCCTCAATGAGCCGAAACAAATCCATATGTCGCCGCGCCAGCCGGTCCAGGCGGTCGCACAGGAGTGTATATCGTGGATGGCTCTGGCGCTGATAAAGACGGCAGTCATCCATCCCCACGAGCAGCGGACGTTCCCAATCGACCATGTCGGGATCGAGAGGGATCAGACAGACCTCACGGTTCAATCCCAGGATTTCGCCCGTTTGCGGATCATGGACAAAACATATCGGATCGAACCGGTTGGTGTGAATCTCCAGCGTATGGGGCAGCTTGATATCCATCTCCACCTTCAGGACCTCACGGTCTCGCAACAGGCAGGTCGCGAGACTGTCGACCGGCTGGTCGAACAACGAATGCTGCGGCAGAAGCTGCCAGCGCTCCGGCCAGTCCTCGACAACGGCGCCATTCAGGCGTACCTGTTTCAGGTGGCAGGCATCGCTGAAGTTTACGACTGCGAATGCTGCGATGCCTGCCGCCATTGAACCAAAGAGGAGGAACGAGATCTTTCGCGACTGCCGAATCATATCTTCTTGACCGCCTCCACGATATCTTTCTTGATGAGCGTAATCGAGCCGGCACCCATGAGAATGACCATGTCTCCGGGTCTCACCAGCTCCGCGACGGCGTCAACGGCCCGTTCCTTGACGCCGACACACGTGAAGTTGCCTCTGCCCAGCGCCTGACCATGCTCTTTTATGAGCTCCGACGTCACTCCCGGTATCGGTTTCTCCCGAGCCGGATAGATCTCGACCAGCAGGCAGTTGTCGGCCGGCGCGAGGGCAGCCGCCAGCTCCTCGGCGAAATCTCGTGTCCGGCTGTACAGGTGCGGCTGGTATATAACCGTCGTCCGCCGCCTGTAGACTTCCTTGGCGGTTTTCAGGGTCGCCCGGATCTCCGTCGGGTGATGGGCATAATCATCGACTACAAGCACGTCATTGACGTCGGCGACGATCTCGAAGCGTCGGCCGACACCACTGAACGACCGCAGGCCGGCGACGATGGTCTCGAAGGGCACGTCGAGCTCACAGCAGGCGGCCAGCGCGGCCAGCGCATTGGCGACATTGTGCCCGCCCGGCACTCGCAGCGTCACTTCACCCAGTAATTCACCCTTGTGGAAGACATTGAACCTCGATTGCGTCTCTTGCAGGTCGATATTGACGGCTCGGTAATCGGCCTCGACGGCCATACCGAAAGTGACATATGGTCGGGTGAGTTTATCACGAAGCCTCGTCAGCCGTTCGTCGTCCGCGGAGACAACCACCGAACCATAGAACGGCACTCGGTTCATGTAGGTCAGGAACGAATTGATCAGATCAGGCATCCCGTCATAGCAATCCAGGTGATCCGGTTCCAGATTGGTGACTACCGCCATCGATGGAAACATCGCGAGGAACGACTTATCGTACTCGTCCGCCTCGGCCACCAAATACTCCCCGCTGCCCAGCGCGGCACCCGTGCCGAGCTCGGCTACGATGCCGCCGACTATGATCGTAGGCTGGTATTCGCCGAGCTGGAGGATCTTGCCAATCATGGATGTTGTTGTCGTTTTACCGTGCGTGCCGGCTATGCCGATCGAGAACTTCAGACGCATCAGTTCCCCCAGCATCTCCGCCCGCTTGATCACGGGAATACCCCGACGGCGCGCCTCGACCACTTCCGGGTTATTCTCCCCCACCGCCGAGGATATGACCACGACTTCGGAGTCAGCCAGATGCTCCGGCTTGTGGTCGGGATAGAACGTGATGCCGAGCGCGGACAGGTAATCGGTAACGTCGCTCGGAACGCAATCGGACCCGCTGATCTGGAATCCCAGATTGAACAGTATCTCCGCGATACCGGACATGCCGGCCCCGCCCATGCCGACGAAATATAGTTTTCTTATCTTCCCGAACATAAAATCTCTATGTCCAAACCCGCTCCGAGCCGGAGCGATGTGTTCCCGTTGTGTTATTCTCAAGCCTCAGCCTTTCGCCTTTCTTCTATCAATGCGATGATGTCTTCGGCAATCACGTCCACCGCCGGTCTCTTGCCGACCGTTTCATCCACCAGTGACCGCTTCATCCGGTCGTACCGGTCGGACTCCATAATACTGATGGTTTCCTGCAGTATGTTCGTCTGCGACAACCGACTTTCATCGATAACATGCGCCATATTTCTCTCCTGCAGGAAAAGGGCGTTCTTGCGCTGGTGATTACCGGCCGCGTGCGGATAGGGAACCAGAACGGCCGGAATGCCACAAGCCGTCAGTTCCGCCAGCGTCAGCGCCCCGGCGCGGGCGATCGCGATATCCCCGACGGCATAGAACGTCTCCATATCATTGACAAACGCTACCAGCTTTATCCGGATGGAGCGTTCCCCGATCGAGTCCCGCAATCCGGCGAAATCGGTCACGCCCGTCTGCCAAAGCAATTGATAGCCGTCCGGCAGGGGGTTCTGCCGCAGACTCGTCACTACGGCGTTGTTGATCGCCCGGGCTCCCTGGCTGCCGCCGATTACCAGCACCGTCTTCTTCCGCGGATCGAGATCGTACTCGGCCAACGCCTTCTCTCGGTTGCCGTCGGCTATCGTCCGGCGCACCGGATTACCGGTCACCAGCACTCTGTCGCCGGCGTGCAAACCGGCGCGCGCTCCTTCGAAACCGAGGTAAATCCGCCGGGCATCCCTGGCCAGCTGGCGCGTGCTGATGCCCGGATACGAATTCTGCTCCTGCACGACCGTCGGAATCCGCTTCCAGTTTGCCGTCTTCAGTACCGGCAGGGAAACATAACCGCCCGTGCCGACCACGATGTCCGGCTGGTACCTGCGCAGCAGGAAATGGGATTTCAACAAAGCCGTGATGAACACGAACGGTACCAGGAGGTTCTTCAACGTCAGCGAGCGCGCCAGGCCTCGGACGTTTATGACGTGCAACGGATAGCCGAGTTTGTCGCGCATTCGGTATTCCAGGCCGCGTCGCGTACCGACAAATAGGATATCTGTGTCCGCTGTGGAGGCCAGGAGCTCACGGAGGCGGTCCGCAATGGCGATGGCCGGGAATAGATGCCCGCCGGTACCGCCCCCGGCGAACAGAATGCGTATCCGCTGAGAGCGAATCATCGGACCACCCTTCGAGACAGGTTCAGCAGCACACCCACCGCGATACAGGACGCCAGCAGCGACGACCCGCCGTATGACATAAACGGCATCGGCAATCCCGTCACCGGCAACAAACAGGTTACCACGCCGACGTTGATGCTCATATTTACGAACAAAGACAACACCATCCCCGCTGCCAGCAGGTAGCCGAACCGGTCCGGCTGTCCGTAGGCGATCTTGAGACCGCGCAGCAGTAAGTACAACCAGAGCCCCAGAACAGAAAACGTCCCCAGGAGCCCGATCTCTTCACCGGCCGCGGCGAAGACGAAGTCGGTATGCGGGAAAGGCAGGAAGAACAGCTTCTGCCGCCCCTCGCCCAACCCACTGCCGAGCAGTCCGCCGGCGCCCAGCGTCAGGGCCGCCTGCTTGGACTGATAACTCCCTTGCAACGGGTCGACGATCGCCGCCAGGAAATCAAGCACCCGCGCTTTCTTGTACCCCAAGCCGAAGACCAATACCGCCGCGGCCGAAACGAGAGGCACGGCCGCCATCATCATGTGTTTGATTCTCGCCCCGGCCAGAAAGAAGACTCCGATTACCGTAACGAAAATGACTATGGTGGTCCCGAGATCCGGCTCGAGCAGAACCAGCGCCAGCGGGAGACCTATTACGGGTACATACCGCAGCAGCAAGCCTCGTAAGTTAGCGATATTGCGATCGCGGTTGGACATTGAAAAAGCGAGGTAGTAAACGAACACGACCTTGAGCAGTTCCGAAGGCTGCAAGGTGAACGATCCCAGCATAATCCATCGGTGCGCGCCATTGCGAGGCGGCATGAGGAACACCAGGCCCAGCAGTCCGACAACGGCGATCAAAAACGGTACCGAGTAGAAAGCATACCGCTGCAAATCGACGCGACAAATACACGTGACGGCGGCCAATGATACCGTCATCCACAGCAATTGGCGCATGAAGAAATGGACATTACTGTCATGACGACTCTCGGCGATCATGAATGACGTCGAGTAGACTATAACCAGACCGACCAGCACGATGAGCAGAAAGGCCGCCAACAGCCTCTCATCGAGGCCTCGGTTATGAGGTAACGCTTTTGTCGTTCGTTTTACCATTCTTCAATCTCATGACAATTTCTTTGAACACTCGCCCCCGGTGCTCGAAATCCTCGAACATATCGAAACTGGCGCAGGCCGGCGACAGCAACACGGTCTCGCCGGGGAACGCCATGTCGAAACAGATATGCACCGCCTCTTCCAGCGAGTCGGTCTCGATCACCTGGAATTCGCGCCCCAGGGCGTTGTGTATTTTCGCCCGTGCCTCGCCGATCACTACGACCGCTTGGATCTTATCCCGGCCGTACTCGATAAGAGGCTCGTATCCGGCTCCCTTGTCCCGGCCACCGGCGATCAGGTACAGTGGAGATTTGATGGACCGCAGGGCAAAACACGTCGAGTTAACGTTGGTGGCCTTGGAGTCATTCACGAAATCCACGCCATGATAATTCCGCACCCACTCCAGCCGGTGCTCCACACCGGGAAAGGAACGCAGCACCTCTGCCATCGTGCCGCTCGGCACTTCAAGAAGCGATACGGCCGCCACCGCCGCCGCGGCATTCTGCAGGTTGTGGGGGCCGGGAATACGGATCTCATCGACCCCGACGACATCCTGTACCGTGTCTCCGCTCCGCCGGCGAAGTCTTTCCTCCTGCACGAAAGTCATCGCCTCGTCTTCAGGCTCGACGGAGAAATAGCGTCTTTGTGCCGACGTTTCTATAACGTCTTGCGAGAGAATCGCATCGTCCAGATTAAGTATCAGGTAGTCTTCCGCCGTCTGGTTCTCGGCAATACGGTACTTGAGCCTCTTATACGCCTCGAAACTCCCATGTCGGTCCAGGTGATCCTCCGATAAATTGAGAATGAGCGCCACATTCGGTTTGAAATCCGCGATAGTCTCCAGCTGAAACGTCGACACTTCTACCGCTGCGGCGCCCCCGGACGGAATCCGGTCCGCCACCTCCGAGAACGGCCGACCGATATTGCCGCACACGAACGCCTCCAGCCCGGCGGCGGTAAGCATTTCACCGATTAAAGTTGTAGTCGTCGTCTTACCATTGGAACCGGTCACCGCCACTACCAGACCCCGACAGACCCAGGAGGCGAATTCGATCTCGGAGAAGATCGGCAACCCCGTCTGACTGATGCTCCGGACGATCTTGCTGTCAAGCGACACACCGGGAGACAACACCACATAATCCGAAGACAGCAGCCGCTCCGTGTGACCGTCGGTTTCATAAGATATCCCGGCCTCCTCCAACAGGCGACACGGACCGGTCAGCAGCTCGGCGCGTCTGTAATCGGAAACGAACGGCTTTCCGCCCAGCCGGGCGGCCAGTTGCGCGGCCGCGATTCCGGAACGGGCCATACCCACGATTCCGATCTTACGGTCTCTTATGCGTTCTTCAGCCGTCATCGTACCTTCAAAGTTGCCAGTGTCATCAGAGCGAAAAGGGCGCCCACGATCCAGAACCTCACGACCACCTTGGACTCGGGCCATCCCAGCAGCTCGAAATGATGGTGAATAGGCGCCATTTTGAACACGCGTTTGCCGCCTCGGTAGCGATAGGATAAAATCTGAATCACGACCGACAGCACTTCAATAACGAATACTCCGCCCACAATCACGAGCAGCAATTCCTTCTTGAGCATAATAGCGATCGCACCGAGCGCCCCGCCCAGCGCCAGCGAACCGGTGTCTCCCATGAATACCTGCGCCGGATGACTGTTGAACCACAAAAAGCCCAGTGCCGAACCCACGACCGCTCCGCAGTAGACGGTCAGCTCGCCGCTGCCGGGCAGATAGTCGATTTGCAAATAACTGGAAAAGTCCATGCGTCCCGTCACATAGGCGATCCCCCCAAAAGCCACGAAGCAGAGTCCACATAAACCAATGGCTAAACCGTCCGCGCCATCGGTGAGGTTAACCGCATTCGACGAGCCGGTAATGACCAGAATCATAAACGGGATATACAGCGGTCCCAACGCCAGCACGTAGTTCTTCAGAAACGGGATACTGGTAGTACCATCGAACAGTTCCGCCGGAGCTACATAAACGAGCAGGACGCCGAACAACACGCCCAGCGTCACCTGGCCGACCAGCTTCTTCCGAGCCACCATGCCTTTCGGTTCCCCTTTGATGGCTTTCAGGTAATCATCCATATACCCGATCAAGCCCAACCACGCCGTCACCAGCAGCGCCAGCAGGACATAGAAATTGCTGAGATCAGCCCAGAGCAGAGTGGGTATGAGCACTCCGGCCAGAATAATCAGGCCGCCCATTGTCGGCGTGCCGGCTTTCTGCTGATGGGTCGCGGGACCTTCCGCACGGATTTTCTCGCGCACGTTGTATTTCCGGAGCAGGTTAATGAAGAAGGGACCCAGGATAAGACAGATAATGATGGCGGTAGCGGCGGCGCCGGCCGTGCGGAACGTAATGTACCGGAAGATATTGAAGCCGGAGATCTCACTTGTCAGGGGATAAAGTAAATGGTACAGCATCAGGCATCCTCTCCGCTTCGATAGGCCTCGAGCATCTTCTCCAACTCTATCCCTCTCGACGCCTTGAGATACACGTGGTCTCCGGAGGCAAGCATGTCTTTCGATCCGGCGACACACTGTCCGGCGTTTCCGTAATGCAGCAGCTTGTTATCGGGTATGCCGGCCGCTCGGGCTCCTCGTCCAATATGTTCTGCCAGACGTCCGACCGTTACCAGCTTGTCGAATTCATACCTTGCTATTGCGCGGCCGATCTCCGTGTGATATTTCACGGCATCCGGACCCAGTTCCAGCATATCTCCCAATATCAACCAGCGTCGTCCCGTCACCGGCAGATTTAGGAACGCCGTCACCCCGGCTTTCATGGATTCCGGATTGGCATTGTAGCAGTCGGCAATGAAGTGAATACCTTCGCGCTGCAGGCTTTGGCCGCGCCACGGCGCAGTGTTCAACTCCAAAGCCGCTGTTTCCACGTCATCCAAGTTGCACCCTAATGCCCTGGCGGCTGCATATGCGGCCAGCAGATTGGATATCTGGTGTCTGCCCAGAAGCGGCAAATAGAAACTGTTGTTCTCGATGACTACCTTACTGCCGCCGGATTCATCCTGCACTATGGATTCGGGTTTAAAATCGGCTGCCTGTTCGATTCCGAAAGTCGTGAATCGACTGCGCACTTTCCTCGTTTCCCTCATCAGGACAGCATCGTCCGCATTAACGATCACCGGCACATCCTCGGCGGCCAACTCCACCAGCTGCAGTTTGGCCCGCGCCACTGCCTCCACCGAGCCCAGGAATTCCAAATGCGTAGCGCCCACATTGGTAAGAACGATAACATCGGGCTTCACCAGTTCGGCCAGACGCGGCATCTCCGTCCGAGTTGATATACCGAGTTCCATCACGGCGAATCGGGTGTCCCGGGGCATGCGCAGCAGCGCCAGCGGAGCGCCGTAGAGATTGTTCAAGTTGCCGGGTGACCGGTACGTCTTCTCTTCCAGTGCAAGAATCAATCGATAGGCCAGTTCCTTGGTCGTCGTTTTGCCGTTGGAGCCGGTGATACCGATGATTCGAACCGGAATGGTCTGACGATAGGCGGCGGCCAGTTTCATCATGGCTTCGTGGCTGTGAGGCACCGCAATGACCGGCGTGTGTCCTGGAAGATGCTCCAATCGAGGGTAGGCGAATTCGACCATCACGCCGGCTGCACCCCGGTCAAGCGCACCGGTGATGAAGTCATGACCGTCATTGCGCTCCCCGCGGATGGCGATGAACATCTCTCCCGGCTGCACGGTACGGCTGTCTATGGAGACGCCGCGGAAAACACGTCCCGCCGCTTCACTGTTGTACAACGTGCCGTTGACAATTGCGGCTGCTTTATCGAACTGCAAAGTGATCAATGCTCCTCAACCGTGTTTTCCGGTTTGTAGCCCAGGTCGGCCAAAACTTGCCGAGCGACCCGAGCGTCATCAAACGGGTGCCGTTCACCTTTGATCTCCTGGTAGTTTTCCGCACCTTTGCCGGCCAGAAGTACGACATCACCCTCACGGGCTTGATTCAAGATCAGGGCGATGGCGGCTTCTCGATCGGGCTCTATCTCGTAATTATCACGACTTAGTCCAGGTTTAATTTCTTCGATTATCGCCTGCGGATCCTCACTTCGGGGATTGTCCGATGTCACCACGGCCCGATCGGCATGAGTCGTGGCCGCAGTTCCCATAAGCGCACGTTTGCCGCGATCACGATCCCCGCCGCAACCGAATAGAAGCAGGACTCGGCCACGGCAAAAGTCCCGTGCGGACTCACACAGACGTTCCAGCGCATCGGGGGTGTGGGCGTAGTCCACGATGAGCGCAAACGGCTGCCCTGCCGAGATCGGCACGAAACGCCCGGGAACGGGCTGAGCCGCTTCCAGACCGTGTACCACGGCATCAAGCTCCACCCCGCCGGCCAGCCCGCCGGCCGTGGCCGCTATCCCGTTCAACAGGTTAAACTTACCCGGCAGCCCGAATACCACCGTGCGCGCTCCCTGAGGCGTCACGACATCGAAGGCCGTCTGATGTGGTTCCAGTTTGTAACTGGCGCAGTACACGTCGGCCGAACTGTCCTGGAGCGAATAACTAATCGTATCGCTGGTTAATCCTCCGAACAAAGGACGAAACTCCGGAACGTCGATATTAATAACGGCGCACACACGCGCTCCGGAGAGCTTGTCCAGCAACAGGGCTTTGGCCCGAAGATAATCATCCATCGACTCGTGGAAATCGAGGTGATCGCGGGTCAGATTGGTATAAACGACAACCGTAAAGTCTATATGTTCGACTCGTTTCAAAATCAGGGCGTGAGAGGAAACCTCGATGACCGCGTCCGTACAGGCGTTGGCGATCATCAGGTATAAAAGCCTCTGCAGATCCAACGATTCCGGCGTGGTGCGCTCCGCCGGGAATTGTTCGGCGCCGGTATCGTAGATAGCGGAACAGATTATCCCAGTCTTACGGTAATCGCCGTCGAGTATGGTCCGTATCAGGTGACAGGTGGTGGTTTTACCGTTGGTGCCGGTGACGCCGCAGATGTTGAGGTTCTTGCCGGGATAACCGTAAAACGCGGCCGCTACGTCAGCCATGGCCGCACGCACGTCAGGGACCTGCACGTGAACGGGCACGCCCGGGTGGGCCTCACGTTCACCCATGACGGCTACCGCTCCGCGGGCGCGGGCGTCTTCGACGAACTCGTACCCGTCGCGCTTGAAGCCGGTCACGGCGAAGAACAGACTGTTCTCCCGCACAAGACGCGAGTCGTACTCCAGGTGTTCGATCTCAACACCAGCTTCACCGCTGATCTTGGCATCCGTGATTCCCTTCATCAGGTCCGAGAGCTTTATGGCATCCTCCTATATGGGTTGACAGCGCAACCAGCACACCTCGTTTTTGTTGATTACTTCCCCGGGAGGGATCGATTGGTCGACAACCCGACCATGACCCTTGACTCTACCGTTTATACCCACAAACGCCAGAAATGCCGATGCCTGCCGTACCGAGAGACCGTGCAGATCAATCATAGCCGGAGGCTGTTCCGCTTCCGAAACTACCGCGACCAGTACTTCATTCCCATGGAAGACAATTCTGTCGGCAGCCGGATATTGCCAGACGACAATACCGCTGTCGGCATTTCCCCGGAGTGTAATTCCTCTTTCGTCGGCCAAAGCCCGCGCCTGTGTGATGCCACGCCCTGTCAAGTCCGGTACCTGAACCGTGTGTTTGGAAGGTTGTTTCTGATCCGTCAGTGTTCTGTTGTCCACGGCCAGGAAGTCCGGGTTGGTCACCATGTACCGCTCCACGATATTGCGAAAAATCGGTCCTGCCGTGTGCCCCCCGTAATGGATCGGCTCCGGTTCCCACAGGGCGATAATCCCGGCCACGGCCGGTTCTTCATACGGAAAGAATCCTGCGAAGCTGGCGACGAATTTGTTTTTGTGGTAGCCGCGTCCGTCCGCCCGGGTCAATTCCGCGGTTCCGGTTTTGCCCGCCAGCGGCACGGCCGGCAACTCCGCCTTCTTGGCGGTGCCGCGCTCAACGACGCCCCGTAAGAACGCCTGAAGACTGTCTACGGACTCTTCCTCCATGACCCGTCGTACGACTTCTCTGCCCCAGAGACGGGTCACTCGTCCTTTTTCATCTGCCGCGCACAGGACCAACTGGGGTCGCAGCAGCTCACCTCCGTTGGCGATCGCCGCCATGGCCATTGTCATCTGCAAACAAGTGACGGAAATCGAATGACCAAATGAAAGCGCCGCCACGGTGTAGTCGGACCAGCGCTGGGGAAGGTAAACACTGCCTCCCGCTTCCCCGCCGATTCCGACATTCGTCTTCTCACCGAAACCAAACTGCCGGGCTGTTTCATACAGATTATCACCGCCCAGATTGAGGGCGTACTTGGCGATACCAATATTGCTCGAGAGCTCTATTATCTCCCGGAACGTTAGCCAGCCCAGTTCCTTGTCATCATGCAGCGTACGACGGCCGACCCGCCACTGTCCGTTTTCACAATACGTGGTTTCGGCAAAATCTACCTGTCCGGCGTCTAAGAGCCCCGCCGCAGTTATGGCTTTGAAGATCGAACCGGGCTCGAACAGGTCGGTTACCGGTCGAAGTTTGTCGGGTCTGTGCGCGTGCTTTTCATCCGGATCGAAATGAGCGATCGCCAAAACCTCGCCTGTGCGACAGTCCACGAACGCCCCCATGGCCTGGGTCGCCTGAAACGAGTCCACTCCGTGCCGGAGCTCCTCTTCAAGGATTTCCTGCAACCGCCAGTCGACGGTGAGAATCAGTGATTTGCCCGGCAACGGCTTAACGAGAGATTGTTCATTGACACGATACAGGTTTCGGAGTCCGTCCCGGCGAATGTCGGCCCAGCCTTTTTTGCCTGCCAACAACGAATCGTAGGCCAGTTCCAGGCCGGCCTGGCCTCGGTTATCGATATTCGTGAATCCGAGAATCTGCTTCCCGACCAGTCCTTGCGGATATTCCCGTCTGGTCTCCTGTCGCAGAAACAATCCTGTCGGCACGGTCCGATCGCTCCTGATCCTGGCGGCCAAAACGTCTGATATATGGCGCTCAATCCAGCGAAACTTGCCAACCTTCAAGCCATATTCGCGACTCACCTCGCTTGACGACATGTTGAACAAGCCCCCGATATATCGAGAAACCTGTGCCAGTTCATCCGGGCTCAGCGGGTGTGCATACAACGACGCCCGAGTCACGTTGTTGGCAACATTGACGCCGTTCCGGTCGAAAATAAGACCCCGTTCCGCAGGTATGGCGACTCTGCCGCTGGACTGCTGATTCACGATATCACCATACTGTGCGTGCTTGACGACCTGAAGCTGCACCAGGCGGGCGCCTATAACGGCGAATACCAGACAGACTGCGACGTATAACCAGCCCAGTCGGAGCCGTTCATGTCTGGTGCGTTTCATTCACCCTCCATCCTGGTGAGCGAGTCAGCCAGGATCTGAGGCAGCGTTGAAGCCGAAGCTTGCGTTATAGACACCGCCGGCATGTAAGTAGTCGCTCGTCGCAGCGCCGTCAGCAAACGAGAAACATCGTCCGCTTCCTCCGGCTCGTATTCCGTCCGCACCAGCGTGTACATGTTCTCCGGAGCAACCGTCACCAGCCCGAGCGTATCTTCCGCATACCGGCGAATGCGTGAAGCGGATGAAAGCAGCGTGATCTCCGAGGTCATCTTCTTGGAATCATCGACCAGTTGTGCATGCTCTTGCCGCAGCAGTGACACTTCGTGGACCAGATCAAGGATGGTCACACGCTGCCAGATGTGAATACTGGCTACGATCAGAATCACCAATCCCAGCAGCGACCACTGGAAGTACCGATGGGTGCGGATCCGATTGAGCAAGGAGGCGCGCAATTCCGCCGACTCACTGAATTTCCTTATGGCATCTCTCATGCTGTTAGTCTCTCCGCGACTCTCAGTTTCGCTGAGCGAGCCCGCGGATTCGTTTCTACTTCCTTCGCGCTGGGGGTTACCGGCTTCTTCGTGATGATCTGCATCCCGGGCTCTCTCCCGCACACGCAAACGGGTACGTCGGAAGGGCAGATACAGCCTTTGGCTTCCTGCTGGAAGAAACGTTTCACGATGCGGTCTTCCAGCGAATGGTACGAGATTACCGCCAACCTCCCTCCCGGGCGAAGCAACTGCAAGGCTTGGGGCAGCGCGCGTGACAACCTCTCCAATTCCGAGTTGACGGCTATCCGCAACGCCATGAACACCCGCGCGAACGTCTTTTGCTGATGTGGTCCCTTGACGATTGAACTCAGAACAGCCATGAGTTGCGAAGTCGTCCGGATCTCCTCTTGCTCTCGCCTCTTCACAATGGCTCTGGCGATTTTCGGCGCCAGCCTTTCCTCGCTGTATTTGCGAATGATATCCACCAGGCTGCGCTCCGGCAGCGTGTTTATAATTTCCGCCGCGGTCTGATCCGTGCCACCGGGGTCAAAACGCATGTCCAGGGGGCTGGCGCTTTGAAAAGAGAAGCCGCGTGTCACTGCGTCCAGTTGCATCGATGACATTCCCATGTCGATCAGGATTCCGTTAAACTCCGTGTCCTCAAATGTCTGCGTTATCTCGACTACATTGTCGAACCAACCGTGGGCGATCTCCCCTCTCTGGGGGCAATCCCCCAGAACCCGCCCGGCCAGTTCAACCGCCTGGGGATCCTGGTCTATGCCATACAACCGGGCCGATGGCTCGGCCAGCCGGGACAGCGCCCGGAGATGACCACCGGCTCCAACTGTCAGATCGAGAAAGGCGCCCTCCGGATCCCTGACCATTAAAGCGGCCACCTCACCGGCCAGGACCGGCAGATGCATTCCTTTACTCCTGTTGGTCATCCTGGCCGGAAAACAGTTGCTCGGCTACTTCCTCATAGCTGCGTCCAAACTGCTCCAGGTAATCGCTGTGGCGCTGGGGGTTCCAAATCTCAATCCACCGGTTCACACCCGTCACCAGCAGATCCTTTTCCAGTCCCACAGCCTGAATGAGATGAGACGGAATGAGTATCCTGCCGCTGCGATCAGGTGCCACCATGGCGGCCGCTTCGTATAAGCGGCGACTGAAATAGCGAAAATCCTTGCGAGTAAAGGGTAGGGTGGACAGCCGATCCTCCATTCTCTGCCACTCGTCCTCCGGATACAGACACAGACAGCCGTCCAGACCTGCGGTCAGAACCGGAGAACCGCTGAGCAGAGGCTTCCCATTGGCTCCCATGACGTTACGGAGCTTCGAAGGAAGCGCAAATCGACCTTTTTCATCAAGTGTGGTATGGTATTGTCCGAAAAATCCACTCACCAGTTTACCCTTACTACCCACATTCACCCATAACTTCCCACTAAATACCACTTCCGGATAATTAATGTCAAGAGATTTTTTGAGATAAGCTCAATAAATATATATAGTTAACTGTCAAGTATGCAAGGTGTTTTCGCTGACACAACTTTGTCCGGACGTAATCCACTGTCCCATAGTCATGTGGAGACACAAGATTTTTGTTGACATTCCAATAGATATAGTCCGAACGCCCTTATTGCCGGTGTGGTTTCTTCAACGGAAACTGGAAACCTTAGATCCGGCGGCGCACCGCCACTTCAATACGGGCAGCCAAGCTCATGCCACTCAATAGCTTGCTGATTGATCTATTTTCTGCTCATTTTTCGTAGGGCGCGGGCCGATTTATGCACAAGAACACTTGATGTTCATATTGAAACAGGGGGTACGAATTGCGAATCCTGTTCTATTGTGCACTGCCCGTAGTGGTCCTTATCGGCTATACTTCCGCCGCGGAAACGCGCACGCTCGAATTCGATCCGGCCCTTGTTCGTTACGAAATCGGTACTACCGAGATTGCCTATTCGGACTGTCAGTCGCTTGTAGTGTTACAGGGTCTCTGTCTGCCGACCGAAGTCTACTATATTTGTTTAAGACCGGGCGAACAAATCAGCTCGCTATCATGGTCGGTAGTCCGCTCGGCGCCACTTACTGAGGTCAAACTCCAGAGTCCCCGGCCGGATGTACCGACCGCACTTGACGGGGCTACAGTACCTACCGTCACCTATCCCGACTCCGCCCCGAAACTGGGTCACAGTGTCATCTACGTTGACCGTGAAATCAGGTGCTCAGAGCGGAGATTAGCCAGGATTGTCGTTTTTCCGGTTACGGTCGATTCCTCTGGATCGTTTCTCCTGAACGAGTTGGTGACTATAAGAGTCGCTGATCGGGTCGTCTCGGCCGACGAACTGATTGATCAAGCGGAGACTTGTCTTCAAGAGGATGCTACCCGTTCCGGTACCCTGGCTCCGTCGCAAGCGGATGCAGACTATGTCATCATTACCTCGGCCGAGCTTTCTGAATCGCTGCTCCCGCTGGACCGATACAAAACGTCCACCGGATATGCCGCTGATGTCGTCGCGATCGAGGATATAGTAGCCGCTCACTCGGGTCGCGACGATGCCGAGAAACTGCGCGAATACTTGAAACAATTCCATTCTCGGGGCGGTCGTTACGTTCTGTTGGCCGGGGATGAAACGGTGCTGCCGACCCGCTATGCCTTCCACGCAACCGCCGCCGAGAAGCCGGAACTATCGAACCTCCAGATTGCCGACCTGTATTTCGCGGACCTGACGGGCGAGTGGGACGCAGACGACGACGGGGTCTGGGGCGAGTATCTCGACGACCTGGCCGATTTCACTCCGGAACTGCTGGTCGGGCGACTGCCCTTCAACCGTCCCGACCAGTTCGCGGCGTACACGGACAAGCTGATAGCCTACGAAACGGCGCCCGGCAATAACAATGCGGATTATCTTAACCGCGTTTTCTTCTTCTCATCGGACCAGATGCGCGACTACGGCCTGGAAGGTCAACACGCGCTGCTGGCGCAAGGTTATCCGGGGCACTGCGTCATCGACACAACAAACGGCTTAGAAAGTCCCAGCGGCGGCGCGCCGATTCCGGACAATCAAACTGCTCCGGAATTGATCGAGAAATTATCTCAGGGTTACGGTTTTGTCAATATCCTGGCGCATGGCAGAAGTGACGCTTTTGCCGTGCGCACGAGCAAATACAATGACTGGCCGAAGTCCTATTTCATAACGGACGAGCCCACCGGTGATCACGGCACATTTGCAGCTCTTGAGCCGAACAATCGAACGGCATTCTATTATTCGGTGTCATGCAATTGCACCGGTTTCGATCAGGATAATCCCCCTTTCTGCTACACCAATCCGCTCATAGCGGAACAGCTCTTATCGCTTCCGGAGGCAGGTGCGGTCGGGTTTATCGGCTATTCCCGTTGGGGCTGGGTCAGCAAGAGCCATCTGCTGCAAAGAGCCTTCATAGACTTACTCTTTGCTCATCCTGATTGCGCCGCGATCGAGGCGATGTATGCGGCCCAGGCCGAATACTACTACTATCGTGACCTGGTGCTGGGACAGAATTTCCATGGCGACCCCACCCTTCGAGTCTATTCCGACGTACCGTCGATGCTGGATATGACGGTTGAATACAATTCCAGTTTCACTTTCCTCTTTGTTACCGATGAAGAAGAAGTTGTGGCGGATTGCTCCATCATCCTGAGCCGGGAATCCGATCTGGTGGAACGCACTGCTACCGACGCGGCGGGTCAGGCGACATTGTTAACCGAATTGGAGTTGGGTGCGGAATACACGATTGCAGCCGTGAAAGAAGGGTATGTTATCAACCGGATTTCGTTTACGCCGTCGATCACAACCGACATTATTACCGATGAAACGGTGCTGCCGTTTACATATTCACTGGGACAGAATTATCCCAATCCCTTTAATCCTCAAACGGTGATTGAGTTTGAATTGCCGGCCCGGGCAGAGGCCTCCCTTACTGTATATAATGTACTCGGGCAGCCGGTCAGAGTCCTTGTTCGCGGGCGTCTCCCCGCAGGCAGGTATACTGTTTACTGGGATGGCACTAATGGTCAGGGGAGTACGGCTCCCAGCGGCGTTTACTTCTACAGGCTGGAAACGGCTGAGTTTTCCGAGGTGAAGAAGATGGTGCTGGTAAGATGATGTCATCATAGTCCACTTTCAGGTGATTTTACCCAGCACCAGCGCAAACTGCTTAGCCATGTTTTCCGAAGAGAATTCCCGAGCATATTGTGGCTGGGCAACCACCGGGCATTCCCCGTTCTTTGATTTGCGGCTCAATTCCCTTAGAAACGTGACCGCAGTTTCGATGTTATCGTCGGTGAAGCACAGGCTGTGACCGGTCTTGTTGACTAGTCGTTCCATCTCGCCCCCATGGGGCGCCCAGGCGAGAATCGGCCGACCGGAAGACAGCATCGTGTAGATACGTCCCGTGGAAAAACCTTTGTCACGAACTCCTGCATAGAGAAGTGATGTCTGTGAGAGCAGATCAATCGTCACGTCTCGTCGTTGATGACGACGAACCTCGAACTTATCAGCGAGAGCATAGTGCTCCAGCTGCGGCGTTAACCAGTTGATGTCCACCGAGCCCACCTGGAGCACCCGAATCCCGGCGAAAACGTCCGGAACGGTGCTCCTCAGAACTGCCAACACTTTCAATAATGGCTCCACGGGTGTAAGTTCATTTAACGAACCCAGCACACCAACAGTGAATGAACCGCTGTCCGGCGGAAGTTTCCAGCGCTCGGCAAGATCTCGGTCATAACTGTTGTTAATGATGTTGCCGGCTCCGACGTAGTCTCCGACCGTCCGGTTTACGGCCGTAATCATCGTCGACGTTCGCCGTACGTCCTGCAATAGATTTCCCGCCCGGGACACTGCCGCCCTGCTGGCATAGGTCTCTTCGATAGGATAGGCAGTCCAGTAGTCGCGGAAGTCGGCAATCCAGGGCAGCCGGGATTCTCTGGCCAGCTGCATTCCCACCAAATGAGCAGAGATCGGCGGGGAAGTTGACATCAGGGCGTCATAGCGATTGTTGCTTATGAGTGTTCGGCCCAGCCCAACGGCTTTCCGGACCCAGCCCACTTTGGGATCCGGGAAAAACCGGTTTGAGACAACTCGACCCATGTCAATGGTCTTGTCCGGCACCTGTCGCACACCGATCAAATACAGCAGCCGCTGTGGATCGAAGGATCCGGCTCGGTATATCTTCTCCGTCGGCAGCCCATGGAGCAGTTCGGGTTCGTAAACACGATAAGACACCGGCTTGACCGTCAACACATGGCATTCCCACCCGAAGCGGCTCACATGCTTGACAAGGCCCAGAGGACGGCCGACACCGGCGCCGCCCAACGGAGGGAAATAATAACAGATCAGGAGCACCTTTTTCATACGGCCACATCCCCCCTCAGTTCATTCATGAGTCGAATCTGACTCGTCATGTTCTTCTCGAACACACCGAATCGCCGTACTTTTTCGAGATTAGTTCGTCGCATTGACTCGAAAGTGTCACCGGAATTGACTAGTTCACCTATTCGGTTTGCCAGGTCCACCCCATCGGACCCCCGGAAGACAAATCCGTTTTCGGGACCCAGCCATTCTCGGACACCGGGAATATCCGTCGCTACGGGAACCAGCCCCAAAGCCATGGCCTCGATCAATGAAACCGGCGAAGAATCGGAATTCGAGGCCGACAAATAAACGTCGTGCGAAGCCATGAACCGGATAAACGACTCCCGGGGCAGCGGCTCGTAGAACCGCAGCTTATCGCCCACCAGTCTGGCCGCTCGTGCACAGAAACTCTCGAACAACGTCCCCACCGTCGGGAATACGACTTCGATGCGGCGTTGTCGTATCAACCCGGCCAGGGCCGTAACAATGAAGATATTGTTATAGATTTTTTCGTGCGCCCGAGGAACTATGATCTTAAGCGGCCGGTTAAAGGCGTAATCCTGCCTGTGATAGGCGAGTAATCTTTCCTCGATTCCCCACGGTATAACACTGATCGGCCGGCGGGTGCACAAAGCCTTCGCTTCTTCCGCCAGATACCGCGAATCCGCTACAACGTGATCGGCGTTTCGTAGCGCTCGCCTGACTTTGAACCGATGCAACGGTGTTCTACGAGCGGCCACGAGAATATCGGAACCCCACAGATGGACGACATGAGGGAGGCCGCGCCGCTTGCGAAGCAACGACAAGAGGAAACCGTAGCCCGAGGCGAAGTGAGCATTTATCACATCCGGCTTGAACTCCGCGACGGCCCTTTTGAGGCGCGGCAGGGACAGTACGTACGTAAACGTGTTGCTCTGTGTGCTGCGGCTGAGTTGGAAATGCGAGACATGCCCCTTCTCAATCGACGCCACCAGGACTTCACATCCTTGACAACGGAGCTCCTTGGCAAACCGCTCCGTATGTACCGAGCGGCTGTCCGCCAACATGAGGATCCTGGGCTTGGCGCCGGTCACAGGAAACGTCCCAGTCCTTTCTTCTTAACCAGGCACCCGTACCGAACGTGCTGGCCTCCCCAGCGCTTTTTGTAGTATGCCAATCCCTCGGCCTCTGCCGGTGTTCCGCCCAGGTTCAGTGTCGTTACCAATCCCTGTACCGACAGTTCGCGACACATCGAGAAGCTAATGTACTGATTCGGTTTAAGAAAGGAAAACTCTTTGTCGAAATATATCTGCCACCCCTGGAGCATTTTATCTTCGATAAAGTAGATATGCGAACAGGCGCCCCGGCCGCCATGCTCACACCACATCCACCGTACCCGCCCATCGTGCCGGGCTAACGACGCCAGCGCCTCGAAAAAAGCCTCCGGGTACTTCGGATCCCGGCCGTGACGCCTCTCGGACTGCTCCATCAGGTTCATGAACTGCTGCCGGTGTCTCTGCCAATCAAACGGGACCACCCGGATCCCCTCCCGTTCCGCCTTGCGAATCTGGGATTGCAGTTTCTTGTCGGGCGGCTGCCATTCGGCATCTGAGATATCTATTAGTGTCGTTTCGCAGAATTGAACGTCGAACTGAGGATGCTCGGGCAACGTCCTGTAGAAATCATAAATATAGAGTTTTTGATACAGTTGACGGCTCAGTGTCTCCAACAGCAGGGTCCCCACCGTCTCCCGATCGGCGACTCGATCCGGGTGGACGAACAAACGACCGTACAAACCGTCCGGCATCGCCATGAAACGTTCGAGAGGTTTACGTCCGATGACGATGCCGGGCAATATCCCGACCACTCGATCCGCGTCTTCCACGGTCCAATAGACAAGCCGTCCCCCTTTACATTGCCACAGCGACGCGAAACCAGCCGAAGCATAGAATGATTGTCCGATTAATCGGTCGATGGTCGGTTGTGATATTTCGGAGGAACTGTAACAGGAAACCTTCATCACTCACGAACCAGAAGGAACTTTCCCCGGGCCAGGTTGCCGTCGCCGTCCGTAACGATGAAAAGGTAGACACCGGACGCAACTTCCTTTCCGGAGTCGTTGCGACCGTCCCAGGAGGCGTTCGTGGATAATTCCGTGACTGGCTCACCGGCCACGGTGAAAATGCGAGCTGTGCCCTCGCGTGAGAAATTGAACTCCAATCGGTCATCCGGGGATCGAATTACGAACGGATTCGGCACAGCCAGTACCGAATCCAGTGCGGCCGTGCGCTGCTGTAATTCCGGCGTCAGCACCGACAAGCCGCTTTCGGTGGCAACGTACAACTCACCTGTGGATTGATTGAGCGCCAGACCTGTGATCTTGTCGGAGACCAAGCCGCTGGTGGCTGCTTTATATATGGTGTAGTCCCCGCTGGTGCCGTCCAGTCTTGCCAGCCCGGTCTTCGAGCCGATCCAGAGATTGCCTCTACCGTCGAACTCAAGCGCCGAAATATCCGGGCCAATTCCCGCCGGCAGCAGAACATCAGCAAATCGTTCGATGCCGGGATCCCACCGCGACAGACCGAAGTTGGTGCCGACCCAGACGTCGCCCCAAGGCGAGTATTCCAAAACCCGGATCACATCCGAAATCAGCGGGGAATTGCTCTCGGTGTACTGCCGGCAAGCATTGTCGGCGCCGCTTAGGGCCGCCGCGACATCGCACAGGAACACACCGGACGCCTCCGTCCCCACCGCCAATTGACCGGAACCATACCCCAGTGATGTCACCAGGAATATGGTCAGGCCCTGGTCAACTCCGATAGAGTCCCACGACAAGCGATCTTCGGGTGAATCCAGTCGGCCGACCGCCACCGGATAGTTGTTGGCAGCCAGAAAACAGGCGGCGAACACTTGTTCATCGCTCGTGGCTATATCGCGAATTACAACGAACGAAGGGTCGCCTCCGATGCCGATACAGGTTGAATTGGTCTCGTCGAATTTGAAAGCGGTATCTTCAGTCTCAAGCCACAGCCCTCTTCCCCACGTGCCGGCCCACACGCGTCCGAAACGATCAGTCACCAGGCCGGTGGTGGCGCCCATATCGCCAATGTCAGTCACAGACCACTGCGCACCGTCGTATCGAGCGAAAATCCCTCTGCCGAAACCGGCCACCGGCAGGCCTTCGCCGTCGACCGTAACCGAGGTTACATCATTGTTCGGTGCGCCCGTGAAGACGTATTCTTCGTAAACACCTAAAACACCGGCATACAGACCACCCCCGGAGACGGCCACCCACCGCACACCGTTCCACCCGATTCCGGTTGCCGGGGCTGAAGGCAGACCTGAGCCAGGCAACAGCGTTGCGCCCTCAACCGTTATCACTCCCAGCCCGGACACATAATAATAAAAAAGAGAGTCCCCTTCCACCATTAGATCGTTGATTCTCCGGTTGTCGGCGCCGGGCACTGGCGAAAAGACCGTATCCCCGGGTGATAACACGAGACGAAACACGCCCCCGGACGTAGCGACATAGATGTCACCCAGAAAGGACACGACGTTGCGAACCGTATCACTTCTCAACTCCGGGAAATTGTCCCGTTGAAATAACCGCCAGTCAGCGGGTGTCAGCTCAGTGTTACTTCTATCGGCAACGAGCAGCCCGGATGACGTGGCCAGCCAGATCGAATCGCTTACCAGCAGAATTTCATTCACTTCGGGAAAGGGATTTATCGTTGTGAGCTGGAAGTGCCCCTCTATCTGGCCGCCATCGTTAACTTTAGAAAAGAGCACCAAACCGGAGTCAGTGCCGATCCACAGATTGTCGTCATCATCCACCACCGTATTCAATGGAAAAGGGTCACCCTCGGCAGGAACAAACAGGAACGGTTGCGGATCACTTTTGTCGAACCTGACCAACCGACCAAAGCCTGTCAACCACATTTGACCGTTACTATCTTCTATAATATCAGTCAGGTTTATGGTTCCCAGGCCGTCGGTGTTGAGGAAACTACGTCCGGGAGTATTGAAGTTATCGATCGCCAGAAGTCCCCCTGACGTGGCGGCGTACAAGGTATCATTGATGACGCGAAGACGCCTTATCTCTTTGAAGGAGCTCAGCGTTTGCCAACTCGCAGCGATGCATAGTGAGCTGGAGAATACGAGTGTTATCGCCAAAGATATCCACCGGACGATTGATTTGCGCTTCTTGTTCATTTCACTCCGTATTCACGGCCTCCTACTGCTCGGTAGGACACGACGCACTGTCCCGACGGCTATCAGTATTCCGCTCAGACTGACTGTTATCAGCAACGACAGTCTCCCGATAACATTGCCCCACCTGGTATAAACCGAGAATCCGTCAAGCAACCCGACTTGTCCTTCCAGTGCGGCCACTTCATAGAGGTCCAGTGTGTCTCTCACACGTCCGTACCCGTCTACTATAAACGTCAAACCACTGTTGGCTGTTCGAGCCGCCCAACATCGGTTTTCAACCGCCCGTGTAATGAAGATGCGAGAGTGAATATGCACTCCGACGGATCTACCGAACCAGGTGTCATTGGTTATACCAACGAGGAAATCGGCTCCGTCAAGAATCCGGTGGCGGGTGAACTCCGGAAAGGCACATTCAAAACAGATCAGCACGGCGTAGAAACTATCGCCGAGCGGAAACAACCTGGCCGAATCGCCCGGATAGAAATCCGACCACCACTGAACACCATATTGGTCGATAAACGTAAGGTACTGTCTCAGAAAACCCTTCTGCAGGAACGGCAGATGGTCCTGGTACGGGACATGTTCGGAAAAAGGCACCAGTTTTACCTTATCGTAGCGCTGCACCACGTTTCCCACCGAATCGAACTTGTAGCATGAGTTATACAGGCGTTCCTGCCCGTTCTTCACGGCCGCTCCCAGGGCGCCAACCAGGTGCGGCGTACCGGAACGCCGCGCAATACGGCCCACTCGCCTCCGGCAGGCGTCATCATGACTGATGTAGCAGGGTGCTGATGTTTCAGGCCAGATGTAGAGATCAATGGCGCTGTCTGCCACGTTTTGAGCGAGGGAGTCATACAATCGAAAGCTGTGTTCGGCATTTCCGGCCGCCCACTTCACTTCAATAGGGACCGAGCCTTGTAAGAGCGCGACATTGAGCGTTCCGGGGCGAGGCAACGGCGGCACGACTATCCAGCCGTAGGCGATCAGACCAGCAACAACCGTTGCTGATACAAAAATAGAAGTGACTTTTCGCTCGGGCGATACTTCCGGTCGTAGCAACTGGCAGAGCAACACATTCACCGCAACCAGGAAGAACGAAAGACCGTTGACCGACAGAACCGAGACGATTTGCAGGATATAGAGATAGTAGGACTGGGAATAACCCAGGTCGGACCAGGGAAAAGCAAATTCCGAAAGCGTCCGAAAATACTCCATCCCGACCCACAAGAAGGGCAGCGCCACGAAGCCGAGCAGCGGGTTGAACCGGTGGAGCCGGTGGAATACCATCAATATGGCCGTATAGTAGAAAGCCACAATGACAACGGCAGCCACCATACCGGGCGGAGTCACCAGCGCCACCCAGTACAAACTGAACAGGTTGAAAAAGAAACTGAAAAAGTAAGCGGCATTGAAAGCGGGGCGGCCTTCAAGTCTGATGATAATGAGAATCGGTCGGACCAGGGAAAACCAGGCCAGAAATCCGAAAGGTCCCGGATAAAACGACAAGGACAGCAGAAACGCCCAGACCGTCAATTCCAGGCGTCGCCACCGGACGTCTACATCGGGGGGAAAAATGAATCGTCCGATATGTTGCAGTATGTTAGCCAGCGAGTCTCCTCACGAATTACATCTCTCACATCAGATTTGTCGAGTTTGCTCCAGGTCCCTTGCGACCTGGATTCTTCGGAAAGTAGGCTTAAATTAATTCTAATACAAGTCCGGATATTGGGTCATGGTATTTCGCCTGGTATCCATCAGGGCTTCGTTGATCTCGTTCTTCCGCACTCGTGGAAACACTCAACCAGGCCGATCCGGGAAATTACATGTATAATGCTATCCGCTTTATATCCCTTGACAAAATGCGAATCCGTGCGTAATTTCGGATATATATAGGCTGCAGACAGCGTCAGCTCGATTTACTGCTATTCCATAACAGAGGTGTCTGCTGTGATTCATAATCTCGTACAAATCTCTTAACCAGCAAGGAGAAGTAATATGTGTCAACGTTATTGGCGACAAGGTGTTGGCGGCACGACAATCCTGTTGCTCCTGATCCTGGCAACGGGCACATCCGGCAACGCTTCCAATGATTTCCTGCGCGGCGGCTCCCGAGCCTCATCGGGTGAACCAGTGTGGATATTCGATTCTAATCTCGATGTGGGGCACGTAGAAACAGCCGACTTGAACGGCGATCTGGTGCCGGACGTAATAGTCGGTGAGTACTCGAGCAACTACTACGGCGAGCCATCACGCGTGTACGCCATCAACGGGGAAACCGGACTCGAATTGTGGAGTTATCTCTTGCAGGACGGTGTCCGGTCGATGACGATTGGCGATATAACTAACGACGGTATCCCGGATGTTATCGCCGGCGCTTCGTACAATTCCAGCGCCACTCCCGACGGATACGTGCACGCCATCGACGGCGCCGACGGCAGCGAGATCTGGACGTATTACATCGGAGCCACTATCCAGACCGTGGCCATTGGCGATTTCAACGGCGACGTGTATATGGATGTCACGGCCGGCACATTCGATGATTTCGTCTATGCCGTCAACGGCCAAACCGGTGCTCTGCTCTGGAGTACGGAAATCGGCAGCTTGTGGATCAACGCCGTCGCGACCGGAGATATCAACGGCGATAATGTCGATGACGTCGCCTACGCCCATGAATATCTGGCCGGCTTTGACAACTACTACGGTGTTCTTGATGGGTCCACCGGCAGTCGTATCTGGGAAGACACCGTTACGTATGTCCTGCTCGATGTACTCGTGACCGATATCGACGATGACGCCGAACTTGAGGCAATTTTCACCGGCATTACTAACGGTGACCAGGGATACGTGTACGTCCGGACGGCGTCCAGCGGCGAGCTGGAATGGGAATACAACCTGGGTTCCATCGACCACACCAACGGCGAAATCAGCCTGTTTACGTATGATATCGATGAGAGCGGTGATCCGGATTTGGTAATCGGCAATTTCATCGGCTGGTACGAAGTCATAGCGTTCGACGGGCACATTCCGACGCCGATGATGACTTCGGAGCCGCTTGACGGTTATCCCAGACATCTGGCCTTCGGTGACGTCACCGGCGACAACCAGCTCGAGATCATTGCAGCCACCTCCGACCGTGTCACTGTCCTGGGCGCAAGTGACGGAAAACCGTTGTGGTACTATGCGGTGGATGGTACCATCAAGGCCGTTGGCGCAGGCGATTTCAACAATGACAACGTAACCGATGTGGCGGCCGGCGGTGGCGCCGAGCACATCGGCACGCCACCCAACCCGGGCAAGTCGGTGTGGACGCTGAAGACGGTCATTTCACCGGTACTCTGGGAGTTCCCGTTGGGGACATATGGTAACGCGGTGGCCGTCGACAATCTCAACGGGGACGATTATATGGACGTGGTGGCCGTAACCTCGGTTGATGACCGCGCGGTAGCGGTTAACGGCGTCAACGGCAACGAACTGTGGACCTGGACCAGTACCGCCAACCTGTACTGCGTCACCACCGGTGATTTCGACAACGACGGCCAGGTCGACGTGGCCGTCGCCGGTGATGACGAGCGTATCACCGCCATACGCGGCAATGACGGCTCCGAAATGTGGCAGTTCACCACCCCGACCAATCAGCTCTATCGCAAGTGCCTGGTCGCCGCCGACCTTAACAGTGACGACAATGTCGACGTCATCGGCGGCTGTGATAACGGTACGGTCTACGCCGTCAACGGCGCCACCGGACTCGAACTCTGGAGCACGCCGGTGGGCGCCGCCGTGGGTGAGGTCCGGCTGGCGCAAATGAACGGCGCCGGGCCCCTCGACGTCGTGGTGGCAGTCGGAACCGGCGCTAGCGGCGAAAAAGTCGTTGTTCTCGATGGCTCCGACGGTTCTTTGCTCTGGGATTACATCTGCCCCGAAGGGGTGGAACATGTTGTCGTGTGCGATGTCACCGGCGATTCGGTACCTGATGTCGCAGCCGCGATCACCCCGTTCGGCACCAAACAGGTCATCATGATAAACGGCGCCACACAGTCCGAAATCTGGAGTACGCCGTTAAATATCGCCTCCAATACCCATGGCATGGCCTGCGGCGATCTCAACGGCGACCTCGTGCCCGATATCGTCGTGCCCGGCAATTCCACGAGTCAGAACGTGCATGCCCTGAGCGGAGTCGACGGCAGCACCCTGTGGAACTTTCCCACCGGCGGCGAAGTGAATACCGTCTGGGTGCAGGACCTCGACGGTGACGATCAGAACGACGTTGCGGCGGGTTCCGATGATCAGATTGTCTATGTTATTGACGGGGCCGGCGCCGAGATTTGGAATTATGCCACCGGCGGCGACGTGATGCATATCCAGGTCGGTGATATCGACGGACCCGGCCTGCCCAGTATCGCTTGTGTCACGTTCGACGGCGACGGGTCGGTGTACGCGTTCGAGTCCCTGTACGAGGGCTGCGCCGATGCCGATACGGACGGCATTTGTGACGTCGACGACAACTGCCCCAGTGTCCCCAATCCCGGCCAGGAAGACGCCGACGGCGATCTTATCGGTGACGCCTGCGATGAGTGCACCGATACTGATGGTGACGGGTACGGCAATCCCGGCTATGCCGCCAATACCTGCGCGCTTGACAACTGCCCCGACACCGCCAACCCCGGACAGGAAGATACTGACAACGACGGTGTCGGAGATGCTTGCTGTTGCGTGGATCGCGGTAACGTCGATAACATTGTCGGCGCGGGCGGGCCGATTGATGTGGCTGACCTGAGCTACCTGGTCGATTATCTGTTCCGCGCGGGCACGATACCGCCTTGTCCGGAACAAGGCAATATCGATGGTATAGTCGGCGCGGGCGGACCGATCGACGTCGCGGATTTGAGCTACCTGGTCGACTTCCTCTTCCGTTCCGGACCTCCACCGCCCGCCTGTCCCTAAATTGCTGCAAGCGGGTTGTATGTCTATGTATGTATGTGGCCGCGATCTCTGATCGCGGTCACACTTCGTTCGGAGACAGAAAAAGTAGGTCGAAATCCCGCTTCGGGTTTCGACACTTCACGGGCTGTCATGCTACTGTGCCTGACAGCTTACGGTCCGACTTTCGTAGGGACAGCTCGCGAGCTGTCCAACCAGTTCCGGGATCGGAGATCCCGGCCACGCAGGATGGTAGGGCAGGTCCGCTTCGGACCTGCCTTACACCGGTACCTCTATCTCATCCAATACCAGACAACCTTCGTCCTGCGGGACGAGGCAGCTGAATACGACTTCGTTGATATCGTGAGTGCGATAGGAATCCGACGCCCGTTGGAATTGCCGGTTGAGTTTAATCGTCTCCACCTGATTGAACAGCTTGGAGTCCGTGTTGAAGCGATAGAAGATATGATTATCCGTTAATGATGCCGGGGACTTGATTGCTTCGGGACCCGTTGCGCGTATCAGGCTGAAGTCTTCATAGGACTCGTATTCCGTGTCATACAGAGGCAGGTCGAACGCCGCCCGTTGCGACTTATCGAGAGAATTGCGGATCGGTTCCACCACCAGAACGTCGTACAACAGGTCGGTAACCCGCGCCCAGTCATCGAAACCGATCAGGTTATCATCGAGTATACGTGCCTTATGCATGGACGGCACCAGGGCATTCAACGCACTTAGAAAGGAACGTACCAGGCCGTCGACCGAAGTATGCCAGGTATCACTCACGGGATGGGCACAAACCGTGCGGCAGATGCGAACATCTGCCGTTCACGGCAACGGACTGTCGTCGTCAACTCACTCACCCGTTTTCCACAAAAGAAACGTCGCTTGGTCTTCCTCGCCGCCGTCGGACTGTCGTCTGGTCAGGCGGAAATCCAACGTGTCGGGGTGAGGGAAAAAGACTGAGACACGGTAGTTGCGATTCTTGAAAAGCCGGTCCGCTCTCAAAACCCCGTTTTCGACCACGCCCCAGTACAGCGCGTGCCGACCCCACGTATCCCACACCTCCCAGGATACCGAGTCCGTTTCCGGATGGTAATACAAATACCCCGAGTCGGCGTACGTCAGGAGCATCTTGGTACCCTGCATCGATGTCCGTACCCGGTTGTTGAGTGAATCGTACTCGAATACACCGGTACCCTCGATATCCAGCGACACGCCGGTCTTGGGTATGAGAAAGGACCCTTCCCCTTCCCAATTGCCGATAAGATTCATGAAATCAAAATCCGACTTGTCCTCTCCAAACAGGAAGCCGCCCATCGCAAGTACCGACAGCAGGCCCATAACAACAGTGTGTCTTTTCATTCTCACTCCTCAAATGCGATTCAATATAGCTTGGTAGTTATAAACGGCAAGGTTGAAAAAGGTTGCGAATCGAAAGTGCTCAGGCCAGCCTCATGTTGTCGATCAATCGTACGCCGTGCACCTTGACCGCCAGGGAACAAACAGTATCGGTCGTTACGGCCCTGACCCGCTCCAGGCTGGAAAAATCCGTAAAGGCGATGTAATCGACCCGGGCGCCGGGACAGGCAGCTCTGATGACATCGCGCATTTCTTTCTCTATGCTTGCCGTATCCGTGATATCCGCCTTGACCAGGTTTCTGGCCGTCGTCAGCGCATAGAACAGGCACAATGCCTCTCGGCGCCGCTCCGGGGTGAAGTACGTATTGCGTGACGACATCGCCAGACCATCTTTCTCTCGAACCGTCGGAGCCACGATGAACTTGATGGGGTAGCCCAGATCAAGAGTCATCCGTTTGAGCACAACTGCCTGCTGGTAATCCTTCATCCCGAACACGGCCAGATCCGGGCGGCAGATATTGAAGAGCTTGGCGACTACGGTCGCCACACCCCGGAAGTGCCCGGGCCGTGAGAACCCCTCAAGCGGGGCGGCCAGATCCTCGACCGTTACGTAGGTCTGATAACCGTCGGGATAGATATCTTCGACTTTCGGGATGAAAACAATATCCCCGCCACCTTCTCGGATCCTCTTGATATCGGCCTTTTCATCCCGCGGGTAGGCTTCGAAATCCTCGGATGGAGCGAACTGCGTGGGATTGACGAAGATCGAGACAATCACGACATCAGCCGATCTCCGTGCGCGCCGGATAAGGGCCAAGTGCCCCTCATGAAGAAAGCCCATGGTCGGCACCAGACCGATGGTTTTGCCTTCTGCCGTGAGCTCTCTGGCCACTCGCTGCATCGATCTGACCGAACGGATGATTCGCATGGCGTAGGTATAGCAGTTTAAGGAGGTCTAGTCAAGGAAGGCCGGTCGCCCACCGCTTGGAGGCTGTCTCAAAAAGTGATAGTCGGTCGATTTTTGAATCTCGTAGAGGCGGGGCTCGTCCCCGCCGATCCTGTAAGTCGTTGCGGCGCGAGGCCATACTCTAGGCAGGAAAAGCACAGACGACGATCTTCAGTGCCGATTCGCCACTTATGAGACAACCTCCTTGCGGTGAGTTCTTCACACCCCTGAACCGATTCCGCCTACTTAATCCTCCACCTCGAATACTAAACAATCCAGGCTAAAAAGATGGAGCCCCCTACCCCCGCTTCTTGCGATTCGCCACGAAATCCCAGAGGATATAAGACCCCAGATTGTCCACCGAGGAAAAATAGGCCCGGCCGCGGTTGAGCTCAGTCAGCCGCTCCACGAACTGCTGCAAATACGGATCATCGGTAACCATAAATGTTGTTATAGGAATCTTCTTTTTGCGGCAGATGACCGCTTCATCGAGCGTACGGTTGACGATCCGGGGATCCAACCCGATGGGGTTCTTGTACAGCTGACCGTTGGGACGAGTAATCATCGACGGTTTCCCGTCGGTAATCATGAAAATCTGCTTGTTGACGTGCTTCTTCTGCAAGAGAAGCCGCCGCGCCATGCGCAGACCGGCCTGCGTGTTGGTGTGGTAAGGTCCCACGCCGATATAGGGCAGATCCTTGATTTTCACTTCAACCGCCTCATCACCGAACAGGACAATATTGAGACTGTCCTTCGGGTATTTGGTCAGCACCATTTCCGTGAAGGCCATCGCCACCTGTTTGGCCGGGGTAATGCGGTCCTCGCCGTAGAGAATCATCGAATGGGACACATCGATCATCAGCACCGTGGCGCAGGATGACATACGCTCCGACTCGAAAACTTCGAGGTCCTTTTCGGTCATGTCCAGTCCAAGGTCGCCGGAGCGCGTGATGGAATTGAACAGGGAAGCGTTGTAATCGACCGCACGGTAGTTGTCACCGAATGAGTACGGGCGCCGCTCCGGCAAGAGTTCATCGGAACTGCCGCCCTCATAGGGCAACGGGTGGTTGCCTTTGCCGGCCGCGCGCATACGCTGGAAGATGATGTCGAAAGCGTCTTGTCGCAGTTGCCGCTCTCCTTTGGAAGACAGGTCGAACCGATTGCCCACCTGCCTGATCAGCCGTTTCTCCTGCAGTGATTTCTTGAACTCTTCCAGATCGTACTTCTCATCGAGCAGCCCCTGCTGCTGCAGGCGCTCCATGAGACGCAGGGTCTCTTCGACGTCGCCGTTAAGACGCATCAGGAGGTAGTTGTAGATCGCCATCAGGTCCGCCATATTCTTCAACTGGGCGAACAGGTTGTCATCCCACTCCGAATAGACGAACTTCATCGAACGTCTCCCATACTCCGCATCATATCCGAGAACACGTCGGCATAACGGATAACCGAGTCCTGAATCTCCCGCGCGATAACGTTGTGCTGGTGCAGACCTTCCAGAACGAATTCCATCCGAAGCAGGAATTCCCGTTTGTCGTCGGTGTCGAAATGCTGTTTCACGATTTTATCCAGCCCGGAAATCGACTCGAGCGCTTTCTTGTAATCGTCGAATTTCATTTCGTCCGACAACTCGAGGCGACGTCCGGAAGAGAAGAAATCGGTAACGGCTTCATAGGGATTGGGCGGCGGCGGTCGGTCGGGCGAACCTTTTTCGCGGGCGGGTGACGGGAAATATCGGGCAAAGACCTCCTTTATGGCCAAGCCGATCAAGTTGTGCGCGACAAGAACGGCGCCTTCCTGTTCACCCTCGTAAACCAGTTCTATCTTGCCGGTCACGGCCGGCAGCATGGCGTACAGGTCGGCCATGCGGGGATAGAAGTCCTTGTCCTTGTTGCGCAACGCCCTTCGTTCGATATTCGAAAGCAGATTTTCATAGGATGAAATCGATACCCGGGCCGACACGCCGGAGGACTGATCGACATACTCGCTGTCGCGTGCCTGAAAAGAAACTTCTTCGACAATGTCTTTGACGAGCATTGGGATGGTAACATCGGTTCGGCTGATGATGACTTCATTCCCGGTGATTTCTTTGGCGTCTTCCAGAGTCCGCGGATAGTGCGTAATAATCTGTGAATCGATGCGGTCTTTCAGCGGCGTGATGATATTGCCGCGATTCGTATAATCTTCCGGGTTGGCGGTAAAGACCAGGAGCATATCCAACGGTAAGCGCAGCGGAAAACCGCGAACCTGAATGTCGTTCTCTTCCAGGATATTGAGTAGACCGACCTGAATGCGCGGCTGAAGATCCGGCAGTTCGTTGATGGCGAAAATTCCGCGGTTGGTGCGCGGAATAATACCCCAGTGGATGACTTCTTCATTGGATATATCCAGCTTCTCACGCGCAGCTTTGATCGGATCAATATCACCTATCAAATCGGCAATAGACACATCAGGGGTCGCCAGCTTCTCATGGTAGCGGTCTTCACGGTGCAGCCATTCAATCGGTGTTTGATCCCCCATCTCGTCAGCGATGTTCTTGCCCATAGGAGAGATCGGGCGGTATGGATCCTCCTGCAACAGCGTCCCGGCGACAACGGGAATGTATTCATCCAGCAAGGTGTGAAGCTGACGGATAATTCGGCTCTTGGCCTGACCTCGCAGACCCAGGAGTATGAAGTTATGTTTGGAAAGGATGGCGTTTTCTATCTGCGGAATGACGGTCCGGTCGAACCCGACAATCCCTTCAAACAGCGTGTCGCCCTTCTCTATTTTTATCAGCAGGTTTTGGCGCAACTCTTCCTTGACGGATCGACTTTTCCACCCTGATTTCCTTAACTCTCCCAGTGTTTTGGCACGATTCTTATTCACATTGTTTCCTTCAAATGCAGTTCTTGCTGTGATTGCGAACTCGTTTAGTACTTTCTTATAACAGTCTGGTTCAGGATAAGTTCTGATGGTGGCCAATCGGGTTCGGGATTCCAGACTGGTATATTCGAGCGCCGAGTTGATCTCGAGTGGCATGGGGCAACACATGGGCTGCCCCCTTGAAGAACCGGTTCAGAGCCCCGGCTAACCGCTACTTGAATTCTGACGGCAACGGTTTATAGAACTCTTCGCGCTTTTCTTTGGGTACCGATCCGGACGGTAACTGAAGAACTTCAACGGTAACAGCCTGTTTTCCCTTGATATGGATGATATCCCGAATCTTGACTTGATACGCGGGTTTAACGGCACGACCGTTGACGGTAATTAACCCTCTTTGCCCCAGTTCCTTAGCTATTGTACGACGTTTGATTACGCCCACCGTCGACAGATAGTCATCTATTCGCACGGCTTCTTATTCCAGGCGGTAATCGATATAGGTTCGCTCGCGGATTTCTGCAATCCACTCTTCAATGAGTCGTGAAGTCTTTTCCTGCCGAGCCAGCTCCTTGACTTCATCGTAGTCGTCTTCCAGCGAATACTGCGTTTCGGCCTGATATTCCAGCAGTTTGAGAATGTGAATACCCTGCCGTGACAGTATCGGGCCCTTTACTTCGCCCGGCGTCTTCCAGCCCTTGACTTCAGAGATAAACTCATTTGGCAAATCACGCACCGCGAACCATCCCAGATCTCCGCCCTGAGCCCTCGTTGCCTGGTCATCCGAAAACTCCTTTCCCACAACTGCAAATTCCGCCCCGGCTTCGATTTCCCGGAGGAGAGAATCCGCAAGTTGGCCGGCGCGGACGGTATCCTGCCGAGAGGGGTTGACCGCGAGCAAAATGTGACGGAGACGCAGTTGATCCTCCCTCTTGCCTTCGCACTTGATGACGTGGTAACCGAACTGCGTCCTGATGACTCCGGAAATATCTCCGGCGGACAGATTGAAAGCCGCACGAGCGAACTCCTCCACCACTTCTTCGCGGGATATCCAGCCCAAATCACCGCCGTTCACACCGGCTCCGAGATCAGAATGCTGAGCCGAAATGGCTGCGAAATCGGCCCCATCGAGGATGCGTTGACGAAGCTCGGCCAGCCGTGTCTTGACCGAATCCTCAACCTCCGGCGAAGGCTTAATTTGGATGAGAATATGGGCCAGCTTGACCGCTTCCGGCTGACTCGGAATGGAATCCTGATAGCGGTAGTAGAACTCCTCTACCTCGTGGCGCGACACCGAAACCGATTGCAGCTTCTGACCGATAAACCGTTGTTTCAACAGCTGTCCTTCGATATCACTACGGTAACGTCTTTTAAGATCTCCCAGGGTCAAGCCTTCATCCGCCAGTGCCCGCAGAAACGCGTCGTTGCTTGGGAAATTCTGCGTAACCTGAGCAATTTGGTCATCCAGGGCCTGATCGATTTCTTCCGGTCGGACTCTAATGGAAGTATCTTTTTCGGCTGCGATAAGAAACAACCGGTCTGAGATCATCTGATCCAGAACTTCGTTTCGCAGCTTTTCAACCTCTGCTTCCGTCTTCGGTGTCTTGTTGGCCTGCAGTGCGTATAGTTGCATCTGGCTGGCGAGTTCGGACGCCAGGATTACCTTGTCACCGACCACGGCGGCTATTTTGTCCAGAGCTTCCCGTTCGCAGACCCCGGGCGCGGCCAGAAACGCCACCATCAGCAGCGAAAGCAGAATGATTGTCAAAGCGGGTCTCATAAAGCAGGAGATCAATTGTTGGTGGCAGCCTCTTCTTGCCTATCTGCGTACTTACCCATTTCCACAGTGGACCACAAAGCGTCTTCGTCAACTTCGATATTCGTTGTCTTTTTACGCTCCTCTACCCAGGCCTCCAGAGCTTTTTCTTTGCGTTTCTGCTCGAGAATCTGGGCGATTTCACGCTTGACTCCCAGAAAGTCCTTCAAGGCGGCGTCAATGCGGTCCTCAACGTAGAAGATCGAGTATTTGCCGCTGGACACTGCCGGCCCGGCGATTTCACCTATCGGTGTTTTGACAGCCAGATCGAAAATCTCGGGAAACCACTTTCGTTCGATGTAACCGAGGTCACCTTGTTTGGCACGTTTTCCGGGCCTTTCGGTAAGATCCATGGCATATTCCTTGAATTCCTCTCGGGAATTGATCTCCTTGACAAGCTTGCGGGCTTTCAATTCATCGCTCAGCAAGATTTCGAAGACGCGGACTTTGGCCGGCGTTGTGAATTCTTCCCGGTGTTCCTCATAATACTGGCGTAAGTCGTCTTCCGATATCTCGGGAGCGTTAGGCAGTGAATCGTTCTTCATTATCTCCGCCATCGTCAACTCTTTAAACAGCCTCAGCTTGCGGACATAGAGAGGATCGTTGTCTAACCCCATCCGATGAGCCTCCATAACCAGGATATCACTCAGCTTCAGGTTGAAGATAATCGAAACCAGGGAATCATACGCATCCAAACTCGGCTTCAGATTCGGTGAGAGATCTTTTATGAGATTGAGATACTCGACAACCGACATCTGGCCGCCATCCCAGCTGGCCAGTATCAATTCACGTTCGTTCCGGTCGAGTTGCTCAATATCGAAGTCGTTCCGGGGCAACGACTCCAGAAGGATGGGCGGGTAAATCGTTTCCCGTTTGTGAATCAGGTAATCACAAGTCGACGTATCGATTTTGATCGCGAACCGCTCTTTGATCTCCTCCAGGTATTCGGTTCTTATTTCCCTCGCCTTGTTTTGGCGAATTTGATCAGCGATTGAGTGCTTCATCGATTCGTAATCAGTCCGATTCTCGTTCGGCAGTCTATCCACGACTTTGATGATGTGATAACCGAACCTGGTTTTTACGGGAGGGGAAATCTGACCGGGTTCCATCGATGCCACGGCATCCTGAAAAGGCTTGACCATGGCGCCCCAAACGAAATAGCCCAGGTCCCCTTTGTTCTTCTGGGCCGAAGGGTCGATGGAGTATTCGTAGGCGAGCTTGCCAAAGTTCTCACCATCTTGCAGCCTCTCCAGTATCATATTGGCCGTGTCCGGATTGTCCAGCAGTATATGGGAAGCCCGGGTCTTGTACTCGAGCTGATTCCAGGCCTTCTTAATCTCGGCCTCGGTGGGTGCTGCCTTGTCCATAATAACTCGTTCGCCCAGAACATCCAAAAGCAGCCGGTCCTGATGAGCCAGGATGGCGCGGGCCAGTTCTTCATCCTGATCGATGCCTTTTTCGTAGGCCGCCTGAATCAGCATCCGGGTCATGATCACCGTATCGAGCACCTCACGACGCTTTTCGAATTCTTCTGCAGCTGAAGGAAACGGGTACTGGACCTGAAAGAAATCACCGAACTCGTCCGTCGTGATCTCATAGTCACCAACCACGGCCACAGTCTCGCTTCCGGAAGACCCGCAACCGATAACTCCGGCGACAAGCAGCGCCACCACGCACGATATACTCACGAAAATCTTACTACGCATTATGTGCATCCTCCACGGTTTTTCGACTAGTTGTACAGCAACATAGCTCATATGTTTCCACGGACTGTTACCGGAGTCACAAGTATATGTATGCTGACGGGATTTACCAAGACCTTTCGCGACAATCTCGGAGTCGTACGGACTACTCGAAATCGGATTCGAGATAGTCTCTCGTTTGTGACTGGCGACTGATCTGTTGTGAAAGCCGACGCGTGAATTCCAGCGCGCTGTTCTGACCATACACTTTGAGCATATGATTCATGGCGATGACCTCTGATATCACGGTGATGTTCTTCCCCGGCGAGATGGGCACGGTTACCACCGGAAGCTGGACCCCCAATATCGTCTTGTGGGTGTCCTCGGCCCCTAGCCGTTCGTAATCCTGGGTCTCCGACCACAGGGTCAGCGTCACTTCAACCTCGACGCGCTTTTGCAGGCGGATGGATCGGATGCCAAAGAGCCCTTCAATATCTATAATGCCGATACCCCGGATCTCCATGTGATGGCCCAGCATTTCGGACCCGGAGCCGATCACCACGTCAGGAGCGGTACGCGTGATCTTGACAATATCGTCAGCCACCAGACGGTGACCCCGTTCCACCAGGTCGAGCGCCACCTCCGACTTACCGATCCCCGACTTGCCGGTATAGAGCAAACCCACCCCGTAGACATCAACCAGCGTCCCATGGACCGTAACCGACGGGGCAAATACATGATCCAGATACGCGGAAAGACGGGCGGTCAGTTCGGCGGTCGTGAGTCGGCTGGAAAACACACTCGTATTGTTCTGATCGGCGATCTCATTGAACGCGGATGGCGGCGCAATACCCTTGGAAATAATAACGAGGGGAATATCGTGCTCGAAAAGATGCCGTGACGTTTCCTGCAGTTGCTCTTCGGAAAGCCGGTTCATGTAGGCCATTTCGGTTTCACCCAGTATCTGTACCCGGCGATTGGCGAAACGCTCGAAAAAACCGGTCAGGGCAAGACCGGGTCGATGCAGTTCCGGATGCTGAATGAGTTTGTTCAGTCCGGCTTTGCTGCTGGTGAGCAGCGTCAGTTCCAGATCCCGGTTACGGGACGTATAGAATTTCTCAACCGTAATCCCGTCCATATCGGGCACAATATAGTCCCGTTGTGTTTCGGAGGGCAAGTTATAACATAACGGACAGACTCGCCGCCCGCGGCATTATCGCTTGCCGTCACGTCTGCCGTAGCATACACTTGGTTGTGACGGAAAGGCAGTTCTGACATGGCTACGACGAAAAGAACGGGAAAAGGCAAAGGTACGCATGTCACCAGCCCCATGTCTCAGTTGGCGGCCTGGCGCGACCTCTTTGACGCCGGCTCAGCGAAGAAGAAGTACTCTCTGTTGGAGCGTCTTCAACAAACTCAGATCTTGAACGCCAAAGTGCTGGTACTATACCACGACCTGCTTTGTTTTATGCGGGCGTATCCGGATAACCGCCGTCTGCTCCGGCTCGTGGAAAGCGAGCTTAAGTCCTTTGGAAAACGAGTCGACGCCTACCGAACCGACAGCAGGGATTCTCAGGGACTGAAACTGGTCAACACCGGGATTGTCAATACGACGACCGTCTATGCATTTGGTTACGGCGTAATCCGACATCTGCTGCGACGACATCGCGAAGTATTGGCAGTGGACTGGGAAGAAACCGGTGAGGAGATTCCGGATAACCTCTTTTCGCTGTTGCCGCTGCTCGTTTCCTGGCAGGAAAATGACGCACTGGACAATGATGACTATTTTGACACGGCAGCCTGGCTGCAACTGGCGCGCGGGGAGGAATCTGCCGGCGATCTTGACACGATCGCTGACCTGTTTGCCGGTTCAGAGCTGCCGCCCAGTGTGCAGAACCACCTGTACGACAGTCTGGATATATCGATAACCTGGGACTTGACGGCGACTGCGGCTTCACGCACACGGCACCGGGTACCTTCGGGCAAGGTCTTCTATCAAAAAGAAGCTCTGAGGCGACGTTCTCCTGATCTGCGGCAAGAGCTGCAGCGGCCGCCGACACCCTTGCGGCGTGTCACACTGCGGGAGGGGCGTGAATACGTTCAAACCATCAACGAAGTTCTGGCGGTTCGTAATAGAGAACTGTACCCGTTGACCTTCGCCAATCCGGCCGAAGTGTACATTAATGATCCCGGCCGTGGGTTGAGACTCGTAATCTTCGGATGTCTGCCCGAGATTCGCCTGCCGCTGGAATCCAATTTCGGGGCGCTGCTGGTTCGCAACGGCATGCCCGTGGGTTACGGTGTAGCGGCGACGTTGTTTGATCGTGTCGAAATCGCCATTAACATCTTCCCCGCCTACCGCGGTGCGGAATCACCGTATATCATCGAGCAGTTCTTTCGGGCTTTCTACCATCATTTCGATTCGCGCGTCTTTCTGGTGCGGAGCACGCAGATGGGACATGGTGAGGATGAAGCATTGTATTCGGGCGCTTTTTGGTTCTACTACAAACTCGGCTTCCGGGCCATTAACAAACGAATCAGAAATCTGGCCGACCGGGAGTCTGACAAGATCAGGTCCCGTGCCGACTACCGGGTGCCCATCAAGACGATGAAGAAGCTGGCCAACACCGATGTGTTCTTCCATATTGATCCCGATCAAATGGACGACTACCGGGAATTGCCTATCGTCAATCTGGGCTACCTGGTATCGCAATACCTGGCTGAGCGCTTTAATGGTAATCGTCGCCAGGGAATCCCCGGCGCCGTCCGACAAGTGCAGCGGCGGCTGAAGATCAGGAATCCGGACCGGTGGTCGGAAAGCGAAATCCGGGCTTTAAATCGCCTGGCGCCGCTGGTTGCCAACATCGCGGATCTCGGCCGATGGCCCGAAAAGGACAAGCAACACCTGGTGCGCATTATCCGAGCCAAGGGCGGCAGGCAAGAAAGACGCTACGTGCTGCAGTCAAATCGGCATGCCCGGTTCAAAAACGCGCTATCTAAGTTGGCTGCCGGTTACTCCGTACCGGATGTGGCGAACGACTGGACGGGACATGATGGTGTAAGGAAAGCATGAATATCAAAGACGCCATTCAGAACCGGCGCAGCATCCGCAAGTTCAAAACAAAGGCCGTTCCGGAAGAGCATCTCAATGACATTCTGCTGGCGGCGATATGCGCACCTTCCTCCGGTAACTTACACAGTCGATTCTTCTATGTGGTCCGGGACGGAACATTGCGGGCTAAGATAGCCAGAGCAGCATATGATCAGCAGTTTCTGGCCCAGGCGCCGGTGAATATTGTGGTCTGCAAGGATCTCGCGATCAAGAAGGAATACGGGCAGAAGGGCGTTGAAACCTACTCCGTAATGGATTGTTCTGCTTCGATTCAGAACATGCTGCTTCTGGCGTGCAGCCTGGGACTGGGGAGCTGTTGGGTAGGCGCCTTCGATGACCGGGCCGTGGCGCGTCTGGTGGATTGTCCCCGACACCTGCGCCCGGTGGCGCTGGTGGCTGTGGGCTACCCCAATGAATGTCCTCCTGTCCCGCCTCAGCCAACCGTCGAAGCTACTTGCTTGGCTAAGTGAACAGGACGACCGTCATCGACTGAAAACGGCCGGAAATCCTTCTTCGCAGGCGATTCTGATTTACTGTCCGGAAGTGCCGAACCTCGCGTCGGCTTATCGCGATTGATACATGTAGTTCTGGCGGACATAAGCTATCCGAAAGCCATATCGCCGCATGTTGCGGTAAGACGGCGCCGACTTCTCCGGCGACTCTTCGGCCGTTTCCACGACAACATACTTGCACCCCAACTCACGGGCGTCCCGGAACCGTCGAGCCAGAATCGCCGCCTGGGCGCCCCGCTTTCTGTAGGCGGGCACGGTTGCCGCCAGATCAATCCAGCACCACTCACCTTCAACAAACATAGCCCCGGTTGCCGCCGGAGCGTCTTCATCGAAGGCCATATAATGAGACCAGCCCGGTCGGGTGACCGTGGCGGCTACCCAGGGAATCAGTTTCGGCGCCCAGTCGAAGCTCTCCACCACAATCCGGCCAAAAGCCATGGCGTCCGGTTCGCCAATCTGCTTGATCCGCAGCGAAGACTCGGCTTTCGGTAGCGGCTCAAGGTCTCTATATAGCTTGACCCAGTTATTATAGTGACTCAGTCGTTGGGATTGAAGCAGACTGCGAACGGATTCCGTATCGGCCAGAGGCTGCAACTGTACGAAGAATCGGGGTACGGAGTGCTCGGTATAGAGTCTGATCAGCGAGTCTATAACATCCGGTGAGGGAGGCTGGTCCAATCCTATACCGACCACCCGATTGAAGGCCAGAGTGTCAATTTGGGAGGCAATATAAGCGTACCCGGTATCCACGGGCTGGTGCATGATGCCGTTTTCAGCTCGTAACTGACCGGAAGCAGCGTTGTAGAAGTCCGCAAATGCGGAGTTTTCGATCTGTTCCAGCGCACGGGTCAATCCCTGAGAAAGGTCCGGCGTCTTTTTAGCTAAATCGTTCATTTCACTTCTCTCAACTTTCGGAGTCAACCGACAACCAACATACTTTACCTGAAAACCCGGCGCTGACAATCCGGGCTTCAATCTTTTGCTACATTTTTCCCGGGACCGCGAATTAGGTCCGTGTACTCCTGCGGGCGACGGTCACCCAAAACGTGGTTACGCGGCGTGATCATTTTGTCACGCGCCAACAGCGGGTCAACGGATACAATGCCCACTTCTTCAGCAGTGGCAGAAGCCTCCAACAGGGTCTCTCCTTTTGGAGAAGCGATGGCGGACTGGCCGCCGAATGTGAAGTCTCGCTCGGCCCCTATCCGATTGGTCGTAATGACAAACATGCCGTTGCACTGCGCATGCACCAGCGCCGCCCGCGTCGCCCGCAAAGGCGTCACGAGGTTCGACGGATGGCAGACAAGATCGGCTCCTTTTAAGCCCAGAATCCGCCAGATCTCTGGAAACAGCCAGTCAAAACAGATTAAAATCCCGACTTTGCAGCGACCAAGATCGAAAACAGGCAAGCCGCAATCACCGGGTGTGAAGAAGTCCTTTTCGTTCAGATACAAGTGCATCTTGCGATACTTCCCGATATATCCCCCCGGTCCGAGAAGGACAGCCGAGTTGTACAAACGATCACCGTCTCGTTCATTGATACCGGCCACTATATAGAGTTTATGCTGCCGACACAGACCCTCCAGATACGCCACAAAAGGGCTGTTCTCGATTGTTTCGGAGGTGGACCGCGCCTGCTCTGCAGACTCGAAATTGTAGCCTGAATTGCAGAGCTCCGGTAAGACCAGCAGGTCGGCTGTGCCGAACTCGGTGGACAGACGGGCGATGGCCTCGATGGTCCGGGACTGGTCACCGAGTATCGGTTCTATCTGTACATAGCCTATGTTCATCGTGCCGATCTTTCCCAACCAAGTCCGATCACTTCTTGAAGTTCTTTCGGTAGTGAGGCTGATACAATTCCACGTGGATACCGCCGGGCATACGAAAATGGGTCACCAGTCCGTAACCCTGGTCCGTGATTTCATCAACGAATTCGACGCCTCGTGCTTTCATCTCGGCAACCGTCCCCTCGATATCATCACAGTAGAACGAAATGTGATGCGTGCCGGGCCGTTTGCCGTCTGCGTCTTCAGCCGGATGACAGCCCATGTCCGCCTCCGGGACGTCGAAGATCAACCACCCCTCGCCGACGTCGACGTGCGCAAATCCCAGCTTGTCCTTGATAAACGCTCGCAATTCCTCGGGTTGGGACGTGAAGAACATCGTATGGACGCCTTTGATCATGAGCATTGCTCCCTGTTACGTAATCGAATCGATATCCGTCAATAGATATTTCTTTTCATCGGGGTCCGTCACGGCTTCTGCCGACTCCCTGGCTTTGGCGATGTACTCCCTCATCCTGGTTCCGTTCCCTGCCATCCGTTCGGCTCGCGCCAGGGCTTCATAAGCAAACCCGACATAAAACGGCGGTTCTCCCTTGCTGTATTCCAGGCTGAGCTCACCGTACCGGCGGGCGTTGTCTCCCTCTTCGAGCAGTGCGTAAATTCTCGCTGTTTGCCAATAGCCCACCGACAGATTCCGAGGTGTACAATCATCGCGTTGCGTCCAGTGCCAGAGTGAGGCTTGATTCAATAGCAGCATCTGCCGGTCTTCTTCGGGCGAGCGATCGGTTTTCGCGATCAAATCCCAGGCGCTGTTGAAGCAAGGGGCGGCGAAGTGCTTGCGTGTCGCCCGGATGTCCAATTCCTTGGTTTCTGCCATCGTCGTTCCTCCGTCTTCGGGATGGACAATAACAAGTATGCTCTATTGGCTGATTCTTTGCTCAAAAGGCGGAATATACATGCGCGTTCGACGAAAATCAACCAATCTCGTCTCGGTTACCACCATTGTGAGGCAACGAGTCAAGACCCTGAGGCTACCTGTTATCATGAGGCAACCTGTGGGGTGAGCGACGTCACGAACCCTTTCGTGATGCTCCCCGCTTCCCACTAACAACCTCATCAAGGCCGATACTCAACAATTTCCCTACAAAGCCGATGGCGAATCAGTCACCACCCCTATTAATAAAAACGACAATTCAAATCCGGAGATATGCAATGATGAATTTTCCGTCACTTCCTGACAAAGAACCCGGCTGAAAAAACGACTATTTCCAAACGAATCCATTTCGACATGAACCAGCCTCGAAAAAAAACGACTATTTCCGAACGAACCCATTTTCCCGCACAACCCACACGTAACCAACAACATACGAGCTGTGACAAAAGCTGACCATCTTGAGACCAACCCGTTTTATGGCCTTTCTGGCGCAGACTGAGTTCCTCATCAAAGATCGAACATGACCATCGTAACGCTGACAGGAACCATCCTGCCCGTTGAATCATTTAAGGAATGTGCCGGCCATAACGGCGCATCTGTAGGAGGAATGTGAATATGCACGAAAGTAACCAAGCTCCGTCGAAGCGTGCTGCAGGGAAGGGGATTTTAGTCAGAGTTGGAATATTGGTCTTTGGACTTTTACTATTGATAGCGAGTATATCCATGAAAGGTCAAACATCACAAGATAGCAAGCAAGCCACGGAGAAGGGTTACAACGAGCTCTCTCCGGAAGAAGAACGAGTTATCCTCAACAAAGGAACCGAAGCCCCCTTTTCGGGAAAGTTCTACAAGCACAAAGAACAAGGCACGTATCTCTGCAAGCGGTGCGACCAACCGCTATTTGAATCGGTGGACAAATTCGAATCGGGCTGTGGCTGGCCCAGTTTTGACAATGCCATACCTGGGGCGGTCAAAGAAGTACCCGACGCCGACGGCCGACGGACCGAAATCGTCTGTGCCAACTGCGGGGGTCATCTGGGACACGTGTTCCGGGGGGAAGGATTAACGGATAAGAACACACGTCATTGTGTTAATTCCATTTCAATGGATTTCAAGCCGGAGAGCGCTGAGACGGCAACCCGGCCGGCATACTTTGCCGGTGGTTGCTTCTGGGGCACCGAGTACTATCTGGAACGGGCCAAAGGAGTCAAATCGGCCAGAGTCGGCTATATGGGCGGACATAAAGACGACCCGACGTATAAGGAAGTCTGTTCCGGCACGACCGGTCACGCGGAAGCGGTTGAAGTTGTTTTTGACCCCAGTCAGACGACCTACGAAGAACTCGCCAAACTATTCTTCGAAATTCATGATCCGGCTCAGGTGAACCGTCAAGGCCCCGATGTCGGCCCGCAGTACCGCTCGGCTGTCTTCTACACCGATGAAGAACAGAAGCAAACAGTCGAAAAACTGATCAAGATTCTGAAGGATAAAGGCATCGAGGTCGCGACTGAGGTAGCCGAAGCCGGGACATTCTGGCCGGCGGAAAACTACCACCAGGACTACTACGACAATAACGGCAAATTGCCATACTGTCATATTTATGAAAAAAAATTCTAGCCCGCTTGCCGGCAACTGGAAATGTCTCCTTCTCACTGACTACATTAGAGCCGTCATCAACTGACGGCTCTTCTTCTTTGCGCCGCAGATTGACTGTTTTCACGGACCCGTTCTGGACTTACATTAGCTCAAACGCCTGTTAAACGGAAGGAGTATATGCGTGAAGAAATCGCTGGGCGCCAAAACACTGGCAGTGCCGACCCCCGTCTGGATCGTGGGTTCTTATGACGACAAAGATAGGGCGAATGTTATGGCCGCCGCCTGGGGCGGTATCTGCTGCTCCAAACCTCCCTGTGTGACAGTTTCCTTGCGAAAAGCCACATATTCGTATGGCTGCCTGATGAAGCGCCGGGCCTACACGATCAATATCCTGTCCCAAACACAGATCGCGGAAGCTGATTACTTCGGCATCGTTTCGGGGCGTGATCGGAACAAGTTCACGGACACCGGCTATACGCCCGTGAAGAGCAACCTGGTCGATGCTCCGTACATCGCTGAAGCACCGATGGTGCTGGAGTGCCGCGTACTGCACACGTTCGAAATTGGATTACATACTCAATTTGTTGGCGAAATACTCGACGTAAAAGCGGATGAGTCGGTACTGAATGACAAGGGGCTGCCGGATATCCAGAAAATCCAGCCTATGATCTACGCCCCCGGCACACAGAGCTACTGTGGCATCGGCGCCCCACTGGAGAAAGGCTACTCCGTGGGGATGAAATTCAAATCGTGAATATAAACATAACTTGATGAGGGAATCATGAGCGGCATACTATTCCTGAAGACCAAAGAACCGGACAAGCTGAAGGATTTTTACCTCCAGCGGCTCAACTGCCAAATCTGGATGGAACAGGCCCACTGCCGCATATACCGGCACGGCAACTTCCTGTTCGGCTTCTGTGAACGGGACGAAGTGGACACTTCGGGCATGCTGACCTTCTTTTACGAAAGCCGGAAAGAAGTGGATCGCATGTACGAACTACTGAAGTCAATCGCGGTCGAACCTCCCGGGTTTAACTCCAAGTACAACATCTACCAGTTTTTCGCGCATGACCCGGAAGGACGGATGCTCGAGTTCCAGTATTTCGAAGATCCGGTTGCACAGTTTCTTACCGGTGACGATTTGTTGCTTTCTCGAAGAAGTGTGCGCCAATTCACGTCCGATGAGATTGCCGACGACTTACTTAAGACACTGGTGAACAATTGCCGTTTTGCCCCCACGTCGCGAAACACGCAAGGGTTCTATTTCAAGATCGTCAGAGATAAAACCAGAATGGACTGGCTGGCCAATGTACGGGGAAAAAGCTCCGCACCCATCGGCCGGGCGCCGCTTGCCGTAGCCATAGCGGCCGATCCCGCAGTCACGAAACGGCCGGACCAGGATGCCTGCATCGCCACCTGCCATTTCATTCTGGCCGCCTGGTTCTACGGTCTGGGTACCTGCTGGATCGGGGGGATGGACCGAGAGGATGTCAAAGAACAATTAGGAATCCCGGCCGATCATTACCTCGCCACCGTCACACCCCTCGGATATCCCGAGCAGAGAGTGATCGAAGCACCACCGAGAAAAGCACTGGACGAATTCATGCGAGACTAAAGCCTTTCGATTGTGCTCAGGTCGCGGGAGGTATCTCGGTACTCCTCCTTTGCTACCTGTCATGCTTGAACGTCATGCCCAGCTGGCTGAGAATAAAAGCATATGTGTCCGTCTCCCGGTCTATCCGTTCGCTCAGCGCCGTGCCGCGACCATGCCCCATCGTCGAGCTGGTGCGCAAAAGTATCGGCTTGTCTGATGCTGTGGCCGCCTGAAGCCGCGCGGTCATCTTGCGGGATTGAGCGGGATTCACCCGACCATCATGTTCGCCGGAGAGAAACAGTACGGCCGGGTACTCGGTACCGACTTTGACGTTGTGAAACGGCGAGTAGGCGAGCAAAGCCTCGAAATGTTCCGGGTTGTTCACCGTCCCGAACTCGGTCGTATTGAACTCTCCGTTAGGGTCGAGTTCCACTCGCAACATATCGTAAATACCGGCCGAGGAAACTGCAGCAGCGTACAGTTCCGGATGCTGGGTGACGGCGGCTCCCATCAGCAGCCCGCCGTTGCTGCCACCCTTGATTACAAGACTGGACGGACTGGTATATTTCTCCTCCATCAGGTATTGGGCGCAGGCCGCAAAATCATCGAACACGTTCTGTTTGTTGGTCAGGTTGCCGGCCCGATGCCACTTTTCGCCGTATTCTCCGCCGCCCCGAAGATTGGCGACGGCATAGATACCGCCCTGGTCAAACCACAGCCGCAACGTCGAACTGAAACCGGGTGTCATACTGATGCCGTATCCCCCGTACCCATACAGGATAGTCGGGTTGGCGCCGTTCTTCTCTGTTCCTGTCCGGTACAGGATATTGATGGGCACGCGTGTACCGTCCTTGGACGTGGCAAACTCCCTGACGACCTCGATGTCGGAGAAGTCAGCCGGTGACGTTCTCTCAAGCGCCGTTCTCCTGACGAAGTTGCTGTCGGTTGTCAGATGGTACCAGGCCGGCGGGTCGGTATAACTCGACATCCGGAACAGAACCTCGTTGTTGTCCAGCGCCACCAGATTGCTGAAAGAAGATATCGGAGGCAATGTAACGCTGGTCTGTTCCCGGGTCTCGAGATCGATCACTTTCATCCGGGACGGACCGCCGTCCAGATACACCACCACCAGAGCCTGTTCGGTGGGCAGGAACTGCTGAACCGCCATAACACTGTCTTCGGGGGCCACCGTCTTGGACTTGGATACATACACTTTGCCCGCTTCCAACCGTATGACCTTGCCGTTCGGTGTATTCAGACGGTTGAGGAAGTAAATCGAATTGTCCGGTCCGAATCTGGCCCGGGGAATCTGATCTTGAAAACGGGTCAACTGTGTCCACTGTCCATTTTCTCGTCGGAGATAGTGAGCGTATTCGCCTCCGTCTCCGTTAGCCACGGTCGCCAGCAACAGCTTACCATCCCGAGAAGTCTCCAGTTCGATCTCCGCGATTTTGGGAAACTCCCGACCCAACACATACGTATCTTCCCCGGCGTCAGTACCCAGCACATGGAAGTAGATCTGCTGGTAAAACGCCAGGTCTTCATCCGAGCGCTCGCCCGGGTGCGGATAGCGCGTGTAAAAGAATCCGGTACCGTCGGCATTCCAGGCCACGTCGCCGCCTGCAGTCGGACCGTTGACACGCGGCACAACGTCCGGCAGCTTCTTCCCGGTGGCCACTTCGAAAATGTGCACCGTACCTTTTTCACTGCCCTTTTCGGAAAGAGAAACTGCCACCAGGCTGCCGTCCGGAGACGGCTCGTAGAAATCGATGGACGTGGTGGCGTCGGGATTCAACTCGGTCACGTCCAGAACGACATGCTCCGAAAATAGGTCATCCGCTGAAGCCAACGTGATAAACAACGGTTGTTCCTTGGGCGGCTGAAACTTCAGCGCAAACAACTTACCGTTTCTGTATATCAGACTGTAATAATCGGTTGAAGCACCTGCCATCAGTTCGGTCAAGTACTCCTTGATGGCCGACCTGAAGGAGACAGTATCCAGAATGCCTCTGGCATACTCGTTCTGAGACTTGTTCCACTGCTTCACCGCCTGATCCGAATGATCTTCCAGCCATTGGTATTCATCGATTACCTCCCGGCCGTGGTATCGGTCAACAACCATAACCTGTTCCGTAGCCGGGGGCGGTGGCGCGGCGGTTGACAGGCTCGCCAGGGCAACACCGAGAACCAGTGCCGTGGTCGGAACGGCCGGCCGGCCCGGATTCCGCTTCACCTGCAGTACCTTCATGATAATCTCCTTCTTGCATCCGCAGTTGTTTCAATTGACGAAAGATAAACCAAAAACCTCATCGGGCAAACATCCATTTTGGCTCTCAGTTTTCTTGATACCAACGGCAAAGACGGCTTCTGCCGCAGTCCAAACTTGTGATAACTCGCCGTAAGCAGGCAGCGACGGAGGAAGCCGAGGTGAGTGTTGCACATCAACCCGCAATTAGCTACTTTGGGTGAAATCGTTGAGAAAGGATGTTTTCCCGATGGCTCATCGAGTCGCTCCCAGACACGCCCTTGTTTTGTTCATAGTGATGCTCTTGTTCCTGATCGCTCAGGCCGTCTGGTGGGTCGTGTTTATGGCGCAGTTGGTTGACGAGAAAGTGGAACTGGCTGAACAGCTCGGCGCCGGCGAGGAGTTTATCGAGCGGATACACGAAGAAGAAATCCACCGCCAAATCATGGTGGGGCTGGAAGGCGTCTTTTTCCTGGTCATCCTTATGATCGGACTGTGGATTATTTATCGTTCCATCGTGCGGCTGCATCAACTGCGCTTCCATCAGGAGAATTTCATGATGGCCGTCACCCATGAACTGAAAACACCTCTCTCCTCTCTCAACCTCTACCTGGACAGTCTGCACTCCACGAAGATCTCCGAGGAGAAAAAGGCCGCCATCCTGCCCAGAATGAAAGCGGACGTCAGAAGACTGCACAAACTGGTGGATAACGTTCTGGAAGCCGGTCGGTTTGACCGCTCACGCCTCGTGAACCGGAAGAGCCCCTTTAACCTGACCGAACTGATCGAAGAGACCCTGGCCCTGCTGGAGACGACAGTTGCCTCGGCTTCATTGCACTTTGGGAAGAACCTGCAGCCGGAAGTGGTGTTGCACGGTGATAGAGAATCGATGGGACGAGCACTATATCTGGTCCTGGAAAACTGCGCCCGGTACAACACGAGCGAGACAAAACGGATACGAATAGACTTGTCGGAACGGAAGGATCAGATACAGTTGGATATCGCGGACAACGGCATAGGACTCGAAAGAAAGGAACTGCGAGCGATTTTCGACAGGTTCTACAGAGTGGGCAGCGAACTGGTCCGAAACTACGAGGGTTCGGGGTTGGGTCTGTACTTGAGCAAAGAGATAATAGCGGCGCACGGCGGCACTATCGATGCTCACTCCGAAGGACCTAATCGCGGTACGACGTTTATGATCAGGTTGAAAAAGTGAGCCCGACCAAAAGAACCATATTGCTGGTGGAGGACGATTTGCATTTGGCCGACGGCCTGCAGATGAATCTGGAGGCCGAGGGGTATGAGGTTGTCCATGTCAATCATGGCAATCTCGTTCTGGAACAATTCGGGCGAGGCAACTTCGATCTTATCCTTCTCGATGTCATGTTGCCCGGAACGGACGGCATTACGATCTGTAGGCGGCTTCGGCGCGATGGCGTTACGGTACCGGTACTGTTTCTGACGGCGCGGGATGAAAAAGACCAGAAAGTGGAAGGGCTCCTGGCCGGCGGCGACGACTACATCACCAAGCCTTTTGATATGGAAGAATTGCTGGTCCGCATTCAGGGTATCTTCCGACGGCAGGCATGGCTGATGACAAAGAATGATGTGGACGACATCTACGAATTCTCGGGACGACGCGTCAACTTCCACACCTTCGAGGCCTCCGGTCCGGGCGGGACGGTCGAGCTGACCCGAAAGGAATGCATGGTCGTCAAATATCTTGTGGAGCGCGAAGGGCAGGTAGTAAGCCGGGACCAGTTGCTCGATGCGGTTTGGGGCTATCATTCATTCCCAACCAACCGGACTATCGACAACTTTATAGTGCGGTTGCGCAAAATCTTCGAAAACGACCCGAAGAGCCCTAAATTCTTTCATACGGTCCGTGGGGTAGGCTATCGTTTCACCGGCGGCAAGTAATCTCGCGCCGCAGTTCAGAGAGCCTTCTTGATCAGAGCCAATTGCCCCAGGTGGTACGAATTGTGTTTGGCCAGCAACAACGCCTCGCGCAGGAGGTTCTGCCCGCTCCCGTGTGGAAACGGCTCGAAAAGATCATTCGATGGATCCTCGATTAGAGCCGCCATCTGATCCAGGTCGCGTCGGAACCTCTCCACACATTTCTGCCAGTCTTTTTCCGTTACCTGATCGTCGGCGCCGGGCCAGTAGCCCTCAGGGAAGTCGGGAGAGACATGCTCCGGATTGCGGCTGAATTCCAGGATGTCCCATTGACAGATGCGCATGTGCTCGAGAATAGCCCAGGCAGGGTGCGGATAGGATTCCAATTTGGCGGTGTAGAGCCGAGGCGGATAATCGGCCACCACGTCCTCGAACGTGGCGTGGGCATTGGGTCCCGTCAACATGTTGACCAGATGAGTACGTAAAATTCCATCGTTCATCCTAATATCTCCAGCTAAGTCGTCACTATAGACCCTTGTATGAAACGATGAAACGGACCTTGACTCAAGCCCGATTATCGGCCATCAAGCTCTTCCGTTCCGAAAGTTTCACCCCGTACGCCGATAGTAGTGACCTTGATCGGAGTGGCCACGCCGGCCCTGTCTTTGGCTAACTGAGTGATCTGAACCAAACCGGAGCAGCATGGAACTTCCATCACCAAAATCTCGATACTTCTGAGATTGTTCAAAGCGAAGATCTCCGCCAGCTTGTCGACATAATGCTGAGCATCATCGAGCTTCGGACAACCGACAACCAGCGGCCGGCCCTTGAGGAAATCCTGGTGAAAGTTCCCGTACGCGAACGGGACGCAGTCGGCGGTTATGGCCAGATCGGCTTCCTTGAAATACGCGGCAGTAGTCGGCACCAGCATTAACTGCACTGGCCACTGCCGGAGCTCCGATTCTACATTGGGGGCCGGTCTGGCATCCGAACGTACCGACCTGTTCAGGATATCCTCCTGAACCCGCTCGTTGCTTTCCCTCGACTCAACTTCCCACTGTTGGGACGCAGTACCGGGACAACCCTGTTTGATAATGGACCTACTCTCTTCGGTCATATTCACACTCCGTCCTGTTTGGTCTACATTGTCCATTTCAGACAAATCTCGGCCGATGGTACGATTTTCAGAATGACTTAAGTCAAGCGGTGAGAGAAGGTCAGCTGATATTCTGCACGTCCGCTTGGATCGAGTCAGGTATTGAAATGAAGCTGTTCTCTCATGCACGTAGCGATGGGGCTTGCCCCACCGATCCGGTGAATATGTAGGGCAGGTCCGCTTCGGACCTGCCACCCGAAAAGCAGGTCCGTCCCGGGCCTGCCCTACACCCCCAACAGACCCGAATCCGCATCCGCGCAATCAGCAACCATTCGGCTCACTTGCCACTTGTATCACAGCCCCAGCCTCGGACCGGCCCTGCTATCCAGGTGTCGCTATCGATAAATCTTGTTGATTTGAGCTGCCGGCGCCCTACTTTGAGGCCGTGAGCCATTGATACCCATGAAACGCTGAGGAACACGTCGTGGAATCCCAGACTATACTGACCATTTCGTTTATCATCTATACCGCCGGCATAGTCTTTATCGGGCTGTACTCTTCGAAACTGAGGAAAGAAACCGAAGACGACTTCGTCCTGGCCAATCGAGAGCTGGGACCGTTCGTCTCGGCCCTCTCCGCCTCCGCCAGCGCCGAATCGGGCTGGGTCATGTTGGGACTCGTAGGTGAGGCTTATCTGTTTGGCATGTCGACCTTCTGGATCGTGCCCGGCATAGCAGCCGGTTACCTGTTCAACTGGTTTATCATCGCCGAGCGCCTGCGCCGGTACACCACCGATGCCGGATCCGTTACGCTGCCACAATTCATCGGGCATCGATTTGACGCCAATTCCACCTGGCTGCGAGTAATACCGATCGTCATTATCACGCTGGCCATGCTGGGGTACGTCGCGGCCCAGATGAACGCCGCCGGCAAGGCTTTTGATGCCGTGTTTCATCTGCCCTATTGGCTGGGCGTCTTGATCGGCGCCGGAGTCATTCTTACATATACTATCACCGGCGGCTTCCGCGCTATATGCTGGACCGACGTCATCCAGGCCGGCTTCATGTTCGTGGCGTTGATCGGCATGCCCATAATCACCCTCATCAAGGTCGGCGGCTGGGAGGCCTTTATGGCCGGCGCTCAGGCATTCGATGCTGCCGCGGAGCCTTCGGGCTCTCTCATTCTCTCCGGGACGAGCGGCAAGACCGGATTTTTGGCATTCGGCTTCGTCATTGGCCTCCTCGGCATTGGGCTCGGATACCCGGGACAACCGCACGTGCTGTCGCGATTCATGGCCGTTAAAGATGCCCCCTCGGTACGCAGGGGCGGCGCCATTGCCATCACATGGATGGCACTTGTCTATATCGGAGCCGTTTTCTTCGGTCTGTTTGCCAAAATATATTTTGGAGTCATGGAAGATCCGGAGCAAGCTCTCCCCCATGCCGTCAGCGAATTCCTGCCGCCGGTCCTGGGAGGATTCGTGATTGCCGCTATTGTCTCCGCTATCTGCTCCACTGCCGATTCCCAGTTGATAGTCGTGTCATCGACTCTCTCGCGGGACGTCCTGTCGTACTTCAGGAAGCAAGCGGCATCAGAGAAACACCAATACCGGCGTATCGTACTTACTGATCGCATGGTCTTGGTAATATTGGCGATCATTTCTGTCTTTTTCGCACTTACGGAAAACCGCGTGATATTCGAGTTCGTGCTCTACGCCTGGTCGGCGCTGGGCGCTTCATTCGGTCCGGTTGTTATACTGGGTTTGCTCTGGAACAGGACCAACAAAGCGGGCGCCATCGCCGGCATGCTGACCGGCAGTATCGTCACCGTCATCTGGCGAAACGTCGCCTCCCTGAAGGCCGTGGTTTACGAACTGGTACCGGCCTTCATTCTGGCATTCCTCGCCGTCTGGCTGGTAACCCTGACAACCTCTTCTTCCCGGACAGAGGCCGAGAAGTAGTCTGTTGCCGCCTTTGGTATGAAACTCAAAACCAAACGTCTACTCAAGGCAGTGTCGATCACCCTGTTCGCACTGTTGGTCGGCTTCGTAACGGCGATCTACACGGTGCTGAAATTCTCTTTGCCGCCAACCAACGGTTCGCTGGCTCTGGATGGATTGCAACGATCGGTCGAGATAACGTACGACTCACTTGGCGTACCTCAAATCTGGGCAACGACAGAACACGATAGCTTCTTCGCACTGGGGTGGCAGCACGCCGCCGACAGGTTATTTCAAATGGAACTGCTGCGCCGTGTCTCGCAGGGAAGACTGTCCGAGCTCCTCGGCGAAATGACTCTTAGGTTCGATATCGATCAGAGAAGATTCGGCCATCATCGCTCCGCAAAAAAGGCTCTTGAAAATCTCAGCAGCTCCAATCATGACAGGCTCAAGGCGTACGCCGACGGCGTCAACGCGTACGTCGATAACTGCCGTACCCTGCCCTTCGAATTCTATCTCCTGCCCGCGCCATTCGAAAAATGGACAATCTTCGATTGCCTGACCATCTTGAGTTTCGAGACCTGGTATTCCGATGCCCTCCAGAACAGCGAAGAGTTCTTTCTCAATCTAGCTCAAGTAGTGACAGAAGAGCAATTTCAACGGCTAATTTCCGACTATCCGGATTGGGCGCCGGTAACGGTCCCCGCAACTGATGATTCTCCCGGTCACGGAAGCATTTCGAACGAAAATCCGGCGCGCATGCGCGCTGAATTGTCAGGCATAACGCGTAAGAACCGATTCGTGATTCCGGTTTCACGACCCTCCACCTCCTCCAACGGCTGGGTTATAGCTCCGACTAGAAGCGCCAGTAGTCGGGCCATGCTGGCCGGCGACCCGCACCTGGAGATAACTCGCCTGCCACAGTTTTGGTATGCGGTCGGGGTGCACATCGAGGAGACGGGACTTGAAGCGTTGGGAATCTCCATTCCCGGTCTGCCGTTCATTATCATGGGGCATAACGGACAGGCGGCCTGGTGTTTCACGGCCGCCGGCATCGATATTACCGACTACTATAAAGAATTCATCAACCCGCATGACAGCTCGCAGTATTTGTTCAGCATCCGGAATCCCCATAACGGTCCCTCTGACATAGCGGACGCTGATTCCGCGGTGTGGAGGTCATTCGATATCTATCAAGACACGATAACCGTAGCCGGTTGGGACACATCATTGATCATAGGCTCAAGGTGGACCCGGCACGGCCCGATTGAGGCGGACAGATTCGATGACAACCGCGTGCTCGCCCTTCGTTGGGCAGGCTTCGATGCCGAACTGAACGAAGCCGCATCCGCAGCGTTTGGACTCATGGACGTCGCGGATTTCTCATCGTTCAGGAAGATCGTCACCAGCATGGGCGCTCTCGATGCCAACTGGCTGTACACCGATTCGACGGGCAATATCGGCTACCAGTTGGGGACGCCGCTGCCGGTACGACCGGTTGGCTCCGGGAAACAACCGCTGCCGGGATGGAATAAGGAATATGACTGGCAGGGTTACTATCCGCTCGAACAAACGCCTCATGCGTTCAATCCCGACCGGGGATACCTGGCCAACTGCAACAACATCCCACAGCGCGCCCCGCATATCACGGGTAACTTCGCCCCGGACCGCATTCTCCGACTGACGCATCTGCTGGAATCGAAAGACAGGCTTTCCCTCAGTGACATGATGGCGTTTCAGTTGGATACCATCGATGCCTCCCTGCTGCTCTGGCAAAATGAAGTCGTCGGACTCCTTGAGCGCATGGGCGACACTGCCCGTGCGGAACTCATCAGATCGTGGGATGGCAATACCGGGCAGTCCTCGCACGAAACGGCACTCATGATGTCGTTTCTGAATGAACTTCCGCAAGCGGTCTTCGAAGACGAACTGGGGAATCTTGCCGGAGGAATCAAACGCCCGATCCTGATGGAGAAATACCGCGATCCCGGCCATGAATGGGTTGACGATCAAACGACTGCGAACCGGATTGAAACGGCAGTAGAGATTGGACTGCAGGCTCTGCAAAACACTCTGGAACAGATCGACGACAGCACCTGGGGAGAGATTCACTCTTTGAGTATGCGTCACCCGATGGCGATCGTGCCGATCTTCGGTTCGCTGCTGGACCTGGCGCAGGGTCCCTGGCCCTGGAGCGGAACCTCCGGAACACTCAACTCCTCATTCACGGTGACGAGATCCGATGGTCACTATGAGTCGATCGTGGGACCGTCCTGGCGCTTCGTCATCGATTTTGCCGATATTGACAATGCCCAAATGGTATTGCCGGCCGGCAACTCCGGCAACCCGATGAGCGAACACTTCTTCGATTTCAACGAGTTGTGGCGAACCGGCCGCTACTGGACGGTACCGTTCAGCAGGAAGCGGGTGAAGGAGCACGCGAAAAGTGTACTGATTCTGGATCCCACGATAGACGAGAACTAGAGCTTTCACCCGGACGACCTTATTTATTGAATACTCGCCCCGACTTGGTTATATAAGGAGTTATGGAAGAGCAATTTATCGGTCGGTACAAAATCATCGAGCAAATCGGCGCCGGCGGAATGGCCAAAGTCTATCTGGGGGTCCACAAAGACGTGCCGAGCCTGAGAGTCATACTCAAAGTCCTGACCGACCCGCGCCTGGCCGATCGCTTTATCCAGGAGGCCGATAAGATGGCCCTTCTCGACGGCCACCCTAATGTCTGCAGTATCAGGCACTTCTTCTCCCACGGTGAGGATACCGTCATCGTAATGGACTTCATCAACGGCGCCACTCTCGAAGAAATCGTTGACAAAGAGAATCGCATGACCGTACCCGAGGCTTTGAGGGTCATTGACGACGTACTGGATACGCTCAGTTTTGCCCACAAGAAGGGGATCTCTCACCGCGATATAAAACCCAATAATATCATGATCGACAAATCCGGAAAGGTCAAGATAATCGATTTCGGCATCGCCAAAGGTGAATCCGACCCCCAGCTGACTGCAGCCGGAATGGCTTGCGGTACTCCGGCCTACATGGCTCCCGAGCAGTTCACACCTTCCGCCGATACAAATTACACGCTGGTCGACATATATGCGGTTGGGACCACCTTATTCCGTCTGTTGACCGGGGAATGCCCTTTCAAGGGAGACAACGAATTCGCCATCCGTGACTGCAAGATGTTCAATGAGCCCCCCTCCCCTCGCAAGCTCAATCCGGATATCCCCAAACCGCTGGAAAAGATTATTCTCAAGTCGCTGCAAAAGGACCCGTCGAAGCGGTTCGCCACTGCCGATGAAATGAAGCAGGCCCTGAAAGAGGCCGGGGCCGGGATATCACCAAAGGCTCCCACCGAAGACAAAACAGTGGCGTTCCGTTCCAGGAAGCACTCGAAACCGGCGGGCAATAAGATGAAGTCGGTTCTGATCGGACTAGGCGGGACCATTGTCCTGGCTCTGCTGGTTTTCGGTATTTCCCGGCTGTTGACATCCGAAGATATCGCGGACGGAAATATAACCAAGGCCGATACGGGATCATCGGCAATTGATCCCGGCGTCCTTGCCCGGGATACCCTGATCACACCGGCCTCGAGCGTTCCAGCCACCGGCGAGATTGCTCTCAAGGTGACGCCCATGGCTGACGCCGTTTATCTTGCGGACAGCCTTGTCGCGGAACACACTTCGGAGGTCTCTATTACTCACGACACCGGTACGTTTGTCCTCCGTCTGGAGCGCTCCGGAGCCGCCAACAGCCCCATCATTGAAGAGCTTACGATCCGACCCGATGCTTACATTGAACGCTCTTACGGTTTTACGACGCCCCCGCAGCGCGACGACACTCCGGTGAGGACACCGACCTTGACCACCCTCATTGTAGCGTCTCGTCCTCGGGGAGCCAATATCATTCTCGATGGCAAGGAGACCCACAAACCGACCCCGTTCTCTTTCGAAGTCGAAATCGGCCAACATATTGTCCGACTGGAACTTGACTACTTCGACCGCCTGCTGCAGCACACGGATACTATATCAGTCAACGATAGCCTTACTTACTACCACGAATTCGATATTTAGTTCTTTGTCTGGAAATACGAGATACCTATATTGTGAAACAGTAGAATCAAAACGATGTCATACCACAAGGAGAATAGTATGTTACAGAGAAGCGTCACAACCACTTGCCGGACAGTAGCGAGTGTGGCTGTTTGCCTGCTTTTGGTCGGTGCTCTGGCATCGGTCCGGGCACAGGAATCCGAATCGGTAGCGGATAGACTATCCGAAGCTCTAGATTTGTACACAGTCGGGAAAATCGCCGACGGGCTGCATATCGCCCAGGATCTCTTGAAGAGAGACGAACTTACGTCAGAAGACAGCATCGCCATTTACGAGGTGCTCAGTATTTTGACCTATTCCAAAGGTGTCGACTACATGAAAGCCTCGATTGACTATCTTCAGAAGATCGCCAAAGTCGGGCCCTGTTTGATTCGCCTGCCCCGGGAATTCTGGCCAAGCGAATTGAGAACCGAGTGGTACCGCATCCAGAATGCACAGAACGCCCTCTACTGCGCCGATATGCAAACTAGCGATGTCAAGACTATCGCCATCATGGAGTTTGATAACTTCTCGATCGGCAAGTACCAGGAAGAGCTGGGGCCGATCGGCAAAGCCCTGGCGGACTTTTTCGAACACGATTTCGGTAAGATCAGTGACCTGCGCGTAGTTGAGCGGGATAAAATCAATTTCGTGCTCGATGAACTGGCTCTCCAGCGCTCCGGCCAGGTCGACCAATCGACGGCGGTTCGCGTCGGCAAAATCCTCGGTGCTCAGAAGATGGTCTTCGGCAGCATCACGCAGCTCGATAACGATCACACGCGCATGGTGGTACGCGTGGTCGACGTGGAAACGTCGGAAATCATCGCCTCCGTCGACAAGGAAGGTAGACCGAATTACGTGAAGCTGGAAAAGGAACTGGTCGAAGAATTGGCCCAGATTCTCGAAGTACCGATCGACGATGAAGTCAAAGAGGCGATCAAGGAAAGCGGACCCGAGTCAACCGACGCCATGGCTTATTACTCCAAGGGCCTCGAGAAAATGGATAAATACAACTACAAAGAAGCTTACGAACTGTTCAAGAAAGCCTACGAGCTGGATAACTCATTCGTAGAAGCCAAAAGGAAAATGGACATTTATCGGCCGTTAGCCAGCTGAGCCGTCGACCCGGATCGACGTTACTGGAGATTAGAATGAACATGAAGAACCTGATTTCGTTTCTCCTGCTGGCACTGCTGATCGGCTGCTCTCAGAGCTTCTACATGCAGGGGAAGAAGCATCTGGATCAAAATCAATACGATTCGGCAATCGACGCCTTCTACAAAGAGCTGCAGGTCAACCCGTCCAATTTCGAGGCCTGGCGTGAACTCGGAGTGGCGTTCTACAAACAGGGAAACCTGATCAAAGCCGAAGACGCCCTGAAACAGGCTAACAACATCAAACCCGACGGACGCACCAACCTGTTTTTGGGACTGGTCTATGAGAAACAGGAGATGTGGGACCGCGCCCTCCAGGCGTACGGTACCTCCCTGAACCTGAAACCCGGCGGCAAGACCGCTTCCATGACCAGAGCGCATCTGGATCGCCTGCAGAAGAAGAAAATCGAACAGGAGATAGCGCGAGCGCTCGAAAACGAAGCCGCCATCAGCGTCGATACTATCCCATCCAATACCATCGCGGTATCCAGACTGGACGGTTCGTCATTGCCGCCCGACCTGCAGCCGCTGGCACTGGGGCTGACAGACTTCATTGCGTCCGATCTGGCCAAAGTCCGGTCCCTGCGAGTGGTCGAACGACAGAAGCTAAACGCCATCCTGAATGAGCTCGAACTCAGCGCCTCGGCAGCGGTCGATCCCGCTACTGCACCCCGCATCGGACGGTTGCTTGGTTCACACAAAGTGGTCACGGGCACCGTCGTGGGTCTCGGAGATGAAGGCATCCGCATCGACGGCGCCGTGGTGTACACCGGCGACGGAGAACTCAAGCAGAGCGAGGCTGTCGAAGGCGATCTTGAAAAAATATTCCAGATCGAGAAAGATATGGTATTCCGCATTATCGATACGCTCGGGATCACGTTAAGCCCGGAAGAACGGGATGCGATCGAAGAAGTGCCGACGGAGTCCTACTTGGCTTTTTTGGCCTATTCACGTGGGTTGGAATACGAACGGCAGGGGATGTACGCCCCGGCGCAACAGCAGTTCAACCAGGCATTGCAGATCGACGCCGGTTTCCAGGCCGCACAGCAAGAACTCCAGGCTAGCGCCGGGGCCGCCGAAGCCGGAGCCTCATATGGCGAGTCGCTGGAAACACTGGAGACAACGGCTCTGTCCGAGACAGTATCGGAAGCCGACCTTGCGGGTCTGGACTCGCGACTGGTCACTGTGATCAATAACGCCGGTCTCGGGCTTGGTGTAGATGATGGCGACATCGCCAATGAGGATCCGCAGACCGGAGGAACCGGTACGGTCGTAGTAAGGGGGACCATCGATGACTAAGAGACTCTTGCTCACAGCAATGTTGATTTGGCTCCTTTGTTGTGCACGCACTCAAGCGCAGATACAATTCGGTCAGCCAGCTTCCGGCGGTATCCAGATGATCTATACCCGGTGGGAGGTTACACAGGGTGCTTTCGAGACATCATCAAATCAGGTGGCGGCGCCTGTAACCGGGTTTGTGCCGCTGAAGGATAATCTGGAAATGCGACTCTACATCGCCAGCGGGGTTACCCATGCGGACTCATTAGGCAAAGATTTGGTACTCTCCGGCGCCGGTGATCTTCGGGTCCAATTCAGCCAGTCTCTGCAGGAAGATCAATTGCTTCTATCGGGCGGCATCAATCTGCCAACCGGCCGGAAGAACCTCGATTCAGAAGGCCAGGCGATTCTTGACCTTCTGTCACAGAATTACCTGCAGTTTCCTTTCCGGCGTTTAGGCGAGGGGTTTGGTTTCAACCTGCTGGCCGGTGTGGCTCAGAAACTGGACCGCTTTCTCGTCGGCGGCGGGATTACGTATCAATACAACGGCAGCTATGAACCGTATGAAGCCTCCGGAGACTATGACCCGGGAGATATGATCAGCATAAACGCGGGGGCCGAGTTACCCGGTGAGCATACAACGGCAAGCGTGGACGTGATTTACTCCCTCTACACCGACGACAAGCTGGAGGACACCAAGGTCTTTCGCCAGAGCCCGACGTTCGACAGTCGATTGGGTGTTACGCACAAAACTGGAGTCATAACACTGCAGGGATCGCTACGCTACATCCTCCGCGGCGACAACAAGCTGCCGGCCGATACGTCCGAAGCAGCCGACCTTATCTCTCAGAAGCTGTTCGGAGACGAATTACTGGCCAACCTCAGCGTCACCTTTGGCTCCGGGGACGGCTGGCGTATGACACCATATGGTCAGTTGCGGACTATAGCAGAAAACGAGGCAGAAATCGGCAGCGCTTCCATCGTCAGCGTGGGCGCCACGGTCGGTACGAAGCTCGGAGAACAGGTAAGCTTGTCTCTCGGAGGCGAATACTCCATGGGAGACGCCAACGACGGCAACATTGATATCACCGGGTATCGCGCCAGCATCGGCTTGACGGCTGAGTTGTAGGAGGAATTGTACTAATGACTTATAAGAATAGACTTATCTGTCTTCTCATGATAACAATGCTCGCCGGCCTGGGTGGCCTTGGCTGCGAAAACGACACGACCTCGTCCGGTTCGCGCAACAATCTGGCCGTCAAGCTGCATGTCGAAAATGCCGAAGAGTATGTCCAGTTGGTCGATCGGTATCTTCTCACGGTTCAAGGAGCCGCCTTCGATACGACCGTCCTCATGCGCTATATCGGGGGATTTCTAACAGCTGAAGTGGATGTTCCGGCCGGAGAGAATCTGTTCATTGCCCAGGCCGTCGATGAAGCCAGTCGACCGGTGTACAGCGGCCGGACGTCAGCAACGGTGGTACAAGACCAGATTACGGAAATCGAGATCACGCTGTTGCCGGTGGCGCGACTGGTTAACCTGTCGCCGCGATATCAGGCTTTCGAGTCAGGACAGCCTGTTTCTTTCGATGTTAAAGCTCATAGAATCGAGGACTTGAATCAGATTTCGTTTCGCCTCAATTTCCAAGGCCTGCTGCCGCGAATGGACAGCGTCCGTCTGGCATTCCCCCCTTCAAGAGAAATACTGCTGTTCGATACCGTACTTTCCAGCAACCAGTGGGCTGTAGCCATTAGTAATACCAGCCAGCTTGAACCGCTCGTAGACATTTCCGGCAACGCTGACCTGGCAACGGTGTATCTGACAGTTCTTACACCTCTGATATTTCCGTTACCGCTGGATACTATGGTCACGAGTTTCAGCGCCCTGACAATGTACGATACGGCTAATCAGCCGATCTCGGCCGGCACCGTGATTACGGATGAGGCGATGGTAGTTTTCGGGACGGATACGACATCAGAGCCGCCGCCGGTAGGGGAACTGGTCCCTCTGCAGGTCGGCAACTACTGGGTCTACAATGTGTACGACAGTCTCGGAGAACCGGTAGGACAGCAAACACTTGGCATCACCGGCTCACAAATGATTACCCACAGCGGCACGACTTACGAAGTACTGCACTGGAACTGGTACGAAGATCTGAACACGCCGAGCAGCAGCTACATATTGGTGCGCAATGGCGAGGAGGGCTTGTGGGCGATGGGGTATTACGACAGCTTCAATGACACCCTGGTTGTCGACCCCCAGTTGGCGGCCAAGTATCCGGCTGCCATTGGAGATTCGTGGTCGTATGTCGACGTGGAATTCGGAGAGACCTATATATATGAATGTGTCAGCACTGATCAGACCATTTCTACACCGGCCGGCTCATTTTCCTGCTATGTGTACAGCGAATCGTTTCCGGCCGTGTCGGTCCAACCCGATGGAAATCCCCATTCGCTGTTATATCCCGTTCAGCCAAAAGCGCAGCGTTACCCGCAGAGAGCACAATTTGAAGTTATATATGTCTATTTTTCTCCCGAAGTGGGCTATGTCGGAGCCGGACTTACAGTAACCGGCTCGCCGATACAAGAAGGTTTGCGACTCAGCGAGTATTTCGTGCAATAGCGAACCCACACCAAGCAACAGAAGGCAGGACCGTATCGGTCCTGCCTTCTGTTTTTTGAAGACTTGATGTTTTCAAAAGCAAGCCGGCGGCGTTATTTCAACAGTAACATCCGCTTTGTCATCTCCACGTCCCCCGCCTCCAAACGATAGAAATAGATACCGCTGGATACCGTACGACCGCTCTGGTCATTGCCGTCCCAGGTAACCTCGTGGGACCCCGCGGTTATATGGCGATCGGCCAGTGTCTTGACCGCCTGTCCCATTACGTTATAAACGGTCAGTCGGACTAACCCGTCTTCCAGCAGGGAGAAACGTATTGTCGTCGACGGATTGAACGGATTGGGGTAGTTCTGCTCCAACGTATACTCATCAGGCAAGATTTCATACTCCGTTGAGTTCTCGAGCATAGTTGCAAACATCTGCAGCAGCGCTGCCTTGCCGCTGGTCTCCACCGGACAGTCGATCAGCGCCGCGTACATTTCCTGCAACACTGCCGATCCCAGACCCTTAAAGGCCGGATTATTGATTAAATAACCAGGATTATCAACCAGCTCAATGTCGGCCGTATCCCTCCCCCAGTTGTCCGTAATACCGCAAATATCCAGGTCGGCGACAACGCCGTTACCGTCGGCATCGGCATACGTCGCTCGCAATTCATCAAAACGGTGGGCGGCTTGTTTGGCCCACAACAGGCCCAAAGAATCAGGTCGCTCGAAACCGGTCTCGCCCCAGAACATGCCCAACGGCAGTACGTCGCGTTCATCGACAACACCGTTGTTGTCGGTGTCACCCGGATAGACGGCCGGGCCGATTAGAAATGTCAGGGTGATGGTTGTGTCCAGTTGCTGTCCGTCGGTGCTCTCGAGATTGGCGTCGATAATAGCCCGAATAGTATCGAGCGGAATGAACTCATGTTCTCCAAACAGCCCGGGACCCAGAAACTCGATGCTGAAAAACAGGTCACCGAAGTTATAAACGGTGAGCAGCGAATCAGTGATGTTATTGCCTTTGGCGCTGGTCAGAATCACGCTGTTCGTTAGCGAAAGCAGGCTTAACGGTTGGTTGAACCAGACGTTGATCGGTCGGTCATACAAGTAGTCGGGATAAGGGCTGGGGACGGTGCTGGGTAAATCAATCTGAAAATCTCCGACAGGTGCGCTTATTACGAGATCGAACACGCAGGTGTCGGCCAGTTCATCAAGCGCATCGGTGGCCAGCAGTGTAATAGTGTGTGTTCCAACCTGTTCCAATGTCGGAGAGATCGAGATATTCATAGTAGCCGGATTGCCGACAGCAGGCGGCGGAATCATAACTCCCGGAGGCAACCCGCCGCTCACTATAATCGTGACTTCGTCGTTGTTGGTTCCGTTGTCGATTGCTCTCGCCTGTATGCTCAAGTCACTGCCGACTATGCCGTTAACGGTCGACCCACACGGTGACGGGCTGATAAACTGCGGCGGTTCGCCCAGCAGCGGCGCCTCCACAACGAGCCTAACCGTGTCGACGTCTTCAAGCTCCGACTCGAGTACGGCCCGGAAGATCAGATTATAGCTTCCGACGTCAACGGTAACGGGGGCGGCCGTAACCCGCGCCGAAACCGATCCCAGACCGCAGGTATCATTAAACGTGACGAACTCAGGCAAGATGGATACTGCTTCGATACAAATCTCCCCTCCGGGAATTGATCCAATGGCGTTCAGATCGAAGTCCAGCAGATCGCCAACGGTGATAGTATCGGCTATGATACTCGCCTCCAGATCAACAAACTGCGGGGCGCGCGTATAGACATAAGCAGTCACTGTCTTCGATTGGCCGGGATTCAGGGTTATGGCTCGGCTGGATCGGTCTCCCCAGATGTACGCTACGGCAGCATCCGCTTCGGCGTCTTGAATCGGTGTGTAATCGAAGGGGTTCCGGTCGAGGTCGGCCCAGGAAGCGTACTGCAGGACATCAGGTCCTGTCACCGCTATCGGAAAAGTGGGCCCATTGGCAGACCCAAATATGCGGAAAGTTGGGAACGAAGCATTGTCGGTGAATTCGTACGCCTCGAACGCCGGAGGCACCCATTCCTGGAACGTATCCGTAAAGAGTTTGTTGGGGATCCTCTCAGCAAAAACGGCTGCATCGTTGTCTGCAACCATCAAATCCCACATATGGCGAATGCCGATATCCACAGCAGCAGGCCCGGTGTTTTCAACCGTCGTTGTGACCCGCAGGCGGGCGTCCTGTTGCGTTGAACCTTCCAGTATCGTCTCCTGGAAAATGGCAAAACTCTCTTCTGCAGTTGGGTTCTCAAAACTCCAGGTAGTAACAAACCCATTGGCCACATGGGTCACAATTCCGACCGGACCCAGCACAGCCAGATTGTAAACAGTATCTTCGACTCCGGGACTGGCAACGAAAGCAGTCGAGATATAATTCGTCTGTGAAGTGTAAGAACGCACTGTCAGATAACTGGTCCACGGATCAAGACTGTCCGCCCCGTAAAATATGTTCTTTCCCGAAGGACTGTATTCAGGACCGGTCCGAATTGTGAAAACGCCCGGATCGACGTCATTGCTGTCAGATATAATCAGATCATAAATACCGTTTGAAACGACCGAGACTTTCGGAGACGGTTCTTGAAGAGCGGTGTTGCCGGCAGTCTTATGGTTCTTATCCAGAAAAACCGGTTGCTGAGGATTAAGCGTCTTACCTGGCGAATAATGTCCAGGTGAGAGTGCGGTCCTGTTTTCTGCTGACAAACTTGAAACAGGCATACTCCAGAGGAAGATTAAAAAGAGTGCAAGTGTTGCAGTCAGAGTCACAATTCGTTTATCGCCGAGTCTCATACGGACCCTCCGTTGTTTATGGACTAACTTGGGGCAGACGCACCAGTTAGCCGATATACAGATTCTTGTACGCTTCGAACTATCAGTAATTAGAGCAAACCGGCTGCCAATACTGTAGTAACGGTATATTTCCCAATATACATGCATAACCGCCACAAAAAAAGCAGGATCGTTTCCGTCTCCCGCTTTTCAAGTAGCCTGTCGCGTAGCTCGGACGGCCCACTTCCATCACATGCCGGCCGATTTCTACTGGCCCTGCTCGTCCATGAACACGCTCTCAGCCACTTTGACCGTAAATGTCCGGCCGGCGTCGATCCTGGCTTCCCCGCCCTTAATGAAAAAGCCGAACCCCAGAATCCACGAAAGCGTCTTCTTCCCCTTGCCCTCGGCCGTTAGAGTATCCGCCTCCAGTTTGATGAAGTCTCCTTCCGTAAGCTGGAAAGGCCCATCCGGCTTCAGCTCTTCAAACACGACCTGGATCATACCCGGCTTGCCTCTCTTGCCGGCTTTCTCGGCCCCCACGACCACGGCCTTGCCGGGCGTTCCAGACTTGACCAGGATCTTGCCGCCGATATCAATAGGCTGATCGAGTACTATAGGTATCGGATCACCCTTTTTGAACATCTTGGACGTAACGTCAATACCGGGTGCGAACGTGACCACGACTTCCTTGCCTTTGGGTATCTGAATCTTCGCCAAACCGGTCTGAGCGAACAATAAGCAGCAGACCATCGTCGCCAGAGCGAACGGTCCGAATCGGACCGGAATTCTATCTCTCACCACCATAAGCTTCCTTCCCTTCCCTATCATCATACTACTTTTCCAATTTCGGCAGTTTGTCACGAATTGGATCGGCAAAGCCGAATGTTACCGTCTTACCGGTATTAAGAAACCTTACTTCACCATCCATGTCAAACAGAGAATACTTATTGTCCAGCACGCGGGTTTCGATCGCGGACTTGCCCCAGGATTCGTCACCGGAGAGGTGTGGCTCATGATACGCTATATAAATATCTGCACCCGGTTTCCAGGTCAGAGTATGATTGTCTCCCGGCCAGATTTGCTCTTCAACTGACCAGGAAGGCTCTTGTCCCGACGGCGCAACATCGACGTGCAGATGAACATCCGGAGGACAGGTCACCAGTTTATACGTGTACGTTCTCTCTCTGTCGAACCACTTGGCGTCGGATATGTAGTTGTCGATCGCCGCTACATAATCTCGGTACTCGGACGAATTAAGCCTGCTCTTGAACCTCCGCAGCCGGGACACGGCATCATCGAGGCGAAAAGTCGGATCGGGATTGCCGTTGATCTCCTGAGCCATGGCTTCGAACTCACTCACTATTAGTCCCGGGTCGGCCGTTTCCACTTGCGTTTTCTGGCTGCCGGCAATCGCTTCCTTCAGACTGTTAACCAAGGCATTCTCTTGCGGACTGAAGTCCAGGCCGTAACTGGTCTCATCATACTTCACCTGTTCGGCCAGCACATTCCATTTGCTCCTGTCATCCTTATTCTTGACACACTGTTTGAAAAGTTTCCAGTACTCCAGAGCCCGTTTTGCTCTCTGGTAGAGCACCGAAGTCGAATCTCCGGTCGCGAATGAACGAAGCCGGTTGGCCAGTGTTGCAAATTGCCCCGTTTCTACCAGTTCCGTATCCCCCGGTTGGAAAACCGGCCAACGGGACGGAGTGCTTACGATTCCGGCGAAGCTGTTTAGTGTGCTCTCCAGTTCCCCGAACTGAGAGGTGTTGACCGGCAAATCTTGATACAGATTGACCAGTTCGATTGCCTTAGCCCGGTATTCCTGAAACATCATTCGGGGCAGCCAGCGGTTCCTGTAAGATTCGTAGGCCCGCTTGATTTCCTTGCGCTCACTCTCTGTTGTCAGGGCCGGATTGTCGTTATGTTGATCCAGAAACTTGTCCTCCACCGATGTAGCCCACTTGAGCTGCAGGCTGAAGTGAAGAGCATACAGGCCGGAGAAGAGCAGAATCCAAATAAGACTCAAAACAGCCACATACTTCGTTATCTTGCGCATCGTACCCAGACGCCGATTGCGAATGATAGCGTTGAGCATCCAGTAGAACGGCTCACGGACACCGAGCGGATTGAGTTTCTCGGGCGGCTTGTAGATTGACCGGCCCACCTCGGCACCGATCTTCTCGGGCTTTTCTCCGGTATTGGACGAGAAGAATATCTGGAAATCCAGAGTCCGACCTACCGCCACTTTAATGAATTCACTCAGCTTAACCAGCAGGTCTCGAACGCTCTGCGACCACTCCGGATTACGAGCGACTTTGTCACTGCTTAGTACTCGCTGGACAAAAAAGTCGTAGTCCTCGCTTATAGTGGGTTCGTCTTCCGCACCGATCAGCTTGACCTGTACTTCACCCTTGAAACCCGGCAGCGTGTCCGATTTGGTAACAACAAGCGCCACCGGTATCGGCAGCCTCTTGCTCAAAGGCGCCAGTTGCTCCAGCATATTGACAAATGACGCCACGTGCGCCTGGCATTCCAGTTCGGCTGACAGTGTTTTTGGATCGAAGAAAAACAGTATGCCGTCGCATTGGAGCATGAAGTCGGCCACTTTGTCGCTGTATTCGTTGGACTTGGAGATCGACACCGCGTCGCCCGGATAATCATACGTCACGACCGGCAGTTTCTTATCCCGATCCACAATGACGGTGAACTGAAGTACCTTGTCGGCTGATGTCCTGTCAGGGAAAGATCGCTCTTCCTTCAGATCGACCCGTGTCCCCGGTCCCTCATGGGTGCCGAATCCCCAGATCTTCCGATAATTGGCCAGAAACTCTCCGGCGGTGACGTTGTCGGTCACGGAGATTTGAAGGTCGCTCGAAATCCTCTTGCAGTCTTCGTTTAATACGGTGAAATACGTGGACTTTCCGGAATTGCTGTGGCCGTATACGCCGATTCGGAGCCCCGGGGGCCAGGAGAAACCGGTGTCGGCCTTCTTGGCGCCTCTTTTGGGGGCCATCTTGGCCCCTTTCTTACCGAACTTCAGTAGTTTTGCCAGTTGCATCGTATACTAAGCTGCCTGTTTTTTTATCTCTCACTTACGTGTTGGCCGACATTTTGGACTCGCTGGTTCATCTTCTGCAATTGACTGTCATCATGCTCCAGCCACCACCTGGGAACGAGTATAGCCAACACGATCCAGAACACGATAAACACCACGTACTTCACGAAGGCCGGTCCCCGCTGCGAAAACACGAGACGAGTGTAGCGGAAACTCGAGAAGATGCCTCTCCCCTTGCCGCCCAGTTCTGTTATGGTGGTTTTCACGCGGGTCCAGAAAGACGGTTTGTAGAGGTAATTCCAGTTCTTGAAGTACTGTTCAAAAGCGCGATTCTTGCTGCCGAGCTTGTGGAAGGCGTTAACCCGATGTAAATCGAACTCCAGCGAGGAGCGATCATTCAGGAGGGCGGTGCCGAACTGATGCCGGCGACGCGCCAGCACGAGCATCTTGATCGGATCCTTCAAACGATCGAATTCTTCCGGTGTCAGATCCGCCTTCAGAGACCGGCCGTGGGTATTCAAAAAAGCACATATCTCATCGAGCATGAAGCCGTGCAATTGTTCATTGTTGTTTAGAGCGCGTTCACGGAACAGGAGAGGCGCCAGCTTCTCTTCGATATACGGTACATCCTGCTTCACCGGGCGCTGGCCGCGACAATAGCTGTATGACTGATTGGTCCGTCCGTCAACGTCAGCTTCAGCTTCAAAGTAGCAAATGAGAATCTGGACGGTGATCTCTCTCAAATCGGATGCCGTCAGGGGCACCTGTTTGATGAAGTCCAGAAACGTGTAGTCAACCTCGACTGCCTGATCCCGCTGTTCGCGAAGGACTCTGAAGACCGCGCGAACGCCGTTGTACGTCTGGATGAACGCCTGTGTTTCAAAAGCCGCCGGTTGACTCTCGAAAGCATCCAGGTACACGAAAAGTTTCTCTATGTTGGCTTTTACTGCCATATCACTCCATCAAACTGCTATACGGCATACACGGCCAAATCAGTCTTGCCGAGTCCTTCGAATTTGTTGATATCCGGAGCGCCGCGGAAAATCAGGTTGACCTGGTTGACCGACGGTGTCCGCACCATATCCTGCGCCCGAAAGGCAACCTTGTTACCGAGGGTGACAGTGTCTACGTTGACCGGATCTGTTTCACCCAGGCTGCGCGCCTGATTCAAACCGAGCCGGACCTGCATAGAGTTCCATTCACTCATGCCGAAGAGCGCCTTGTTCAGAAGCACCACCAGATCGTTGATTGCCTGGGGAGCCGGAATGTTGAGCAACAGGTAAACCAGTCCCCCCGCCTCCTCGCAGCGATAATCCGAATAAGGGACCATATTATATGTCTTGCCCTGATACGTGATAGTCTCGGTGGCCGCCACGTCGGGCGTGATCGGCCCGATTTGAGCTAAGTAACTGAATAAACCGTGTACCACGGCACTAATCTCGTCGATTGACCGAATATGGCCGCCCAGGTCACGATGATTGTACTCGGAAAACAGAAAACCGTCCACGCTCGAAAGAAACTGTCCGACGTCGGTATTGGCTTCTTTCGTGAAGAACCTCTCGTTCAGGTAGTCTTTCATACCGGGCTGGTAGTTCAGCAGGGTGGTCATGACACGGAACAACTTCTTGAAAAACACCACCAGCTCCAGCGGATGTTTAGCATTGCGCCCCACCACGAAATCATCAAGCGCGGCAGACAGATGATACCCGAACAGGTAAATGGTGTCCTTGAATGCCACCTGCAAATCACTCTTCACTTCCGAAAGCGAACCGCCGGTGCTTACCGCGGCGTAGGCGCGCGAGGTGAGCGACAAGAGGTTCTCCAGTCGATTACGATAATCACGGTTCTTGTCGGCCAGTCGATCCAGAGCATGCAGCGAAAGACAGGGGGGATAGTACCCTTCGTCGGGCTGAACATCGTCTCCGATCACCTGAAGATTGGCTAACTGCAAAAACCCGGTTTCCGGCAGATCGGGCTGTTCTCCCAGATGCAAAGAGTATTCGTTGACCAGATACGGGACTCGGGGAACGTCTTCCTGCGGATCCGGTTCGCCCACCTGTTTTCTGGCGGTGCGGGAGACGCCCAAATACACCGGAATGGCGCTCTCGCCGATTATTGTCTCGCCTGAAACGGCATTCCGGGAGGCGCCGTCAATGGCCACAATGCCACCGTCCGGCATCAAAGCATGACATTCTGATATTTCCACCCGGATGCTGTTACCCGAGACCGTGTGGCTTAACCGCAACGCCTCGTTTCCGGAAAACGGCTTTCTGACAAGCCCGTATCGGTCGTCGGTACCGCCAGCATACCAGCGTACCAGATTCTCGAAATATCGTTCCTGGTCTTTGAGATGCTCCCTTGAGATCAGCATCCCGTCCTGCCAGTTTACGGCATATAAGTCAAAGTCGCCCATTATCTTGCCTCAACCATCATGTTCGAATGTATAGTCCGCTGCCACGAATGTCAACACCAATGCTGCCTCAATCGACCACTTACGACACATAAGCCGACATGCCCAGGTATGCTTCTTTCTGCTGCTTCCCCAACCTGTTTTTTCTGCCGTCAACCATGACACGTATTTGATACTGATACTCAGCCGGCATACAATACTGCAGCATCCTCTCCAATCTCTCTCGTTGCGTCTTGCCCGGCAACCAGTTACCTGTTTCTTCCGAAGGCACACCGCACACCCGGACTTCGTAACAGGAATCGTAATCAGAGTACGTTTTGCCCAGAACGAACTCACTGCCCATGCGGTTGAATTTCTGACCCAGCCGGGATTGCAGCGCGTCCGGAATGTCGGTCCCGGCTTCAATGTTCTCCCTGATCTCAAAACGGTAGCCGAAAAGATACGTCAGTGTCCGGGCTACGACCTCCGGATTCCCGGCCCAGAAATGAAAATAGGGAAGGATAGATGACCAGAACACCGCCTCGCCAAGGTCCCCGGCATACGTTGCGGCATCGAAGTCAAACAACTGGAGCTGTTTCACCAGATGCTCGTAGTTAACGGAGGTCAGAATGAACTTCAACGATTCATACGTAGCCTCCGCCTGGAATCGAATGACCGATCCGTCGAACGGCGCCATCAAGCTGCGGGCATCTTCGTCCCACTTGTCCGAACGAGACGTAACACCCTGAATACCGTAGAAGAACTGGTAAGGCATGTGATCGACCGCACTGTAGAAGCCCACGTCCAAGGAAATCTCGGTCGTGCCGGTCAAAGCGGCGCCGGGAGCCGGCGCTTGGTCGAGAATTTCACCTCTGTAGTTTCGATATTCCCCGACCGCTCTCAGGTGAACTTTGGTGAGATTGACTCCCAGTGTTCTGAGCAAGACCAGGGCCGTTACGAAATGGAACGGATTCCGTCGATGACACAGGTCCGGCATCACGTGTTTTTCGGCGGACGTCATGTTTTCTCTACCTCGATATCGTACTGGGTATTGACGGTCGATCGGGCCTTCAGGTAGCTTCTCAGGCGCCTCTGCAAGAGTGTCGTCTCATCATCACTATAAAACTCTTCTTTATCGACCGTGACGGTAACGATAATGCACTTCCGCAAGCCCCGCCGAAAACGCTGCACTCCGTTGCGGCACTTGACCGACTTGATGCGGGGGTCGAATACCCGCGCCCACGCCGCGATATCGTCGAAGGTCAGGGCGCGGTCTCGCTGGCGCAGGCGCAGAGACACCTCGGTCCGCACCTGCTCTCTGGATTTCGCCGGAATCGCACCTTTGACGGCCGTGATATTGGAGACGGAAGTAATGCCCGGATGACTCTCGTACAGATCATTGATCTTACCCGCCTCGATTCCGTTGGCGGCAACGCTGTCCGTCACGGCATACGTAACGGTGATGGAATCCGGTGGCACATCAATACCCGATCCATAGTCGAACCAGAGTACCAGATGATCGCGACGCTCTTCCGTGGCGTACACTTTCACTTCCGGATCATCGGGGAAGTCGTGTATAGCTCGATAGTCGTTGCCGTTGGAATCGACCACCGCCACAATTTCCAGAACGGAGTCAATATGCTCCGCGATCTCGATTTCCACGACCCGATTGCCACCCGTGTGCTTGAACAGTATCATTTCATTCTTGTTGGTTGCCAGGAGGCTGTCGAAAGAGATACCGAGACCTCCGGCAAAAGCTCTCTTGCTGCCGCGATCCGGCAGGTCGACCCTGATCCAATAGTGATGTTCGTTCTCCGGCGGCGTCGAGATGTTCTGTGCTCGGCACAGGCGACCCAGCTCCGGCTCGACCGGTCCCGGTTCCCACACCGAAGTGAAGCCGCCGGGGAAAAGAACGAAATTGTCTTCCACCTCGTCGAACAGATCACCGTTGCGGCGAAAACCTCCCCAGTCGACCGTCTCCCTGTCTCTGTTCAGGATGTCGTCGATCGAACAGGTCAAACCCGGACAGAATCGGCTGTCATCCTGAAATGATCCGAAATGCGATCCCGGGTACCAATAGCCCCACCGCAGTTGTTTAAGTACATTGCGCTGCGCCTGGATAAACGCTTTGGCGCCAGCCAGACCGGATTGCAGTCCGGCATAATCGAGCGCTACATACAATCGCCAGGGTCCAGCCGACTCGCCGGGAACCACGGCCCGTGATGGGGGTGGTGCGTCCGATGCCTCGGCCGGAGTCAGGTCAAAGATCCTGTTCTCGTTTTGCAGCAAAACCTTCTTCACCTGAGCATCTATGACCTTGCCGCCGGCATGAGGGGAAAAGAAGAAGGTCTTGCCCCCTTCGCGGCGCTCTTTGTAGAAGAAACGGGTGTGCGTGTCGACCTCCACAACCGGGTCGGTGGGGCGACACCTCATGACCGTAAAGGCCGGAATGGGCCATCGGCCTCGGTTCGGACAGACTGACTTCACCAGAGAATCCGTGGCCATGTCCCAGGTCATATCGAGTCTCCGGTCGATTCGACTCAACTGGTGGGCGTACAATTGAAGCAAGAGCCGCAGAATGGGATCCAGCCGCTCCGCCGACTCGGGCGTATCGGGATTGTATTTGCGCAGGTTGCGATACAGATCGACGAAAATCTCTTGTTGGTTCCGGGAACGACTTTCACTCATAATTCGGTTCAATCAGTCTCTTCATTAACCGAGTTGGTAAGTAGACTCGAATTTGCTCTCTTCCGTGCCGTCAATGTAGTTACCGTATACCTTGATGATCATACCCAGCGTGTGCGGAGAGGCATCTTCCAGCCCGGTGAAGGAAACGGACACATTGTACAGTCTCTTTTCGAATTCACCGATGGCGTTCCTGATGCCGGCCCGAATGTCCGACTTGTTGGCGGTCAGAATGTCCGAGAACTCTTTCTCCCATAAAGCCGAACCGTACTCCGGCGCAAACGGCATCATACCGACCCGAGTGCATACAATCAAACCGATCGAGTATTTGAGGGATTCTTCCAGATTGGCCCGAGATAAGTACCCTTCCCTGAGTACCAAAGGCAATGAGAGATATTCCATGAATAGCCTAGTTGATCTTAACGATCCCGCCTTTGATGGTTGTCATGGCGCTGCCCTCCAGATTGGCCTGGGTGCCAGTGGCCTTAAAACCGATCCCGCCTTTCGCTTCGTAGTTCATGCCCCCCTCGCTTTTGAAGTTGGCGGTAGCCTTGAGCTGAACATCGCTCTGAGCCTCGCCGACGATTTTACCCTTGGATGTCAATGTAATATCACCCTGGGTCGTCTCCAATGTGATGGTCTTGCCCTTCATTAGAATGTCCCCGGTCGACTCGACAACAATCCGCGGGCCGTCCATATTGAGAAGCAGAGTATTGGTGCCGCTCTTCTGCGTTATCGTAATGGTTTCGGCGCCGTCTTTATCGACAAAGATGATTTCATTTCCGTTCCGCGTCCGATAAATCTTCTTCTCGACCTTGCCGCCGGCTACGGTATCCGAATTGGTCATGGGGGGTACGTCTTTGCCGTTGTACAGGCCCCCCAATACGACCGGCGCATTCGGGTTGCCGCGTTCATACGCCACCAACACTTCGTCATCGATTTCCGGCAGGGCGAACCAGCCGCGCTCCTTGCCGCCATCGAAAGTCATAATCCGCATAAACTCCGATTCTTCGGCAGAGCTGTGATGCGCCAGGCGCACTTTCACCCGGCCCAGATTCTCCGGATCCTCATTGTTGGTCACGACGCCTGTCTGGAAGTAAGCATACGGTTGTCTTTCGTAGCGTATCTGTGGGTAGGCCATCTCCAGCGGCACGCAAGTGAAATCGTTGTGGTACTGCCCGCCTTGCTCGAAAACGTGGCAAACGGAAGTTAACCAGTATTGTCCGCTCAGGTCACCCATTTCGCCGACCCGGATGGTCGAACCGACCTGAATAGACGGGACAATGGACTTACCCCGACAGGTCATCATTCGACCGGCTCTGGCCTCAACTTCTCTTACCAACGCGATGTCGAGCTGCTTCTGGACGGCGTGCTTGGGCGCGCCCGACGATCCCGTCGTGGGATAGATCTCCTCCGATGCCGACAGGGCTTTACCGGAAAATGTGCTGGAAGCACCCCGCAGATCGCTCTTGCCGACGTTTCCCGTCAAAGACTCTTTTTTTATCGTATCCCAGGTCTGTCCCTTGTACTTCAACTGGCCGGTACCTACCCCCAGAGAGAAAGAGCCCAGATCGACACGCCACGACAAAGCCTGCTCGTTATTCGTCTTCGCCTTTTCCACATTGAAAGCAGTGCCGTCGTAGTACGCGAAGAGGTGGTTCTCGGAAGCGATCCGCCGCAGGTAGGCCATATCGGACTCGGCCAGTTGTACGTTGGAGTCCAGCTCTTTGTTGCCCCGGTCGTTTTCGACACATATATCGCCGGCATCGACCCGGCCCTGAGTAATCTCGTATTCACCGACTACCTTGCCCACGATATCTTTCAGGTTCATGTTTTGGCCGACGATGCGGTTTCGCGGCGCACCGTCCATTGCCAACGTCGGGGAATGAGCCGTAATCAGAACAGTGTTGATACCGTCAATGCTGCTGTCGAATCTTACCTCGGTAACGATGCCGATGAATTTCATTTTGGCGCTGCCCGACGTGCTGAATTGGGTGGCCTCGATCTTAAGAGACAGCGACTGACCGAGCTTATCCGAAAACTCCGTCGGGTTTTCGAATTCGCCCTCGTTTGAAGACAACCCCACTTTGCGGATGCGGACCTGCAACACATGGTGGTCATCGACATACTGATCCAGCCGGACGGACAGGATATCGTACGTTATCTTCTGACCGCTGATTTCAATCAGGCATCTGGCCTCGGTGCCGTACGACGATTCACTCGATTCGACAGGTGGTGTTGGTGCTTCAGCCATGGCTACTCACAGAATTCGGAGAACGTCAAAAACAAGCCGGACAAGCCGCGACCTGTCCGGCTCGTGCAAGCTCTCTCTATTTGTCCCAGTAGTTCACGATTTCGGCGTCGCCGACCGTAATCTTGTTGGCGGAAATCTCCAGGTACTGATACACCTGTTCGTCGGGGCGATCCTTGATGTGCGGGATCATTTCCTCGAACTCGGTAACGAAGCCGTCTTCCCACGTCAGCTTCTTCATGTCGGCGCCGTCTTTGTTGAAGAATTGGACTTCACCGGACTTCCAGTTGGTCTTGCTCGTGTCCATTGCCCACCGGGCGAGATCGACATTGCCGTCTTCGGCCGACTCAACTCGCATCCGGATCGTGCCCGCGTGAGCGCGGTCCGTCGGACGGCCGGTTTCGTCTTTCTGCGTGTACAGACGGTAGGACACCTCGAACACGTGCGGGTACTCGACACCGTCCACGAAGACTTTCGGTCTGTGTGCCATTGTGATTCTCCTTGTGCAACTGTAGTTTAGTTGTGGTTATCTGATTCGTATTGGTTGTGTAATCCGTATTTCGGTTTTTGGTTCTCTCGCGCTATTTGTCTTTGACGGCAGTTTGATTCTCATCGTTCCAGGCCGTGAATTCGATATTGAAAGTCCGGGCCGGGTACTTGGGATTCAGGGCGACCTTGATGTCAACTTCCTGTCTCTTGCGCATTTCGTCGTCAGCAAAGATCTTCACGTTGTAGTCTTGCAAGATATTGTCACCACCGCTTATGGCACGCATGAACTTGTCGATGTCCTTTCTGAGCGTGTCAATGAACTTCTGGTCGATAACATTGAACGTCTGCTTATTCAGGTAGTTGCGCAGGGTCTTGTAGACGTAGTCATATGTTCGACGAATGGAGTAGACATTGAATGTTTCCTTGTTGAACAGCGTTGCCGCCCCCATCGCCACCGCCTGACCTTCGAAATTCACCATCGGATTGACGCCCTTCTCGTTTATCTTGCTGGCATCGGGCTGATTGGCTCGGAACCGGAGGTACTTGGCGTCCGCCACCTTGCCGTACTTGTATCCGGCGCGAGGCTGCTGCATGCCGTCACTCTCGTCACCCTGATACATCATGCCGGCCACCGCTGCCGAAGGCGGAATCCACATGTCTTCGTCCTCGTACTGATTGGCGCTCCGAGCCTGGACGTAGTTGGCGAACAATGCCACATACTGCTTATAGTTATCCGAACTGGTCAGACTGTCAAAGCTGGGATCCTCGAGCATATCCATAATCTCTTCCACCGACTCGAAATCCGGCATATCCGTCATTACGTGAACCTTGTTGGGGAATCCGATCAGCCGCGCCAGGCTGTCGATATTCTCGACACTGCCGACATAGCCGGGAATGACGCAGTTGGCATAGCACCGCTTGATACCCCACTCACGAAATTCGTCGGCAATGGCTTTGCTCAACTGTTCGAACTTCTCTTTGTCATCCGGGTCCATCAGCTGTTCCGTGCTCACGTTCGAAAACCAGGCGTTGACCTTGTCATCCGGTTCCGCCTGAGCGTTGGCAAAGAACTTGTCGATGGCTCGATAAGTCGTCTCCAGTTCACGGCTTTCCCGGTGAACCTTCCTCATGTTCTTTTCCAGATTGGCTTCCAGCTTGGTGGCTTCTTCATTCAAGTTCTTGCGAATGTCATCCACGCTGTCGGCGCTGGAAAACTGATTGATCCAGATCTTCAACCGTTCGGCCAGGAGCTTGCGCTGTTTGGCGTGGTCTTTCTTCGTGAGGAAATCCTTGCGCTGGAAGTCCTTTTTCGGGTCCAGCCATTCCACGCCTCGCACCAGGTCGCCGTCGGCTGTTTTGAACGACGGCAACAGATTTGCCAGTTGCTTGAAATCACCGAATGTGTCCCCCAGAATGCCGGAAAACTCCTCATCGGACAGCTTCTCCCCCGGTTCGGCTGTTGGCTTCGCTTCTGCTTCAGCAGCTTCGGCTGCCTGCGGCTGTGCTTCGTTTTTCTCTTCTTCGCCCATATATCCTACACCTCGTTTTTATTCGCTCAACAGATCAACGTAGTACTTGGCCACTTTCAGCAGAGCTTCTTTCTTCTCTTTGTCTTGCAGGGTCTTCTGTAGCGGCTTGTTCTTCTTCAGCTGTTTGTCGAGATCCGCCAGAATCTCTTTGCTGTAGTACGTCTTTTGCAGATAGTCGTTTTGTTCGATCAGCTCCTTCGATGTGAAATCTTTCATCGCCTTAATCGTGAACTCGGCGTTTACCGGCTCACCTTCGGTGCTTTCCAGTTCCGCCTCAAACGAGGGACGAAACTTCTCGAATACCTGCTTGAGATTATTGCACTCCACCGGCGATGGATCCGCGTCTTCATCGTTGTTGAGCTTTGCCAAATAGAGAGTTTTGTTGGAAGGCAACAACTCGACCGGAATCGAGTCGTCCTTGACCAACCGCTCTCGCGCTCCCAGGAAAAACTTACCCATCTATATCATCTCCTTCGATAAAGTTTCGACTTCGTTTATCAATCTTGTTTCTTGAACAGGTACCTGTCATCCTGAACATCGATCAGGATACTGTCACCTTTACTCAGCGTACCCGTGATTATTTCTACAGACAACTTGTTGATTATCTCCCGTTCAATGATGCGCTGAATCGGTCGGGCGCCCAACTCGAACGTGTAGCCGTCTTTGGCCAGCTTGGCTTTGGCAGCCGGGGCCAATTCGGCCTCAATGTTCTGGTCCTTCAGCATATCCGACAGTTGCTGAAACTCAAGGCCGACTATTACCTCCACCTGTTCCTGCGTGAACGTGTGGTATATAATGATATCATTCAAACGGTTCAGGAATTCCGGCCGGAATTTCGAGAACAGGAACTGCCGGACTTCATCCATGTCCACTTCCCGCCCTTCACGGTCAGCCTCGAGAATCCTGTCCGCCGCGTAGTTGGAAGTCAGCACCACGATACAGTTCGAGAAGTCGACCGTCCGGTTCTGACCGTCGGTAAGACGACCGTCATCGAGAAGCTGAAGCAGGACATTGAATACATCCGGATGGGCCTTTTCTACTTCGTCCAGCAACACGATCGAGTATGGTTTCCGCCTGACGGCCTCGGTCAATACGCCGCCCTCTTCATAGCCAACATACCCCGGGGGAGCACCGATCATCTTGGCAACGGAGTGTTTTTCCATGAACTCGGACATATCGAGACGAACCATCGCATTCTTGTCATCGAACAGGAACTCCGCCAGCAACTTGGGTAAGTACGTCTTGCCGGTGCCGGTCGGCCCGAGAAACAAGAACGATCCAACCGGCCGATGCGCCATTTTCAAACCGGCGCGCGCTTTGCGCACGGCATCGGCAATACCCTTGATGGCATTCTCCTGCCCCACGATCTTTTGGGACAGTACCGACTCCATATTCACCAGGCGATCTTTTTCCGCCGTCATCATTTTGGAGAGCGGTATCCCGGTCCGACGCGCCACGACGGCGGCTATGTCCGCCTCATCTATGTTCGGCTGAAGGCCGTCGACCACCGTCTTGAGCGCTGCCAATTGCTGTTGCCGCTCGGCAAAGGCCGTCTTGAGTTCAGCCAGGTCTATCGGTTTATTCAACTTCACTTCGCACCCTCGGCGGCTTCCAGACGATGTCCCCAAAGATCAAACAACCGGTCCATGCCGCGTGTGAAATCACCCATGGCATCACCCAGCTTGGCGAAATCCTCCGGCTTCTTATCCGGACTGGAGCCGTCACAACCGGCAAACAGCGTTTCGAGCTCCTTGATTTGCTCTTCAAGCTGAGGTATCATGCGCCTGGCCGTTTCGCCTTTCACGCTGAATTCACTGGCCGCTTCATCTACCACATCCAGGGCTATGTCCGGCAGGTTCTTTTCTGCCAGATACCTCCTGGCATACTTGACGGCGCCCACGATCGCATCCTCAGAGTACGTGATCTTATGATGCTCCTCGTACTTGGACACAACTCCCTTCACAATGCGAACCGCATCATTGAAACCCGGCTCTTCTATCTTCACCTTTTCAAACCGTCGAATGAGCGCCTTGTCCTTTTCCAGATGCTTCGTGTACTCTTCTTCGGTGGTCGCACCGATAAGCCGGATGTGTCCGCGAGCCAGCGCTGGTTTCAGGAGATTGGCAGCATCCATTCCGCCGCCGCCACCGGTGCCCATGATGGTGTGAACTTCATCGATAAAGAGAATAATCTTGCCGCCCGATTTCACCACTTCACTCACCAGCGACTTGAAACGCTCTTCGAATTCACCCTTGTACTTGGCACCCGCCACCAACGAGCCCATATCCAGTTCCATGATCTTGACGTCCTTCAAAGCCGCCGGTACGTTTTCGGCGATAATGGCCTGGGCGAGGCCCTCAACTATCGCCGACTTACCGACACCGGCTCCCCCTACCAGCACCGGTGAGTTTTTCCGGCGCCGCAAGAGTATCTGCACCGCTTGCTGCAATTCCTCCTCGCGTCCGATCATAGGATCATATTCACCCGCCGCCGCCAGATTAGTCATATCCACGCAGTACTTCAGCGTACCGGCCACACCTTTTTTCTTTTCCGGTGTTGGCTCGCCTTCTCCGGTCGGAGTCGTGGAAGATGCTATCTCTTCGACTGACTTACTGTCAGCCAGAGCTTGGTACATGTCTTCCTTGGTGATATCGATCTTGTCTCGCACCACCGGGGACAAGGCGGATTTTGGATCGAATACAGCTATCAGTATATGTTCCGGCTCCACGAGCGGGTCGTACAGTTTGGCCTTCTCATCCAGCGCCTGGGACAGGACGGCCTGTACGGCCGGAGCGATACTCAGATTTTCACGTGGCGCGGAGCGGCTCGACTGTTCCTTGAGAAACTCTTCCGTCATGGAGGCCACCATTGAAGGACTCTTGCCCAACTGATTCAGAATCGACTCCACCTCCGAGCCTTCGTGCCGCACCACGGCTACCAGAAGGTGCTCCACCGTGATTTCCGGGTGCCTGAATTCGGCCGCCACTTCCTTGGCGATTTTTATCACCGCCCGTGAATCTGACGAGTAACTGGCTATGTCCATCTTGTCGTAGCGGTCTCCCGACCGACGCTAATGCTTTCTCTTTAATTGTTGCACGAAGGGCTTCAACACCCGAATGCTGCGAAACCCTTGATAATAAAGGTCAACATTGCACTTGTCAAGGGGTTTGTGGGGGGCCACGCCACGGCAATTGTCATTGCTTAGCCTCTCCGGAAGGTACCGCGAACTTGACTATACTGACCGAGTAATCCTCCGGGTTACGAACGGCGTTGGCAACTACAACCTCATTATCAATATAAGCCAAAGCCAGTCTCTCCGGGACGCTGGGTAGTTCAAAAGTTCCTCGGCGCAGCCAGTCCTCTTTTGATTCGGACGAGACTAATACGATAAGCACGGGACTATCTACACTGCCTCTGACCCCGGCTACTGCCAATCTACCGGCTCCGTTGCCGTCCAGACCGTGCGTATATACATTCCCGAGTGGCGCCAGTTGCGACAAATGAATCGAATCGCCTATTTTGCCTGAAGAGTCGACTTTCGCTAGAACAAGCGGCAATTTGACGGGACCCGTATCATCGGAATACCGTGGCGAGCCGTACATAATTGACCAGTTATCGGTAACCTGCCGGTACAACAGGTATCGATCATTGGCATTCTGCAACAATACCGGCTCCAGAGCTCCTCTCACAAAGGCTAGTTCACGCCAGGAGTCCTCCGAACGAGAGTAGTCCATTACGAAGGCGTCTCCTGTGGCGACGTTCAGCGCCGACCTCATCGTTCCATTCGATTCATCGCATACTATTGACGGATTGAACAACCACTCTTTGTTGGTAAGCCCAATACTGCTCCATAGATCCTTCGGTTTGATATCAAATCGTTCTTGTTGCGACGAGGTGAGACGCAATTCAGCAAAGAGCTCTCCTTCGGACAGCATCAATCCTGACGAATCCGAGGAGACGGCTGCTTCCCAAAGAATTGCCGGAGACTTGAAGTTACTTTCCAGGAGCCCGACCAGACGATCTCCGGCGCAGGCCAGACTGATACTCTTGCAGGGCGGCAAGTAGATCATCTGGTCCGATACCTTGCTGATACCGGATGCATCAATCGACCACCAGTGCCAGATAGTCCCATGTTGCACTTGATCCTGGCTGTTGACTCGAGTCTCCGCGGTGCCTTCTATCACTACGAAATAGCTCGCACCGCCTATCTGAACCAAAGCAATATCGAGTAAGCTGATTACCCGGATAAGTAATTCAAATCCCATATCAAACTCCCGGATGACCGTACATCCTGTCTACAGATGAACTTACTAATTGATCCTGCAGGGCGTGTTTCGTCCGTAACTCCCACTTCACCTACCGTACACAACAATCGCTTCACGGCCATAGTACCCTACCCCACAAATGCGGCGGGATCGCGGGATCGGCATCGGGAGCCAGAGTTACTGGACTTCCGGTCACTGAACCCGTCGCATTAAAAGAATCAACGCCGGCCGTTTCATAATCTGTCAGATTCTGATAGACTGTCACATTATGTCCACCAGCATTCACCACTGTTGAGTTCGGCCGGTTAATGGCGCCTGCTCCATAGGAAGCATCATAGAGTTTCCAGCTACCGGCCGGCTCTTCAACATCCGCAATCCAGTGATTGCTCCAGCCGGCGGGCGGGTTTGGCTGAGCCTGGCCGGGCACGTTTTTGGCGTTCCAACTCGAACACTGTGAGTACTGCAAGCCGGCACGCTGAAAGTCTGGAGGGTGAGGAAAAATCGTCACTTCCTTTGACCGAATTCCCTGAACGGCAAGACAATTCATGAGAACACGGTCAAAGACAATACAACTGGCCGCGAACCTCTGATTGGCGGGCGCTGTTCGGCTGCGGACGGCATCCGGAATCGTTTGAGCAGGCGCTATCCCGATATTATGGTTTTTCCAGTACACGAGACCGGTTGCATGGGGCGACGATACGGCGGCGCCCCGGTCAAACTGAGACCAGATGGCCTCGAAGACGTCCTGAGTACCGAACTTGTTCCTGGCCCATTGGCAGGACCAGTTGACTATATCAAAAAGGTACTTATCCTGTCCCCTCAAGTTAGCTGGTTTCGGCGCAGCATCGATTATGAGCAGCGTATGTTTGCTGGTATTGGCGTTTTGCCAGGAAGATCGGGAGCGAGTACGATACTGCCATTGCAGTTCAATGCCGTTCATTCTATCCACCGTAGTGGGCAAAGATCGCAGTTCCAGTTGCTCGGTAGCGCGGCCACCGTTGAATTGTACGGTCTTCTCGCGCACCTGGAGATTGTAGCCGCCGCCACAAGTGGCTCTGACACGCAAGGTTCCGTTGTATGGCGTGTTAGTCTCAAATGATACCTTCACTGATCGGGACGGATTTCCTACGGCGCCGTCCCGAACATAGACGGCCGGCCAGCTGATGTGCGTGTCGTCGTTTATGCCTGATTTCTGCCAATGAGGTCCCGCCCACGGGCACTTCCTCACCGGATTCATCGCCTGGTTCAAGTTGAGGGTAGGGTCGACGACCATGTAGGTGTTGCCATAGGCATCAACCTGATCCGGGGCAATCGCGAAATACAGGTCAATGCCGCTCATGAATGAGATCATCGTAACCTTCGCCCTGGGTAGTGTCGCACGATTACGCCTGAAGAGACCCGTCAACCACTTGAACATAGGAAATTAACCTTACGTGAGTTCAGTGTCCGCGTGTCGGATGCGATAACTATGACAAAAAGGGGCGCCCGCATGGCACTCAACTATTCGATTTCGTACTCCTCATTCAGATCAGGATATTCGATCTCTACCCCGCCGGGAGGTACATTGTCGATCCTGACCTTTCCCTCGTTATCAAGCTTCCCCTCCTTTTTTGTGCCGTCGGCCAGGTGAAGAACATACCTCTCGTTACCAATCGGGCTGCCGTCGGCGTCCGTCAACTGGAATTCCACCCAATCCTTAAACACCAGCAAACCCGACTCGCGCTCCCGGCCGAATTCGTCGTCCCCGACTTTCACCGTGAAGTAGTATTCCGGCGGATTGTAACTCTTACCGTACTTCTCCATCTCCTCCTGCGTCGGAATTTCATCGGTATCTTCGTGGTACTCGTATTCCCACTTTGCCTCAAGGCGACCATTCTTCACGACAGTCGGCAGCTCGACAATCTTGTCGTCAGCGGTATCTCGGTCATGCTCGTAAATCGTCAAGACCGCTTCGGTTTCGTCCGGCACGCCATCCACGAAGGCAGTCAGTGTGAGAAGGTCGCCCCGGCGGGCCTCATCGGCGCTCCATTTCAGATTGTTGACCTGCACCCTCGGGACGACCGGTATACGATCCGATTCACCGGACAGCCCGTTTTTGGGAAGTGACGCTTCGAAATACACTCTATCCCCGATTTCGAGGCCATCCGGAATATCGAGCCTGCCCGCATAGACATTGTTGCGTACGACGCCTGAGATTGCGCCCAACTTCTTGCCGTTCTCGCTTCTGCCGGTGATTTTTATGGGAGCGCCGTTACCGACGAACTCGGTTATCACTTCAAGAGATACCGTGCCGCCCACCGGGGCGTTGCTCGACAGCCAGGCCGCCGAAATCAGCGATGATTCCAGCTTTATCTTGTGCTTGCTGTCGGTAGATTTGTTAAACGATAGCGACACCTCACACTACTCCTGCTCAATATCTCCCGGCACAAAGCTCTCGATCATTTGATCCACCTCGGCGCCGATTGTCTTCAATGTCTTCTTGGAAAAATCACCGGTGAATGTATACGCCTTCTTGTCGTACATCAGGAAAAGGTGCTTGCGGAAACTGGGTTGCCCTTCGGGGGGAATCCATTTGCTGATAGTCTCGTATACGGTGATACCGTTGCTCAGATCCCTGGTCTCCTCCTTGAGAATCTCCACGTCGGGCAGTGCCTGCACCGTTTGATCCACCCTCTCCCGAGCGTACTCCTCCAGGTCATCCGTGTCTGGGTTATCATCGACAAACAGCGTCAGGCTGTGCTGAATGCCGCTGTCCTCGGGACCGAGAAAGTAATGAACGGTCTGATCCAGCCATTCTTCCGGTAATTCGATCCTGAACAGATTGTTCGTCTTGCTCATCTTGGTTCCTTGTGCACGTGCCGGAATCGAATGAACCTCGCCTCCAGTTTCGGCAGCGATGGCGCAGGAGGCTGCCGCCCGCTCACTTGCTCAAATCGAAGGATATCTCCGCTTTGCCGGGCGGTACCTTCTCGAGTTTGGCGCAACCCTTCGAATCCAGCTTCCCTTCGCGGATTTCGCCGTTCTGGAACTTGGCTTTAAATTTCTTGTTGGCCACCGGCTGGCCATCTTCATCCTTTAGTTCTATCTCCAACCAGTCCTTGTAGTCCAGAAAGCCGGAACGAGCCGAACAATCCAGAACTTCAACTACAAAAAAGTATCTGGGCGTCAGATAACCGACTTGTTCCTTCTTGTTCTTCTGGTATTCGAGCCACTCGTCATCGACTTCAAAGGTCCAGTCGCCTTCGACCTTGTCTCCCGACACTTCCGCTTCTATCTCTTCAATCTTACGACCGGGACTATTCGTATCTTTGGCCAGTATGAAAATAAGGGCTTTCGTGCCGTCCTCAATGCCGGCTGTCTTGGCTGACAGCTTGACCTGTTCACCGACCTCGGCCGCCGACTTCGACCATTTCGCATTGCAGACTGTACGCAGTCGTATCTCATAGTCGCCCGGCTTGACACCGGACCGCTTCACCTGACCCGCCAATATCCCGTCGGCGCTTTCGCCCTCAGGGTCCGTAATCGTGTAACCCACGCCGGTGATAGGAAAACCACCTTTGTCGACAAACGTAACGTCCAGAAAATGCCCTTCTTCCTCTTCGGCCTCACCGCCTTCGCCAGGGCCGCCACCCTCAAGACCCTCGGCTTCAGCCTCACCCGAACCGCCTCCCCCTCCGGCGCCCCCGCCGCCACCTCCCCCGCCGCCACCCGGACCAATCAGGACGGTAGGACAACCGGGTGGAGCTATCGTGTCGGGCGGACCGGCGCAAGTGGCCATATCACCCACACAGGCCGCCGGCATACCCCCAATAAGCACCGTTACGGCTCCCGGCGGCATAATCGGGCCGCCTACATGCGGTGGCGGCGGTGTCCCCGGGTTGACCATCGGACACGTGTGCATATCCCCCACCCGTGCGGCCGGCTTGCCGCCGATCAATACGTGCGGAAAACCCACCGAAATGACACCGCCGTGTACGGTCATGTCGCCCAGTCGTGCGGCTGGTTTACCCATCAAACTCCTTCTTCAAGGCTTGTATGATTCTCATCGAATCCGCTTCGTATATGTATGTCCGGTTGCTTCACAAGACTCCAGTGCCGGTAAACTATACGAAAACCATGGATGCTTAGTCAACAGAATGTTTGAGCCAAAGCAAGCCGGGACAGCGATAGCGGCTCATAAACTCCGATACACCGCCAAATTGACAAGGAGCCTCCCACCCCGTACTATAGACGTATGAACAAGACATACCTGGCTATTGACTACGGAGAGCGCCGAATCGGTCTCGCCAAGAGTGACCCCACGGGGCTGATCGCCTCCCCACTCGAAACGCTCGAAGTGAAGTCCAGAAAAGACGCCATCAACAAGATATCTCAGGTAATTGACGAGTATAACCCTGATGGCATTATCATCGGCTACCCGCTTCATGCATCGGGCGACAGGAGCAATAAGTGTGAAGCGATCGACCGGTTTGTCGATGAGTTGAGAGACGTGTACAAAGGACCAATTACGAAAGAAGACGAGCAATATACATCGTCCGAAGCTGCCGGTATCATACATGCCCATCGGAAGAAGATCGGGCAGGACAAACGGCGTCTGGACAGACTGGCGGCAGCCATCATTCTGCAGAGATTCCTCGATGAATCTTCGAAGCCGTGAAGGATCGATTGACGAGTGATGAAACGACGACTGATCTTGTCCTTGGCCATTCTTTTCGCAGCAATGCTGTTATTTGGGGTATACGCTCTCTGGTCGTATAACCGTCAGATCGATATCGGCAACCGGCTTGTCTCGGTGATCATCGAACCCGGGGATAATTTTACTCGTATTGCCGACACCTTGCTGCAGGAAGGAGTGATCCGGTCGCGCGTCTTCTTCGTTTATCCGGCCCGACTGCAAAACATAGATAAAAAGCTCACTCCCGGTCGCTATGATTTCACCGGCGAGAACTCCTGCCGTTCAGTGCTGGCCAAACTTCGTACAGCCGATTTTCTCAAAGTCAGAGTGACCGTTCCTGAAGGTTCGCCTGTCTGGAAAGTGGCCTCAATCATAGCGTCGAGGCTGGATCTGGACTCCACCCGGATCGTCGAACTGAACCAGGACTCAGCCTTCCTGGATCGCCATGCGTTGCCCAGCCTTGAGGGCTTCCTGTTTCCCGAGACATACGTGTTCCCCTGGGGCGTGTCCGAAGAGGAAGTGCTGGGCACTATGGTGGAGCAGTATCGCAATCTCACCCGCGACCTTTGGCCCGAAGACATCCACACCGGTTTGACTCGATTTGACATCATCAAGCTGGCCTCCATAATCGAGGCTGAGACACGACTCGATGCGGAGCGCCCTCTGGTGGCTTCGGTGTACACCAACCGGCTGAGAAAAAGAATGAAACTCTATGCCGATCCGACCGTCATCTACGGGCTGGGCGGACTGGATCGACCACTCTACAAACGCGATCTGAAAAAAAACACTCCCTACAACACGTACTTGCATCACGGGCTGCCGCCGACGCCCATCAATTCTCCGGGAATAGCCGCAATCCGAGCCGCACTCTATCCGGCGGATACCGATTACTATTACTTTGTTGCTGATGATTCCGGCGGGCACCTTTTCTCGCGAACGAATGCGGAGCACAATCGCGCGCGCCGGCGGATCAAGGCGGAACGAGAGAATCAAGCGCCGTGATCGGGCGACCGGGGCTACGTTATCTCAGTTTTGCTCAGGAGCGTCCGGATAGTCGATGCAAACGATCGTGCAGTTCTCTCTGCGGCGCCTTCCTCAAACATAGTAAAGGCGGTCGGTTTGACTGAGCTGTAAGCGAGGACCCCGCAAACTTCGCTGTCGACTTTAAGAGGTTGTACGACAAAAGAACGAGAGTCATCATCCAGCAGCAGCTTTCTCTCAAAGAAGTTGCCACTGAAGGCGTCACAAAAATTCTCCGTGTACACCTCGCCGGTTTCTGCCACCTTTTCAAACAACGAGGGTTCTCTCGGCAGACTTATCGCCAGGCCGTCGCGGATACTGCCTTCGTTCCAAGTGGAGACAGCCGCCAGACGCTGGTTGTCATGCCGACGGACCACGAGCACCCCCCGGTTGATCTCGTACTTCTTGCGCAGCTCCCTGGTCAGGTTGTCGAATGCCTGTGACAGTCCATTGGACGGTTCCCCCAGCTCGCCTGTAATCGGTATCGAATCACTCGATTCGGGCGACGGAGCATGATCTCGATCGGTCTGGTCTGGTGTCCATTTCATAACATCTCCGGTCGAATATCTAGGTTGGTACCATTAATCGCTTCAAATTGAATTTCTTGACTTTTCGCCACAACGTAGTTCGGCCGATGCCCAATTCCTGCGCCGTTTGAGTAAAGTTCCAGTTGTTTTCGGCCAACGTACGTTCAATCAGCATTCGTTCGTTCTCTTCCAGGCAGTTGTTGGAGATATCCGCTACATGGTGTGACGGGAACTGCTTCTCCTGTCGCCCAAGCAAAGGAATGTCCAGATGCTCCACGTCTATGTAATTCCCGGTGCAGTTCGCAGCGGCCCGCATGAGTGCCAGTTCCAGTTCTCGAACATTGTGTGACCAATCGCACCGGGCCAGCGCTTCTTTGGCCGACCGAGAGATTGAAAGACAGCCCCCTTCACGGTTTTGACTCAGGTTACGAAGAAAGTGCTCAGCCAGAAGACCGATATCCTCTTTGCGATCTGCCAGCCGCGGCAGCATCACACTGATCACTCCCAGCCGCTGTGCCAGATCGCGGTCGAAGAGTCCTTGAGCAACCAGATCATCCAGACCCGTGCCGGAAGTTGATATGAGACGAATACCAGGCCGCCACGACGAGTCCCCTTGTTCATTTCCGGCAATATTACGCAAGAGCTCACTCAGGCAATCCTGGGCCGCCACCGACAACTTGTCCACATGCTCGAGGATCAGTGTCGAGACGCGCGCGTGAACCAGCGGGTTTGAGGTCGCGGCCGTGCCTGCGCCATTTTGGCCTCCTAAGGCGAACAGTTGCTCAATCATGCCGCCCGGCAGCAAACTGCAATCAACCAGCACCGGACGAAATTGACTTCGTTTCGAGTACTGGTGAATCATCTGCGCCGCCAGGCTTTTGCCGGTCCCGCTATCGCCCACTATAAGAACGGGGATGTCGGTCGGTGCGATGCGTCCGATGGTCTTCCTGGCCAACTCCATGTCGGCCGTGGTGCCCACGAAACTGTCGAAGCTGTAATTCATGGCGATTCGAGCACGCAGCTCCTGGCGCTCCTGCTTCATATAGTGGAAACTGAGTGCCATTTCTATCTTGCGCCGAATCTCCGACGGACCAGTCGGTTCCACCAGGTAATCGAATACCGGCACCGACGGAGATAACAGATCCTCGATCCGCCTGCGATCTGACAATATGACGATTATCTCTGCCTGAGGACAGCTGCGATTAATCCGGCTGACAGTGCCGATTACATCGTCGCCAAACTCCTGGTGAACGATCACTACATCGAAGTCGACTTCGGCCATCAAACGCCGGGTATCGTTGAAGTGATCGGCGTACGCCGTTTGCCACGGGTATTTTTCGCTTTTCCAGAATGCCAGACTGTCCGGATTTGAATTCTCGATAAGGACCAGGATTTTGGAGTCTGCCATACTCTCGGTAGCGATCATACTTTCACGATCTCTTGATGCGGAATAGTCAATTCCGATACAAGTGTACTGGTGGCCATATTATAGAAGCGATGAACCAGCATATTCATGCGCGTCACCAGCTGATCATATTCGCCGATCCGAAGAGAACCCTCGGTTTCCGACAGGCGGTCTTTGGAGACGGGAGTCTCTATGGAAATGGAGATCTCTCGATCCGGGGACGGCTGCAAAATCCGGACCAACGACCTGCTCCCCGGCTCCAGGATGCTCTTGTGAATATCGAGTTCCGCCTCGAACAGAAACGCGTAACAACCGGGCGGTGCGACCGCAAAAGGTTGACAACTGTCTGCGTCCAGGAAAAAGCAGTCAGACTGCAATGAACCTGCCGTGACATGACTGATCGCTTTCTCCATCTCGAATATCAAGTCCACGCACCGGTGTCGCGCCCGCTTGAATTCAGCCATGAGCTCCCGATAAGTGAATTCGTTTTCCAGTTGCGCCGCAGCGGCACAGATTATCCCGGCCATTTCCTTTGTTTCTTTCAAAGAGATCATGTGGGCGTTGGCTTTGACGAAGCTGGCCGCTGTGATTATTGTGGCAATGAACTCCGAAGCTACGGACTTGTCTCCGCGGACGGAGCGGGACGTCCTCTCTCGATCCGATTTTCGGTCCAGAGGCGTAAACGATATCAGAGATAGATGCAAATCACCGGAAGCGACGTTCTCTATTGACACGGTGTGTCGGGCATACAACCGTGAGATACTGTCGGCTAGCCGGCTGTACTCAGTTCCGATTAGTTCCACCAGCGGTTTGCCGAGCAAAGACTGCATCGACTGGCTTGTGTAGACTATGGAGCCGGATGCGCGATTGACAACCGTGATCGCAGCGTCGGACAGACGGCCCTGCAAATCATCATACATCTGAGAAGCGCTACCGTTAGCTTGTCGGAACAGCTCGACCAGATTGTAGAAGCGCATATATGATTCTTCCCGATCGAACCTCTCCAGCGCTGAATACATCCCCAGGACGACAGGCTCGCCGGCTACAGTGTCAATTTCGACCGTGTGAATTCGCCCGGACTCCAGTCTGCCGGCGATATACCTTTGATGCCGCTGTGAGAAAACGGCTCCGTCACTTTGTGATACAATCGACTGGATTACATCACGGGACAACGGCTTCGATTCACCCGGATAAAGCGACCGACCACCTAGTAGTAAAAACAGAGTTGAGTCCTTATCCCCCAGCCGATCAAGGAACTGTTTCTCTCCTTCAGTTAACCACTTACGCAGATAGCCGCCCAGCAGGAGTGACGAAACACAAGCCAAAATCGCTTCTCGCGATAGTGAGGGCGTTCGTGAAGAATCGGTATCTACTGCCCCGAGCGACACACTCGGGCTCTCCATCCTGATCGTCTCATGTCCGTTCCATGACTCACTTTTCATATATCCTGACCTGTTTCATTTTGACACGCTTGTTTATAGTATCGGTTTCCGACCATACAGCTTTAGCAAAAAGGAGTAATTTAGTCATTTATTGAGGCCTTGCAGACCCCGTGAACATACCGGTGAGAATCCACTCGAGTACCAGCATTCACTTGACTAAAATCGAACTATCCGTATATTATGGACGTACTTACTACCGAATCGTGAGATGTGAAAAAACATGCCGACTTGCCTTGCAAACTTTAATCTCGCCAATTGTCAATCAACATATATGGAGGTATTATGAAGCAATGGTCCCGGATTAAACCGGCTGTCCTCATCCTTATGATCGTATTCATAGGGAGCGGACAAGCTCCAGCCGATCCCCCCAGCACGTACGATCTGCGCGACGTGGGAGGAGTCAACTACGTGACTTCGGTAAAGAATCAACAAGGGGGGACATGCTGGACTCATGGTACGATGGCGGCCATGGAGGGAAACCTGCTGATGACCGGCAACTGGACGGCCGCCGGTGAAACCGGAGAGCCGGATCTGGCTGAGTATCATCTGGATTGGTGGAACGGTTTTAATGAGCACAATAACGACGACAAAGTCCCCCCGACCGGTGGCGGCTTAGTCGTGCACGAGGGCGGCGACTACCGGGTATCTTCGGCATATCTGACGCGAGGTGAAGGCGCGGTTCGTGATATCGACGGTCAGCAGTACCTCAATCCGCCGCCCCGATTCGACTCCAGTTTCCATTACTTCTACGCCCGGGACATCGAATGGTATGTGGCCGAGTCCGACCTCAGCAACATCAATACGATTAAGAACAAGATCATGACCGAAGGTGCCATGGCGACTTGCATGTGTTCCGGACCATACTGGACTTCTTACAATACCCATTACCAACCATCCTGGACCGTTGACGATCCCAATCACGCCATTGCCATAATCGGCTGGGATGATTACAAATGGACCGGCGCTTCCCAATCAGGCGCCTGGCTCTGTAAGAACAGTTGGGGCACGGGGTTCGGCGACGGCGGCTACTTCTGGATCTCCTACTACGACAAACACGCCTGCCAGCATCCGGAGATGGGCGCCATTTCCTTCCAGGACGTCGAGCCGCTGGAGTATGACAAGATCTACTACCATGATTATCACGGCTGGCGTGATACCAAGTCCGATTGTTCCGAGGCATTCAACGTCTTTGTCCCCCTTGGCAAAGGCGCCATGGAAGCCATAAGCTTCTTCACCGCCGCCGACAACGTCTCATATACGGCCAGAATCTATGACCGCTTCGAAAACGGCCAACTCTATGATGAACTGGTGTCGGTGAGCGGCTCCGAAGAATACTCCGGTTACCATACGGTCGATCTGCCCAGTACATTCCAGACCATGCCGGGAGACACAATCTACATCTATGTACAGTTGTCCGACGGCGGTCACCCGTACGACCGGACCTCTGACGTCCCGGTTTTGTTGGGCGCTCAGTACCGGGCCATGGTGGAGTCTTCGGCCGAGCCGGGTCAAAGCTACTACCGCGACGGTAGCGAATGGTATGATCTGTACGACTTCAATAACACCGCCAACTTCTGCATAAAGGCGCTCTGCAAGGTCGGCGTTTCATTTACCGCCTCTCCCACAATCGGTTGGGTCCCGCTCACGGTCGATTTCGCAGCCAACTCGACTCTTGATGTCGACACCTGGACCTGGGATTTTGGTGACGGCGACTCCGCTTTCACGCAGCTAACGAGCCATGAGTTCGACAAGCCCGGCATGCACGACGTCGGGGTCGAAGTCAGTGCCGGAGGGATTGAGAGATCGATGTTCAAAGAAGACGGCATTGTAGCCCTGGCGGACACCATGATGGCAATCGATACCAAAGGCCCGCGCTCGGTCTCGGTCGCCATGCCGATTTACGGCTGCAACACAATTCCGCTGAACTACATTATTGTACCTTTTGAATATCACGGCACTCTGGGCATCGACTACGACTCCTTTTCTACTGCCGGCTGCCTGACCGAGGATTTCGAGTTCGTGTCCTACATCAATTCCGACGGTAGTCACAACCGCTACACGATAAGCCTGCTCAGCCACACTACGGTGGTACCCTCAGGTTCCGGCATCCTGGTTAAACTCTACTTCAGCATCCCGCCGACGGCTCAACCCTATCAGAAAGACACGGTTGATGTCGACGGCTATGTAGCCTGGTCCCCCAAATTCTACGGACCGTTGTACGAGTATACACCGGTGGCTGTTAGCGGTATCATGTCTTACTCCTGCTGTCTCTATCGAGGGAATGTCGACGGCATCATCATGCCGACCGGACCCGTCGACGTCGCCGACCTGTCGTTTCTTGTTGACTTCTTATTCCGAGACGGCGCGCCGCCGCCGTGTGCTCCGGAAGGAAACGTTGACGGCGAATCCGGCCCCGGTGGCCCGATCGACATCGCCGATCTCACGTATCTCGTTGATTACCTGTTCCGGAACGGCTCCGAACCACCGCCCTGTTCCTCTGAATAGGGGTATTCCGGCTTCAAAACAGATTAAATAACTGCGACCCGCTGTCTCCGGACAGCGGGTTTTTTGTATCACGAATAGTGGTAAAATCCGGCACAAATTACCGTACTTTTCGTTATTAATGCCATCAACTTGGAACGCCCTCTGTGAAACTGGCATCTGCAGTCCGGGCACATACTTGAGGAACAAAGTAGATATGATTAGGAACAAGTCCAGAATTTCGAAAATACCGGCCTTCTTGCTCGCAAGTCTGGCTTTGACAGGTGCGCTATTCAGTACCGGTGTTGCCCAGGGCATACCGCCTACGTTGGTCGTTACCGAACCGGTCAAAGAAATGGAATTCCATGATCAGATAACGTTGATCGGTCGCACCGAAGCTAAAATGCAGAGCAGCATTGTTTCGGAAGTAGCCGGCTGTGTCACGGCCGTGAATGCTCTCGAAGGGAACTACATCTCCAAGGCCACGCCGCTGGTGACTATCGATTCGGAGAAGATCGCCCTGTTATTGCAGGCCAAAGAGGCCGAAGCCGGTCAGGCCAGGGTGCAAGCCGAACTGGCGGCTTCCAATCTCAAGCGAAGTGAAGAGCTCTACAGTCAAAAACTGATTTCCGAAACTACGGTGGACAGCGCCCGAGCCTGGGAACTGATCGCCAGACAACGATATATGCAGCTGCAAGCAGAGCAGGCCCAGTTAGCGCGAGACCTGGACAACTGCGTCATTCGAGCGCCGTATTCGGGCTACACACTACGCAAACAGGTTGATGTCGGCGAGTGGGTCCAGCCCGGCGCACCGGTCTACGACATGGTGGACCTCTCCGAAGTCCTGGTGGTGGTTGATCTTCCGGAGCGGTATTTCGGCCACCTGCTAATCGGCAGTACGGTCAACATAGAGGTCTCCAGTGACACGCTGCCGCCGATCAAGGGCACCGTAACCGGTATATCCCGATCGGCCTCCAAAACAACTCACACCTTTCCCGTCATGGTCTCGGTTGAGAACCGGGAAGGACGTCTGGGCGGAGGCAAGCTCGTCCGAGCCACGCTTTCGTTGAGCGACAAATTCACCAGCCTGGCAGTCTCCAAAGACGCGGTCGTACGTCAGGGAACACAAACGTTCGTCTACACCGTAGTCGATGGAAAGGCGGTCAATGTTCCTGTCGTTACCAGTTCAAGAAACGGCAAGTATGTCGCCGTCAACGGTGAAGGAATCGGCAAAGATATGATGATCGTCGTGCGAGGTAACGAGAGAATTTTTCCGGGCAGTCCCGTGCAGGTGCAGGGAGCCGCCCCGGACGACAAGTCGCAGTCAAACTCAGAAACGAGCGCGTCGTCTAAGGGCAGCCCGAACGAGCAAGCCTCCTGACAGCCCGCCGGAAATAGAGCATGAAACTTATTGAATCCTCTATAAGGTATCCGGTCACGGTAATAGTCGGCGTGTTGATCGCTCTCATGGGCGGTTTTATCGCACTGACTTTTGTCCCTATCCAGCTTACCCCCGATGTCGCCCGACCCGTAATCACCGTCACCACCAACTGGCCCGGGGCGTCACCGGAAGAGGTGGAAAAGGAAATTATCGAGGAGCAGGAAGAGTACCTCAAGTCCGTCGAAGGCGTCCTCGAGATGAACTCATCGTCGTCCGACGGACGCGGAGAAGTGACCCTGGAGTTCGCCGTGGGTACAGATATCGTCGGGGCTACGGTCAAAGTCAGTAACAAATTGGACGAAGTCCCCTCGTACCCGGTCGATGCCGACCGCCCCATAGTCAGCTCTTCCGGACCGTTCGACAAAGCCATCGCCTGGTTCGTCATAACCACGAGTGACAGCACCGTCTACGTGCCGCACCTGAAGACGCTGGTCGAGGAAATAGTCCAGCCCCGGCTCGAGCGAGTCTCGGGGGTCTCCAAGATTAACGTCTTCGGCGGTCTCGAAGAAGAGCTGCACGTCGTCTTTGATCCCGAAATCCTGGCTTCATCGGGCATTACTATCTCTCAATTCATTGCCTCCCTCCGATCAGAAAACAGAGATATTTCGGCCGGTGATTTCGGTGAAGGTAAACGAAGATATGTCGTACGCACGATATCTCGGTTCGACTCGATTGAAGATATCGAGCAGACCGTCGTCACGGTCCGCAACGGTGTGCCGGTACGTGTGGGGCACTTGGCTGAAGTATCACTGGGGTACGAAAAACCGTACGCGCTCGTGAGACAAAAAGGCCGACCGTCAATCGCCATGAACGCCCAGCGGCAAATCGGCGCCAATGTCCTGGATGTCATGGACGGCCTCCTCGAGCAAGTCGATATCCTCAATAAGGAAGTCCTCCAACCCCGAAATCTCCATCTCGAGAACGTATATCGCGAGACCATCTATATCAACTCAGCCGTCGACTTGGTTCTGAACAACATTTACCTGGGCGGCTTCCTGGCCATTTTGGTCCTCTTCTTGTTCCTGCGTTCGCCCTCATCGATTCTCGTCATCGCTTTATCGATTCCGATTTCTATTATAACGGCCTTCCTGATGATGTTCGCCTTCGGCCGAACGATCAATGTTATCTCCCTGGCGGGCATGGCCTTTGCCGTCGGCATGGTAGTCGACAGCTCTATTGTCGTGCTGGAAAACATCTATCGCCACCTGCAAATGGGAAAATCCCGATGGAAAGCGGCGGCTGAAGGCACCCGCGAAGTCTGGGGCGCTGTGCTCGCCTCAACCGTTACCACGGTAGCCGTCTTCCTGCCGATCATGTTCGTTCAGGAACGAGCCGGCCAGCTGTTCCGCGATATCGCCATTGCCATTTCCAGCGCCATCGTCATATCTCTCATAGTCTCCATTACCGTCATTCCCACCCTCTCGTCCAGAATACTGAAGGTTTCATCCAAGCTCCAGAATCAAGGTACGAACAACAGCCTCCTGGCCCGCTTCGCCCAACGGATCTCCAGTTTCGTCGATTACGTTAACCTGAAGGCTTCCCGGCGACTGGCCACTATAGCCGGCATAATTGTCCTGTCCATGGGTTCGACCTGGCTGCTGTTGCCCAATTCCGAGTATCTTCCGAACGGTAACCAGAATCTCGTGTTCGGCATTCTCCTGCCGCCGCCGGGATACAACCTCGATGAAATGGTGCAGGTCGGCCAGGGCATGGAGGGACAATTGCGGCATTTGTGGGAGGCTGATGACGCGGAAGCGGAGTCGCTGCCGGGTGGCGGCATCGACAATTTCTTCTTAGTGGCCTTCACCAACCAGGCATTTATGGGGATGCGTGCCCGCGATGAGGCGCGCGTAAAAGAACTACTGCCGGTAGCCAACGGAGTACTACGATCCGTGCCGGGAGCTATCGGCTTCGCCAGTCAAACCTCCCTCTTCGAGCGCGGCTTCGCCGGCACCCGCTCCGTTCAAATCGACATCACCGGCCCGGAACTCCCCCGCGTCCTGCAAATCGCCGGACAGGTCTTCGGCCAGGTGGGACAAGTTCTGCCGGGAGCCAACTCCCGACCCATCCCGGGACTGGACCTCGGCAACCCCGAAGTCCGCGTCTATCCCGACCGCGTACGAGCCGCCGATGTCGGCTTTAGCGCTACCGAAATCGGTGTCGCCGTCAACGCCCTCGTCGACGGCATGCAGGTCAGCGACTATCGTTTACAGGGTCGCGAGATTGACCTCGTTGTCAAAGGCCGCAGCGAGTTGTCCCAGCACACCCAGGATATCGCCCAAATGCCCATCGCCACCGGCACGGGTGAGTTAATCACGGTCGGCGACGTGGCCCGGGTCGTACAGCAACAAGGTCCGGTACAAATCAATCACGTCGAGCGGCAGCGCGCTGTCTCAATCGAAACGGTCCTGCCGGACGACCTGGCCCTCGAAGAAGCCATAACCCGAATCGAAGAGCAAATTGTCGGCCCTCTGCGACAGCAGAATCAAATCGGCGGCCTGTACGATATCAACATCACCGGCACGGCTGATGATCTTTCACGATTACAGAAGGCGTTGACCACCGACTTCCACATCGCCGTCATCCTCACCTACCTGCTCCTGGCGGCCCTCTTCCAGTCGTTCACCTACCCCCTGGTGATTTTGCTCACCGTGCCGCTGGCGACCTTTGGCGGCGTATTGGGGCTGCGTATCGTGCAGATTTTCGACAGCATGCAGCAGCTGGATGTGCTCACCATGCTCGGCTTCGTCATCCTGGTCGGTACCGTGATAAATAACTCCATTTTGATTGTCTATCGCGCCTTGCAGCTAATGCGCGAAGGCGAAGATGCCCGCCTGGCCGTCAAAGAGTCAGTGCGCGTGCGGGTCCGGCCCATCTTCATGTCCACCGCCACCTCGGCCCTGGGCATATTGCCGCTGGTAATCATGCCGGGCGCCGGCTCCGAATTGTATCGCGGGCTCGGCTCGGTCGTGGTGGGCGGCTTGGCCCTGTCTTCGGTTATCACGCTTATCCTGACGCCCCTGGTCTTCTCCTTTGCCATCGAACTGGTCAAGAGCATCCGCGGCGTCTTCGGCATGAAACAGGTAGCCGTCGGCCCGGAACTGTCGCCTTCGGAGCAATCGTAGTTCCGGACCCCTGCGGTCCTGACAACCGGTCCGCAATCACGGATTGCGGCCTTACCGGAACCGCCACTATGTCTCCTCCGACTTCCGCTTCGAGAAATACATGACGTTCTCCCCATGCACATATCCCAGCTTTCGGAACAGCTGCACCGACGGCTTATTGAAATCCTCGATCAAACAAGAGATAATCTCGGCCGCCACGCTCCTCAAGAATACCTCGCACTCATTGACTATTTGAGCAGCAATGCCGCGGCCGCGAAAATCGGGATGCACCGCGATCCGGTTGATCCACCCCTTACGACCGTCATACGTCGCCAACCCCGCGCCGATCAGTCTGTCATGCTCGTATATGCCTATAAAGGCCGTGTCAGCCCGCTGCATTTCTGTGGCGATCCGTTCCCTGGTGTCGCGGCCCCTGGGACGATAGGTCAGCCCGGCCTCCCGCCAGAGGCGAACAAGGTCATCGTAGTCGTCAATCGTCAGCTTGTAGATGGTTCGAACCATATTTCTCGTCGAGTATCTCCTTCAGCCAGCGGATCGGAAAACGTGACGCGCACGGTTGGTCGTTCCAATGCTCGCACCCCGTAAAACTCAACAGCACGCCCCGAGTCGGCACCCCGACGTCGATAGCGGTGCGCATGCCGTTAGCCAGCATCATCAGACAGGCGATCCCGATCACCCCCATGTCCCCCATGGTGTCGGCATAGTACTCGATCTGTTGCTCCAGTTTGCGCTTTGAGAACACCACCGAAATGCCGTACTGCTCACCCAGCTTGACCACATGATATGCCTGGCAGGATTCCGTACAACGCGCGCACTCATCACCCTGGGGCGAGTCGGTCTTCTCGCAGTCCGGATTGTGCAACGTCAGGCAATCCGGGAGCACGATAAGAGTCTTCCGCGCGCGGTTAAACGCCTTACGGTTCATCTCATCGTACATTTTAAACGCCACCGCCTCAAGCAAATATTTCTCCTTGGGATTGGAGCGGAGTTTCTTGCTTCCCCGCCCGGTCGTATCCGTCCTGCCCCGGGCCGCAAAATCATCGATCTTGGCGAACTCTTCGTCAAAATACTCGAAACCGTTGGCAACAAAGGCCTCCACGAATCTGGAAAGTTTCTTTCTGAAATCAGGACCGAGGTGGTACGTCGGGTATTTGTAACTCATATACCGAATATACAGGGAAGATCCGGCATCAGCTAAGAGATTCTACTGCCCGGACGGCCATCTCAAACTTGTTCGGGTTGGTCTCTCAGGTAAGACCGTTTCGTACCAGGGTCGCCCGCCGCTTGGGGCTGATCGAATGACCCCGGTCCGGTTGCATCGGGTCTTGAGCCCGCGCCGGCGGGATTGCGACCCGATGCATCATCAGGAAATGCAAACGCTTCCGCTCATTCCCAAATTGCATTTAGGAACGTACTTGTCTGTCACGTTGTACGTGGGAACGACTTCTTGTATCTATGTTACACTCGATAATGACTCAAACTTACTTCGGCCCCCGTTCCGCCCTCCCATGAAGACGATGCAATCCGCTCGCCGCTCGATCCAGATCGGGGTTCAAGTTGAGAGCCGTCCGAAAGTGAAGCTCCGCCTTCCCGAGCTCCCCAAGTGCTTCGTAGGTCTCAGCCAAAGCGGCATATACGAGACTTCGGGTCCGTTTCTCGCCGGGGGCAAGATCGAGACTGATGTGCAGATATTGCACAGCTAAACGACAGTCTTCCTGGCGATAGTACGTCAAACCGAGATAGTAAGGCGGTTCCCAGTCGGCGCTGTCCATCAGATGAGCTTTGTGGAATTGTCTCAAAGCGCCCTTGAGATCCCCCTGGCGAAACAAAATCAGACCCTCGCGGACGGCATCTTCAAGTTCCGCCGAGACTTGCGACGCCGATTCGGACTGCCCGACTGTCGCTTTGCTCGGCTGCAGTTCCGCCTTAATCACCGTGAACTGGCGTCCGCATCCGGCCAACACCATTGCCAGGCAGACGCCCAAAATGTAGATCATTTTCATCAGCTTCTTATACCCCCGGAGATGCGGTTTAACCTGTTATCGGAATACACACCGAATAAATCAATAAAGTTGTTGTCAGATCGGCTATTGAATATATGTTTGTGTATTGAGTATTAGAGAAAAGCAGATGGATCAGAATCGGCAGCAAGTCAGGAGGAATTCGTGACCAACGGAAACAGCCCCGTCTTTTATAAAAACCCCGGCCTGGCAGCGGTCCTGTCCTTTTTCTTTATGGGCCTCGGGCAGATCTATAACGGCCAGCTCGCCAAAGGGATATTCTTCATTATAATCTATAGCTTATCCGCACTCCTGATGATGATTGTGATCGGCCTTATCACGACCCCCATTCTGTGGATTTACGGCATGTACGACGCGTACAAATCGGCCGAAAAGATCAATTCCGACATCTCGCGCTACCACTCAACCGGCGGACCCGCAGTGCATTAGCCGCTTCTCTCCTCTCCCTCCACTACCCTCGTTCCCAGACAGCGCTGCCCTCGCTTGTGAGTTGCGGCAGGTCCTGCTAATCCACGTCAGTGTAGTCGTGTGACCTGCCGCCTGTAGTTTGTATGTAATGCCGGGCGACCCCACATTCCCCTCGTTCCCAAACTGAGTTTGAGAACGCCCTCTCCTTGGCAGGGACGGGTCGCGATCTGTCCGACTCCCGATAATGAACATATCCGTCCAATTTCCCTACAAAACTGATGGTGAATCAGTCACCGCTCCCATTAATAAAAAGGACAAACTAAAATCCGAAAAGTGGCAACCGCGTACTTTGCGTTACTTTATGACAAATTACCACGCCGAAAAAAACGACTATTCCCAAACGATTTTCACACTTTTCCATTTCTTTTTCACGAAAATACGTGATATTAGTATGGTTCGTGACAAACACGACATTTGCAGTTGACATCCAATCGAAATCACCTCCTCAAGCGAACCGAATTGAACTGTGAAGAAAACGCCGGACCGGAGTCGGTCCGGGTGAGAGTATACCTCTAACCGCCGGAGGAGCGGATGAAGACTTTCGTGTTGATGTCAAAGCTGGCGCCGGACGGTGCCCAGTGGGACCCGATAACTTGGGATACGACAGCTTTCGGTTGGAGCAGCCGGTGGCCGCAGGGAGTAGTATCACAATCTCACTAGACAGTTGACATATGCCCAACGTCTGACTATTGTAGATGAAAGAGACTCATTAGAGTGTAGGAGGATCGCAAGATGGCTAGAGCCCATTTCATAACCCAATTCTTGTCCAAAGACCGCCCATATCACGCAAATTGGTAGTAGAATTCCCCTCTGACGGGACCGAGAAATCTGCCATTTTTGACGCCTCCGTTTCATAGTTAGAGGTTATGAAATGGCCTCTAGGAATTTGACCATTGGCTTGGTGTTGCTGTGCCTTTTGGCGGGGTATGCACATCGACAGGCCCTCGCCGGGCAGACGGTAGGGTCATTCAAAATTGAATTGACCCTGGACTCCGTACCGGTCGTTAACGTTCAACAGAATCTGCACGTGACCGTTACCAGACTGGCACCCTGCAACACACCATTGGTATTCAAATAGATTAAACGCTCACTGGGGGATAAACGTCAATTAGAATAGAATCTGTAATTGCGTAAAATGCGAATAGGTGAGGGAAACGGAGGAAGTGATGAGGCGCATAGTAGCCGTAGTAAGTGTAGTGGTGTGTTGCATAGTGACCTATGCAGGATGAATATTGTATTCAGAACATTCACCGGACGAGTCACAACTCAATCAAGAGCCCGGGCTAACGATTTACGGATCGGACACAAAAGTTCATTCGCACGACAAAATACGGAAAGATGAATCGCGGAGTTCATTGGGCGTCGAGAATTCCTACAAGACCAGTTACTCCCAGGGGGACGAACAAGTTGTTGAGTATGTCCTTGAGCCGCTTGAACATCCGGAAAGTGTGGGACTGGTGAACATGGTATTTAGTTTCAGTATCAGTGATGAGTTCTGCCAATCATCCCGGTGCTGCGACGAAGTTCCTGTAAAAGTTGCTACCACAAATGGTCTGCAATTCAATGGGGAGAAACAGTGGGTTGCCTACCCAAGTCAAGATAAGGAACGATTCTTCTCGACAAACCTGCAGATCACAATACCACCAGAAGATACGAGTAGTCTGAGATTGGAGCTGCAGTTTGGTCCAGGGAAAGTCCCTGCAGTTGTTTACTTCGTGACAACCGGCGAATTGGTAGAGTTCTGGAAAGGGTATCCTTCAAGCGAGTATTGGAAGTACCCGAAAATTGGACCTGATACTATCAAATACGAGGTGAAAGTCGATCTCCGAGACCGCAGACGTTATGAGACGATTGAGCGATTCGCAGATTCAGTGGGCCAATAACGGAAACTGCTGATTCCGGATTCTATATTATCAGAGTGACAAGAGAGTGGTTTGAGGATTTGAAGAGAGAGGGCTTTGAATGTGAGTACTTGAATGAACCGCCGGCTCGGAAACAAGAGTCGCACAAGGTGAAAGGCCGGCTCAAACCGAGCGAGGGGAATAACGGACTTCAGCATACAACGGTAACCCACCTGAAAGGTGGGGCACCCGTGCCTATAACGACCATTCGTTTCAGAAGTGGTCAAAACCTGTCACACTGATTCCATGTTTCGGCGGTAAACACTTGACACGACTCAGGCGTCTACCATATACTGAACTTAGTTGGGTTAAACTATGAACCAGTTGAACGAGGTGTAGTCACGTGTCACAGAGGATAAGGCCCAATTGAGGCAGTGAACGATAGGGTCAATTGGCTGAAAGAACTTGTAGAAATCCAGAACTTCGGCACAAGGAGAAGTCCATGATAAAGAAGAGAATTGTTCTCTGCTGTTTAGAGAGAAAGGTACGCGGGCTAAGGTCGGTGAGCGTAATCTGCCTGGCGTTGCTGTTGTGTCTGCCGGCCGGTCTAATCGGTGGAGGCAGAGATTTGGGTTTGCCGGGTGACTCGGCAGTACACCGGGGTCCTGTTGATCCCTTCGCCCCCGGGTATGAAGTGATTTCATATGACAAGAGCACTGGCGACCTGACTCTCAAATTCACCATCACCTATTTCCCTGGCGCCCTGTTTCCCCCCACCTGCGATCAGCTTATGATGCTGATGTACCCCTTTGATGGTCTGGTCTACACAGGTCCTGACACTCTGCTGGTTCCGTACCAGACCCGGGATACCTTTTCAACTCTGTGGGACCTGAACCTCCCACCGAACGATAGCAGCTATCTGGTTTTTCGTCAGGAATGTGACAGAGTTGGTCTTCATTACGGTTTGAGGTTTGTGACGACGGGGGATACGCTTGTGATAAACTGGGGTACCGGCGAACACCATAGGTCCATAGAAACGGAATGGACAGTCCGGCACTGGGGCGACCGCCTGGAGGAATATGAGCGTGCCAAGCGGGAGTGGGAGGAGAGGCAACAGTCTCGAAATGGGCGTGGCAGAATGGCTGTTCCCGTGAAACCCGGAGACAGTGCTTTTTTTGAGTCGCTATCCGACTACGATAAGCGTCTGTACGGTAGAATGCTGCAACTCGAACGAGAGCCTCTCACGGACGGGCGCAGCCAGGAATTCTGGATAGGGGGAAAGTGTTTCAAACGACGTAAAGGTGAGTACGAGTTTAAAGAAACAAAGCTGGAGACTCAGGAAGAAACGAGAGCCAGGCATCACCGGTATTGGGATTCTCTGGCAGCCAACCCGCCGAACAACGTGTATCACCTCATATTGGATTTGCGTGAGCCACATGACTACGAATACGCAGTCTCGTTGATAGACTCGCTGTCTCCCACTGAGGAGCAGGGGAACTTTCGCGTGGATATCAATAGAGACGTGTACAAAAAGCTCCTGGAGAAAGGCATCAAAGTTCAACGTGCCGATCGAATGCCGATACCTGACCGAGACACTACAGGCACACCTCAGAAGAAAAAACCCTCAACAAAGCCGGAGGGGAAGGCTGCCGGCGACCGAAGTGAACAGTTGTTCTTCGAAGGGTTTGAATATGTTTGGCCCGGACAATGGCAAGTTGGTGACGATGATTCCCGAAACGGACCTGACTTCTGGGGTGACCTCTATAACACAGTACCCCACCCAGAGCGGCAGCGTCGGGTGGGTCTTTCAGTTCCCTACAGTGTGCTGTGGGAACACTCGTGAGCAGCAGATAGCTCTGTCCTCCTTTCCATAAAGATCTCGCATTCCCCCCAATTGTTCTCTTGACAACCGTTTCGTCGCTTATTAACGTCACGTAACACACGCGTTCAAATGAGAAGAGTGGCTTTGACCGTTACGTGGTGGCTCTCATAACGGCAGGAGGAGGGTAGAGGTATGGGTATGAGAAGCACAGCGGTCAGATACGCCGAGTTTCAATCTGTCGGTAGTTACACTTCTGCCGGCGGTGAGTATCTATGCCCTGACAACTATCAGGCCGGTCTGTTTTTGCCGGACGCAGGGGAAGATTTCTTCTGTCAACTCATACTGATGGAGGAGGTGATGCCTTTGGCAAAATACTTTTGATTAAGCCCTTGGCGGCTTGACGCCATTAAACAACAACTCAACCCCCCTCGTCCATTGGATGAGGGAAAAACGAAGTAAGGAGTAAGCAATGAAAAAGGTAATGCAAGTATTAGCTCTGATGCTCGTACTGAGCGCCCTGGGTAATGCCCAAAAGCCACTACCACCATTCAGCATCACTTTAGAGCCTGTCACTCTTCCGCAGGGCAGTGGTCCTGCTGCATTGCGTCTCCTAGTTGTTCCTCGATTTCAATCGCAATGTGATGTAACTATCACTGTAACACCTCTGTTTAATCTGACTTACATAGGTGAGAAAACATGGGTCACTAAAGCCAAGAAGGACAGCGCAGTGTTTTACACACTGAAAGTAATCATACCCCCGGAAGACACGAGTGGTATCGAAGTTATGGTTGACGGAGGAAGTTGCGGTAGGCACTATGCATCTAATCATTTCGTCACAACGGGAGATACTATTGAAGTGTACCCAGGTAACCCCAGGCATGCGTCCGGCATTCCTTCCCCGTCCAGGACAAACGACCCCATACGAGACATTCTTACCGAGGAGCAGCTACAAACCGAATATGAGGTTTGGCTTGATCTGCGTGACTCCACTCACCTGGAAATTGCCGAGAAGATACTTGGGCCGCTACCTGATTCTAGCAAATGTGAGGGTTATGACGGTTATTACATACTCAAGATCCCCTTAGAAAAAGTGCTCAAACTGGCTGAGCAAGGGATTGAACTTGACACTATTAGGAAGAAAAAGTCGACACGCGGGATCGACAGTTTACAAAAGAGACAACTGCCAACAGACTCTGCAAAGGGAGAAGGCGCTTTACCAACCTCGTCTGACGGTTTTTCGTTGGAGTATGTTGACGGCATGACCACACCCGGGGTATTGCCCACCAACCAAGAAATCACTTTTTACCTTCGCATCTACAACAACACCCCGACCAACATGGAAGGCATGACCAATGGTTTTCGGATTTACTCTCCGGATGGTGCTTGGTGGGACAGCTTCTCCGCCGATACATTAAACCTCGGCTGGGAGGATATGTTTGATATGTGGTATTCAATCAATCATTACAGTGCCGATGGCGTCGGGGCTGATACGGCGGGTTTTACGGGGATCTCTTGGGATTCGTTAGGTGGCTTGCCGCCATTTTTTGATGAGGTATCATATACAATTACTGTTGGACCAATTGATGATTCTTATGACGGAAAAACGATTTGTCTGGACTCCTCTTTCTATGGGGGTACTGGCTACTGGTCGTGGGCTTACGGCGGGGGTTCTTACGTTTATTACCCCGCCTGGGATGGCCCGCATTGCTTTACGATAGAAGCGTACGATTCGATAGCGTTTTCAGGCTATCTCTATTATCTTGACCCGGTTCCACCGGATACCAATGAAATGCCGATACGCCGTATCCGCATTGAAATGTGGGATGATGATCAATGGCCTTTAGCAGATCAGAGGTTGGACAGTACGCCGGGTGGCCCACAGCTTGCTGTGGGAACGTTTGTGAGCAGCAGATAGCTCTGTCCTCCTTTCCATAAAGATCTCGCATTCCCCCCAATTGTTCTCTTGACAACCGTTTCGTCGCTTATTAACGTCACGTAACACACGCGTTCAAATGAGAAGAGTGGCTTTGACCGTTACGTGGTGGCTCTCATAACGGCAGGAGGAGGGTAGAGGTATGGGTATGAGAAGCACAGCGGTCAGTTACGCCGAGTTTCAATCTGTCGGCAGTCACGCCTCTGCCGGCGGGGGGTATCTACGCCCTGACAACTATCAGGCCGGTCTGTTTTTGCCGGACGCAGGGGAAGAATTCACTGATCAACTGATATTGATGAAGGAGGTGATGCGTTTGGGAGAATGATTTCCTGACGGCCCTTTGCGGCATTGTTTTTTTTAACAACAACCCAAAACTCCTCGTCCATTGGGATGAGGGAAACGAAGTAAGGAGTGAAGTCATGTGCAACGCAGTAAGAGCATTAGGTTTGGCGCTCTGGTTCGCAGTTGTCTCGAGCGCCACGGGTTATGCCCAATCAGATGAGTACCCATACTGGGATCAAAATGGTCCCTCCGGTCCCGTAGAACCATTTGGCCCTGGCTATGAAGTCGTCTCTTATGACGAGAACAGCGGTCACCTGACCTTGAAATTCACCATTACTTATTTTCCGGATGCGTATCTCAAAGCAACCTGTGAAGTGTTGATGATGACCATGTATCCGTTCGATGGGCTGATATACGCCGGCCCTGACACATTGCTGGTTCCATACCGGACCCAAAACCCCTACTCGACTGTGTGGGAGCTAACTCTACTACCGAACGATACCAGTTATCTGGTCTTTCGGGAGGAATGTGATAGAACTGCCTACCACTATGGTATAACTTTTGTCACAACGGGTGATACTCTAATTACCCGCTGGGGTACAGGCGGGCGCGACGGGGAACTTGTCCTCGAATGGACTGTCAGACGCTGGCCGGACCCTCGGGAGGACTTAGAGCGCGCCAAGCGAGAGTGGGAGGCGCAGCAGGAAAGCCTCAAGCATTTCAAAGGTAAGGAGACGACGGGCCCGGTAATGAACCCGGAAGACAGTGCACTGGTCGATAGTCTGTCTGATCAAGGCAAACGACAGTTGGGTAAAATGCGCATAATGGAAAATAGCCCGCTGACAGATTACGAACGGCAGACGATTGAAATTGAGGGCCGGTGGTTTGTCCGAGATCGTGGCGAGACCAAATTCAGGCGTGTGGAGGCGAAGACGGATGAGCAGCTTCGAGCCGATGCTCAACGCTACTGGGACTCGTTAGGGGCCAATCCACCCAAGAACGCGTATGACCTGATTTTAGATCTACGCGATCGCGGCAACTACGAATTTGCCAAGTCTCTGCTCGACAGCCTGATTGCTGCTGATTCAGCCGGTTTCTTCCGTGCAGTTATGGACCGTCCGACTTTGATTAAGCTAATAGACAAAGGTATCAAATATCACCGGACCAACAAACCGCCCCTGGTGCCATCGGATTCCACCAAACTGCACAGAACGCGAGGTCCCGAACCTGAAAAGAAACCGGAAAGCAGTTTGCCTCTTCGAGAAGGACAGGATGTGCTCTTCTTTGAAGGGTTCGAAAGCGTTTGGCCGGGGCAATGGTATGTAGGTGACGGTGATCCCGGAAACGGTTACGATTATTGGGGTGATCTCTACGATTGGTATGTGGTCTCCGGCTGGTGGTCGGGGTGGTGCGCCGATGAAGGGGACATGCCGGAAGGTGAACACTATGACGATTACATATGGGCCTTCATGGAAATGACCGTGCCTGTCGACTTGACACAGCACGAAAACACAGAGTTGACGTTCTGGATTCTCTATGATACTGAGCTCGGTTATGACTATTGTGCAGTATATGGCTCCACGGATGGTTTTGCGTGGGTGCTCATCCAGCCACAATTTACCGGGTATTCAGGCGGCTGGGACGAGATTACCGTGCCAATTCAATCAGGTGGTGATTACTACGTATGGTTCCTTTTCGAGAGCGACTACCTATACAGTAGTGACTACGGAGGCGTTTATCTTGACGACATTGAAGTGACCGGCGATCCTGCGACTCAGGCAAATCTAACTTGGTACTGGCCGCCATTTTGGGATTGGCCGATAGTCGAGTAGTTCGAAACCCCTGCGGTTTCGACATTCCTAATATGTCGAAAGTATAGGACTTTCGACTACAAGACTTTGTCTCCACACCCTATGACAAATATTGTCATTCACAATCCATTATTATTTATTAAACGCTTGACAGGGTTAAGGACGTCAATTAGATAGTAGTAGACATCTTGGGTGATACATTAATAATGAAAAGAAAGGAGGATGTGATGAAACGTTTGGTAATCCCAATTTCCATTCTGATATGTTGTGTGATTGTTTATATTGGTTGGGAGTGGTATACAGTAAAGTTCCCAAATAAGTCAGATGCTCATCAAGAACCAACACCAATTAAATATGGATCTGATTTGCAAATAGAATTATACAATGAACAACAGATAAATGAACTTCAGAGTTCAGTGGAAAATGAGGAATCCAACAAGAATAGTTTTTCACAAGGGAATGAGCGAGTTGTAGACTATGTCCTTGAGCCTCTTGAACATCCAGACAGTGCTGGCTTTGTTAATATGATATTCAGTTTTCATATCAAGGATGATTTCTGTCGATCATGTCAGTGTTGCAATGAAATTCCTATTGAAGTTATTACAAATAATGGATTAAAGTACATTGGAACAAAGCAGTGGATTGCATATCCAAGTCAAGACAAAGAACGATTCTATTCCAAAAGCCTGCAAATTATTATACCACCAAATGATACAAGCAGTTTGAGATTGGAACTGAAATTCGGTCAAAGCAAAGTTCCGGCAGTGGTTTACTTTGTAACAACTGGTGATTTAGTAGAATTTTGGAAAGGATATCCTTCAGGCAGATACTGGAAATACCCAAAATTTGAACCTGATACTACTAAATATGAAATAAGAATCGATTTACAAAATCCAAAGCATTATGAGATAATAAAACATTTTGTAGACTCTATAGGACCTATACGAACAACCTTAGATTCAGGTATTTATATTATTAAAGTTACTCAAACACAGTTTGACAAATTGAAACGGGAAGGATTTAAGTGCGAATACATTAAAAATCCACCTCTGCAGAATAGGGAAGGAGAACATAAGGTAAAAATCAATCATAAAAAAATCGGTACAAGTAGTGAAAAAAACATTCAAATCCCACCGAAAACAATGAGAGAAGATGAAGCATCTATATGGCTGGATCATGTTGTTGGTGAAGATGAAAATGGCAGACTTCCAGCCAATCAATTAATTAGATTTGTTATTGGATTCGCAAATCACACTGGGGAAAGTGTATTTGGTATAACCAATGGCTTTCGAATTTACTCACCTGATGGAGCAGTATGGGATACTACAATACCAGAGACAATCCCCCCACTTGAATGGAGCAACGCCTTCGATGGCTTGCTTAGTTTTTATTATAAAAGCTTAACTGGTTATGGAGCTGATTCGATTAAATTAGTAGGCATTACTGTGTATGGTTCTGGTTTACAGTACGGTTTTGATGATACTGCGATTGCTCTTACAATTGGGCCTATCGATCCTGATGATGTTGGTAAAACTATTTGCATTGATTCTAGTTATGTATCAGGATCAAGTAACTGGTATTGGAGTTCATCTGATGGAATGACATTATATTACCCTACGTGGTTTGGTCCTTTTTGCTTCGAAGTTACATCATCCGGGTACATTTATTTCTATGGTCAGCTACGTTACACTGACCCCACTCCACCGGATACTGTTTTCAAATCAATTCGTGAAGCAACTATTTATATGTGGGATGAAGATTTGTTTGGAAGTTATCAGTTTCTTGATAGTGCAGTAACTGATAATAGTGGTTATTTTTCAATTGGACCTGTAAGTAATAATGACGCGTGGGGCTTATTTGGTCAGGATGTCTTTTTTACATTTTATGCCATGAATAATGGAACCTATGTGACTGATTCATTAAATGGACCGGTTCAAATGATTATAACTGAAACCCTCGATGATGTTGATAATGGTGATCATGAATCAAATATAGATTTGACAATTGACGAATCAAAATCCTTCTTTGTAGCCGATGTACTCCTTGATGGATACAAGAAATGGAAGCAATCGCGTCCCAATCCTGCTGATCTTCCAGGAGGGCCAGTGCAAGTTGTGTTGAAAGCATTAGATTTTAATACACTTTATAGTAAAAGTGACTGGTGTATCTATATAAATGATAGTATTGATGTAAATCAGAGATGGCCACATACCTGGAATAAGAGTACTATTCTGCATGAATATGCTCACAGAATTGGGCATATGAACCTTTTCTTTCGTGATGGTGGTGGATCTCACACTCTTTATGGACTTTATCCTGTTGGTTTATCTTCAAGTGAAGGATGGGCTCATTTTTGGTCAGCGCATGTACTAGGATCGCAAATCAGCATGACATATTGGAATGAGTTTTATGATTCAACTTGGTTTAACCTGGAGAATGGTGAGTATGATTTGGTCCCCAGAACAGGTAGCGTGAACGCTATGACTAAATATAATGAGGGAGCAATTGCAGGAATGCTATGGGATATTTATGATTCCAATGATGATGATTACAGCAGTCAGTCCGACTGGGGAGATACCACCCTACCTCATACACCCAATGACGGCAGAGGCGATACGCTCTACGACGGGATTGATAATATCCTCACAGCACTGATGGATAACAGTGTCTATGGGCATCGCCCCGACAATATCGATGAATTCTGGTTTAGCTGGTTCGCTTCTGTGCCATTTCCAAGCCACGGTGTGGCGATGGGAGATATCTGGTACGAGCACGGGGAACTTGCACCCCAGATACCCGGCTGCTGCAACGGCGACGGAAAACGCGGCAACGTTGACGGCCAGGGAACTCTACCGGTTGTCGGCGTATCTGTTGCAGCAGTATATAGACTCGAGGCCGAGGCGGCCGGCGCGTATTATTGTGGACATTGATGCCACTGCTGATCCGACGCACGGTCAGCAGCAGTTGTCGTTCTTTCACGGCTACTATGAAAACCACATCTACCATCCGTTATTGATTCACGATGGTGACACGGGGGAGTTGATCACGGCCGTGTTGCGGCCGGGCAATGTCCATGCCAGTCGACAGGTGGTGGCGAGTTGTCGGCGTTTGTGGGTGCACCTGGCCACTAACTATCCCCTGCAGACGTTGTTCCTGACTTTGTGGCGACGCCTGGCCGTCACCTGACGCAGTCGCCGATCTCCAACTGCAAAACGTAACAGGGTTTACCGGTGAACTCCAGGGACCACTCCGTCAACCAACGCCAAATCAAGCCCACCCGGCTCGATTCATCGCCATAATCAGCACCGATTCCGGTCTCAGTCGCCTCGCTCAACAATACCGACCATCACATCCCTGATTAATATCCTTACAAAAGCACCATCCGAAAGGTTTGTGAATTATCCGGGCTAGTGTCCTGCGTCTAACACTTCTTTACATTTCAACTGGGCATTTGGGGGCTGCCAGAAATTGTTCTCAGTTGCTAAGACGCGGCGTTTCATGTGCTTTTGTGCGACCATGTTAAGTCAAGGTCATTTTAACAACGTAAAGACATTTATGACGCACTACACTAGAATCTTCTAACCGATTTTCCCTGTATAGTGCTGTATCTGGGGACAGTATAGGCATAATATGACCTGTGGAGATGGTATTGCCATCAGACAATCAATGTCATAGATTCCGGTACTACGTGTCCGGGTTGTTTGGAGATATGTGCCAGGTGCGAACCCCGTTCATATAATTGACCACGAAAATAGAATGGTAGCATAATGACGAGTCTAATTCAGGAAAAGGCCGATCAGGCTTCAGATGCCACCGGTCGGATTAAAACCGTCCACGGCGGGTCGGGTTAAAACCGTCCAGG
>CAZLBP010000003.1:160506-167780 GCA_964557855.1 uncultured Ignavibacteriales bacterium | reverse complement strand
CTTGGCCGCATCCCGCAAATCAAGCCACTTGAGCGGGACGAAATCTTCGTCATAGCCGGCCTTCGTCAGTAGATCCCGGTTACCGAACAACACTCTCGTGCCCAGTAGCCACGGAAAACCGTACACCTGGTCCTGATACGTAGCCATCCCCCAGCCGTCGAACTCGGCACTGTCTTCCACGATCATACCCGAGATATCCGCCAGCTGATCGTTGAACGCGAATTGCGCGATCCAATCGGAGCCCAGTTCTACGACATCGGGCGCCTTCCCTGATGAAAAGGCCAACACGATTTTCTCATGACCGTTGGACCAGGTCAAATCCGTTATATTCACTTTGATGTCGGGATGGGCCTGTTCGAATTCCCTCGTCAGTTCATTGATTGTCGGTTTAATGGCCGGGTCGGTCCAGAATTGCCACCATTCTATTGTCGTCTCGGCCGAAGCCGCGGTCGCCATGAACAGGAGAAGGATTGTTGCTGCATATCTCATATCGGTTACTTCCTTTCGGTTTCAGTTGGCATATAGTAAACCGCGTGGCGGCAGGCGGTCAACGAAAAAATCTTTTTGTTGCTTCATGGATCGTATCGGTTCATTCTCGATAACGATGTTACCTCATATGACACTCATTATCGCCGCCGCCGACACGGCCTGGTTTGATGCCGGCAAGTTGATCACCTTGGTCGCGGCCGCGATATCGATTATCATTGTTTTGTACACGACATTTCACAAAGCGAGCCGCGACAAGTTCAAGGTGCGAGAAATCTCCGGTTTGCGGGCGGTGGAAGAGGCTATCGGTCGGGCCACGGAGATGGCCCGGCCCCTTCTGTTTACCCCCGGCTGGGGCGGGGACATTCAACGTCCGACGACCATCGCTTCGATGAATATCCTCAGCCACGTAGCCGAGAAGACGGCGCAATACGATTGCCGGCTGGTGTATCCGACTCATGATCCGGTTATCATGTCGGTCGCTCAGGAAGTGATCAAGGAAGGGTACGCTCGTGCCGGCTATCCGGATCGATACAATGCGGAAAACGTGTTTTATGTCAGCTCCTCCCAGTTCGGGTACGCCGCTGCGGTTGAGGGCCTGATCAGCCGACTCAAGCCCGCTTCTGTCTTTCTGCTGGGCACATTCGAGGCAGAGTCTCTTATTCTGGCGGAAACGGGTAATATCAATAAGGCCATTCAGATTGCCGGTACCGACTCGACCATTCAGTTGTCGTTTTTTATAGTCGCCTGCGACTACGTGCTGATCGGCGAAGAACTGTTCGCCGCATCGGGCTACCTCTCCGGAGACCGCTCCATCCTGGCTTCGGTGCGCGCTCAGGATATTCTCAAAGTCTTGATCGCACTGTTCCTGATACTCGCGGTGATCTGGGTCTCGATTGATCCATCGTCGACGTGGTGGCAGCTCTGATGAACCGTCGTGTTCCGCAGATCGTCTGCTTCCTATTCGGCGCCGTGTTGTTCGCACTGTATTTCTCCAACCACCCTACCGCCCGATCTATTAACTCCGCGATACTCGTCGATTACTGGCAGATCATCTTTGCCTTCACGTTGCTCGTCGGGGTTAGCAGCTTCGTGCGTATTGCGCTCAAGTCGATTGCGCGGGGCGAAGACAGAGCCTATCGCGCTGTCTCGCTTGTCGGCGTCTTTCTCATGCCCTTCCTGGCTGTTGTGTGGGGCATCAAAGGTGATTCGCCGTTCATGTGGATGTTCGAGAACGTCCAGGTCCCCATGCAATCGACCGTGTTCGCCCTCCTGGCGTTTTTCGTCGCCTCCGCTTCGTTTCGGGGCTTCCGGGCGCGTTCCCTGCCGGCCGCCGTGCTGCTGACGGCAGCTATGCTGACGCTCATTAGCCGCTCGTCAATCGAAGGCCTGACACCGCCGTTCATCGCCGAAATGGCTGACTGGGTCCGAGCCAATCCGTCGATGTCGGCCCGCCGGGCGATTCTCATCGGAATCGGTCTCGGGTCACTGACAACCTCCTTGCGCGTGCTGCTCGGAATAGAACGGACCTGGCTGGGAGGCGAGAAGTGAATCAGCTCGAATCCCGTCACTGGATTTTCCTCGGTCTGTTCGTGCTGATTGTCGCGGCCATGGCCGTTAACATTAGTCTCGAGATAGAAGTCACTCCCGAAACGCAGCGTTTCTATGACTACATCGAGTCATTGCCTGAGGGTTCTGTTTTGATCGTGTCGTTCGACCATGAAGCATCTTCGTTGCCCGAGATACGTCCTCTCGCTCTGGCGGTGCTGCGGCATGCCTTCTCCCGGAATATCAAGCTCATCGGTACGGCTCTTCTTGCCGAAGGCACCGGCATCGGCTATCGTTTGATGACGAAGACGGCGGAGGAGTACGGCAAGCATTACGGGGACGACTACGTCTATCTTGGTTTTAAGCCGCAGTATATTGCCGCTATTCTCTCCATGGGTGAATCGATACCGGACACGTATCCGGAGGACTATCTCGGGAATGTGTTTGAAGAGCTACCGACCCTTAAAGGCGTTGAAACTTATGACGACATTGACGGCGTAATCTCCATTACCGACGGTTCTTTAACGACTCACTGGATCGAATATGGAGCGAGCCGATACGGCGTACGCGTGTCGGCGGCGGTGGCGGCCGCCATGGCAACGACGTATGATCCTTATCTGGCCTCCGAGCAGTTGTACGCGATGTTTGGCGGTCTGCGCGGCGCGGCGGAATATGAGCGGCTCACTTATCGCGGGGGCGCGGGGAAGAGGGGTATGCTGGCGCAGTCACTGTCTCACGTGTATGTCATTGTCCTGATCGTAATTGGAAACGTGCTGTACTTCGTCTCCCGGCGCAAGAAAAAGAAGAGGAGCGGTTGATGGACGGGGGTACACTCGTTGCCGGATTGCTGACACTGGCTATCCTGAGCTTTCTCTATCGGGACAACCCGGTTTACAAAATCGCCGAGTCACTCCTGATTGGCGTGTCGATCGGCTACTTCCTGGTTATCACCTGGACCAACACCTTGATGGACCTGCTTTTTGTGCCGCTGTTCACTCAGGGCCAACTCGCACTAATTGCGCCGTTCCTTCTCGGCTTGCTGATGTTCGGGCGTTTCCATGCCAAGACTTCACCCCTGTCTCGCATTGCGATCGCCGTACTGATCGGTTCCGGCGCAGGAGTGGCCATCCCGGCTATGCTGGAAGCCCGTACGTTGCGACAGATGTCCGCTACCGTGAAGCCGCTAATCACGGCGGAAGGGGTATTCGATCTGAGTTCGCTTATCGTTATGGTGGGTGTGCTGACGACCTTGTCATATTTCTACTTCTCCCGTGAGCATAAGGGCGCCATGGGCATCTCCGCCAAAATCGGCACGTACTTCCTCATGGCGTTTTTCGGCACCACATTCGGCTACACGGTCATGTCACGCATGTCGACGTTTATCGGCCGAGTGGAATTCCTGCTGTCTGATTTTCTGCGGCTGACACACTAACAGAGGCCGAGGCCAACAACAGGTCGGGACCGGACATCTCGTCGAGTCGAAACTCAGATTCCCGAACTAGAACAACAAGGGGTTGGCTCAAAAAGTTTGCTATTCAGTCGGTCTACAGATTGAGTAGTGGATTCCTCAAGAAACACCGTTGACACAACAAAGATAATTAGTTACATTTAGTCATGATCAGGGTGAGATGACCTCACCAATAGTAACAACGAACGCAGAACACTTTACTAAGTAGCAACAGGTCCCGGTTAGATAACTATATCGAGTCTCTGTAGACCAGGCAATCCGCAGAAAGGAGAAACATGATTCCACAACTGAGAACTGCAACTACCGGACTACTATGCGCCGGGTTGCTCCTGACAATTGGTTTTACGTTCGGGTCGGTTCAGGCCCTGCCCAATGCATTCGTGCATCCGGGTGCGCCGGGGCCGGTCGAGCATCTGAATCCATCCGCCGCCTGGAGTGAGGTGATCCCGGCAGAGGTTTATTCCGTATATACGGAATTCGTCGCCCCGGGCGCCTCGGCGCAACTGGTCGGGCATTCCTTTTCACCGGCCGGCGGCGCTCCTGGTTCTTGGGTCAATCTGGGGACGATTCCACCGACGGCGCCCTTTGTTTCGGAATGGAATCCAACCATTTCTGCCTCACCGTTCGGACTGTATTATTATGCCGCCACCGGTCACACGACTGCCGGCTGGCCGCCCTATTTCGGTGGAAGCGGCATTCTCATGAATGCTTCTCCCGGAGGCGGGGCTCCGTTTCCAGCGCCATCGCCAACCGGTGCTATAATGGCGGGAGCACCGGGTATCAACTGGGTGGATTTTCCTTTTGTCAAAGTCGATGACTGGCCGTTCAACCCGCCGCCCGGCGTGGGCGCAGCACATCTTTCCTGGATCGAGTACATCGAAGGTGGTGACGGCGACCCGAACGGCGACGGCAACATTTACAACGACCCGGCTGATGTCTACAACATCTGGTATGCCTACACACATGACCCGGGGGTCGGCCCCCCGTTTGCCTTCCCGGCCTTCCATCCGCCCGTCTTGTTGACACCGGGGCCGTTGCCGGTGATATCTCCGAGCCATCAAATGCATCGTCCCGCGGTCGAAGTCTGCGGTCCGGCCGGTACAGCGGTTATCCCGCCCGGCGGGACCTGGGTGGCCTGGGCTGACGGCGCCGGCATCTGGGTCGATGCCGACCCGGCTCCGGCCGCCGCCGCGCCCCCTGTTTTCGGCGCTTTGACCGGTGGCGCCGGACCCTTGTTGCTGCCGCTCCCGTTTGCCCCGATTACGCCCTATTTGCCGGGCGGACCTCCCGTGATTGCCGGCAGTAGCGTGTCGCTGGTTCATGACAATGGTCCGCTATGTCCGGGGACACTACATCTGGTGTGGGCCGGCGCGGGACCCGGCGGTGACGCCGACATATTCTATACTTCCAGTCCCGATGGCGGTCTGACCTGGCCAATGCCGCCCATTCGCATTAATCAGGATCCAATCGGCAATATGGCCGATCAGTGGGCGCCTTCGGTTGAAGTCGATATAGCGACCGGCGAAATCTGTGTCATTTACTATGATCGCCGCCGCGCCCCGACTGTCGGGGTCGAGACATGGGCTTCATTCTCGACCGACTGCGGTATGACCTGGACCGACGGCATAGTCAGTGATGCCGGGCCGACCCCCGCCGCTTCGACTCTCCCGCCGGGACCGGTTGTCCCGGGCGAATTATATATCGGTGACTATCTCAACGCCGACTTCAATCCGGCCAACGGTTTTGCCTTCGTCTGGAATGACGGCCGCAACGGCGCTGATCAAGATGTATACTTCGATTTCACCAAAGATCCCGATGCCGATGGTGACTTGTTCCCGGCGAGTGTCGATTGTGATGACACTAATCCTTCCATTTATCCCGGCGCTCCTGAGATTCCGGATGACGGCATCGACCAGGATTGTAACGGCTTCGATGCCGTGACGTGCTATGTCGACTCCGACAGTGATACGTACGGTGACCCGGCCAACATGATCATTTGTCCTACCGGTTCCTGTTCATCCTGTGGCCTGGTAGCCGACAATACGGACTGCGATGACACCGATGCCGGTATAAATCCGGGTGCGACAGAGATTCCGGATGACGGCATCGATCAGGACTGTAGCGGTACAGACGCGGTCACTTGTTATCCGGATACTGACAGCGATACGTACGGCGATCCCGCTAGTCCACTGATCTGTCCGTCCGGTTCTTGTCCTTCCTGTGGGCTGGTTGCCGACAGCACGGACTGCGATGATACCGACGGCTCCATCTATCCCGGCGCACCCGAGATTCCGGATGACGGCATCGATCAGGACTGTGATGGTGTCGACTCGACCACGTCTTGCTGCACAGTTCGAGGGAATGTCGATGATGTTGTTGGAGCGGGCGGCCCGATTGATGTGGCCGACCTATCCTATCTCGTCGACTACCTGTTCCGCGGTGGTCCGGCGCCGCCCTGTTTGGAGCAGGGCAACGTTGACGGTATCACCGGCGCGGGTGGTCCGATCGACGTGGCGGATCTCTCCTATCTCGTAGATTATCTCTTCCGTGGCGGCCCCGCTCCGCCTCCGTGTTGAGACAATCGCGTTCGATCTTAAGAGCACTACGGCCACTCTGCTGGAGCAGGGTGGCCGTTTCATGTGGCAGTTGCGGCGGGTCTTGCGAATCCACGTCAGTGGAGTCGTGTGACCTGCCGCTCTTGCTTGCCAACGAGTCAGGTGTCGGGTCACAATCCCGCTGACGCGGGCTCAAGACCAGACACAACAGCAACCAGGGTCTTTCAACAGGCCCAGGAGCAGGGTGGCCATTGTTTCTTTTCTGATTGATTTGTTGACTGGAATGTGTTACTCAAAAACACATCAAGTGGATAGCAGACATACCGTCTGCACCCGCCTTTAATATCGACATGGAGATTGGTTGAGCGGCGCATGGAAATCCGCATAGGCACATCGGGATACAGTTTCGAGGATTGGCGCGGGGCATTCTATCCCCGTGATATCGACAAAGGCAAGATGCTGGATCATTATGTCAAGTACTTCACTACGGTCGAAATTAACTCGACCTATTACCGCATCCCGCATCCGGTCATTATGGATAATATCGCCAGGAAGGCGCCCCCCGGATTCGACTTCACCGTCAAAGTGCCGCAGTCATTCACCCATCAGCGGCAGAACCTCGAGTCAGACCGGGACCAGTATCTCCGGGCGCTGGAGCCGTTGGCGGATTCCGGCAAGCTGTCCGGTTTGCTGGCTCAATTTCCGTATTCATTCAAGTTCAATCAGAATGCTCTCGATTATGTCTGTTTATGCAATCAGGCTCTGCAGCCGCACAGACTGTTCGTCGAATTCCGCTATCGGAGCTGGGTCAACCGCCATATGTACGATCGGTTGCGGGCGGAGAATATCGGCTATGTTTGTGTCGATGAACCGCCATTGCCGGGACTGTTGGATCCGGATCTGTTCGCGACCACCGACACGGCCTATATCCGCCTGCACGGTCGGAACGTGCAGCAGTGGTGGGACGGCGGGCCGCTGCGGTATGACTACGACTATTCCCCCAAAGAGTTGGAAGAGTGGTGGGAGAAGCTTAAGAATCTGAGCGCGAAGCGGAAAGTGAAGGCGGCGTACGTCTTCTTCAACAACTGCTACGAGGGTCAGGCTGCGAGTAACGCGATGAATATGAAGCGGATGTTGGGTATGTAAAACGTTCCGGCGGGTCTGAAGACCCGTTCGGCACAAGTTTTTCGTATAGCAGGTGGTTGCGTGTCGGGTCA